>NZ_JBMDXN010000074.1:0-192285 GCF_048595155.1 Sphingomonas sp.
GCCTTCGGCGAGCTTGAGCGCGGTTTCGAAGCTTTGGGCCAAGCGGGTCTCGATGCCTTCGCGGATGGCGAGGCGATCGACCACGATTTCGATATCGTGCTTATATTTCTTGTCGAGCGCGGGGGCGTCCTCAATCTCCATAATCGCGACGTCGATGCGGACGAGGGTGAAGCCGGCCTTCTGCCATACGGCCAGCTCTTTATTATAATCGACCTTGCGGACGCGCACGGCGGGGGCGAGCAGATAGAAGCGCGTGCCCTCGGGCAGCTGCATCACGCGATCGACCATCTGGCTGACGGTCTGCGCGCTGATCGGCAGGCCGGTCTCGGGCGAGTAAGGAATGCCGACGCGCGCCCACAGCAGGCGCATATAATCGTAGATTTCGGTGACGGTGGCGACGGTGGAGCGCGGGTTGCGGCTGGTCGTCTTCTGCTCGATCGAGATGGCGGGGCTCAAGCCCTCGATATGCTCGACGTCGGGCTTCTGCATCAGCTCCAAGAATTGGCGCGCATAGGCCGACAGGCTCTCGACATAGCGGCGCTGCCCCTCGGCATAGATGGTGTCGAAGGCGAGGCTGGACTTGCCCGATCCGCTGAGGCCGGTGATGACCGTCAGCGTCTCCCGCGGGATGTCGACATCGACGCCCTTGAGATTATGTTCACGCGCGCCGCGGACGGAAATATGGGTCAAGGCCATAGGTCGAGTTTGTTCCACTTATGTTCGGAAGGCAAGCGCCAAGGGCACGCAGTCCTGATGTAGATGGGAACGCGCGGGCGGATGTGAAGATGCGCGGAGGGGCGACGCCGCCGCTTGCCATCCTTTCCGCGCCGGACCATCTGCGGCGCACGACGGGCGATCGGCCCGCGCCCGCCCCTCAGGAGTCCCCCCTTCATGCTTTCGCTCTACGATGTCAGCATCCCCCTGTTCCTGCGCCAGCTGCGCAACATGGATGCGTTTCTGGAGAAAGGCGCGGCGTGGTTCGCCGAGCAGGGCCGCCCGGAAAGCGACCTGACCGAAGCCCGGCTGATCGAGGACATGGCGCCGCTGACCGGCCAGATCCAGCGCGCGAGCGACAGCGCCAAGGGCGTGGCGGTGCGCGTCGGCGGGATCGAGCATGTCGCCATGCCCGACACGGAAGTGACGATCGCGGACCTGCGCGCGCGCATCGCCCGCACGATCGGCCTGCTGGAGGCGACGCCGCGCGAGGGCTTTGACGGCAAGGACGAGGCGCCGGTGGAAGTGCGCACGCCCAACCGGACCATGGCCTTCACCGCGCGCGATTATGTGCTGGGCTTCGCGCTGCCGAACTTCTTCTTCCACGTCACCACCGCTTATGCCCTGCTGCGCAAGGAAGGCGTGCCGGTCGGCAAGATGGATTATCTGGGCCGCGTCGGCATGAGCGAGGCCTGAGCCCGCCCCAATCCCCTCTCCGCGACAAAGCCGCGCGCGCACCCTATAGGCCGGGCATGTCGCTCTATCCCCTCGTCCGCCCGCTCCTGTTCCGGTTCGATGCGGAGCGCGCGCACGGCCTGGCGCTGCGCCTGATCACGGCGCTGCCGGCGCATCCCGCGCGCCCCGATCCGGCGCTGGCGGTGGAGCTCGCCGGGCTGCATTTCCCCAACCCGATCGGGCTAGCGGCGGGGCTCGACAAGGATGCGGTGGCGCCCGACGCCTTTCTGGGCACAGGGTTCGGCTTCGTCGAGGTCGGCACGATCACGCCGCTGCCGCAGGCGGGCAACCCCAAGCCGCGCCTGTTCCGGCTGGTCGAGGACCAGGCGGTGATCAACCGGATGGGGTTCAACAATGAAGGCCAGGCGGCGGCGCTGGCGCGGCTGCGCGCGCGGGCCGGGCGGCCGGGGATCGTCGGCGTCAATGTCGGCGCCAACAAGGAGGCGCGCGACCGCATCGCCGATTATGTGCAGGGCGTGCGGACGATGGCGCCGGTGGCCGATTATCTGACGATCAACATCTCCTCCCCCAACACGCCGGGGCTGCGCGCGCTGCAGGACGAAAGCGCGCTGGATGCGCTGCTGGCGGCGGTGATGGCGGCGCGCACGGATACGCCGATCTTCCTGAAGGTCGCGCCGGACCTGGAGGCGCGCGACATCGACGCGATCGCGCGGGTGGCGATGGCGCACCGGATCGACGCGCTGATCGTCAGCAACACGACGATCGCACGGCCGCCCTTGCGCAGCGGGCATGCGGGCGAGAGCGGCGGCCTGTCCGGCGCGCCCTTGCGTGCGCTGGCGCTGGAACGGTTGCGCGATTTCCGCCGGGCGACGGGCGGGGCGCTGCCGCTGATCGCGGCGGGCGGCATTGCCAGCGGTGCCGACGCGCTGGCGCGGATCAAGGCGGGGGCGAGCCTGGTGCAGCTGTACAGCGCACTGGTCTATCACGGGCCGTGGCTGGCGAAGCGAATCGCGCGCGAGCTGACGACGTTGCTGGCGCGCGAGGGCTTTGCCCATGTGCGCGACGCGATCGGGGCCGATCCTGCCTGATTCGGCAAGCTGATAAGATCTCACAGCCGGTAAGAGTGTCTTTCACGCGCACGAGACATTGTGCGCTTGCCCAAGGGGGGCCGGCGACTATCAAGGCGGCATGATCAAACGTCTGTTGCTTGCGCTGTGCGCCGTCGCCTTGCCTCTGTCGCCCAGCATGGCCAAGGCGCCGCCGGTGACCGCGGGGATCGTGTCCGCGGCCGATCCGCGCGCCGCGGCGGCGGGCGTGGAGATATTGCGCAAGGGCGGAAGTGCGGCCGACGCGGCGATCGCGGTGATGCTGGCGCTCAACGTGGTCGAGCCGCAAAGCTCCGGCATCGGCGGCGGCGGCTTCATGGTCCATTATGACGCGGCGGACCGCGGCACGACGACCTATGACGGACGCGAGGCGGCCCCGGCCGCGGCGGACGATCACTGGTTCTACAAGGATGGCGTGCCGCTGGGGCATCGCGCGGCCGTGCCCGGCGGACGCAGCGTCGGCGTCCCCGGCAACCTGCGGATGATGGCGCTGGCCCATGCCGCGCATGGCAAACTGCCGTGGAAGGCCTTGTTCCAGCCGGCGATCCGGCTGGCGCGGGACGGCTTCGCGGTCACGCCGCGCCTGCACAATTCGCTCAGCAGCTATGGCAGCGCGATCATTTCCGACTGGGGCCGCGCGCACTTCTTCAATGCGGACGGCAGCGCCAAGGCGGTCGGCACCATCCTGAAAAACCCCGATCAGGCGGCTTTGTTCACGCGGATCGCGGTGCGCGGGCCGGATAGCTTCTACCAGGGCGCGCAGGGCCAGAAGCTGGTGACGACCGTCAACGAGGCGCGGGTCAACCCTTCGAAGATGACGCCGGCCGATCTGACCGCCTATCGGGCGAAGGCGCGTACGCCGGTGTGCGGCACCTATCGCGTCTATCGTATCTGCGGCATGGGGCCGCCGTCGGCGGGCGGGATCACCGTGCTGCTGATCCTGAAGCAGCTGGAGCGCTTCGATCTGGCCAAGATGGGCAAGGATTCGCCGATGGCCTGGCATCTGCTCGCGGAGAGCGAGCGGCTGGCCTATGCGGATCGCGATACGTGGCTGGCGGATGGCGACCATGTCGTCATTCCCCAGGCGGGCCTGCTCGACCCGGCCTATATCGCGGCACGCTCCGCCATGATCGCGCCCGATCGGACGATGGCGGCGGTGGCGCCGGGCACGCCGGCGGGTGCTCCGCCGCGGGTGCGGGTCGCTCCCGGGCCTGAACATGGCACGACCGATCTGGCCGTCGCCGATGCGCAAGGCAATGTCGCGGAGGTCACCTCCACGATCGAAAGCCCGTTCGGATCGGGGCTGACCGTCGACGGCACCTTCCTCAACAACGAGCTGACCGACTTCGACATCGTGCCCGAGCAGGATGGCTATCTGGCCGCCAACCGGGTTCAGGGCGGCAAGCGGCCGCGCAGCTCCATGTCGCCGACCATCGTCTACGGACCGGACGGCAAGGTGCGCATCGCGGTCGGCGCGGCGGGCGGATCGACCATCATCGCGCAGGTCGCCAAGACGCTGATCGCGGTGCTCGACTGGAAGATGAGCGCGCAGGACGCAATCCGGCTCGGCCTGATCTATACGCCCGGCCCGGGCGGCGTGGTGGAGAAAGGCACGCAGCTGGAGCCGATGCTGCCGGCGCTGGCGGCCCTGGGCGAGCAGTTGCGGGCGGCCCCGCTGGGCCTGAAGGCCAATGCGGTCGAGCAGGTCGACGGTCGCTGGTCGGGCGGCGCCGATCCGCGCAGCGAGGGCGTGGTGATGGATGTGCAGGGCGCCGATGCCGCCATCCGCCGGATCGATCAGGCGCCTAACGCCCCACACGAATGAGCGCGACCGTGCCATCGTGCCGCGTCACGACGGCGTGCTAGCGAGGCTAAGTACCGGAGCATTGGGACAGCAGATCCCTCAATACATCGTCTCGAGAGGCTGCTAACGCAGCAGCTCGACCACTATTCGCACTGAACGGATAGGGTAAAAGGTGCGTTAACAGGCACCAGGAGAGACGATGGCGCTGGAACCCTTTCCCAACCTGGTGACGATGTTCTTCGCGCGCGCCGCCGAGCATGGCGATGCGCCGTTGCTCTTCTGGAAGGACGACGGCGCCTGGCAGTCGCTGAGCTGGGCGGAGACGGCACGGCGGGTCGCGGCTCTGGCGGAGGCGTTGCGCGGGCTGGGCCTGAAACGATGTGATCGGGTCCTGCTCGTATCGGAAAACCGGCCCGAATGGGCGATCGCGGACCTGGCGATCATGGCGGCGGGCTGCATCACCGTCCCGGCATATACGAGCAACACGATCGGCGATCATGCGCATGTCCTGAACGATAGCGGCGCCCGCGCGGCGATCGTTTCGACCGCATCGCTGGCAAAGAATTTGCTGCCGGCACTCGCGCGATCCTCCCAATGCGAAATGGTGATCACGATCGAGCCGCTCCAGCGCGAGCGGATCGGCGCGGTGCGCATCCACCAGTGGGACAAGCTTGTCGCGGATCAGCCGGGCGATGTCGCAGCCGCGCGCGCGCAGGCGGATTTCACCCGCGAGGATATCGCCTGCATCATCTATACCAGCGGCACCGGCGGAAGCCCGCGCGGCGTGCGGCAGCATCATGGCGCGATCCTGCACAATTGTGCGGGCGCGGGCGACGTGATCCAGGGCGACTTCACGACCGAGCTGGAACGATTCCTGAGCCTGCTCCCGCTTAGCCATGCCTATGAGCATACGGCCGGGTTCCACTTTCCGATCAGCCTGGGCGGGCAGATCCACTATGCGGAAAGTATCGAGAAGCTGGCGTCCAACATGGAAGAGGTCGGCCCGACGATCATGGTCGTGGTGCCGCGCCTGTTCGAATTGCTGCGGGGCCGCATCCTCAAGCAGATGGAGAAGCAGGGCAAGGCCGCACAATGGCTGCTGGCGCAGGCGCTCGCGCTCGACGCCAAGCCGCACAAGAGCATCGCCGACAAGCCGCTCGACCTGCTGCTGGACGCGACGGTACGGCGCAAGGTCCGCAAGCGCTTCGGCGGCCGGATCAAGGCGCTCGTCTCCGGCGGCGCGCCCCTCAATCCGGAGGTGGGCCGCTTTTTCCGCGCTTTGGGCATCACCCTGCTGCAGGGTTATGGCCAGACGGAGTGCGGGCCGCTCATCTCGGTCAACCGGCCGCGCGCGGGCATTTCGATGGAGGGCGTCGGGCCGCCCGTCTTGGGCACCGAGGTGCGGATCGCCGACGATGGCGAAATTCTCGTCCGCGGCGAGAATGTGATGCACGGTTATTGGCGCAACGATACGGAAAGCGCGCGCGTGCTGGTCGACGCGTGGCTGCATACGGGCGATGTCGGCCACCTGGATGAGGCCGGCCGGATTGTCATCACCGATCGCAAGAAAGACCTGATCGTCAACGACAAGGGCGACAATGTATCGCCCCAGCGCGTCGAAGGCATGCTGACGCTGGAGCCGGAGATCGCCCAGGCGATGGTGGTGGGGGATCGCAGACCCCATCTGGTCGGGCTGATCGTACCGGACAAGGAATGGCAGGCCACGCTCCCCGCCGGCACCGATCTTGCCAAGGCACTGATGGCGGCGGTGGACCGGGTGAATGGGGGCTTGGCGGTAACCGAAAAAGTACGCCGCATCATCGTTGCGGACGAGCCTTTCACCATAGAGAATGGCCAGCTGACGCCGTCGCTGAAGGTGCGTCGCCATGTGCTGCGGGAGCATTATGGTCCCCGCCTCGACGCGTTATACGGCCGCTGAATACGCCGCTGGCTGACGCGGCGGGACGGTTCAGCCGGCCTTCCTGTAAGGGATGAAATCGTCGAAGATGCAGCTTCCCGCCGGAATGTTGGCAGGCCTGCGGACGAGATCGGCAATGTCGCCGCGGCACAAGCGCGAGGTGGGCGTGCGCGTCACCACGATCGTGTCGTCATTCAATTGCTGGCAATCATCGTGGAAGCGATTGACGTACCAGGTGCCCCCCTGGCGATAGGCGAGCGCCGTCCGGGGAATGGTGACGCTGCTGCTGTTGAGCCGGCCAAGGCTGATGCAGTTGACCGGCTGGCCCGCAACCCGCCCTTCCAGCAGCTTCGCCAGCTGTTCGTCGGGCGTCCGCTGAACCGCCGCGGCCGGCGCCGCGATCATAGCCGCCACGATCACGGCATGGGCAAGATTAGGCATCATCCTGTCTCCTCCCCTGTTGAACGCCGGCACGCGCCTTTGGTGGCGCACTGCGCGCATCAGCCTGAAAAATTGTCCTTTTCCGTGCGCCGCCGCGCCAGTTCCTCGGCGCTTCCCGCCCGCATGAAGGGATTGGTCGCACGCTCCAGCGCGATCATGGTGGGCAAAGTGGCCTCGCCGCGTGCGCGCATCGCGTCGACCTCCCGCATGCGCGTCGCGATTGCGGCATTGTCCGGTTCGGCGACCAGCGCATAGCGGCCGTTCGACTGAGTATATTCGTGCCCGCAATAGACGCGCGTCTGCGGCGGCAGCGCGGCCAGCGTCTGCATGGCATGCCACATTTGCGCGGCCGTTCCTTCGAACAGGCGGCCGCATCCCATGGCGAACAGCGTATCGCCGACAAAGACCATCTCCGCCTCCGGCAGATGAAAGGCGATGTGGCCGGCCGTATGGGCGGGTATCTCCAGCACCTGCGCTCCATAGCCGCCGATGTGCGCCCGATCGCCCTGCTTCACCTGCACATCCAGGGTCGGGATCTTGCCGAGTTCGGCGGCAGGGCCGGTGATGCGGCATCCGGTCGCGGCCTTGATGGCGGCGTTGCCGCCGGTGTGATCGGCATGCCAGTGCGTGTTCCAGACCTGGTTGATCCGCCAGCCGCGGCGATCCGCCTCCGCCAGCACAGGCTCCGCCTCCCCCGGATCGACCACGATCGTCTCGCCGCTGTCAGGTTCATGGAGAAGCCAGATATAATTGTCGCGGAAGGCGGGGACGCGCGCGATCTCGATCATTTCAACAGGTCCAATGTTTCGACGGTCAAACGGCGGATCAGGCGTTCGGTGCCCTCCGGACGGACCATCGCCGCCGCCTGCCCTGCCCACATCGCCGCAAAATTCGCCGGGTCATGCGCCCGCAGCTCGGCCAGCGCGTCGCCACCATGGGGAAAGGGCGGCACGATCGGATTGGTCGGCCCCAGCTCCCGCGTGAGCCGCGTCTGCAAACCGCGCGCCGGACGACCGGTGAACAGGTTCGTGACGACCGTCACCTCGCCCGCTTCGGTCCCAAGGCGATCGCGATGGAACTGACTGATCCGGCTGTTCGGCGTGGCGAGGAACGCCGTCCCCATCTGCACGCCGCTGGCGCCCAGCATCATCGCCGCGGCGATACCGCGCGCATCGGCGATGCCGCCCGCCGCGATCACCGGTACGTCGACGGCATCGACGATCTGCGGCACCAGCGCGAACAGGCCCATGCGCGTGGAGCTGTCCGCCGGCAGGAAACAGGTCGCGTGGCCGCCCGCTTCCCAGCCCTGCGCGATCACGGCGTCGACACCCCGGTCCGCCAACCAGCGGGCTTCAGCCGGGCTGTTGGCGCTGGCGATGATGCGACAGCCGGCGGACCGAACACGCTCCAGCAGAGGCGCGTCGGGCAGACCGAAATGAAAGCTGACGACCTGCGGCCGCAGATCCGCCACCAGCGCAGCCATCGCTTCGTCGAACGGCTGGCGGAGCGGTGGCGGCGCGAGCGGCGGCGCGGCGCCATATTCCCGATAATAAGGCTGTAGCGCGGCGCGCCATGCGCGATCGTCAACCTCGCCGGGGAGAGAGTGGCAGAAGAAATTGAGGTTGAGCGGACCCGTGACTGCAGCCCGCACGTCCGCAACCTGGGCGCGAACGGCATCGGGCGTCAGCAGCGCGCAGGGCAGCGACCCAAGGGCACCAGCGCGGATCGCGGCGATAGCCAGCGCCGCATCCTGTGCCGCGGCCATCGGCGCCTGCACGATCGGCGTCTCGATCCCGAACAGATCGAGCAGCCGACGATCACGCCAGGTGGCCGTCACCAGACGCCGGTGTTGGGCATGGAGGCCCAGGGTTCCTGCGGCGGCAGATGCCCGTCCTGCAGCAGCTCAATCGAGATATTATCGGGCGTGCGAATGAAGGCCATATGGCCGTCACGCGGCGGGCGATTGATCGTCACCCCGGCATCCATCAAGCGCTGGCAGGTCGCGTAGATATCGTCGACGCGGTAAGCGAGATGGCCGAAATTGCGCCCGCCGTCATAACCGGCCTGATCCCAATTATGGGTGAGTTCGACCTGTGCGTCTTCATCGCCGGGCGCAGCCAGGAAGATCAGCGTGAAGCGGCCCGCTTCATTGTCCATCCGGCGTATCTCGCGCAGGCCGATCAGCTCAAAGAAGCGGATCGTGGCTTCGGGATCGGACACCCGGATCATGGTGTGAAGATATTTGGTCATGGCGTGGCAAATAGCGGTCCGGCGGACCGGATGCGAGCCCTGTCGCCGGGCAATTGCCCCGCCGCGCTACCGTTGTATCAGGAAGAGCAAGGCGCCCAGCAAGACGAAGCCTGCGACCGCGGCGAACAGCGACGGCGGCACACCCCAGCGCGGCGAATGCTGCGCCTTCCAGTCGCCGGGCAATTCGTGCGGTGCGGCAACATGCCAGCGCCGACCCTTGCGAATAAGGTCGCTGCCGCAATGATGACATTCCGAATAGAGGCGGCGGTCCACGCATAAAACGGACCCGCGTTTGTGCCGGCCGAGCATACAGGCCAGTGACATCCGACGTGTTGCGCCGCGCATAATACGAATCCCTTCGTACTGCCGAGCGCTGACCGTAACGCGCCATGATCTTTGCCGCAATGCAGCATGATCCAGATCATAGAAGTTTGTTGGAGGTTGCCTTCGCCGGGCGAACGGCCGGCGCGACGTCACCTGCGTTTAGTGCGGTTGCGCCAATCGTGCGGACGCCGCCTGACCGGCGGGATCCGACGGGCCGAGTTGCGCAGCCCGCGTCCAAGCGAGACGTGCCACATCATTCCTGCCGGCGGCCGCGGCGATATTACCGGCTTCGAACTGGACGGCAGGATCATCAGCGGCCGATTTCATCGCGACCTCGATATCCTTCTGCGCCCGCGGCAGATCCTTCTGCAGCCGCGCCAGTGTGGCGGACAACAGCCATGCGAACGGATCCTGCGGCACCAGCGCCAAGGCCCGATCAAGATCGATCCGGGCCTGCGGCAATTGATTGAGCGCGACATCGGCGCGGGCGCGATCCACCCAGGCTTCGCCGGCGAGCGTCGGCGGCAGCGCGGGCAAAGCAAGGGCATGGTCGATATCTTCGCGGGCCCGCGCGGGTTGATCGGCGGCCAGCGCCGCGTTGGCGGCCTGGCTCCACAATTCGGCGGGGCGGCCGACATTTTGTGCCTGCGCGTCGGTCGCGGCCTGTTCGAACGCGGCCTGGGCCGGCGCCCATCGCTCCAGCGCGGCATAAGCGATACCAAGGCATTGGCGCGCTGCCACGCTTTTGTCGCGATCCGCCCAGGCGGTGGCCTGCTCGACCGCAGCGTTGGCGTCACGCGCGACCAATGTCCGGCAGGCGGCGGTGCGGGCCGCGTCATCCGACAAGTCGGTGAGGACAGCAGCGGCAAAAAGGAAGGGGATCATAAGCTCTCGGTGAGGGCGGCGGTGGTGGTCAGCAGCAGGCCGAGATCCCCCGGGCGCGAAAGGCGATGCTGGCCGCCTTTAACCAACAGGGTCTGCACATCGGCTGAACGCAGCGCGCGGCCCAGCCGAAAGGCGACGGAGGGCGGAACGTCGCTGTCATCAAGGCCCTGGAGCAAGCGAACCGGGCAATCGATCGGAATTTCGCCGTCCAGCAGGAGATTGGCCTGGCCGCTCGCCCAGAAAGCCTGGGTGGTGATTTCGGGCGTCTCATAGTCCGGATGATGACTGACGATCAGCCCGTCACTGGCCAGCGTCGCGCGCTGCGTTTCGTCATAGCCCCATTGGGTGAAATCGGGCGCGGCGGCGATGCCGACCAGGCCAGAGATACGTTCCGGTCGCTCCAACGCGATCAACAGCATCAACCAGCCGCCCATCGACGATCCGACCAGGATCAGCGGCCCCTGCGTCAATCGATCGATCACATCCAGCGCGTCGTCCCGCCAATCGTCCAGCGTCGCATCGCCGAAGACGCCTTCGCTGGCGCCGCAGCCGCGATAATCGAAGCGGAGCATGGCGTGGCCGTGGGTTTCCGCCCAGGCGTCCCGCGCGACCGCCTTCGATCCGCTCATGTCGGATCCGTAGCCGGGCAGGAAGACGATGGTGGGACCGGCGCCATCGCGTTGTTCATAGGCGAGCCGCGGCAGGCCGGGGCGGTCGAGATAGTCTGGCATGAGTGCCTCGTTATCACAATCCGTCACTCGGCGTCGCCCCGTGCGGGGGGGCATCGTTATGGTGCCGCCACAAAGCCGTCGCCCGTGGCACGCGCCATGGGCCCCAGCCTTCGCTGGGGCGACGGGTGCGGGCTCGGGGCCTGTTCGGATGCGTCGGTAGTGGGGCGCTCGCGTTCGGCTTGCTGGCGCTGATCCCTTCCGGCCGTCATGCCAGCGCAGGCTGGCATCCACGGACCTTTCCGCCTGTCCTGCCGCTGATGGCGGCCAACCGGATTGCCGCGCTCGAATTACGCGACACGACGCCGTCGCCCGTGGCACGCGCCATGGGCCCCAGCCTGCGCTGGGGCAACGGGGGGGCTCCGGGCCTGTTCGGAAGCGTCGGGGGTGGGGCGCTCGCGTTTGGCTTGCTGGCGCTGATCCGTTCCGACCGTCATGCCAGCGCAGGCTGGCATCCACGGATTTCTCCGCCTGCCCCGCCGCTGATGGCGGCCGACCGGATTGCCGCGCTCGAGCTCCGCGACACGACGCCGTCGCCCGTGGCAGGCGCCATGGGGCCCTGCCTTCAGCCGAAGGCTGAAGTTTATCCTGAGCGCCTGCCTTGCAGGCAGCCGAAGGGCTGGGGCGACGGTGGAGGAAGAGGGACGGTCTCCGCTGGAGGGGCGGCGGACGAGAGACCTGCGTTCCACGGCGCGGCGGAAACGCGATGGTTGAAAGGGCGGCCGGGACCGGGTCTAACGGGGTATGCACCTTTACCTTCCCATTGCCGGTCTCTCCGTCAATGCGCTGGTGATCGTGCTGCTCGGCGGCGCCGTCGGCATTCTTTCGGGCATGTTCGGCGTGGGCGGCGGTTTCCTGACGACGCCGCTGCTGATCTTCTATGGCGTGCCGCCTGCCGTCGCCGTCGCCTCGTCGGCCACGCAGATTACCGGCGCCAGCGTTTCGGGGCTGATTGCGCATAGCAAGCGCCAGGGGGTCGATTTCCGGATGGGAATCGTCCTGGTTGCGGGCGGCGCGGTCGGATCGGTGATCGGCGGCCTGATCTTCCGGCTGCTGCAGAAGACCGGCCAGATCGATACGATCATCGGCATTCTCTATGTGGCGCTGCTCGGCTGGATCGGCCTGACGATGGCGCGCGAATCGCTGCGGACCGCGGCCGCGCACAAGCAGGGCGCCGCCGCGCCGACGCAGAAACGACAGCGGCGGCTGGTCGCGGCACTGCCGATGCGGTGGCGTTTCTATGGTGCAGGCCTGTATATTTCGCCGCTGGCGCCCTTCCTTCTCGGGCTGGTGACCGGGCTGCTGACGTTTTTGATGGGTGTCGGCGGCGGCTTCATCCTGGTGCCGGCAATGATCTACATTTTCGGCGTGTCGACGCGCGTGGTGGTGGGCACGTCCCTGTTCCAGGGTCTGTTCGTCACGGCGACGACAACGTTGGTGCACGCGCTGACGACGCATGCGGTGGATCTGGTGCTGGCGGGATTGCTGCTGATCGGATCGGTGACCGGCGCGCAGATCGGATCGCGGCTGGTGCAGCGGGTGCGGCCGGAGCGGGCGCGCCTGTTCCTGGCGTTGATCGTGCTGGCGGTGGCGATCCGAATGGCGTTCGGGCTGACCTGGCGTCCCGATGCCATTTATACGGTGCAGGTGCTGTGAAGCGGCTGCTGGCCCTGCTCGCGGCATTGCCGTTGCTGATCGGCGCGTCGGAACCGCGGCTGGTGCCGGATGTGTCGGACACGCGGATCGACATCGCCTACAGCTTCACCGGCGCGGAGCTCTTGCTGTTCGGCGCCATCCTCTATCCGGGCGGGCGGCCGCCTACGCCCGATACCGATGTCGTCGTCGTCATCAAGGGGCCGTCGGAGCCGCTGCTGGTGCGCGAAAAGGCCAAAATTGCCGGCATCTGGGTCAACCATGCGAGCGAGCGCTTCCGTTCGGTGCCGAGCTTCTATGCGGTGGCGACGTCGCGGCCGTTGGACAGGCTGGTCTCTCCGCGCACCGCCGCCATTTACGAGATCGGTATCGGCAACCTGCTCTTGTCCCCCGCAAACGGATCGAGCGCGAAGGAACAGGCCCGGTTCGAACGCGGCCTGATCGAGCTTAAGCGCAATAGCGGCCTGTATGCCGAACATGTCGGCGCCGTCTCCGTGCGCGAAGGCGTATTGTATCGCGCGCTCATCGCCATTCCGGCGCGCGTGCCGATCGGCAATTACACGGCCGAGACCTACCTGATCCGCAACGGCCGGATCGTGGCGGTGGCGACGCGCGAGATCGCGATCGGCAAATCCGGTTTCGAACGCTTCATCGCCAACGCGGCGGAACAACACCCGCTGGCGTATGGCCTGACTGCGATCGGCCTGTCGCTGTTGCTCGGCTGGCTTGCCGCCCTGGGCTTCGCGCGGGCACGCCGATAGCTGCGTATCATCCGACATAGAGAATGGGTTGCCTGTGGCGGACGGAAGAACCATCTGTGCAGCCATGTCCCAGGATGCCGACAAACGCCTTGCCGCCTGCGCCGCTGCCGCGGAGGTGAAGGAGGGCATGATCGTCGGGCTCGGCACGGGATCGACCGCGGCGTTCCTGATCGATGAACTTGGCCGCCTCCGGGCGGGGGGACTGAAATTTCGCGCTGTGGCGACGTCGTTGAAGAGCGAGCAGCAGGCCAGCCAGCTCGGCATCGAGGTGCTTCCGTTCGCGGAGGTCGCCGCGATCGACCTGGCCATTGACGGCACAGACGAGATCGATCCGGATTTTCGCGCGATCAAGGGTGCGGGCGGGGCGATGTTGCGGGAGAAATGCGTGGCGGCGGCGGCGGCGCGCATGATCGTGATCGCCGATGGATCCAAGCGGGTCGCGCAGCTGGGTGCGATGCCGGTGCCGTGCGAGACGCTGCCCTTCGCCCAAGCCTTTGTGCAGGCCGCCCTGGAGCGGCTGGGCGCGCGTGCGGTGCTCCGGCAAAAGGATGACGCGCCCTACCGCACCGACCAGGGCAATTTCGTGCTCGATTGCCATTTCGGATTCATCGCCGATCCAGGGCAGCTGGCCGCACGGCTGTCATCAATCCCCGGCATGATCGGGCATGGCCTGTTCATCGACGAGGTCGATGCGTCCTATATCTCCGATGCGGGGCAACTAATCGTCAAGGAGCGTCTTCTAACAGACTAAAGTCGCTCTACGTTACTACCAAAGGGCAGTTCGCCCGCTCCAAGCGTTGCACCTGTCGCGATATCGGGTCTAACGGCCCTCTGCCCGACGACCATAGAAGGGAATCATATGTCGACCAGCCCCGCGCCCTCCAACGTTCACGAGGACGGTTCGCCCGACCGGCTTGCGATCGACACGATCCGTACCCTTTCGATGGATGCGGTGGCCAAGGCGAAGTCCGGCCATATCGGCACGCCGATGGGCCTGGCGCCGGTTGGTTACACGCTCTGGACGCAATTTCTGCGCCCCGATCCGGATCGGCCGGACTGGCCCAATCGCGACCGCTTCGTCCTCTCCGTCGGCCATGCGTCGATGCTGCTGTATTCGCTGATCCACCTCGCCGGGATCAAGGAGATCGACAAGCACGGCAAGCCGAGCGGCCAGCCCGCCGTCAGCCTGGACGACATCAAGAATTTCCGCCAGCTTGGATCGAAGACACCGGGCCACCCCGAATATCGCCACACAACGGGCGTCGAGACGACCACCGGCCCGCTCGGCGCGGGGTGCGGCAATTCGGTCGGCATGGCGATCGCGGAACGCTGGCTGGCGGCGCGTTACAACCGTGACGGCCACACATTGTTCGATCACGATGTCTATGTCCTGTGCGGCGACGGCGACATGATGGAAGGCGTGGCGAGCGAGGGCGCGAGCCTGGCGGGCCACCTGAAGCTGTCCAACCTGTGCTGGATCTACGATTCGAACCAAGTGTCGATCGAAGGCGGCACCGATCTCGCCTTCGACGAGGACGTGGGCAAAAGGTTCGAAGCCTATGGCTGGAACGTCATCCACGTCGATGACGCCAACGACACAAAGGCGGTCGCAGCCGCGATCGAGACGTTCAAGAAGACCGACGACAAGCCGACCTTCATCGTCGTTCATTCGATCATCGGTTATGGCAGCTCGATCCAGGGCACAGCCAAGGCGCATGGCGAGGCGATGACCGCGGACGACATCCGCGGCACCAAGAAGGCCTATGGCTGGCCCGAGGACGCGCAATTCCTGGTACCCGACGGTGTCGCCGAGCGCTTCCACGATGCGATTTCCAGCCGCGGCAAGGCGCTGCGCGAGGAGTGGGAAGCGACGCTGGCGCGCTACAAGGACGCCTATCCCGACCTCGGCAAGGAATTGGATGCGCTGCTCAGCGACAAACTGCCCGAGGGCTGGGATGCCAATATCCCGACCTTCGACGCCGACGAGAAGGGCATGGCGACGCGCGATGCCGGCGGCAAGGTGCTGAACGCGATCGCGGCCAACCTGCCGTGGCTGGTCGGCGGATCGGCCGATCTGGCGCCGTCGACCAAGACGTTGATCGACAATGGCGGTTCGTTCCAGGCGGCCAGCTATGACGCGCGCAACCTGCATTTCGGCGTGCGCGAACATGGCATGGGCGCGGCGGTGAACGGCATGGCGCTGTCGCACCTGCGTTCCTACGGCGCGACCTTCATGGTCTTTTCCGATTATATGCGGCCGCCGGTGCGGCTGGCGGCGATCATGGAAATCGGCGCGGTGTTCGTGTTCACGCACGATTCGATCGGCGTCGGCGAGGACGGCCCGACCCACCAGCCGATCGAGCAGCTGGTGTCGCTGCGCGCGATTCCGGGCCTGAACGTGATCCGGCCGGGCGATGCGAACGAGACCGCCTGGGCATGGAAATCGGCGATCCTGTCGGGCAACCAGCCGACCGCTTTGATCTTCTCGCGCCAGGCGATGCCGACGCTGGATCGTTCGAAATATGCGAGCGCCGAGGGCGTGTTGAAGGGCGGTTATGTGCTCGCCGGTTCGGACGACCCGGAAGTGGTGCTGATCGGCACCGGATCCGAAGTCAGCCTGGTCGTGGCGGCGCATGAGAAACTGACCGCCGCGGGCGTGCGCTCGCAAGTCGTGTCGATGCCGAGCTGGTACCTCTTCGAGAAGCAGGACCAGGCCTATAAGGACAGCGTGCTGCCCCCCCATATCGATGCACGGATCGCGGTCGAGATGGGCAGCGAGGTGGGTTGGGATCGCTATGTCGGCCGTTCGGGCCGCACGATCACCATGTCGACCTTCGGCGCGTCGGCGCCGCTCGCCAAGCTGCAGGACAAGTTCGGCTTCACCGCCGACCATATCGTGACGGTTGCCAACGAATTGCTTGGGAAGAACTAACATGACCAGTCTGCTCGAACAGCTGCGCGACAGCGGCCAGGCGCCGTGGCTCGATTTCGTTGATCGCACCTTCCTGAAGGAAGGCGGCCTGAAGAAGCTGGTGGAGGAGGATGGCGTCACCGGCGTCACCTCCAACCCGTCGATCTTCGAGAAGGCGATGGGCCATGGCGAGGCCTATGACGAAGAGTTCGGGCAGTTCGTGCAGGCCAATGCCGGTGCGTCGATCACCGACACCTATGAAGCGCTGGCGATCAGCGACATCAAGGCGGCGGCCGACACGCTGCGGCCGGTCTATGACCGTACCGGCGGGCATGACGGCTATGTCAGCCTGGAAGTCTCGCCCTACCTCGCCAACGGCACCGAGACGACGATCGAGGAAGCGCGCCGCCTGTGGAAGCAGGTCGACAAGCCCAATCTGATGATCAAGGTGCCGGGCACCAAGGCCGGCGCTCCCGCCATCCGCCAGCTGATCGAGGATGGCCTCAGCATCAACGTGACGTTGCTGTTCAGCCTGGAAAGCTACATCGCGGTCGCCGAAGCCTATGCCGAGGGTCTGGAGGCGCGGGTCAAGAAAGGTGAGCCGATCGACAAGATCGCCAGCGTCGCGAGCTTCTTCGTCAGCCGCATCGACGCGCAGATCGACAAGAAGATCGACGCCCGCCTTGCCGCCAATGACGGCGAGAGCGAGGCGCTGAAGGCGGTGCGCGGCAAGGTCGCGATCGCCAACGCCAAGATGGCCTATCAATGGTATCTGGAGTTCGTCGCGTCCGATCGCTGGAAGGCGCTGGAAGCCAAGGGCGCGCAGCGGCAGCGGCTGTTGTGGGCCTCGACCGGCGTCAAGGATCCGGCCTATCCCGACACGCTCTATGTCGACAGCCTGATCGGGCCGGAGACGGTCAACACGCTGCCGCCCAAGACGATGGACGCCTTCCGCGACCATGGCACGCTGGCGCGCACGCTGGATGCGGATGTGGACGCCGCCAAGCATGTCCTGGCCGAAGCGGAGCGGCTCGGGCTCGACCTGGCCGGCGTGACCGAGGCGCTGGTCAAGGACGGCGTTAAGCTGTTCGCGGATGCGGCGGATTCGCTGCTTGGCGCGATCGCGGCCAAGCGGGTGGCGCTGGCGGGCGACAAGATCGCTACGCTCGACGCATCGCTGCCGGAAGCGCTCGGCAAGGCGGTCGAGGCGCGGCTGGAGACGGCGCGGGCGGACGCCTGGGCGCGC
This sequence comes from Sphingomonas sp., assembly GCF_048595155.1. Classification (GTDB taxonomy): domain Bacteria; phylum Pseudomonadota; class Alphaproteobacteria; order Sphingomonadales; family Sphingomonadaceae; genus Sphingomonas_I. Next base: position 17,438 of record NZ_JBMDXN010000074.1, read on the forward strand.
CGGCTGTGGCAGCATGACGCATCGGTCTGGACGGGTGGCGACGAGGCCAAGTGGCTCGGCTGGCTGGCGGCGGGCCAGGGCAAGCAGGTCGATCATGCGGCGCTGAAGGCGCTGGGCGAAATGGCCAAGGGCCATAAGGATGTGGTGCTGCTCGGCATGGGCGGCTCCAGCCTGGGGCCCGAAGTGCTGGCCGAGATGATCGGCGCAGCGCCGGGATCGCCAACCGTGCACGCGCTCGATTCGACCGATCCGGGCCAGATCAGCACGGTCGCGGGCAAGATCGATCCGAAGGAAGCGCTGTTCCTGGTCGCGTCCAAATCGGGCTCGACGATGGAGCCTGAATTGCTGCGGGCCTATTTCTGGGACCTGGCGGGACAGGACGGCAGCCGCTTCATCGCGGTCACCGATCCGGGATCGAAGCTGGAGAAGCTCGCCAAGGAGCATGGCTATTCGGCTATCTTCCTGGGCGATCCGGCGATCGGCGGGCGTTATTCGGTCCTGTCCGTGTTCGGCATGGTGCCGGCCGCGCTGATGGACATCGACGTCGACGACTTCTTCGCCAAGGCCGCGCCGATGGTGCAGGCGTGCGGGCCGGACGCACCGCCGGCGGTGAACCCCGGCGTGCATCTGGGCGCGATCCTGGGCGAGGCCGCAGTGGCGGGCCGCGACAAGGTCACGATCCTTGCGTCACCCGAGCTGGAGCCGATCGGCGCCTGGCTGGAGCAGCTGCTGGCGGAGTCCACCGGCAAGCACGGCAAGGGCATCGTTCCGGTCGATCTGGAGCCGCTGAGCCCGGCCGAGGATTATGGAGCGGACCGGATCTTTGCCGTGCTGACGCTGAAGGGTGACGAGGATGCCGATCTGGACGCGCATGTCGAGGCGCTGATCGCAGCCGGCCAGCCGGTCGTGAAGATCAGCCTGGCGGACAAGCAGCTGATCGGCCAGGAATTCTTCCGGTGGGAGATCGCGACCGCGATTGCGGGTGCGGTGATCGGGATCGATCCGTTCGATCAGCCCGACGTCGAGGATGCCAAGATCAAGACGCGCGAACTGGTCGATGCCTATGAGCAATCGGGCAGCCTCGCCCCGGAGACGGCGTTCCACGAAGATGAGGAGATCGCCTTCTTCGCACCGGGCGATCATGGCTTCGCGCCGAGCGATCCGGTCGAGATCCTGCGCACCCATTTCGCGAGCGCCAACCCGGGCGATTATGTCGGCTTCCTCGCCTATATCGAACGCAATGACGAGCATGAGGCGGCGATCGCCCGCATGCGCGAAAAGGTGGTCGAGGCACGCGGCGTGGCGACGGTCGCAGGCTTCGGTCCGCGTTTCCTCCACTCGACCGGCCAGGCCTATAAGGGCGGGCCCAAGAGCGGTGTGTTCCTGGAAATCACGCGCCACCCCGATCCGGATCTGGCGATCCCGGGTCGCAAGGCCAGCTTCGGCACGGTGCAGATCGCACAGGCGCGCGGCGACCTGGATGTGCTGGCCGAGCGCGGGCAGCGGGTGCTGCGCGTCCATCTGAAGACGGGCGACGTCGGCCGCCTGGAAGCGTTGGTGAGCGAAGCTTTGAACTGAGGTGCTTGGCCGTCACCCCGGCCGGTTCGGCTATCCATGAAAGCGCGGATTCGGGTCATTCCGGCGCGCGCTTTCGCAGGCTGCGGAACAAGTCCGGGGTGACGGTGTAGAAGCACCGCAAATCGGGAGTTGAAGGTATGCGGATCGCGATGATCGGCCTCGGCCGTATGGGCGCTGGTATTGTCCGGCGCCTGATGAAGGCGGGCCATGAAGCGGTCGTCTATGATCGCAGCCAGCAGGCGATCGACGATCTAGTGAAAGAAGGCGCGATTGCCGCGTCGGGCCTGGAAGACCTGCGCGGCAAGCTCGAGACGCCAGCGATCTTCTGGGTGATGCTGCCGGCGGGCGATCCGACCGAACAGACGATCGCGACGCTGGCCGACCATGGCCAGGCCGGCGACATCATCATCGATGGCGGCAACACCTTCTACAAGGACGACATCCGTCGCGCGAAGCTGCTGCGCGAGAAGAATATCGAATATGTCGACGTCGGCACGTCCGGCGGCGTGTGGGGCCTCGAGCGCGGCTATTGCATGATGATCGGCGGCCAGGCGCCGGTGATCGATCATCTCGATCCGATCTTCGACGCGCTGGCACCCGGTATCGGCACGATCCCGCGCACGCCCGGCCTCACCCAGGACGATCAGCGCGCGGAGAAGGGCTATATCCACGCCGGCCCGGCAGGCGCCGGCCATTTCGTGAAGATGATCCACAACGGCATCGAATATGGCCTGATGCAGGCCTATGCCGAGGGTTTCGACATATTGAAGGGCAAGAAGTCCGACAAGCTGCCCGAAGAGGAACGGTTCGATCTGAACCTCAAGGACATTGCCGAGGTGTGGCGCCGCGGCTCCGTCATCTCGTCCTGGCTGCTCGACCTGACCGCCATCGCGCTGGCCAAGGATCCGGAGCTCGAGAATTTCTCCGGCCGCGTCGCCGATTCCGGCGAAGGCCATTGGACGGTGGAGGCGGCGATGGAAGAAGCCGTACCGGCCAATGTGCTGACCACCGCCTTGTTCGCGCGCTACCGCAGCCGGGTCGAGCATACGTTCGGCGATCAGGTCTTGTCGGCGATGCGCTTCGGCTTCGGCGGGCATGTCGAGATACCCCAGTAGACTATGATGCCGCCCCGTACCGAGTTGGTGCGGGGCGTTTCCTTTCGTGCGGCGCCGGATCGAAGGGGCTGCGCGCCATCACTTCCAGGCATGAGGGACCGACATGGCTGCCGCCAAACTGAAGCAAGCGCCGCCGGCCACCCTTGTCATCTTCGGCGCGACTGGGGATCTGGCCCGCCGGCTGCTGGTGCCCGCGATCGCCAATCTGTGCAGCGACGGGCTGATCGGCGACGGCCTGAACATATTGGGCATCGGATCGCGCGACGGTGGCGATGAGGATTTGCGGGCTGGCCTCGACGAGTTCGCGCCGCAGGGCGACTGTTGGCACCAGCTGCGCAGCCGCATCTCCTATCTGCAGGGCGATTTCACCCAGCCGCAGGTATTCGAGGATCTGAAGGCCCGCCTGGGCGAGGGCAATGCCGCTTTCTATCTGGCCACGCCCGCGCAGTTTTTCGGCCCGATCATCGAGAGCCTGAGCAAGGCCGGCTTGATGGAGGAGACGGACGGCCGCTTCCGCCGCGTCGCGGTGGAGAAGCCGTTCGGGCATGACCTGCCCTCCGCGCGCGCACTCAATGCACAAATACTGTCGCAGGTGGACGAGACGCAGGTCTACCGGATCGACCATTTCCTGGGCAAGGAAACGGTCCAGAACATCATGGTGGCCCGCTTCGCCAACCCGCTGGTCGAGGCGGTGTGGAACAATCGCTATATCGACAGCGTGCAGATCACCGCGGCCGAAACGGTCGACGTCGGCACGCGTGGCGCCTTCTACGACGCGACAGGCGCGCTGCGCGACATGGTGCCCAACCATCTGTTCCAGCTGCTGGCGATGATCGGGATGGAGCCGCCGAACGATCTGTCGGCCGATTCCGTGCGGACCGAAAAGGCCAAGGTGCTGGTCGCGGTGCGCGAACCGAGCCCGGCGGAGGCGCGTGCCGACAGCGTACGCGGCCAATATGATGGCTATCGCAAAACGCCCGATGTCGCCGCCAAGAGCAATGTCGAAACCTATGTCGCGGTGAAGCTGTTCGTCGACACGTGGCGCTGGGCGGGCGTGCCTTTCTATCTGCGCACCGGCAAGGCGTTGAAGGCGCGCGACACCGAAGTGGTGGTGACCTTCAAGCCGGTCCCGCTGGCTTTGTTCCGTGATACGCCTGTAGCCGATCTTCCGCCCAATCGGCTGGTTCTGCAGCTACAGCCGGACGAGGGCATCTCCATGGATTTCATGGTCAAGAAGCCCGGGCCGAAATTGCAGGCGGTGCCGGTGGCGCTCGACTTCCAATATGCGGACCGGTTCAAGATTGGCGGCCGCACCGGCTATGAAACCTTGCTGTACGATATGATGATGGGGGATCAGACCTTGTTCCAGCGTGCCGATCAGATCGAGGCGGGTTGGTCCGCCGTCCAGCCGTTCCTCGACGCCTGGGCCAAGGGCAAGGGCAAGGTCGAACGCTACAAGCGCGGCTCCGACGGGCCGGCGGGCGCGGCCGAATTGCTGGAGCGCGATGGCCGCCAGTGGCACGAGATCGGCCGATGAGCCTGCGCTTCGTCATCTCCGACGTCGACGGGACGCTCGTCAACAATGCCAAGAAGCTGACCCAGCCGACGATCGATGCGGTCGCCAAGCTGCAGGCCGCGGGCGTACCCTTCACGATCATCAGCGCCCGGCCGCCGTCGGGCATCGCCTTCCTGGTGGAGGCGCTGAAGCCGACCGGGCCGATCGCGGCGTTCAACGGCGGCACCATCATCGCGCCGGACGGATCGGTGGCCGAGCGCCACATGCTCGATCGGGAGGTGGTCGAAAAAAGCTTCGCCATCGCCGGCAAGTCCGCGGCGACGCCGTGGATCTTCGCCGAAGGGCGCTGGCACATTGTCGATCCCGACAATCCGCATGTACCGCACGAGGTGCTGGCGTCCGCGCAGCAGCCGCTAATCGAAACCGATATGACGCCCCTGTTCGGCGAGGTCGACAAGCTGACCTGGGTGAGCGACGACCCCGCGCTGCTGAAGGATCTGCACGCGCAGATGGATGCGGCGATCGGCACGGCGGCGACGGTCGGCCAGAGCCAGACCTATTATCTCGATTTGACCAGCCCGGTCGCCAACAAGGGCGAAGGCGTCGCCACGCTGGCGCGTACGGCGGGCGTGGAGCTTGCTGACGTCGCGGTGCTGGGCGACCAGTTTAACGACGTGCCGATGTTCGAGCGCGCCGGCATCGCCATTGCGATGGGCCAGGCACCCGACGCGGTCAAAGCCAAGGCCGGCTATCTTTCCACCAGCAACAATGATGATGGCGTCGCGCATGCGATCGAGACGATCCTGCTGCCGATGCTGAAGGGATGATATGAAAAAGCTGATTGCATTCGATCTCGACGGCACGCTCGCGCTGAGCAAGCAGCCGCTGGATGACGAGATGGCGGACCTGCTGGCGCAGCTGACCAACGTCGCGATGGTCGACATCATCTCGGGCGGCGACTGGCCGCAGTTCGAGAAGCAGGTCATCAGCCGCATGCCGGCGCACGCGAAGCTGGCGAACTTCATCGTCCAGCCGACCACGGGGACGAAGCTCTACCGTTATCAGGACGATGCCTGGAAACAGATCTATGCCGAGCTGTTCAGCGACGAGGAAAGCCAGAAGATCCGCGACGCGCTGAAGGCCGCGGTCGAGCAGGCCGGCTATGCGCATGAGCAGGTCTGGGGCGAACAGATCGAGGATCGCGGCAGCCAGGTGACCTTCTCGGCGCTCGGCCAGCAGGCGCCGCTGGACGCCAAGGAAAAGTGGGATCCGGATCACGAAAAGCGCCGCACCTTGCAGTCGATCCTGCAGGGCATGCTGCCCGACCTATCGATCAATATGGGCGGATCGACCTCGATCGACATCACCCGCAAGGGTGTCGACAAGGCCTATGGTCTGAAGCATCTGAGCGACACGGTCGGCGTGGCGCTGGACGAGATCTTGTTCCTGGGCGACGCGATCTTCCCGGGCGGCAACGATTATCCCGCCAAGACGCTGGGCCTCGACACGGTACGCGTGCGCGATGTGGCCGAGACCAAGGCGGTGGTGACGGGGCTGATCGCCTGTTTGAAGTAGCCTCCTCTGTTTCCGGTCTTCCTGAGTAGGGGTCGAGTAGCGGCGAAGCCGCGTATCGAGAGCCCGTATCGAAGGATCAGCGAGGCAAGCGTGCTTCGATACAAGACCTCGATACGGCCTTGCAGGCCTACTCGGTCTCTACTCTGCACGAACGGGTTTATTGGACACCATGTCAACCAAACTTCCCATCATCGTCGTGACAGGGTTCACACGGGAGGTCCGGACCGTTGAGCGACCGGGCATCGTCGCCATTGCCGGCGGCGGTGCGCCGGCCCAGTTGGAGCAGGCGCTGGACGCAGCGGCGACCGTAGGGGCGCGTGGCATCGTCAGCTACGGGCTGACCGGGGGTCTTGCCGAAGGATTGCGCATTGGCGACTGGATCGTCGGTGATCGGCTGACTGGCGCGATCGATCATACGTGCGATACGGCTTGGCGCGACGCCATTGCGGCGGCGCTGCCCGGCGCGCGCGTCGGCGCCTTTTTCGCGGACGGGCGCATGATCGACACGGTAGCCGAGAAGCGCGCGCTGGGTGAGCGGCACGGCGCTCTGGCGGTCGACATGGAAAGCCACATCGCGGCCAAGGTGGCCCGTGCGCATGGGCTGCCGTTTGCGATCGTGCGGATCGTGTCCGACGAGGTCGGTCACCTTTTGCCGCACGCCATCACGGTGTCGATGCGTCCGGACGGCGGGTTCGATCGCGAAGCGATGCGGCGCTCACTGGCAGACGATCCCGATCAGATGCGCGACGTCGTCCAGACGATGGCGCAATTCGCGACGGGCTTTCGCGGTCTGCGCCGCGGTGCGCGGCTGCTGGGCGACGGGCTGGCCTGCCCGGTCTAGCGCACCGCCTGCCGCAGCAGCGGCATGGTCAGGCAATGGATGCCGCCGCCGCACCGGGTGAATTGGGAAATATCGACCGCCTGCACATCCAAACCGCGGTCGCGCAGCAGGCTATTGACCCGATCATTCTGCAGCGATGACAGGATCCGATCCTGTCCGACCGCAAGGATGTTGCAGCCCAGCTGCATCGCTTCCTTGTAGGACACCGCGATCGTCTCGATGCCGAACCCATCCAGCTTCGCCAGAAAGGCGTCGCTCAACACGTCGGTGCAGGCGAGCGCGAGGTCCGGTCGCACCATGCAGAATTGGGTGTCGAGATGGAGAAAATGGGGGTCGAAATGGTAGATCACCGCATCCCATCCGGCCGCTTCGAACATTGCGGCGATAGACCGCGCCCCTTCCTCACTGGTGCGCTCGCCCGAGCAGCCGATAAAGATCAATCCCGGCCTGGCGATGCAGATATCTCCGCCTTCGGCCGTTCCGTGGCGCAGCGTGTCGAAGATGGGGATGCCGGCGTTGCGCGCGAACTGCAGCAGATAATCCACTTCGCGTGCCCGATGTGGCAAGGCCGGGTTGAGCCCGAGCAAACCCCAAGGCGTGGTCACCGCCGCGTCCCGCGTGAAGCAAAGATCAGCCAGATCGGGTTCGGCCGGCAGCAGGCGACACCGTACGTCCCATCGTTCGAGCGCACGCTGGAGCTCCCGATGCTGGCGCATCGCCTCCATCTGAGACACGGAAAAACCCCCGCGCAAGCTCGCGCGTGTCGCTGCACAGCAGGGCACGGGTTCGAGGTGGGACGGGACCGCCAGAATGACCTCGACCAGCGTGTCGGTCTCGCCGGAGACGCTGGCCGCGATATCGTCGATATTCGATCCGGCGGGATAGGCGTAATCAAGCTCGAGCTTCAACGATCGTCTCCGGTAATGGAGGAGACAAAGGTTGCCCGGCAGCTAAGTTCCAGAATTTGTTGGAAAGTTGATCTGGATCAACCTTGCCGCAACACCGGTTTACGGTAGCAGCGACGGTGCAATACCATCCAGTTGCAGATAGCCGGGATCGAAATCGGCGGCCGATCGCAGCGCGTTCCAATCCATGACTTTGACCGTGCGGCCCGAGACGCTGACGATCTCCGCCTTGCGCAGCGCGGCCAGGGTACGGTTCACATGGATGGCGGTGAGGCCGAGTGCATCCGCGAGATGCGCCTGATTGATCGGGAAGGTGAAGCTCATCCCTTCCAGCATGCCGATACGCTCATAGCGCGCGGCCATCTCACAGAAGAGATGCGCGATGCGTGCGCGGGCGTTGCGGCGACCAATGTTGAGAATCCATTCGGCGGTGATGGCGCCATCAAGCGTGCAATCGCGCCAGAAGGCCTTGCCGATCGAAGGATATTTCTCGACGAGCGCGTGGATCGCGCTGTGGGGCACGCGGACGATCGTCGTCTTGGTCAGCGCGGTGAGCGCCCAACTGGAGCGCGGCAGGACGTAGGAATAAAGGTCCGGCATGTCGCCGGGGATATAGAGGGCGGAGATCTGGCGATTGCCGTCGCGGGTCTCGCCGAAGCGCGCCATCAGGCCGTCGCCGACAAGGCAAGTCCGATCGACCACTTCGCCCAAGCTGACGAGATCGCGATTGGCGTCGATGACCATCACATCGCCCGGCAGTGCGAGTATCGCCGCACGCTCATCATCGGACAGCAGCGATCGCGCGGAGATGCGGTCCAGGAAGAGCGTTAGCGCGGCGGTGCGGGCGTTCATCCCGCCAGTTTGACCGAAGATCGATCAAAGACAAGCCGAATGCGTGGCGGCGCGTTCAAAGACCATCCAGCGCACGACGGCCGAGACCGGGATCGTCGCTGAAGAAGCCGTCAATGCCGGTGCGGATATAGGTTTGTATTTCCCGGATCGAGCCCGCTTCATTGCGGAATGCGGGATCGGTCCCGGTGCGAAAATCCGCCGCGAGGAAGTAATTTTCCGGCCGGAAGGTCCAGATATGCACGAGCAGGCCGGCCTTGTGCGCGTCGGCGACGAGTGGCGTCGGCGCGCCAAGCTTGCCGTCTGCGTTCAACGGGATGATCGCGCGCGTCGGCGGGGCGATGACATCGGCGTAGCGTGCAACCTCGGCCAGCCCGGGCGGCGTCACCATCTCGGCATAGCTTGGACCGCTCGCGGCCTTGACGACATCGGCAGGTTTGCCGGCAGCAGGCTCCACCAGCTGCATCAGGCGCATGTTCGGCTTGCGCCCGAGTTTGCCGCGCAGATAGCGCAGATTCGCGATCTCGAATGACTGGATTTCCAGCGGGCAGCGTTGCGGATAATCGTGCGCGGCGAGGCTGGCGAGGAAGCGATCTTCCAGCGGCAGGCCAATGCCGGCGAAATAGGTGGAATGCTTCAGCTCCGGCACGAGCCCGATCATGCGCCCACGCGTCGCCGATTCCGCCGCGGCGAAATCGATAATTTCCTGCCACGTCGGGATGTCGAATTGGCCATCGAATTTCGCATTTTGCGGTCGCAATTGCGGCAGTCGTTCGATCGCGCGCAGCGTCTTCAATTCGGCGAGCGTGAAATCCTCGACGAACCAGCCTTCCTGTTGCTGGCCATCGACGGTCTTCGTCGTCTTACGATCCGCAAACTCGCCGCGTTTCGCGACGTCGGTCGTCTGGATGATGTTGTTCTCATGGCGTGCCACCAGCACGCCGTCCTTTGTCACGCATAGATCGGGTTCGATATAATCGGCCCCGTCGACGATGGCTTTGGCGTAAGATGCTAGCGTATGTTCGGGCCGCAATGCGGAGGCGCCGCGATGCCCGAAAATTTCGACCCTGCGCGGGAGCGACGCCGCGAATGCGCCGCCCCCGCCGATCATACAGGCCGCCCCAGCGAGAATATGGGCCGCCTCCCTGCGGCTGACCGAGATCATATCAGAGACCGATCGAGAGCGTCAGGAACCATTGGCGCGGCGCGATCGGATAGGCCGAATAATTGTTGGTGGCCGACCCGATCGAGAGCGACGACCAGCCCTTCTTGTCGGTGAGGTTGGTCACGTTGAGGGCGAGCTCCGCCTTGCGCAGGTGGAGCCAATCCGACGGGATCTGCGCCGCGATGCGCAGCGACGTCAGGAAGTAGGACGGCACGGACGTATCGTTGCTGAAGGTCGCATAGCGGCGGCCGACAAAAACGCCGATCGCCTGCGCTTCGAACGGACCGACATTCAGCGTGGCGACGGTCTTGTTCATCCACTTCGGCGTACCCGGCAGCTGCTTGCCGCAGGTTGGGACCACGCCGCCGACGACCAGCTTGCCGCCAATGCACGTGCCGGTCGCGGCGCCGATGCCGCTGGCAGCCGACGTATAGTCGCTCTGATATTTGGACAGGTTGTACGACGTCGCATTGTAAAGCGAGACAGCACGTCCAAGCTTCAGCGTGAAGGCCGCATCGACGCCATCGGTATGGACGTCGCCGACATTGACCAGGATCGACGTACCGCCCGTGATGCTGCCGCCCGCGATGCCGCCCGGGTTGGTGGAGATGGCGAGCAGGCGGTTGTTGAACACGACATGGTAATAATTGATCTGCGCCTGCAGATTGACGCCATTGCCGAACGAACGGTTGGAGCGCAGGCCGCCTTCGTAGGTCCAGCTCGTCTCCGGCTTGCCCTCGCTCTTAAAGGCATCGAACGCCGCCTGGCTGCCCGTGAACCAGGGGCCGCCGCCGCCGGCCAGATAGGCCTGATATTGCCGCAGATTCTTCTGGATGTTGAAGTAGAGCTGCTCGGAGCCCGTCACGTCATAGGTTGCGCCGATGGCGGGCAGGAACCAGCGCTTCGTATTGATCGTGCCTTGCGGCAGCCCGCCGGTGAGGCCGGACAGCGACCCAAGCTTCGGCTGCACCGGGAAACGACCGTCGGCCCATTGCGCGCTGGTCTTGAAGCCGCCCTGGATGAGCAGTTTCGGGGTAACACGCCAGCTATCCTGGATGTGCAGCTGCAGCTGCTTGATGGTCGCATCGCCCTGATATTGCGTGAAGAGTGGGTTCTGGACGTCGCGCGGCCGGATATAAGGCGTGCTGTCGCCCGGATTGTTAACGTCGACCGCATACCAGCGGCGCCACTGGGTCGTGCTGTTATGTTCGTACCAGCCGCCGAATTCGATCTGATGCGCGCCGAGATCCAGCTTCATCGCGGAGATCACGCCGTAGCGCGAGATGCGATATTCGGTGGTGCGCGTGATCAGGCCCGATCCGCCGGTGGCGGCGACCAAGGCTGCGCCGGACGCGGCGGCCTGCGCGTCGGTCAGCCCGGTACAGGCGGACGGACGGACGCCGTTGCCATTGGCGCCGAAGCGGCAATTGCTGGGCAAGGTGCCATAATTGGGATCGAGATAGGCCTGCGCGGTCGTGATCGACTGGCCGAGCGGGCCGGCAACGACGCCGGCGCCGTCATTGTGATGATAATAGCCGGTGGTCGACCAGGTGACGTTGCTGGAAAGATGCGCATCATAGCGGGCGTAGCCGAGATAGTCGGTGCGCTGCGCGTCGGAATAATAATTGCGGTAATTGCCGCCCTGCGCCGACGGCGAATTGCCGAGCGGGTTGAGATAGCTCGTCCGGTAGGTGTTGAAATCCGGGTAGAAGAACGGCTTGGTATAGGGCGTGTAAAGTTGCGCCGGGGACGCGGTGCCGCCGGGCAAGGGGCGGAAGAAGACGGTCGCATCCTCGTTCGGCTGGGTGAAGTCGTTATAGTCGAAATAGAGGGTCAGCTTGCCGGCGCTGTCGTCATGGACGAACTTGGCATTGGCCTGCCAGCCGCCCTGCTTGCCGTTGAAATCCCACGCCCGCGCGCGTTGGCGCACGCCCGACAGATACAGCGAATTGGCGCCGCCCGGGCCGAAATTGCCGCTGTCGACACGAAGGAAGCTGCGCGAGGCGCTGTAGCTGCCAACCGTCTGCGCGGCCTGCAGGCCCATTTGCGCTAGCGGATCCGACGAGAAGGTTTCGACGGTGCCGCCAAGATTGCTGTTGGAGGCGGTGGCGAGATCGCCGGCGCCGGCCGCCACGACGACGCGCGCGACGTTTTCGGAGATGACCGCGCGCTGCGGCGACAGGCCGTTATAATTGCCGTAGCTCTGATCGCCCAGCGGCAGCCCGTCCATCGTGTAGCCGAGCTGGTTCGCAGCGAAGCCGTGAATGAAGATCTGCGCATTCTGCTCGTTATAGCCCCACGGATCGGCGGTGATGTACAAGACGCCGGGCAGCGTCTGGATCGCCTTGAGCGGCGAGACGCCGGGCAGGATCTTCTGGATCTCTGCCTGTGAGATGGCGGTGGCCGATCGCGTTGTCTTGGCGCCCGTAACGATGATCGTGCCTTCGTCGGCGTCGCCCGCCGCATCGGCTGGTGCGGCGGGGTCCGCCGGCGCGGCCGCGGCCGGCGCTGCATCGGTCGGGGCCGCCTGCACCGCACCGGCCGCAAGGCTGGCGAACGCCAGTGCGATCAACGAAATTTGCGAACGGACCATTTATTCCCCCGATTTGCTGCATTGCAATGCGGGGGGCGGTAGCGGCGACTTTGTAGATTTTCGGTGACGGTGACGTTGCGCTTTTATGACGGCGGTCGATCGTGCACAAATGCCACCACCGTCACGTCAGCCGGCGTGCTTGCGTGCCTCGGCAATCGCGGCGGTCATCATATCGCTGCCGATCGCACCCTGGAATGTCCGCTCGCCGATCACGAAGAACGGTGTGGCGTTGATCTGCATGCGCCGCGCGAGGTTGAGGTTGGCCGTCAGCTCCGCAGCGACGTCGGACGCGCGCTGATCGGCCTGGAAGCGCGCGGGATCCAGCCCGGCCTTGGTGGCCGCGATGGCGATGGCAGCCTTATCGGGATGGTTGCCGCTGAAGAGCGCGCGGTGGAAGGCGCGATATTTGCCCTGCTTGGCAGCGGCCAGCGCCGCCACCGCGGCGGCATCGCTATCGGGACCGAGCACCGGAAGCTCGCGCCAGACGACCTTCAGCTTCGGATCGCCGGCAAGCAGCGCATCGATCTCGCCCGCGCTGGCCCGGCAGAAGGGGCAATTATAATCCGAGAACATCACCAACGTGACGTCGCCGTTGGGATTGCCCGCCCACGCACTGCCGAACGGCCGTTCGATCGCTGCGCGATCATCGCCGATCCGCAGCCGGTCGATCGCCTCGTTGATGATCTCGGGATGGGCGACCACGTAGTTGCGCACCGCCACCCGATCCGAGGTGGCGACCCGTTCCGGCAGGAAGTGACCGACGCCCAGGCCGGCACCCACGCCGATGACGGCAGCGGCGGCGATGGCGGCCACTGCCAGAGGCAGGCGAATTGTCTTGCTCATCGTCTTCTGCGGCGCTCCCGGTCGGCCTCGTCACGTGCGGTCAGCGCCAGATCCTGCGCGCGGATATAATCGGGTGTGCCCGCCGGGATGCCGCGCAGCGCAATCTCCGCATTGGCGGCCGCCATTTGCGGTTGCCCCTGCAGGCTGAAGCGCTCCGCGCTCGCCAGCGAGGCACGGGCCTCATCGCCCATGCGGGTATAGACCAGGCCCAGATCATACCAGGCCTGCGGATTTTCATTATCGCGCTGAACCGCCACGCGCAGCACCTGCGCCGCCTCCTTGAGGTTCGCGGGATTCTCGCTGGCGACGAGCGCGTTGCCGAGCAATGCGGCGATCAGCGGCGTCGAGCGCGATTGCTCCACCGCCTCCCGCAGGGCGGGAATCGCTTCGGCCGGCTTGCCGCTTTCCAGCAGGATCTGCCCCTTCAGCTCCAGGAAATAGGGGTCGTGCGGGGCGGCGGCGAGCAAGGCGGCAACCTCCCGATTGGCGGCATCGGGATAGCCGCTGCGGTGCCATGCATAAGCGCGCGCATAATGGGCGGGGATGCTCTGATCACGTTCGGGGAATTTGTTCATGACGACCGGCGGTTCGTCGAGATAACCGACGAGCTTCGCCTTCACCCGCGCAAAGCGGGCCTGCTTGGCCGGATCGGGCGGCGCATTCCACCAAGGCGACCTTTCCAGATCGCCCAGCAGGGCCGCCTGGCGATCCGCCGTCATCGGATGATCGACCGCGAACGGGTCGATCGAGGTATAGCTGGGCGTGAGCCGATATTCTTCCTGGCGCAGCTTGCCGAAGAAGCTGATCATGCCCTTGCCGGAATAATGGGCGTCGTTGAGATGGCGGACTGCGGACGCGTCGGCGCTGCCTTCCTGCTGACGGCTATAAGCCAGATATTTGCCCTGCGCGGCACTCTGCCCGGCCGCCATCGCCAACATGCCGGCAGGGCCGGCCACCACCGTCGCCGCAATGCCGGCCAACAGGGACAGCAGCGTGATGCGGCCGGCCGACGCCATCGCGTCTCCGCTGCGCACGGCATCGCCGCCTTCGATATGGCCGAGCTCGTGCGCGATCACGCCTTCCAGCTCGTTGGCATTGTCGGCCCGCTGGATCGTGCCGGAGTTGATGTAGATCGCCTGCCCGGTCGCGACGAAGGCGTTAATCTCGGGATCGTTGATGACGTAGAGCTTCAGCGCGCCCGGCGAGAGCCCGGCAGACTTCGCCATGGGCGCGCTGATATCCGAGAGGAATTGCTCCGTCTCCGCGTCGCGGAGGATGGAGGGGCCGTTGCCCTGCGCACAGACCTGTTCAGCCGGCAGCGCAACCGCAAGGACGGCCGCGCAGACGAGCCAGGTCAGACGCTTTGGCGACATCGCCTTCACTTCGCGCGGGGGCCGCTGAACCAGGGCTGAAACATCATGATCCCGCCCCGCCGATGCGACGGGGCGGGATGATGTTCAGGCGCCAAAGGTCCGCTGCCACCAGCCGCGGCGGGGCTCGCCAGCCGGTTCGGCGGGTTCAGCGTCGGCTTCGGGTGCTGCCGGCGCTTCCGGTGCTGCGGCGGGCGCCTCCTCCGCGAGCACGGCCGGTGCGGCATCCGCTGCGGCCGCCTTGCTCGAGCGGCGGCGGCGCGGTGCCGGCGCAGCGGCAGGCTCTGCCTCGGCCGGGGCTGCGACCGGCTCCGCCGCCGGCGGCGCGGCGTCGGTTGTTTCCGCATCGACCGGCGCCGTCTTGGGACGACGTCCGCGCCGCGGCTTGGCCGGGGCGTCTTCCGTCACGGGGGCGGCAGTCGGTTCCGGTGCGACAGCGGGGGCTTCCACCGCCTCGACCGGCGTGGCCTCCACCGCAGCATCGGCATCGGCCTGCTTGCGGGCGCGCGGCCGGCGCCGTGTCGCAGGCTTCGCCGGCTCGGCCAGCTCGGCCGGTGCAGCCCCCTCGACCGTCTCCGCGGCGCTTTCTTCGACCGGAAGCGGTTCGGATGCGGCTTCGGTCACGGCGACAGGCGCGCTGTCATCGACCTCGACCTCGATGGCGTCGCCACCGGCCTGCGCCTCGCCGCGATTGCGGCGACGGCCACCCCGGCGGCCGCGGCGGCCACGACGGCGTTCTTCGCCGCCGCCTTCGCCTTCACCCGGATCGCTGGCGGCGCGCATGTCGTCGCCCTCTTCGTCGGCAATGGCGTCGTCCGATGTCTCGGCCGCAGCGTCGCCGCCATGGGCCTCGCCCGCGTCATCTCGGCGTCCGCCACGGCGACGGCGGCGACGACGACGGCGGCCGCCCTCGCCTTCTTCGCGCGGCTCGCGCTCACGGCCATTCTGCTCGACCGCGTCCTGCTCTTCCGCCTCGTCCTCATCATCCTCGATGAAATCCTCGTCGGGCTCGGGCGCGATCTGCTGCGGCAGGCGCGGGGCGTGGCTCGGCGGGGGACCGCTGGCTTCGACCGTCATGCGCGAACCATCGGGCTGGCCGTCGCTCAGCACTTCGATCAGCACACCATAGCGATCTTCGATGTCGGCGAGTTCGGCGCGCTTGCGGTTGAGCACGTACAAGGTCGCTTCCTGGCTCGCGCGCAGCGTCAGGCGTGAACCGCGACCGCGTGCCGCCTCCTCTTCCAGCAGGCGCAGCGCCTGCAGGCCGGACGAGGACGGCGTGCGGATGAAGCCGGAGCCGTCGCAATGCGGGCAGGTGCGGGTCGAGGCTTCGAGCACGCCGGTGCGCAGGCGCTGGCGGCTCATCTCGAACAGGCCGAAGCCGGAGATGCGGCCGACCTGAATGCGGGCGCGATCGTTCTTCAGCGCCTCCTTCATCGCCTTTTCAACCTTACGGTTGTTGGAGCTGTTCTCCATGTCGATGAAGTCGATCACGACCAGGCCCGCCATGTCACGCAGGCGCAGCTGACGTGCGATTTCCTGTGCCGCTTCCAGATTGGTCGCGGTCGCGGTCTGCTCGATATTATGTTCGCGGGTGGAGCGGCCCGAGTTGATGTCGATCGAGACGAGGGCTTCGGTCGGGTTGATGACGATATAGCCACCCGACTTCAGCTGGACGACCGGCTGATACATCGCCGCGAGCTGATCCTCGACGCCGAACCGTTGAAACAGCGGGATCGCGTCCGAATAAGGCAGGATCTTCTTGGCGTGGCTCGGCATGAGCAGCTTCATGAAGGTGCGGGCGGCGTGGTAGCCCTCCCCGCCCTCGACGATCACCTCGTCGATATCCTTGTTGTAGATATCGCGGATCGCACGCTTGATCAGATCGCTGTCACGATAGATCTCGGCCGGGGCCGACGAATGCAGCGTCTTTTCGCGAATTTCGTCCCACAAGCGCGCGAGATAATCGAAGTCGCGGCGGATTTCCGGCTTCGTGCGCTGCAGGCCGGCGGTGCGGACGATGCAGCCCATCGTGCGGGGCAGATTGAGCTCGGCCAGGATCGACTTCAGCCGCTTGCGATCCGACGCGTTGGAGATCTTGCGCGAGATGCCGCCACCATGGCTGGTGTTGGGCATCAGCACGCAATAGCGGCCGGCGAGGCTGAGATAGGTCGTCAGCGCCGCGCCCTTATTGCCGCGCTCTTCCTTCACGACCTGGACCAGCAGCACCTGACGGCGGCGGATCACGTCCTGAATCTTGTAGCGGCGGCGCAGGTTCATGCGCTTCTGGCGCAGCGATTCGACGGCATTGCTGTCGTCGCCGCCAGTGGCGGCAGCCTGCGGTTTGGCCGGGCGATCGCCCTCATCCTCATCGCCGTCATGATCATGATCGACATGATCCTCGGCGGCATCGAGATCGTCGCGGCCGCCATCGTCGTCGAAGCGCTCATTCGCCTCGATCTCGTCCTCTTCCTCCTCGCGGGCGCGCAGCGCCTCTTCCTCGGCCGCATGTTCGGCCTCTTCCCGCAGCAGGGCCTCACGGTCCTCCTTCGGGATCTGGTAGTAATCGGGATGGATTTCCGAAAAAGCGAGGAAGCCGTGGCGATTGCCGCCATAGTCGATGAACGCCGCCTGGAGCGACGGCTCGACCCGGGTCACCTTGGCGAGATAGATATTCCCCTTGAGCTGCTTATGCTCTTCGGACTCGAAATCGAATTCCTCGATGCGGTTACCTTTGACGACCGCCACACGGGTTTCTTCCCGGTGGCGCGCGTCGATCAACATACGCATGGACATTAAATGGTCTCCGGGCGCCCAGCCTGGCCGTCACGCGGCGGCGGGCGCGATAAAGGTAGGGCGCAAGGCTGGCGCGAAGACGCGCGTCCCCCATCCCGACGATGCTGTAGAAAATTGCCTCTGCCGCAATGCCATCCGGAGCGCGGTTCGCGCCGGTGAAGCCCTTTGCCCGCGCGTCGTCGGCCGGTTCGGCTCGACGATGGGTAAGGGAAAAATGGCACATGCAGCTTCAACCTGGATCACCGGCCGCGATCCTCGCGCCGGGGTGGACCGGCGGAGCGATACTCAACGCGCCGAGCCGGACGATAACTTGCCTAGCATCTACCCCCCACCCCGGCAACCCACCGCGCCAGCGCAATCTTGGCGACGTCGAGCGCAGCCAATCGATTCGATAATTGCGTCAAATCGCCGTTGCGGCGATGGGATTCACAGTCAGCACCGAGCTTGCTAGGACGCGGCCGTGCGCATGCCGATCGCCTTGCTGCCCCTGCTCTTGCTGGCTGCTCCGGCGAGTGGCGCGCGGCCGCCCAACAGCGCCAGCGCCGCCATCCCGCCGCGACCGTCACGCATATCGCTGCCGCCGGTCCAAGGGCCACGCCGGGCGGACGCGCCGCTGGTCGTGATCGACGCGGGTCATGGCGGCCATGATCCCGGGTCGCTATCGCAAAGCGGCAATGCGCGCGAAAAGGACGTCGCGCTCAAGATCGCGCGGGCCATTCGTGACGAATTGCTGGCCGGCGGCAAGGTGCGGGTCGCCATGACGCGATCCGACGATCGCTTCCTGGTGCTGCAGGAGCGCCGCGAAATTGCGCGCGCGCTGCGGGCCGATCTGTTCATCTCCGTCCATTGCGACAGCGCACCCAACCCGGCTGCGCGCGGGGCGACGATCTACACCCTGTCCGAAACTTCGTCCGACCGCGTGGCGGCCGCGCTGGCGGCCCGCGAGAACAAGGCGGACGTCATCAACGGCATCGATCTGTCGCGCGAGACCAATGACGTGTCATCGATCCTGATCGATCTGGCGCAGCGGGAGACGCTGAACAGCTCATCGGCCTTCGCCGCCGTCCTGCAGCGCGAATTGTCCCCGCTGATCGGGTTGAAGCCGACCTTCCATAAATATGCCGGGCTGATGGTGTTGAAAGCGCCGGACGTTCCGTCCGTCCTGTTGGAAACGGGCTATATTTCCAATGATGACGATCTCGCCTTGTTGATGTCGGACGAGTATCGTCACAAGATCGCCTTGGGCATCCGCCGCGCGGTGGAGGCGCATTTTGCGCGACAACTGGTGGGAAAAGCCAGGGATAGAGAGGAATTGCCATGATCCGCGTCGCGCGCCTGACATTCGCCTTGATGCTTGCGGGCATTCCCGCATTCACCGCCGCATCAGCCCAGTCCATTGCTGCTGCCGTGACCGATCCGACACGCCCAGTGGCGGACCGCGACCGCGATGCTGCGCGCAAGCCGGCGGAGATGCTCGCCTTTGCCGGGGTAAAGCCCGGTATGGTGGTGATCGACGTGCTGCCCGGCGGCGCATATTTCACGCGGCTATTCTCGACGGCGGTGGGCCCAACCGGCAAGGTGATCGGCTATGTCCCGGATGAGATGTATGCCGGCCGCCCCAAGTCGCTCGACGCGGTTCAGGCGCTGGCGGCGGAGCCCGCCCATAGCAACGTCCAGGCCCTGCACGATCCTGCGCTTGCGCCGGGGCCGGCCAATGTCGCCGACGTGGTGTGGACCTCGCAAAACTATCACGACCTGCACAATATCGCCGGCCTGGACATGATCGCCTTCAACAAGGCGCTTTATCGCGCGTTACGGCCGGGCGGCGTCTATATCGTGCTGGATCACGCCGCTGCCGCGGGTTCGGGCGCGGCCGACACCAACACGCTCCACCGGATCGATCCGGCAGTGGTGCGCAAGGAAGTGGAAGCAGCGGGCTTCAAATTCGATGGCGAGAGCAAGCTGCTGGCGAATCCGGCCGATCCGCATACCGCCAAGGTCTTCGATCCCGCGATCCGCGGACATACCGATCAATTCATCCTGCGCTTCCGCAAGCCCGGCAGGGGTTGAGGCCGAATCGCCGTCTTGGCTCCGGCAATGCCCGCCCGGCCGCATCGTAACGGATTGGCTTTCGCCGCGCCCGATCAGCCTTTAGACGCACGTCGGTGAAATTCGCGCTCCCCCGCCTGCCAGAAGGTTCGATTCGTCATCTGCTTGCCCGACGCCGCGTGCGTTGGCCGCTGATCCTGCTCGTGCTGCTCGTGCTCGGCTATGCCATATTCTGGGTGCTGTTCCTGCGCGGGCTGCCTTCCACCGACAAGTTGCTGAGCTATGAGCCGCCCCTCCCGACCAATGTGCGCGCGCTGGATGGCGCACCTGTCTACAGTTTCGCGCGCGAGCGACGCGTGGAGCTGGCGTATGACGAATATCCACCCCAGCTGATCCACGCCTTCATCTCAGCCGAGGACAAGGACTTCTTCACCCATCACGGGATCGATCCGACCTCCTTCCTCTACGCCATCTTCGATTATGCGCGGAAGAGCGGAACGGGCGAGCGGGCACGCGGCGGCTCCACCATCACGCAGCAGGTTGCCAAGAATCTGCTGCTGGGCAACGAATATTCGCCGACGCGCAAGGTGAAGGAAGCCGCGCTGGCGATCCGCATCGAACATGCGATGTCGAAGCAGCAGATCCTGGAACTTTACCTCAACCAAATCTTCCTCGGCCGGAACGCCTATGGCGTCGAGGCGGCCGCACGCGCCTATTTCGGCAAGAGCGTCGCCGAGCTGACGCTGCCGGAAATGGCCTATCTCGCGACCCTGCCGAAGGCGCCCGCCAATTATGATCCGGACCGGCACGCAGATCGCGCGCTGGAACGGCGGGCCTATGTTCTGCGCGAGATGCAGGCCAATGGTTATATCACGCCGCAACAAGCGCGGGAGGCGACCGCCGCTCCGCTGGGGACGATCGAACGTTCGGACGCGCGGCGCGAAGCTGAAAAGCCGTTCGAAGGCTATTTCATGGAGGAGGTCCGGCGCGAGCTTATCGCCAAATATGGCGATGATATCGGCGACGGCCCCAACAGCGTCTATGCCGGCGGCCTGTGGGTGCGCACCTCGCTGGATCCTACCGCCCAGAAGGCGGTGGAGCAGGCGCTGCGCGACGGATTGGTCCGCTATGATTCGGGTGGCGGATGGCGCGGACGATCCGGGCAGATCGATGTCGGGCCAGGCTGGCCTGCCCGGCTGGCCAACGCACCGGTCGAGGTAGGCTATTCCAACTGGCGCGCGGCCGTGATCCTGAGCCGTTCGGCCAGCAGTGCCGAGCTCGGCTTCGCCGATGGATCCACTTCGCAACTTTTCCCCTGGGGCGCGTCCGCCCCGAAGCGCGGCGTGGGCGGTCGCGCCTTCGACTTCCTGCGCCGCGGCGACATCGTCATCGTGGCGCCAGCAGGGAATGGCTGGGCACTGCGCTCCATTCCCGCCGTATCCGGCGGCATGGTCGCCGAAAATGTCCACACCGGCCAGGTGGTGGCGATGCAGGGCGGCTTCGATTCCCGCAACAGCTTCAACCGCGCCACCCAGGCGCTGCGTCAGCCCGGATCGTCGTTCAAGCCGTTCGTCTATTCGGCGGCGCTCGACAGCGGCATGACGCCGGCATCGATCATCGTCGACGGCCCATTCTGCGTCCTGCAGAGCGTGAGTTTGGGCACCAAATGCTTCCGCAACTTCAGCGGCGGCTATGCCGGCCCGCAGACGATGCGCTGGGGCGTCGAACAGTCGCGCAACCTGATGACGGTGCGCGCCGCGACGGCCGCGGGCATGGACAAGGTGGTGGCGCTTGCCAAGAAAATGGGCGTTGGCGATTACCCGCCCTACATCGCCTATTCGCTGGGTGCGGGCGAAACGACCGTGCTGCGCATGGTCAACGCCTATGCCATGCTCGCCAACCAGGGACGCGCGCTGAAGCCGACGCTGATCGACTATGTCCAGAACCGGAAGGGCAAGGTCATCTGGCGCGCGGATACGCGGCCGTGCGAAGGCTGCAACGCCAAGGATTGGAATGGCGGGCCCATGCCCCGCCCCCGCCCGCGATCGGCGCAGATCATGGATGCGATGACCGCCTATCAGATGGTCCACATCATGGAAGGCGTGGTGCAGCGGGGCACCGCGACCGTGCTGCGCGATCTCAACCGGCCCCTGTTCGGCAAGACCGGCACGAATACCGGGCCGACCAACGTCTGGTTCGTCGGCGGATCGCAGGATCTGGTCGCGGGTGTCTATATGGGCTTCGATCGTCCCCGCCCGATGGGCGGCTATGCCCAGGGCGGCACGCTGGCGGCGCCGATCTTCAAGCAGTTCGCGCAGGTGGCGATGAAGGACATGCCGGTGGTGCCGTTCAAGGCGCCGCCGGGCATTCGCATGGTGCGGATCGATCGCCGATCGGGCCGCAAGGTATTCGGCGGATGGCCCAATGATGCCGATCCCAAATCGGCCATCATCTGGGAAGCTTTCAAGCCCGAAAGCGAGCCGCGCCGCGCCATCGGCCACCGCGATAGCAGCCCGCCGCCGCCAAAGGCGGCGCAGCGCCCGCGCGTGAACAATGACAGCGACTTCTTGCAGCAGCAGGGGGGGATTTATTAGCTAGGAGCCATTATATCGGATTGCCCGGCGCAGGTCGGGGATCCGGCTCCACCGTCGAAAATATGCCCGGCGGCCGTCCGGGTCTGGAATTCCAAAGGACTTTTACATGCGCGCTGAAGCGCAAGCCCATATTGCTCAGATCGACGCCGCCCTGTCTTTGGTTCGCCGTTTCCTTGACTGGGATCGCGCGGTGCGGCGGCTCGATGAGCTGAACAATCGCGTCGAAGACCCCAAATTGTGGGACGATCCCAAGGCAGCGCAGGCGGTCATGCAAGAGCGCCGCCGGCTGGAAAGCGCGATCGCGGCGGTCAATGCGATCGATCAGGAGCGGACCGACACGATCGAGCTGATGGAAATGGCGGAAGCCGAGGGCGACGAGGCATTGGTCGACGACGGCGTGCGCGCGCTGGCCGATCTTGCCGAGCGCGCCGATCACGACAAGGTGATGGCATTGCTGGCGGGCGAAGCCGATGCCAATAACAGCTATGTCGAGGTCAATGCCGGCGCCGGCGGCACTGAGAGCCAGGATTGGGCGGGCATGCTGCAACGCATGTATACGCGCTGGGCCGAACGCCACGGCATGAAGGTGGAACTGGTCGACTTCCATGCCGGCGAACAGGCGGGCATCAAATCGGCGACGCTGCTGCTGAAGGGCGAGAATGCCTATGGCTATGCGAAGACCGAAAGCGGCGTCCATCGCCTGGTCCGCATCAGCCCCTATGACAGCGCGGCGCGGCGCCATACCAGCTTCGCCAGCGTCTGGGTCTATCCCGAGGTGGACGACGATATCGACATCGTCGTGAACGATAGCGACCTGCGCATCGATACCTATCGCGCATCAGGCGCCGGCGGACAGCATATCAACACGACCGACTCGGCGGTGCGCATCACGCACATTCCGACCAACATCGTCGTTCAGTGCCAGAACCAGCGTTCGCAGCATAAGAACAAGGCCGAGGCGATGAAGCAGCTGAAGGCGCGTTTGTACGAAGAGGAATTGCGCAAGCGCGAGGCCGAGGCGAACGCGACCAATGCCAGCAAGACCGACATCGGCTGGGGGCACCAGATTCGTTCCTACGTGCTGCAGCCCTATCAGCTGGTGAAGGATCTGCGCACCGGCGTCACCTCCACCGCACCGAGCGACGTGCTCGACGGCGATCTCGACAAGTTCATGGCCGCCGCATTGTCGCAGCGCGTGACGGGCGAGACGGTGGAAGTGGAGGATGTCGAGTGAAGCGCCGCGCGATCGCGCTGGTGCTGATGCTGGCCGGATGCAGCCAGAGCACACCGGACGAACCGCGCACGGCGACGGGCTTTCCGAAGGCGGAGCGGCCGATCGCGAACACGGTATCGGGCGAATGGTCGACCGAGCCGGATCGTGACCGTTTGAAAGAGGCAGAAGCGGTTATGACCGCGGCCGGCGTGAAGCCCGGCATGACCGTCGCCGATATCGGCGCGGGCGAGGGCTATTATACGATCCGCCTGGCCGCGCGGGTAGGCCCCAAGGGGCGCGTTCTCGCCGAGGACATCGTACGGTCCTATCATGACCGGCTGGCCGAACGCGTCTATCGCGACCAGCTCGACAATGTTTCGGTCAAGCTCGGCAGGCCGGTCGATCCGGGTCTGCCGCCGCACAGTTTCGACCGGATCTTCATGGTCCACATGTACCATGAGATCGGCGAACCCTATGAATTCCTGTGGCGGATGCGTCCTGCCCTGAATCCCAGCGGCATGGTCGTGGTGGTGGATGCCGATCGGCCCACCCAGGCGCATGGCACCCCGCCGGCGCTGCTGGATTGTGAGTTCCGGACCGTCGGCTATCGTTTGGTCTCGCGGCGCAAGATGCCGCAGGCCGGCGGTTATCTGGCCCTGTACCAGGCGTCCGGCCCGCGGCCCGCGCCAAAGAGCATGCAGGCCTGCAAAGCCTGAGCGTCGCCCCGGCCTCTGCCGGAGCGACGCCGCAGTCTTATTTGCCGGTCAGATCGATACCGATGTAGCGCGCGGGGCCGTTGCCGCGTTGCACGAGGAGCAGCACGGTCTTGAAGTTGGCCCGCTTGGCGGCGTCGACCGCAGCGGCGGCCTCTGCCGTCGTCGAGACGGAGCGCTGCGCGATCGCCAGGATCACATCGCCCTTCTGCAGGCCCTTGGCGCCGGCATCGCTCGACGGATCGACCGAGACGATCACGACACCGCGCGTGCCGCTGGCAAGGCCCAGCTGCTGTGCGATCTGCGGCGTCAGGGTCTGCAAGGACAGGCCAAGCGAATTGCGGATGCTGGCCGGGGCGTTGGGCGTTCCGTCTGGCGTCGCATCGTCATTGTCACCGTCGGCGGCCGCCAGCTGATCTTCCGGCGGCCGTTCCGCCAGCACCGCGGTAAGCGTCATCGGCTTGCCGTTGCGGATCAGATCCAGCCGGACGCGCGAGCCAACCGGCTGGCCGGCAACGATATAGGACAAGGTATTGTCGGGTGACACATCCTGGCCGTTGACCTTGACGATCACGTCGCCCTGCTGGACGCCGGCGCGCGCGGCCGGCTGACCCGGCTCGACGCGCGAGATGATCGCGCCGCGATTCTTGGGCAGGTTCAGGCCGGCGGCGACGTCGTCGGTCATTTCCTGGATGCCGACGCCCAAGTAGCCGCGATGGATACGCTCCCCCTTCATCAGCTGCATCACGACCGGCTTGGCCTGCTCCGCCGGAATAGCGAAGCCGATGCCGACATTGCCGCCCGACGGCGAGTAGATGGCGGTGTTGATGCCGACGACATTGCCGTTCAGATCGAACATCGGGCCGCCTGAATTGCCCTGGTTGATGGCCGCGTCCGTCTGGATGTAGCGATCATAGGGGCCGGACCCGATCGAGCGATGGATCGCCGACACGATACCGGCCGTCACCGTGCCGCCGAGGGCGAAGGGGTTACCGATCGCGATAATCCAATCGCCGACGCGGGTCTTCGTGGAGTCTCCGAACTCGACGAAGGGAAGGTTGGTCGCCTGGATCTTGAGCACGGCCAAGTCCGAAGCGGCATCCTTGCCGACGACGGTGGCCTTATATTCCTTGCGGTCCGGCAGCGTCACCGTGATCGAGGACACGGTCACCTTGCCCTGATCCGTCGGCACGCCCGAAATGACGTGGTTGTTGGTGACGATGTAGCCGTCGGCCGAGATGATGAAGCCCGAGCCCAGCGACATCGCCTCACGCGTCTGCGGCGGGCTGTTGTCATCACTGCCGCCACCGCCGCCCTGTCCACCGAAGCGGCGGAAGAAATCCTCGAAAGGTGAACCCGCGAACGGATTCTGCTGGCGATTGACCTGCACCTTTTGCGTGGTCGAGATGTTGACCACGGCCGGCTGAAGCTTGGCGGCCAGATCCGCAAAGCTCATCGGTGCGCCCCGCGGTGCGACCGCAGCCATTTGCGACGGCGCGTTCTGCGCCACCTGGGCACCGAGCGGCGACTGGGTCACCACGGTCGCGGCGGCGCCGCCAAGAAGCATCGCGGCAGTTACTGCATAGGCATAACGCACTGGTAAACTCTCCTGAGACTTTACGGCGAGCCGAAGATCCTGGTGCCGCTATCCGGGAACGGATGACGAATTGTGCCGATCCACGGCTGAATGCAAATTGAATGAGATATTTTTGCAACAGGTCGAGTCGTAGGCCTCAACCCGCCGCATCCCGTCATCGCTTCTGACCGCCAAATTCCCGCAGATAATCGTTGTCCGGCGACATCAGGATCGTGGCCGCACCACGCGGTTGATTATCATCCGTTCCGAACGTGTAGCGATAAGACTGCATCGCCCGATAGAAATCGTAGAAGGCGGGATCCTTGCCGAAGCTGGCCGAATAGGTCTTGGCGGCCGCGGCATCGGCATCGCCCATGATGATCGAGGCCTGGCGGCGGCCTTCGGCCTGGATCGACAGCGCCTGCTGCTGGCGGGCGGTCCGCATCCGATTGAACGCGCTTTCCAGCGGCGTGCCGTCCGGAAGATCGGCGCGCTTGATGCGCACATCCACGATCTCGGCGCCATATTGCGCCGCGACGCGCGCCAGCGACACCCGGATATTATCCATTACCGTATCGCGTTCCGGGCTGAGCAATGTGCGGAAGGAGCGTTTGCCAAGCTCGTTGCGCAGCGCGGATCCGAGGATCGGCTTGAGCGCGTCGCTGACGCGGCGCTCGCTGCCCGCGGACACGTACATCCGCACCGGATTGACGATGCGATAGCGCGCGAAGGCATCGACTTCGACGCGCACCTGATCGGTCGACAGAACCGCCTGACGGGGCATGTCGAAATTCAGGACGCGCTTGTCGACCCAGACGAGGTTCTCGACGAACGGCATACGGAAGGCGAGGCCCGCCCCCGTCCGCCCAAATTCCTCGCGCGGATTATAGGCGTTGATGATCCGCAGCGGTTCGCCGAAGCGCAGCACCAACGCCTGGCTGGTTTCCGGCACGATCGTCAGCGAGCTCATCCCGACCGCGATGGCAACCAGCGCGGCGCCGGCCCACAGGACGGGATAGCGGGTAATTGCGGTGCCCAGGCTCACTTGGTGGGCTCCTGCGGCTTGGCTGCCACCGTCGCGGGGGGTGCGAGGTAGGGCACCACGTTGCGCGGCTCGACAATCGTCTTGTCGGTCTTGGCCAGAACCTTCTCCATCGTCTCGTAATACATACGCCGGCGGGTCACCTCGGGGGCGAGCTTATATTGGGCATAGACGGCATCGAACGCGGTCGATTCGCCCTGCGCCTTGGCGGTGACCTGCGTCGCGTAAGCGCGCGCCTGGTTCAGATAGGATTGCGCATTCTGCTGGGCAGCCGACACTTCCTTGAAGGCATCGACCACTTCGGTCGGCGGATCGGCCTGCTTGATCGCCACACCCTGGATAACGACGCCCGAATGATAGGAGTCCAGCGTTTCCTGGGCATGCTGGGCGACCTGCTGTTCGATCTGGCCGCGCTGCGCGCCGATCGCCTGATCCAGCGTGACCCGGGCGATCGCCTCGCGCATCGCGCTTTCGGCGACTTCGCGGATCGTGCCGTCGGGATCCTGCAGCTCGAACATGTACAATTCGGGATCGCGGATATTCCAACGCACCGAATAAGCTAGGTCGATGATATTCTCGTCCCCGGTCAGCATCAAATTCTGGCCCGAGCCGCCGTCGACGCCGGTATCGATGTCGATCACATGGATATTGTCGACATCGATTTTGCTGACGATGTCGATCGGCGCCGGGAAGGACAGGCCCAGGCCCGGCTGCAGCATGCCGACATATTTGCCGAATCGCGTGATGACGCCGCGCTGCTGCGGCCCGATCGTGTGGGTGCTGGTCAAGGCGACCCACAGGAGCACCAGGCCGAGTACCGCCCAGCGCCAGGCCCCGCCCAATGGGAAGCGCTGTCCGCCGCCCATGCCGCCGCCATTGCCAAGGCGATCCCGCCCGCGCTGGATCAACGCATCCAGTGCCGAAGGCCCGGCGCCTGCGCCGATCGGCGTCCTGCGCGGCTTCTTGCCACCGTCACCGCCGTCCGAGCCGCCGCCCCATGGGCCATCCTCGCTCAGTACCGCTCCCGCTATCTTCTCGTGCATGGGCGCCCTTATAGACGGCCTCGACCGGAAAAATAGTGCTCGTTCAAGGGCTGAGCGGCGCTGACGGGGCGCAAAGCGCTTCCACCGCCACCGGCTAGGCTTTACGGCGCGGGCGATGTCCTTTCGTTTTCACAAGATGCACGGCCTGGGCAACGACTTCGTCGTGATCGATGCCCGAACCACGCCCGTGGCCATGGATGGCGGCCGCGCGCGCGCCATCGCCGATCGGCGCGAGGGGATCGGCTGCGACCAGGTTATCCTGATCGAGCCGTCCGATGTGGCGGACGCACGGATGCGCATCTGGAATGCCGATGGCGGGGAGGTGGAAGCGTGCGGCAACGCCTCCCGCGCGGTCGCCCTGCTGTTGGGGAAACGCTCGACGCTGGAGACCCTGGGCGGCACGCTGCACCTTGTCGCGGATGGCGGGCTGGCGACGGTCGACATGGGGCCGCCCCATTTCAGCTGGGACGCGATACCGCTCGCCTATGCCATGGACACAGCGCACCTGCCGGTGGGCTGGGACGAACTCAGCGATCCGGCCGCGGTGAATGTCGGCAATCCCCATGTCATCTTCTTCGTGGACGATTGCGACGCGGTCGATCTGGAGCGGATCGGACCGCAAATCGAACATGATCCGCTCTTTCCCGATCGCGTGAACGTGAACGTGGCGACGATCGAAGCGGCAGACCGCATCCGCCTGCGGGTGTGGGAACGCGGCGCCGGCCTGACCCGCGCCTGCGGCACCGGCGCCTGCGCCACTGCGGTCGCTGCGATCCGGGCGGGCCGGGTCGACAGCCCGGTCACGGTCGCCTTGCCAGGCGGCGAACTGCTGATCGATTGGGTGCCGGGCGGCCATATCAGCATGTCCGGCCCGGCCGCCCATGTCTTCACCGGCGAGGCGGAAGAGCTGTGAGCGGGCCGACGCTGATCAGCCACGGCTGCCGCCTCAACATCGCCGAAAGCGCCAAGATTGCGGCGATGCTGGCGGGTGAACGCGATCTGGTGGTCGTCAACAGCGGCGCGGTCACGGCCGAGGCGGTGAAGACGGCGCGCCAGGCGATCCGGCGGGCAAAGCGCGAGCGGCCGGATGCGCGCATCGTGGTCACGGGATGCGCGGCGGAGGTCGAGCCGGAAACGTTCCGGAACATGGCCGAAGTGTCGGCGCTGGTGCCCAACGGATCCAAGCTCGATCGCTTCGGATATGTCCCGGCGAGCGCTCAAAGAGATCGCGCCCGGCCTGTTGCGGTCCCCACGTTCGCCGGCGCGACGCATGCGCGCACCTTCCTGCCGGTGCAGAACGGGTGCGATCATCGCTGTACGTTCTGCATCATTCCTTATGGCCGCGGGCCAAGCCGGTCGCTCCCGGCGGGCGGGGTGATCGACGAGATCAAGGCCGCAGTGGATGCGGGCGCCCAAGAGGTGGTGCTGACGGGCGTGGATCTGACCGCTTATGGCGCGGATCTTCCGGGCCAGCCGTCGCTCGGTGCGCTGGTGGCACGGATCTTACGGCACGTACCCGATCTGCCCCGGCTGCGCCTGTCCTCGCTCGATCCGTGCGAGGTCGATGATCGTCTGTTCGATCTGATCGCGCAGGAGCGGCGGTTGATGCCGCACCTCCATCTGTCGCTGCAGGCGGGCAGCGATCTGATCCTCAAGCGGATGAAGCGGCGGCATAGCCGGCAACAGGCGGTGGATCTGGTCAAGCGCCTCGTCGCCAAGCGGCCGGAGATGGCGATCGGCGCGGATCTGATCGCCGGTTTCCCGACCGAGGACGAGGCCATGTTTACCGACACGCTGGCTTTGATCGACGATTGCGCAATCGCCTTCGCGCACATCTTTCCCTATTCGCCGCGCATGGGAACGCCCGCGGCGCGGATGCCGCAAGTGGCGCGGCCCACGGTAAAAGCGCGCGCGGCCCGGCTGCGGGCGGCAGCGGCAGCGCGCAAGGCGGCGTGGCTACAGGAGCAAATCGGAAGCGTGACGCAGATATTGGTCGAACTGGACGGCGTGAGCGGTCATGCGGAGAATTTCATGCGCGTGGCCCTGCCCCCTGCCATTCCCAACAGCCTTGTCACCGCCCGCATCGTCGCTGTGGACGGTGAGATGGCCATCGGGATCCCGGCATGAGCACCGCATGGCACGACCGGATCCTCGGCGGCTTTCGGCGGACGTCGGATAAGCTTGGCGAGAATCTGACCGGCCTGTTCGGAAAGGCCGCGCTGGACGACGACACGCTCGACCAGATCGAAGAAGCATTGATCGCATCCGACCTTGGGCCGGCCACCGCGGGCCGCGTCCGCCAGCGGCTGGCGGGCGAGCGTTTCCCGCTCGGCCTGACCGAAGCGCGCCTGCGGGAAATTGTCGCCGAAGAGGTCGCCGCCATCCTGGCGCCGGTGGCCAAACCGCTGGAGATCGAGGCCTTCCCGCGGCCCCAGGTGATCCTGGTGATCGGCGTCAACGGATCCGGCAAGACCACCACGATCGCCAAGCTCGCCCATCTGCTGACCGAACAGGATTATTCGGTCATGCTGGTGGCAGGCGATACGTTCCGCGCGGCGGCAATCGGCCAGCTCAAGGTTTGGGCCGAGCGGATCGGCGTGCCGATCATCTCCGGCAATGAAGGCGGCGACGCCGCCGGCCTGGTCTATGAAGGGGTGAAGCGCGGTACCGCCGAGGGTATCGACGTACTGATCGTGGATACGGCGGGGCGGCTGCAGAACAAGGCCGGGCTGATGGACGAATTGTCCAAGATCCGGCGTGTGCTGGGCCGGCTCAACCCGGCCGCCCCGCATGACGTCGTGCTCGTGCTCGACGCGACGACAGGGCAGAATGGCTTGAGCCAGATCGAGGTCTTCCAGAAGGAAGCGGGCGTGACCGGGCTGGTCATGACGAAGCTGGACGGCACCGCACGCGGCGGCGTGCTGGTCGCCGCGGCCGAAAAATACGGCCTGCCGATCCACGCGATCGGCCTTGGCGAAACCATCGACGACCTGCGGCCGTTCGACCCGCAGGAAGTCGCCCGCGCCATTGCGGGCATCGAACGTCTCGCCCCGGAGAAGGCACGATGAACAAAGTCTCCGAAGGGACGCGTCCCGACCCCGGCATGGGCATGCGCCTCGCGCTCGATCTCGGGCCGATCGTCGTCTATTTCGCAGCCTTCACGCTGACCGGCCACAATATCTACATCGCCACGGGGCTGTTCATGGCGGTGACCGCGGTGGCCATGATCATATCGCTGGTGCGGTTCGGCAAGATCACGCCGATCCAGATCTTTTCGGCGGCAATGGTGCTGGTCCTGGGCGGCCTTACCATCTGGCTGCACAAGGATTGGATCATCAAGGTCAAACCCACCATCTATTACGTGACTGTGTCGGCGGTTCTCCTGTGGGGCATGGTCACGGGCAAGCCGACGCTGCAGATGGTGCTGGGGCAGGCCTATCCCGGATTGACGGAGGAAGGCTGGCGCCTGCTGACCCGCAATTGGGCGTTCTTCTTCCTGGCGATGGCCATCGCCAACGAATTCGTCTGGCGCAATTATTCGACCGCGACGTGGCTCGGCTACAAGCTCTGGGGCGCGATGCCGGCGACCGTGATCTTTGCCGCCTGCAACGTCCCGCTGCTGATGCGGCACGGCTTGGCCGCGGACGACAACAAGGTCGTGCTGCCGCCCGAGGAATAAGCCACCGACAAGAAAACGGGCCGGCCTCCTGCTGGAGACCGGCCCGTCTTGATCGGTACCTTCCCGGCGGCTGCCGGGGGCGGACTTACTGTTCCTGGTCGGCGCGGCTGGCGCCCTGCCCGTCCAGATTCTGGGAGATGAAGTCCCAGTTGACGATGTTGGCGAGCACCGTCTCGGCGAACTTCGGCCGGGCGTTACGGTAATCGATATAATAAGCATGCTCCCACACATCGAGCGTGAAGAGCGGGGTCACGCCATGCGCGATCGGCGAATCGCCATCGTGGAAGGACGTTACCTTCAGGGCATCGCCTTCCAGGACCAGCCACGCCCAACCGCTGGCAAAGTGGTTCACGGCTTCCTCAGCCAGCTTCTTGAGCAGCGCTTCGTGGCTGCCAAAGCCGCTGTCGATCAGGCCCTTCAGCTTTTCCGAAGGCTGGGTCGAGCCGGCCGGCGCCAGGCACTTCCAGAAGAAATTGTGATTCCAGATCTGGCCCGAATTGTTGAACAGGCCGCGATCGTTGGTCTCCGTCGCCTTCTTGACCACGTCGATCAAGGAGAGGCCCTGCAAGCCCTTCTCGTCGATCCAGCCATTCACCTTGGTGACGTAGGCCTGGTGGTGCTTGCCATGATGATATTCGAAAGTCTCGGCGGACATATGCGGCTCAAGCGCCGCCTTATCGAACGGGAGAGGGGGAAGTTCGAAGGCCATTGATTGCTCCTGCACAGGCTAGAGAGTCGCGACGCCCTAACGCCCCATCCCGCAAAGGGTCACGCGAAAACGACTATTGCGAGACGTTCGCGGCAGCCTCGATGATTGGCACGAATTGATCGGCCGTCAGGCTCGCCCCACCGATCAGCGCACCATTCACGTCCGGGCACGCCAGGATCGTGTGCGCATTGCCCGCATTGACCGAGCCGCCATACAGGATGCGGACGCCCCGCCCCTCTTCGCCGAGCAGCTGCAGCAGCTTGGCGCGAATGATGCC
This sequence comes from Sphingomonas sp., assembly GCF_048595155.1. Classification (GTDB taxonomy): domain Bacteria; phylum Pseudomonadota; class Alphaproteobacteria; order Sphingomonadales; family Sphingomonadaceae; genus Sphingomonas_I. The sequence continues at coordinate 49,479 of NZ_JBMDXN010000074.1, forward strand.
GTGCATCTCGCCAATCTCGTCCGCGGTCGGTGTGCGGCCGGTACCGATCGCCCAGGCCGGCTCGTAGGATATGACCAGGTTCGCGGCGGTGGAGGAGGCAGGGACCGACCCGTCGAGCTCCGATGCCACCACCATCAGCGCGCGTCCTTCGTCGCGCTCCGCCTCATCCTCGCCGATGCAGATGAACGCGATCAGGCCGGCATTTTGCGCCGCTTGCGCCTTTTCGTGCACGATGGAATCCGTTTCGCCGAATTCGGCGCGGCGTTCGCTGTGGCCGCAAATCACAAATCCGGCGCCCATCTCCGCCAGCATCGGCGCCGATATCTCACCGGTATGCGCGCCCTTCACCGCGCTGTGGCAATCCTGTCCGCCGATCATGACGGCACCAGCATGTCCCACAGCCTCCCCGATAAGCGTGAAGGGCGGCGCGATCGCGACGTCTATACTGGGGGTGGCGGCAGCAGCCGCCGCGATCCGATCGAGCTCGGCCAAGATGGCGCGAGTTCCGTTCATCTTCCAATTTCCGGCGATCAGCGTGCGCATCCGTCCTCCCTGGTCGGCTGCCGGTAGCAAGCCATACACGCCCCGGCTAGACCGGCGCTTGAAGCATTAAGGCCGCCCCTCTATTAGGTCCGCCTCCCTTCATGGCCACGGAACATCCATGCTCGCCTTCTTTCGTCGTGCGCTTTCTTCCTGGCTGGCGGTAGGGCTTCTCGCCCTGATCATGCTGGCCTTCGTCGCGACGGGGGTGGGCACACCGGGCGGCAGCCTGACCGGCGGCCCAAGCGCGGACGCGGTCGCGACCGTCGGCGGACGGCCGATTTCGGTGAACGTCATCTCCGAACGGGCACAGACGGCGCTGCGGCAGGCGCGCGAACAGCAGCCGGCGCTCACCATGCCGCAATTCCTGGCCTCCATCGGCGGCCTCAACCCGCTGGTGGAACAGTCGATCGGCGCGGCTGTGCTGTCCGCCTGGGCCGAACGCCATGGACTGGCAGCGAGCGAGCGGCTGATCGGGAGTGAGATCGCCTCCTTCCCGGCGTTTCGCGGCGCGACCGGCAAATTCGACGAAAATGCGATGAACGCGTTGCTCAACCAGCGGCGGATGAACTTTAACACGTTCCACGACGATGTGCGCGACGAGCTGATCCGTCGCCAATTGCTGAACCCGATCATGACCGGAACGCGTGCGCCCGACGGGCTGCTGCGCATCTATGCCCAGAGCCTGATCGACAAGCGCGAAGGCGTGATCGGGCTGGTCGCGGCGGCCCCCGCCGGCATCCCGACACCGACCGACCAGCAGGTGGCCGATTATTATCGAAGCCATATCGCGCGCTATTCGCTGCCCGAACGGCATGCGCTGCGCTATGCCCTGATCGGTCCGGACAGCGTGTCCCCGCCCGCCCCGACCGAGGCGGAAATCGCCGCCCAATATAAGGCGGATGCCGCCAAATATGCCGCGAGCGAAACCCGCACGATCCAGCGCGTCGTATTGCCCAACGAGGCGGCCGCAAAAGCTTTCGCGACCGCCGTCGCCAAGGGCACCAGTTTCGCCCAGGCCGCAGCCGGCCAGGGCCTCGCCGCCGCCGACATCAATGCCGGTACCGTCACCAAGGACGCGTTTGCCGCCAGCGATGGCGCCGCCATTGCGGCCGCGGCTTTCGCGCTTCCGTCCGGCGGCACCACCGCGCCGGTGCAATCGCCGCTCGGCTGGTCGATCGCGCATGTCGAAGCCATCAAGGCGGTGCCCGCCCGCTCCCTGGATCAGGTTCGGTCCGAGATCGCGGCAGCGCTCACCAAGAAGAAGGCGGACGATGCGCTGGGCAAATTGGTCCAGCAGGTGGAGGATGCGGTCGGCGATGGCGCCAACTTCAATGAAGTCGTCGCCCAGCATAAGCTGCAGGCTGTTACCACGCCGCCGCTGCTGCCGAACGGCACCGCCCCCAGCGATCCAAATTTCAAGGCCGATCCGACGATTGCTGCCTTGCTGAAGGCCACCGCGGACAGCAGCGCGGACGATGCGCCGACGGTCGAAACGCTCGATCAGAACGGACACTTTGCGCTGGTGGGCGTCGCCAGCGTGGTCGCTGCCGCACCTGTGCCTTTGGCCCAGATCAAACCGCGTGTCGCGGAGGAGATCATCTTCGAACGCGCCGCCGCCCGCGCCAAGACGCAGGCGCAAAGCCTGCTTGGCAAGATCAATGGCGGCCAGGCACCTGCCGCCGCCTTCCAGGCCGCGGGCATGAAGGCGCCGCAGCCGCTGTCGCTTAGCCAGATCGAATTGTCGCGCGCGGGCGCCGATGTGCCGGCTCCGATCCGAACGTTGTTTCGCCTGGCGCCGGGCAAGGCCGATCTGGTGCAGGGTCCGAACGGCAGCTGGTTCGTCGTGAAGCTGGATCGCATCGCACCCGGCGACGCCAAGATGCTGCCCATGGTGATCGGTGCGACCCGCAGCGAATTGCAGCGCGGGCTAGGTGACGAATATGCGCAGCAATTCGCCAACGCCGCCCGCGTCGAGGTGAAGGTGAAGCGCAACCTGACCGCCCAGGGCAAGTTGGAGCAGGATCTGCGCAGCGGCAACAATGGCGGCGGCGCACAATAATGGCGGCCGCCGGCGCAGAGCATGATGCCGACGCCGTTGCCAGCCTGACCCAAGGTCGTTCGGCGCTGGTCTGGCGGCGGCAGTTGGCCGACACCGAGACGCCGGTCGCAGCCGCGCTGAAGCTGATCCAGCCGGGACGCGGCGATTTCCTGCTGGAATCGGTTGAGGACGGCGCGACTCGGGGGCGATACAGCCTGCTCGGCCTCGCCCCCGATCTGGTGTTTCGCGCCCAGGGCGATGCCGCGGAGATCAATCGCCACTGGATCCTCGACCGCGAGGCGTTCACGCCAATGGACGGGGGGCCGCTCAAGGCGCTGCGCGCGATCGTTGCCGAATGTCGCGCCGACGTGTCCGAAGGTTTGCCGCCGGCTTTATCCTGCCTTGTCGGTTATTTCGCGTACGAAACGGTGGGGTTGGTGGAGGAGCTGCCGCGACCCGCGCCCAACCCGCTGAACCTGCCGGACATGTTGTTCGTGCGACCGACATTGATCCTGGTGTTCGACCGGCTGGCGGATGCGCTCTTCCTGGTCGCGCCGGTCTGGGCGGGATCCGGGGATGCGGAGTCCGCCGTAGCCCGCGCGGTCGAGCGGATCGAGGATGTGGCAGCCCAACTCGCCGCGCCGATCCCCGTCGGTCGCCGCGAGCCAGGCGCGCTGGCGCTGCCGGTTGCGACGCCGCAGCTCGCGCCTGGCCGGTACGGACAGATGGTCGCCGCCGCGAAAGACTATATCGCCGCAGGCGATATCTTTCAGGTCGTGCTCGCCCAGCGCTTCACGACCCCCTTCTCGCTTCCGCCCTTCGACCTGTATCGTGCGCTGCGCCGCATCAATCCTTCGCCCTTCCTGTACCACCTGGATCTGCCCGGCTTTGCGCTGATCGGATCGTCGCCGGAAATCCTGGTGCGGGTGCGCGATGGCGAGGTGACGATCCGCCCGATTGCGGGGACGCGCCGACGCGGAGCGACCGCAGCGGAAGATATCGCCAATCGCGACGAATTGCTGGCCGATCCCAAGGAGCGCGCGGAGCATCTGATGCTGCTCGATCTGGGCCGCAACGATGTCGGCCGGGTCGCCGAGCCGGGAACCGTGGTCGTGACCGACAGCTATACGGTCGAGAAATACAGCCACGTCATGCATATCGTGTCGAACGTGGTCGGCCGTCTGGGCGCGGGCAAGGACGCGCTGGATGCACTGTTCGCCGGCTTCCCGGCGGGGACCGTGTCGGGTGCGCCCAAGGTCCGCGCATGTGAGATCATCGCCGAGCTGGAGCCGGAAACGCGCGGCGCCTATGCCGGCGGCGTCGGCTATTTCTCGCCCGACGGCAGCATGGACAGCTGCATCGTCCTGCGCACGGCGGTGGTGAAGGACGGCGTGATGAACGTCCAGGCCGGTGCGGGCATCGTGGCGGACAGCGATCCGGTGTCGGAACAGAAGGAATGCGAAGCCAAAGCGGGCGCGCTGTTCGCGGCGGCGCGCGAGGCGATCATCCGCGCCGGCGAGGCCGGTTTCGGCCAGTAAGCGGCTCAGGCAGGCGGTCGCACGCCTGCCCAGAAATTGACCGTGGTCAAGGCGGATGCGCGCAACGCGCCTATCGCATGCGCATGGAATGCGACGTCATCGTGGTGGGCGCCGGACCTGCGGGATTGGCCTTTGCACGCGGGTTGAACGGCAGCGGACTGCGGACGATTCTGATCGAGCGGCAGCCGCGGGAGGCGATCGCCGAGCCCGCGGAGGATGGCCGTGCCATCGCCCTGACGCATCGCTCCGTCGATATATTGGATCGGCTGGGCGCCTGGTCGCAGATCATCCCGGCGGCAGTTCACCCGCTGCGGCGCGCAGCCGTCCTCGACGGTAGATCGGCCGTCGCTTTGTCGGTCGATCCGGTAGCAGGCCGCGAAGGCCGGCTGGGCCAGCTCGTCGCCAATCACGATATTCGTCGCGCATTGTTCGATGCGACCCGCAACCAGCCCGGTCTGGAGCTGATGACGGATGTTCGCATTGCGGACATCAGACGTGACAATCGCCATGCCATGGTGGTGCTGAAGGACGGCAGGGCAGTCCGGAGCAAGCTGCTGGTCGGGGCGGATTCGCGCTTTTCCGAGGTGCGGCAGAAGCTCCGCATAGGGGCAGACGTCGAGCGGCTCGGCAAAGCGATGCTCGTGGTCGAGGTTGCCCATCGACGGGACCACCATGGTGTTGCGCTGGAATGGTTCGGCTATGGCCAAACCATCGCGCTGTTGCCTTTGTCACCGCGTCACTCGTCCGTCGTACTCACCTTGACCGAAGACGCCGCGACACGGCTGGCGCGCGGCGATCCGGTGACCCTGGCGCGGGAGCTGACGGCGCGATCTTCGGGCAGGTTGGGCGCCATGCAGACTGTCAGTCGCCCGCACATATATCCACTCGCGACCGTGTGGAGCCATCATTTCGCGACACGTCGTGCGGCGCTGATAGGCGATGCGGCGGTGGGTATGCACCCGGTGACAGCGCATGGTTTCAACCTCGGCCTGCGCGGCGCCACCATGCTGGCGAAGCGCGTTTCCCACGCAGCGGCGGTGGGGCAGGATATTGCCGCGCCATTGCTGCTACGGCGTTATGAAGCAGCGCATCGCCTGATCGCAGGGCCGGTGTTCGCAGCAACCGCTTTCGTCGTGCAACTCTATACCGACGAACGGCCTGCGGCACGGTTGGTGCGCCCCGCGCTACTCCACGCCGCCGCTCGTTTGCGCCCGGTTCGAGCGGCGCTGTCCCACGCGCTGATGCATCATTGAAAGAGGGGACGGCCGGTGACCGAAACTGCCCGTATCATGCCTACGGCCTTCGAGCAGATCGGCGGTATCGATTCGGTGCGGCAGCTGGTCGATCGCTTCTACGACCTGATGGACCAGGATCCGCGTTATGCTGCGCTGCGAGCAATGCATCATGCGGAGCTCGCGCCCATTCGCGCTTCGCTGACCGGCTTCCTCGTCGGCTGGCTTGGCGGTCCGCGGGATTGGTTCATGCGTCAGGACAGCCGTTGCGTGATGTCCCTGCATGCAGACCTTGCCGTAACGCCAGCTACTGCGGGCGAATGGCTCCACGCAATGGAGCGAGCGCTGCAGGACATCGGCGTTGATCGCCCGCTGGCGTCGATCCTGCGTCAGGCCTTTGCGCGCATGGCTGCAGCGATGATCCGACAGGCTTGACGGCGGCAGCTTTGACGGCCGTCAAAGCGCGCTGCACGGCCCCGGACGAAGGCGGTCCGATCATGGATCGGGAAGCACAGCATGACGCGTATGTCCGGTAGCGAGAGGTTCTGGAACAGGACCCATCATCTCGGCAAAATGGATCTTCGCGATCTGGTGGACGCCTATTTCTCGCATCACGCAGTCCTCATCTATCTGGCGCTCACGCTGCTCAGCGCAGCCGCCTTCGTGCGATGGCCCGCTCCGCCCGTACCGACACTGGCGACAATCCTGCTGATTGCCCTGGCCTATCCGCTGATCTGGTATGGGCTGCACCGCTGGGTGCTGCACAGCCGGTGGATGTTCAAAGTCCCCGCGCTGGCAGGCCTGTGGAAGCGGATCCACTATGATCATCATATGGAACCGGACCGGCTGGAAATCCTGTTCGGCGCGCTTCACACGACCTTGCCCACCTTGCTGTTCGTCGCCGCCCTGCCCGGGTGGTTGATCGGCGGTACAGGCGGCGCGCTCGCCGGTTTCGCCACCGGCCTGCTCTGCACCTGCTTCTACGAATTCGCCCATTGTGTGCAGCATCTCGGCTGGAAGCCGCGCCAGCGCTGGCTGGCGACGCTGAAAAGGCGACATATGGAGCATCATTATCATGACGAAGACGGCAATTTCGGGATCACCAATTTTGCCTGGGATCGCCTGTTCGGGACTTTATACACCCGTGCGGAGCGGCCGTCGAAAAGCGCCACCGTGTTCAACCTGGGTTATACCGAGGAAATGGCGCGCGCCTATCCGTGGGTGAAGATGCGAGAGACGGCAAACCGGTCCTGATCGCGAAGGGCGTATTCCCACCACGGTCCAACCTTCGCTTAACCTGTCCAAACGCTGTCTCAGTTGCCTTAGGGCAAGCAGCCGCCTACCGCGCGGCGCATGATCCTGGTCATCGACAATTATGACAGCTTCACCTGGAACCTGGTGCACTATCTCCAGGAGCTGGGTGCCGAGGTTGAGGTGGTTCGCAATGACGCCATCGGCGTCGGCCAGGCCATGTCGTCCGGCGCGCAGGCCTTCCTGATTTCGCCGGGCCCGTGCACGCCGAACGAAGCCGGGATCAGCCTGGAATTGGTCGAAGCCTGCGCCGATCAGGAAAAGCCGCTGCTGGGCGTGTGCCTGGGCCATCAGGCGATCGGCCAGCATTTCGGCGGCACTGTGGTGCGCGCCAAGGCGCTGATGCATGGCAAGACCTCACCGGTCCTGCATGACGATAGCGGCGTGTTCGCCGACATCCCGTCACCCTTCACGGCGACACGCTACCATTCACTGGTGGTGGAAGGGGCACCGGGCACGTTGATCGCGAACGCGCATACGGAGGATGGCACGGTGATGGGCTTTCGCCATGCGACGCTGCCCATCCACGGCGTGCAATTCCACCCCGAGAGCATCGCGACCGAGCATGGCCACGACCTGCTGGCCAATTTCATGCGACTCGCTGGAATGGAAGCGCGCGAACGCGCATGACGACGCTGGCGATCCTGCCCGATCCCAGCTCTCCGCTGGAGCATGAGACCGCAGAGCAGGCGTTCGCCGACATTCTGGACGGCAAGGTCGACGATCAGGCCATTGCGGAATTCCTGACCGCAATGACGATCCGCGAGGAGACCAGCGTCGAAATCGCCGCCGCCGCCCGCGCGCTGAGGGCACGTATGATCGAGGTGCGCGCGCCCGAGGGTGCGATCGACGTGTGCGGTACCGGTGGCGACGGTGCGCATAGCCTGAACATCTCGACGGCCGTCGCGATCGTGGTTGCGGCATGCGACGTGCCTGTCGCCAAGCACGGCAATCGCGCTGCGTCCTCCAAAGCGGGGGCGGCCGACACGCTGGAAGCGCTCGGCCTGGATCTCGACCGCGCCGCCGCCCGGGCGGAGGAAAGCCTGGCCGATCTGGGCATCGCTTTCCTGTTCGCGCAGACGCACCACCCGGCATTGGGTCGGCTGGCGCCGATCCGCAGGGCGATCGGGCGGCGTACGATCTTCAATATCGTCGGCCCGCTCGCCAACCCGGCCCGGGTGACACGGCAGCTGATGGGTGTTGCGCGCGTCGATTACCTCGCGACGGTCGCCGAAGCGCTGGAATTACTCGGGACCGAGGCTGCCCTGGTCGTCTCCGGCGAAGAAAGCCTGGACGAGCTTTCGATTGCCGGGCGGAGCCGGACGGTTCCGGTCGGGCCATGTTCGATCGGTGCGACCATCTCACCGGAAGATGCCGGGCTCGAGCGGCATGGGCTGGACGCCATTCGTGGCGGCGACGCGGCCTATAATGCGGCCGCGCTGCGGGCGCTGTTGCAGGGCGAGCGCGGCGCCTATCGCGACGCCGTCCTACTGAATGCCGGGGCCGCGCTGGTCGTCGCGGGCGCTGCGGCCGATTTGCGCGAAGGCGTGGATGAAGCGGCCGAGGCAATCGACAAGGGGTTGGCCAATGCCCTGCTCAATTGCTGGATCGCTTTCTAGAATGGCGGCGATTCCCGGATCCGTCCGCCACCTGGAGGAAAGCGCACCATGAGCAACCGCCTCACCCAGATTCTCGAAACCAAATATGCCCATGTCGCCGCTTCAAAGGCGCTTCGCAGCGTGGGAGATTTGGATGACGCCGCGGCAAGCCAGTCGCCGCCGCGCGGCTTTCGCCGGATGCTGGAGGCCAAGTCGAAAGACGGTTTCGCCCTGATCGCGGAGATCAAGAAAGCGTCGCCGTCCAAGGGCCTGATCCGCGCCGACTTCAATCCCCCCGAACATGCGCGTGCCTATGAAGCGGGCGGGGCGGCATGCCTGTCCGTGCTGACGGACGAGCCCTATTTCCAGGGGTCCGACGCCTTCCTGATGGCCGCCCGTGCGGCCTGCGCCCTGCCGTGCCTGCGCAAGGATTTCATGATCGATCCCTGGCAGGTGGCGGAAGCACGCGCTCTGGGCGCGGACGCGATCCTGATCATCGTCGCCGCCCTGGACGACACCCAGATGGCGGAGATCGAGGCGGCTGCCATCGAGAGGGGCATGGACGCGTTGGTGGAAGTCCATGATGCGGGCGAGCTTGAGCGGGCCCTGCGGCTGAAATCCCGATTGATCGGCGCCAATAACCGTGACTTGCGCGATTTCTCGGTGGATTTTGCCCGGACCTATGAGCTGGTTGCACAGGCGCCGGCGGAATGCCTGTTCGTGGCGGAAAGCGGCATCGGCAGCCACGCCGATCTTGAGGCGATGGCGGCGCATGGGGTTCGGGCTTTCCTGGTCGGCGAGAGCCTGATGCGTCAGCCCGACGTCGAGGCCGCGACCCGTATGTTGCTGGCCGCATGAGCAAGCTCACGCATCTGGACGATGCCGGCGCCGCCCATATGGTGGACGTGTCCGACAAGGCGACCACCCGGCGCGAGGCGACCGCGACAGGGCATATCGCCATGTCGGCCGAGGCGCTGGAGGCGATGCGCGCCGGCGCGCTTGCCAAGGGCGACGCGCTGGCGGTGGCACGGATTGCCGGCATCATGGCAAGCAAGCGCACATCGGATCTGATCCCGCTGTGCCATCCCTTGCCCATTTCCAAGGTCAGCGTGGACCTGAGCTTCACGGAAGGCGGGATCGATTGCAGGGCGACGGTGGTCACGACCGGCCAGACCGGCGTGGAGATGGAAGCGCTAACGGCGGTGTCGGTGGCGCTCCTGACCTTATACGACATGGCGAAGGCGATCGACCGCGCGATGACGATCGGTCCGGTGCAGCTCGTTGCCAAGGCCGGCGGCCGATCCGGGGATTGGCAGCGCCCGTGAGCCTGCTTCCGGTCGCCGAGGCGCAGGCGCGGTTGCTCGCGCTGGCCGATCCCTTGCCGATCGAGACGCAAACCCTGGCCGACGCCGCAGGCCGGTGGGCCGCCGAGGATGTGACGGCGCGACGGACACAGCCTGCGGCCGACCTTTCCGCCATGGACGGCTATGCCATCCGTTTTACCGATATGCCTGGCCCCTGGCGGGTGATTGGGGAGAGCCGCGCCGGCGGCGGGATGGACCGCCGCATCGGTGCGGGCGAAGCGGCACGTATCTTCACCGGTGCCCCCGTGCCGGACGGCGCGGACACGATCCTGGTACAGGAGGAGGCCGCCCGCAGCGACGACCGGCTGCAGCTCGCAGGCGAGGGGCCACCGCAGGCGCGCGCCCACGTCCGCCCGCGCGGCGCCGACTTCGACGATGGCGCACGTCTTATCGCCGCGGGCGAGCGGCTGACGCCGGGACGGATCGCTGCGGCGGCCATGGGCGGATATGGCACGCTCGCGGTGCGGCGGCGGCCGCGAGTCGCGCTGATCTCGACCGGCGACGAGCTGGTGGCGCCGGGTGCTCCGACCGAAGGGGTCATGCTGCCTGCCTCCAACGGCGTCATGCTGCAGGCGCTGATCGGCACCATGGCCGATGTGCACGATGCCGGCGTGGTGCCGGACCGGCTGGACGCCCTGGTCGCCACCCTACGTGCGCAGGAGGCCGACGTGATCGTCACGATTGGCGGCGCATCCGTCGGGGATCATGATCTGGTGCGGCCGGCACTGATGGATGCTGGCGCTACGCTGGATTTCTGGAAGGTGGCGATGCGGCCCGGCAAACCGCTGTTCGCGGGACGGTTGGGAGATGCCATTGTGCTGGGTCTGCCCGGCAACCCAGTGTCCGCATTCGTGACGGCGCATCTGTTCCTGCTGCCGGTGTTGGCCCGTCTGGGCGGCGCCGCCAAACCTGTACCGCCGCTCCTGTCCGCGCCCCTGGGGGCGCCGCTGCCGACGGGCGGCGCGCGTGACGATTATGTGCGGGCGGTGATGGTAGACGGAAAGGCCTGTCCGCTCACCCGTCAGGACAGCGGGTCGGTGCCGGCGCTGACGCTGGCCGATACGTTGATCGTCCGCCCTGCGGGGGCACCGCCGGCCGCTGTGGATGAAATTGTGGATATTATGAGGATCGCTTGACAGCGTCCAGAACGTTTCCTACACGTTCCCGGTACGTTCCTTCACTGGGGAAACGCTGTGCTGACCCGCAAGCAACATGAGCTACTCTGCTTCATCAACGATCGCCTGAACGACACGGGCGTGTCGCCGTCGTTCGAGGAGATGAAGGAGGCGCTCGACCTGAAGTCGAAGTCGGGCGTGCATCGCCTGATTTCTGCGCTGGAGGAACGGCATTTCATCCGGCGCCTGCCGAACCGGGCCCGCGCGCTGGAAATTTTGCGGCTGCCCGATCAGATCAAGGCGGCCGGCAGCGAACCTGCCGCCAAGGCCAATGTGGCCACGCCACCGTCGCGGATTGCACCGGCTGCCGCCAATGACGTGCTGGAATTGCCGCTGCACGGGCGGATCGCCGCCGGTATGCCGATCGAGGCGATGGAAGGTCAGAACAGCCTGTCGGTGCCGGCCGCCTTGCTCGGTCCCGGCGAACATTATGCGCTGGAGGTTTCGGGCGACTCGATGGTCGAAGCCGGTATCCTCGACGGCGATTATGCGCTGGTGCGCAAGGCTGAGACCGCCCGCGACGGCGAGATCGTGGTCGCGCTGATCGACGATGCCGAAGCCACACTGAAATATTTCCGCCACGAAGGTTCGATGATCCGGCTCGACCCGGCGAACCGCAGCTATGACCCGCAGCGTTATCGCCCAGGCCAGGTGCGCATTCAGGGCCGACTGGCCGGCCTGCTGCGTCGTTACTGATATGGCCGATCTGCCACGGCCCGACTTTCTGGAGTTGCCGGTGGCAGACGTTGCCGCCGCCCAGGCTTTTTACGATGCGACCTTCGGCTGGACCATGACCGGGTTCGGCCCGACCTATGCCTGTACGCTGACAGGAGACGTCGATGTGGGGCTGCAGGCCGATCCCGCGGAACAGACACGTGCCCCGTTGATCGTGATCCGGGTCGAGGATCTGGAAGAGGCCCAGGCGCTGGTGGAGGCGAATGGCGGCACGATCACCAAGCCGATCTTCACCTTCCCGGGCGGGCGCCGTTTCCACTTTCGCGATCCCGACGGCAATGAACTGGCGGCGCACAAGCCGGATTGAGATGCCGGTATGACCGCCTACGTCGCGCTATTGCGGGCGGTGAATGTCGGGGGAACCGGCAAGCTGCCGATGACGGATCTGAAGGCGATGTGCGAGGCGGCGGGGCTAACGCAGGTGCGCACCTATATCGCCAGCGGCAATGTGGTCTTCACGAGCGAAAAGTCCGAAGCCGAGGTTCGCGCCGCGATCGAGGCGCCGCTCGAAACCTATGCGGGCAAGCCGGTCGGCGTGCTGATCCGATCGGCGGCGGAGATGGATGCGCTGGTTGAGGCCAACCCTTTCTCCGATCGGCCCGGCAACCGCACAGTCGCCTTGTTCGTTGACGCACCGCTATCCCAGGCCGTGATCTCAGCAGCAAAGAACGTGAAGGACGAGGAAATGCGCCTCGGCCATCGCGCTATCTACATTTCTTATGGGGCGGGGATGGCGGACTCCCGCCTGAGCATTCCGGCGGCCAAGGCGGGCACGGCGCGGAACATGAACAGCGTCACGAAATTAGCGGAGATGGCGAAGATCCTCTCCCAACAATAAAAGCGTTCGCCCGCTTTTCCGGCTTCAGTGGTGTCGATGACATAATGCTTCCCGCTGCGGTACGGCATCAAGCATTCGACGCGGCGTCGCGCTTGTGCCCGCTGCGAAGCGGCGCCATCCTGCCGCGATAGGAGAGCGGCATGATCGATCGGCGAAGCATATTGGCCCTTGCCGCGGCGAGCGCGACCATAGGTAGGGCGGCCAGCGCGGCAAGCGGCGATCCCACCGAGATCATCCCGCTGTGGCCGGGGCGACCGCCGGGATCGCCGGCCAACTTGCCTGCCGAACGCTATATCGAACGCGCACCGCCTGGACAGCCGCACGACCGCTACGCCGACCAGATTGCGGAGCCGTCGATCACCGTATTTCGCCCGGCGAGACCCACCGGCAATGCGGTGCTGATCGCACCGGGCGGCGGCTATGTGCGGGTCGTCACCGACAAGGAGGGCTATGAAACGGCACGCTGGCTGAACGCACGCGGTGTGACTGCCTTCGTGTTGCGCTATCGGCTGCCGGGTGGGGGCTGGGCGCAGCGGGCGGATGTGCCGCTGCAGGATGCGCAGCGGGCGATGCGGCTGATCCGCGCTCGGGCCGCCACGTTCCAGATCGATCCAGGCCGTGTTGCTGTAATGGGATTTTCGGCAGGCGGCCATGTCGCCGCCTCGCTCGCGGTTCGACATGGCGCGTCGGTCTACGCACCGGTCGATGCCGCCGACCGGCTTTCGGCGCGTCCCGACCTTGCCGCCTTGCTCTACCCGGTGATCAGCATGGGCGAGCATGCCCATATCGGCTCACGCAACGAATTGATCGGCAAGGACGCCAGCCCGGCCTATGTTATCGCTTACTCGCCCGACCGGACGGTGACGGACCGGACGCCGCCCACCATCCTGATCCATGCGGCGGATGACGACGTGGTTCCGGTGGAGAATAGCCTGCAGATGTTCGCCGCGCTGCGCGCCCGTCATATTGCGGCGGAACTGCATGTCTTTCAGGCCGGCGGTCACGGTTTCGGATTGCGCATGCCGTTGACCAATACCGCGACGCGCTGGCCGGATCTGTTCCTGGCCTTCGCGCAAACGCACGGCTTCGTATGATAGACAGGCCGGGGCGTTCGCGGCCCCGGCCCTTGAACGTTCAGGCGAACAGCTTGTTCGCGATTTCGGCGACATGCTTGCCCTGAAAGCGGGCACCGTCGAGTTCGATCTTGCTCGGCTGGCGACTGCCGTCGCCAGCCGCGATGGTGGTGGCGCCGTAAGGTGTGCCGCCATGCACTTCGCTCAAGCCCATCTGCGCTTCATAGCTGTAGGGCAGGCCAACGATCACCATGCCGAAGTGCAGCAGGTTGGTGATGGCCGAGAACAAGGTGGTTTCCTGGCCGCCATGCTGGGTGGCGGTCGAACCGAACGCGGAACCGACCTTGCCGTTCAGCTTGCCGCTGGCCCACAGGCCGCCGGCCTGATCGAGGAAGGCGGCCATTTGCGACGGCATGCGGCCGAAGCGGGTCGGCAGGCCGAGGATGACAGCATCATATTCGGCGAGATCGTTGACGTTCGCGATCGGCGCGTCCTGATCCAGCTTGAAATGCGCACCCTTGGCGATCTCTTCCGGCACCGTTTCCGGCACGCGCTTGATGTCCACGGTCGCGCCGGCCTCGCGCGCGCCTTCCGCGACGGCCTGCGCCATCTGCTCGATATGGCCGTAGCTCGAATAATAGACGACCAGAACCTTGCTCATCGTCATTCTCCCATGATGTGACTATCAGAACGACCGGGGCAGGTTCGTGACATGCACGCCCCCGCCCCGGCCAGAAGTAGCTGCTTAGGCCGCGTCGACCATCACCAGTTCCGCATCCTCCAGCGCGGTCACCGACAGGGTTTCCGTATCGCTGATGGCGATACCATCCCGCGCATTGGCTGCCACGCCGTTGATCTCGATCCGCCCCGTAGCGGGCACGAGATACGCATGGCGATGGGCGCCGAGCGGATAATCGGTCGTTTCGCCCTTCTTCAGCGTCGCGCCGAGCACGCGGGCTTCGGTCCGGATTGGTAGCGCCTCGCCATCCTCGGCAAAGCCAGAGGCCAGTGTTACGAACTTGCCGGAACGATCGCCCTTGGGAAACGGCCGCGCACCCCATGTGGGTTTGCCGCCGCGCTGGCTGGGCATGATCCAGATCTGGAAGATGCGGGTCGTGTCCTTTTCCAGATTATATTCGGCATGGGTGATCCCGCTGCCCGCTGACATGACCTGCACGTCGCCGGCTTCGGTGCGACCCTTGTTGCCGAGATTATCCTGGTGGGTGATCGCCCCTTCCCGGACATAGGTAATGATTTCCATGTCCGAATGCGGATGCGGCGGAAAACCGGTGTTGGGCGCAATCGCATCGTCGTTCCAGACGCGGATGTTGCCCCAGTTCATGCGCTTGGGATCATAATAATCCGCGAACGAGAAATGGTGATGTGCGTCCAGCCAGCCATGGTTGGCAGCACCCAGAGTATCGAAAGGACGAACGTCGATCATGGTGTGTCTCCGTGCCGGGCCTGTGTCCGGCGTCGCCAACCTAAATAGTTGACGGAGAGGCTAAGAAAATAGAATTGAAAGCAAGACACCGTTTCCAGAAGTTTACGGATCGCCGATGCGTCTCCCCGATTTCGATGCCTGGGCGATTTTCGCCAAGATCGCCCAAACGGGCTCGTTCGCGCGAGCCGCGAGCGAATTGCGCCTGTCGAAACCCACGGTATCGAAGGCCGTAGCGCGGCTGGAGCAGCGCTTGGGCGCCCCCCTTCTGCATCGCACATCCCGTCGGCTGTCGCTGACCGAAACCGGCAAGGCGGCGCTTACACGAGCAGCGCGGATCCTGGCGGAAGGCGAAGCGGCGGAGGCGGAGGCGTCGGATCAGGCCGATACGCCGCGGGGCATGGTGCGCATAGCCGCACCTATGTCGTTCGGGTTCGAACATCTGGCACCGGCCCTGCCCGAATTTCTGACCCAATATCCCGATGTCGATCTGGATCTGCAGCTGAGCGACGCGCTGGTCGACCTGATCGGGGACGGCTTCGATATCGCGCTGCGCATCGCGGCGCTGAGCGATTCCAGCCTGCGGGCGCGGCGCCTGTGTGCCATTCGCACCCCGATCGTGGCTGCCCCCGCCTATCTCGATCGCTACGGCCGGCCGCAGCATCCGCGCGAACTGGTCGATCACCAGACGATGATCTACACCGGCGTCGCCAATCCCGAGATCTGGCGGCTCCACCATCGGTCCGAGGGCGAATATGCCGTGCCGCTGCGGGGGCGGATTCGATCCAACAACGGCGATGCGTTCTTGCCGGCCTTATGTGCGGGTCATGGCATGGCGATGTTGCCCGATTTCATTGTCTGGCGGGGATTGGCCGAGGGAAAGTTGGAAGAAATTCTGCCGGACTGGTCGGCGCCCGCGATCGCGCTCAACCTGCTCACACCGCCCAATGCGCTGCGTCCGGCCCGCGTGCGCGTGCTGATCGACTATCTCGCCAAGCGCTTTGCCCAGGCACCATGGGCACGCACAAGCGAAGCCGGTTGACCCGCCTGGGGACGCGTGGAAAGCGGGGGAGATGGCTGATCCCGACTTGCTGACCGAAGCCGATGCCGCTGCCGAGCTTGAACGGCTGGCGGCCGAGATTGCGCATCATAACCGGCTGTATCATGATCAGGATGCGCCCGAGATTTCGGACGCCGAATATGACGCGCTGATGCAGCGCAACGCAGCGCTGGAGGCGCGCTTCCCAAGCCTGGTGCGGGAGGACAGCCCGTCGCGCAAAGTAGGAGCAACGCCGAGCGGCCCACTGGCGAAGGTGCGCCACGCGCGACCGATGCTGAGCCTGGACAATGGTTTTTCCGACGAGGATGTGCTGGATTTCGTCCAGCGCGTGCGCCGCTTCCTGCGCCTGGCCGACGACGCACCGGTTGCCCTGACGGCCGAGCCCAAGATTGACGGCCTGTCCTGCTCGCTGCGCTATGAGCAGCGTCGTCTGGTGCAAGCGGCGACCCGGGGGGACGGCACGATCGGGGAAGATGTCACCCCCAATATCGCCTTCGTGAAAGGTGTACCGCAGAGCCTGCCGGCCGGTGCGCCCGACATCTTCGAGGTACGGGGCGAGGTGTATATGGCGAAAGCCGACTTCGCCGCGCTGAACCAACGTCTGATCGAGGCGGCCCGGGAAGCGGGGGATGAAAGCAAGGCGCGGCAATTTGCCAATCCGCGCAATGCAGCGGCCGGTTCGTTGCGGCAGAAGGATGCGAAGGTCACCGCCACGCGCCCGCTGAGGTTCATCTTCCACGGGTGGGGTGAAGCGACGTCCTTGCCGGGAGAGACGCAAAGTGGGGTGATGGATGCGCTGGAGGCCTGGGGCTTTGGCACCACGCCGCTACGCGTGCGCTGCGAGGACGTGGCTGCGGCGCTCGCCCAATATCGTCGCATCGAGGCGCAGCGCGCGGACCTCGACTATGATATCGACGGCGTCGTCTATAAGGTCGATCGCCTGGATTGGCAGGATCGGCTGGGCCAGATCGGCCGGGCGCCGCGCTGGGCGCTCGCCCACAAATTCCCGGCGCAGCAGGCGCAGACCACGTTGCGCGCGATCGACATCCAGGTTGGTCGCACCGGCAAGCTGACGCCGGTGGCGCGACTGGAGCCGGTGACCGTCGGCGGCGTTGTCGTCACCAATGCGACCCTGCACAATGCGGACGAGATCGAGCGGCTGGGCGTACGGCCGGGCGACCGCGTCCTGATCCAGCGCGCGGGCGACGTAATCCCGCAGATCGTGGAGAATCTGACCCGCGAGGAGCAGCGCGCTGGCTGGACCTTCCCTACTCACTGCCCGGTCTGCGATTCGACGGTCGAGCGCGAAGAAGGCGAGGTCGATTACCGCTGCACCGGGGGCTTGATCTGCGCCGCACAGCGGGTCGAACGCCTGATCCATTTCTGCTCGCGCGGCGCGCTGGACATACGCGGGCTCGGCTTGCAGCAGATCGAGGACTTCTTTCACGACGGCCTGATCCATGCGCCCGCCGACATCTTCCGGTTGACCGAAGAGCAGCTACTGCCGCGCAAGAAGAAGGGGGATGTCTGGGCGGCGAACCTGCTCCAGGCGATCAACGAGAAGCGTCATCCCGACCCGGTGCGATTCCTGTTTGGCCTGGGCATCCGCCATGTTGGCGCGATCACCGCGCGCGATCTGGTGAAGGCGTTCGGAACGGTCGAGCGCATCGCCGAGGTTGCGACCGCGGCGCAGGACGATCCGCAGGCCCGCGCCGAGATCGAGGCGATATCCGGGGTCGGGCCGGCAGTGGCGGAAGCGCTGATCGATTTCTTTGCCGAACCGCATAATCGCGAGGCGTGGGACGATCTGTTGACGCAGGTGCATCCGCTGCCCTTCGCGAACGACGTGCGTCAATCCGCGGTCAGCGGAAAGACGGTGGTCTTCACGGGAACGCTGGAAACGATGAGCCGCGACGAGGCGAAGGCGCAGGCGGAACAGCTTGGCGCGCGCGTTTCCGGGTCGGTATCCGCGAAGACGGATTTGGTCGTTGCGGGCCCGGGGGCAGGCTCCAAGGAGAAGAAGGCCAAGGAATTGGGGGTTCGCGTGATCGACGAGGCCGGCTGGGTCGCGATCGTCGCTGGATCCGACGGTCTGGCCTGATCGCACGGATGATCGGCTGCCGAGGTCGTTTCGTCGCATGAACGATCGCCTCCGCATGCGTTCAGCGCGGATGCAGGGCGTCTCAGTGATCAGGCGTTCCCGGAACAGGAGTATCGTGCGATGAAAAAGCTGCTGCCGCTCACCTTGCTGGCTGCCAACCCTGCGATGGCGGACGTGACGACAACACCGATTTCGGGCACCGAACTGGACATCTCCGCAACGGGCAGCTCCACCCGGACGCCCGACCTGATGACGATCAGCGCCGGCGTGGTCACCCAGGCCAACAAAGCGGGCGAAGCCATGCGCACCAACGCCAACGCCATGGCCTCCACCGTCGCCGCGCTGAAGCGGGCGGGCGTGGCGGATAACGATATCCAGACCCAGGCGATCAATCTTCAGCCGCAATATCGCTATGCCGATAACGTGCCGCCGATCCTGATCGGCTATCAGGCGAGCAACCGCGTTTCGATCCGGCTGCGCGACCTGAAATCCGCCGGCAGCGTGCTGGATGCGCTGGTGGCGGCCGGTGCCAATCAGATCGAGGGGCCGACACTGAGCGTCGACCATCCCGAGGCAGCCTTGGACGAAGCGCGCTCCAAGGCGTTGGCGACGGCACGATCGCGTGCCGAGGTTTACGCCAAGGCCGCCGGGCTGCGGGTGCGGCGGATCGTGCGGATCAGCGAAAGCGAGAATAGCTCGCCACCGATCGTGCGGCCGATGGCGATGTCTTTGCGCAAGGCGGACAGCACCCCGGTCGAGGCGGGGGAGCAGGAACTGACGGTCACACTCTCGGTCGTGTTCGAACTGAATTAAGCGGACATGAAAAAGCCGCCACGCTTTCGCGTGACGGCCTTTTCCCAAAAGAAATCTGGTTAGCGGACCGAACCGCGACGGACCAGATTCACGATCGCGAGCAGAATGATCGCACCGACCAACGAAACCAAGAACGTGTAGAGCGTAATGGCTTGATTGATGGTGCCGCCATTGAAGATCAAACCTGCAATGAACGCGCCGACGATGCCGACGATGACGTTCAAGAAGATCCCCTGCTGCGCATCCGTGCGCATGATGATGCTTGCCAGCCAGCCGACGACGCCGCCGACGATAAGCCATACCAGAAATCCGATCATATTCTTCCCTCCTGTTCGCCGCCGCCGAACAGATACAATTTTACGGCGATCTGAGGTGGATACGCGCCGCTAGCCCGCTTTGTTCCGGTGCCGATGCACCGCGAGGCGCGCACGCCCGGAGAGTATTTTCCATATTGGCAGCAATCCGCTATGGGCAACCGATCGTGGATGATCTGTTTCAACTGGGAAGCGCGGCCAAGCGCAGGATCGTCGTCGCCATGTCGGGCGGCGTCGACAGTTCGGTCGTGGCCGCATTGGCGGCAGCAAGCGGCGCGGAGACGATCGGCGTCACGCTGCAACTTTACGATCATGGCGCCGCGGTTGGGCGCGCCGGCAGTTGTTGCGCGGGCAAGGATATCGCCGACGCGCAGGCGGTCGCCGAGCGGCTCGGCATCGCCCAGTATGTGTTCGATTACGAGAGCGCCTTTCGCGAAGCCGTGATCGATCGCTTCGCGGACGATTATGTCGCCGGCCGAACGCCGATCCCGTGCGTCCGCTGTAACCAGAGCGTGAAGTTCACCGATCTGTTCCGACTTGCAAGAGAGCTGGGCGCGGACTGTCTGGCAACCGGCCATTATGTCCGGCGTGTGGTCGGCCCCCATGGCGCCGAGCTGCACCGCGCGCTCGATCCCGCGCGCGACCAGAGCTATTTCCTGTTTGCGACAACGCGCGACCAGCTCGACTATCTGCGCTTTCCCCTTGGCGGCATGCCCAAGTCGCGCGTGCGAGAATTGGCGGCAGAGTACGGCCTGACGGTTGCAGCCAAGCCGGACAGTCAGGATATCTGCTTCGTGCCGGATGGCGATTATGGCGCCTTGGTGCGCAAGCTGCGCCCGGAAGCGGCGGCGGCCGGCGACATCGTCGATCTCTCCGGCCGCGTGATCGGCCAGCATCGCGGGATCACCGGGTTCACGGTTGGCCAGCGGCGCGGCATCGAGATCGGGGGCACGCCGGAACCGCTTTACGTGGTGCGGATCGAACCCGCAGAACGACGGCTGGTGGTAGGTCCGCGTCAGGCCCTGGCGGTGCGCGCCGCCCGCCTAAGTGACGTCAATTGGCTGGGAGGCTCGACCGGCGGCGCGTTGTCGGTGAAGGTGCGGTCGCTGGCCAAGCCGGTACCGGCGCACTTCGATGGTGAGATCGTCCACTTCGATGCGCCCGAATATGGCGTTGCGCCAGGCCAGGCCGCTGTCCTGTATGATGGCGATCGCGTGCTGGGCGGCGGCTGGATCGAACAGACGGTGGCGATGGAGCTGGAGGCCGCCTGAGGGCGGCGTTACAGCGTGAACCGCCCCTCGATGACGGTCACGCACTTTCCGCCAAGGATCACGCGATCGCCTTCGACAATGCAGGTCATGTGGCCGCCGCGGGCCGAGGCCTGGAAGGCAGTGAAGCGGTTGCGGCCGAGCTTCTCTGCCCAGTAAGGCGCCGTCACGGCATGGGCGGAGCCCGTCACCGGATCCTCATCGATACCAGCGCCGGGCGCAAAGGCGCGGCTGACGATGTCGGCCGTGTCGCCTTGAGCCGTCGCGATATACAGGATGTCGCCAACCGGGCGCAGCGCTGCAAAATCCGGGCTGAGGCTGCGTATCGCCGCCTCGTCCTCATAGACCAGCACCGAATATCCGCCCTCATGCCATAAGGTTTCGACCGGCACGGCGCCGATCGCCTGCGCGATTTCCGGCATCGGCTTGGGCACCGGCTTCCACGCCGGAAGCGACATCGCATAGCCGTCGCCGTCACGGCGGACCGTCAGGATGCCGGCCTTGCGCGTCCGGAACCGGATCTCCTCCCGATCGCCGATCAGGACGTGGGCGGTGGCGAGCGTCGCATGCCCGCACAGGGCGGCTTCGTTCGCAGGCGTGAACCAGCGCAGCTCGAAGTCGACATCGCCGATCGCCGGAATGGTGAAGGCGGTTTCCGACAGATTGTTTTCGGCGCCGATCGCTTGAAGCGTCGCATCATCCAGCCACGCCTCGAGCGGCATCACGGCGGCCGGGTTACCGCCGAACGCGCGATCGGAAAAAGCATCGACCTGGGTGAAGGGCAAGGTGGTCATGGGTAGAGCAATCCTTCTTGCCAGCCATCGGCGACACGCCGGAACAGCCTGCGTTCGTGCAGCCGATGCGGCCGATCCTGCCAGAATTCGATCGTCTGCGGTTCAACGCGGAAGCCGGACCAATGGGGCGGCCGTGGAACGTCCTGGCCGTCGAACCGGGCCTGAATCTCGGCGAAGCGCGCTTCGAACACCTCGCGCGAGGGCAAAGGCTGCGACTGATCGGACGCCCACGCACCCAGTTGCGAATCCCGCCCGCGCGTCGCGAAATAGGCGTCGGCTTCATCCTGCGACACTTCGCTGACGGGCCCTTCGATCCGGATCTGGCGGCGCAACGACTTCCAATGGAACAACAGGGCCGCCTTGGGACGGTCGATCAGCTCGCGCGCCTTCCGGCTCTGCAGATTGGTGTAGAAGACGAAGCCGCGCGCATCATGACCCTTCAGCAGCACCATGCGCGATGACGGCTGCCCGTCGGCGCCAACGCTGGCGACGGTCATGGCATTGGAGTCGTTGGGCTCGCTTGCACGCGCTTCGGCGTACCAGCTTTCGAACAGGGCGAAGGGATCCGTCACCATCAGCCGAACGCCTGCAGGCCGGTCTGGGCGCGGCCCAGGATCAAGGCATGGACGTCATGCGTGCCTTCATAGGTGTTCACCGTCTCCAGATTCTGGGCGTGGCGAATGACGTGATATTCCCCGGTGATACCGTTGCCGCCGTGCATGTCACGCGCCAATCGCGCGATATCCAAGGCCTTGCCGCAATTGTTGCGCTTGATCAGGCTGATCATTTCCGGCGCCATCTTGCCCTCGTCAAACAGCCGGCCGACGCGCAACGCCGCCTGCAGGCCAAGCGTGATTTCCGTCTGCATGTCGGCCAGCTTCTTCTGGACGAGCTGGGTCGCGGCCAGCGGCCGGCCGAACTGGCGCCGGTCGAGTGTATAGCGGCGGGCACGATGCCAGCAATCTTCAGCCGCGCCCATCACGCCCCAGCCGATGCCGTAGCGGGCGCGGTTGAGGCAGCCGAACGGGCCGCCCAATCCCTGCGCGTTGGGCAGGAGATGATCTTCCGGGACGTCGACGCCCTCCATCACGATCCCGCCGGTGACCGAGGCGCGCAGCGAAAGCTTCCCCTCGATCTTGGGGGCGCTCAGACCCTTCATGCCTTTTTCCAGCACAAAGCCGCGGATCTTGCCGTCATGCGCATCGGACTTGGCCCACACGACAAACACGTCGGCAATCGGCGAATTGGTGATCCAGATCTTTTCGCCGGTCAGCCGATAGCCGCCGTCGATCTTTTCGGCGCGTGTGCGCATGCCGGCCGGATCGGAGCCGGCTTCCGGCTCGGTCAGACCGAAGCAGCCGACCGTCTCGCCCGCGGCCAGCTTCGGCAGCCAACGCGCACGCTGCGCGTCGGAGCCGTAAGCGTGAATCGGGAACATCACGAGCGAGGACTGGACGCTCATCATCGAACGATAGCCTGAATCGACACGCTCAATCTCCCGTGCGACCAGGCCGTAGCTGACATAGGAGGCACCGACGCCGCCATATTGTTCGGGCAAGGTTACGCCGAGCAGACCGAGTTGGCCCATCTCGTCGAAGATTGCGCGGTCGGTATGCTCGTTCGCGTAGGCTTCCTGCACGCGTGGGGCGAGACGATCCTGCGCGTAGGCACGGGCCGTATCGCGGATCATCTTTTCTTCTTCGCCGAGCTGGTCTTCCAGCAACAGCGGGTCGTCCCATTGGAATACGCTACCGGCGGCCACGATCTCTGCTCCATCGACTGTCTGCGGAGACGTGGCAACATCCAAGGAGCCGTTCGTGTCGAGTAGGGTTCGCGCGCAGCCGAGAACCCGTATCGAGACATCCCTCGATATGCTGTCTCGACAGGCTCGACAGCTACTCGGGACGAACGGCGTACCAGCCGGACTGTCTACGCCTCCAATTCGATGTCCCAGTAAAGCCAGTCGCGCCAGGAGTCGTGCAGATAGTTTGGCGGGAAGCTGCGACCATTTTCCTGCAGCTGCCAGGATGTCGGCCGATAGGGCTGCTCATCCAACCGCATGCCGGCCTCGCGCGGCGTTCGTCCACCCTTGCGCAAATTGCAGGGTGCGCAGGCGGTGGAGACATTTTCCCACGTCGTGCGGCCGCCCTGCGCGCGGGGGACGACATGATCGAAGGTCAGATCACTCAGCGAGCCACAATATTGGCAGGAGAACCGATCCCGGAGGAACAGGTTGAACCGCGTAAAGGCGGGATGCGCCGATGGCCGCACATATTGCTTGAGCGCGATCACCGACGGGAGCTTGAGTGTATGCGTCGGGCTTCTCACCTCGCGTTCGTAGTGCGAAACGATGGCGACCCGATCGAGGAAGACCGCTTTGATCGCGGTCTGCCACGGCCAGATGGACAGCGGGTAATAAGACAGCGGCGTATAATCCGCGTTCAAGACCAGAGTGGGACACGAGTCCGGATGCCGAATAAGATCAGGATGATACATGGAACGACCAAGCCCTCCGCGTCGGCGGAGCGCACCGGCCAGGATCGTCACTCGGTCCCGTCGCACTCGGGAGGCAAGAGGCTGATTGCCGCTGCGTCTCCGTCGTCCTGCCGCCTGCCAGAGCAGCGTGACGTAAGCATGACACCATTGTCGCGACTCGCGGTCAAGCGCCGTTTTTACGGGAGGCAATGACTTTGCGCATTTCGCGGTTCGCACCCAGCCCCACCGGGCGCCTGCACCTGGGCCATGCTTATTCCGCCGTTCGGGCGCACGACCTTGCCCGCCATGCCGCCGGCCGCTTCCTGTTGCGGATCGAGGACATCGATAGGACGCGCAGCCGGGAAACCTTCGTCACCGGCATCGAGGAGGATCTCCGCTGGCTTGGGCTGACATGGGATGGCGAGGTGATCCGGCAATCGCGCCGGATGCCGGTATATGCTACCGCGCTGGAGCGGCTGAAGGACCAGGACCTGCTCTATCCCTGCTTCTGCACGCGTTCGGAGATCGCGGCCAGCGCCAGCGCACCGCATGGCCCGGAAGGTCAGGTCTATCCCGGCACCTGCCGCAGCCTGGACAGCGACGTGCGCGCCCGCCGGGCGGGGGAACCGCATTGCTGGAGGTTGGACATGGCGCGTGCCGTCGCCCGCGTCGGCCCGCTGCGGTGGCATGACGCCACGGCCGGCTGGATCGCGGCCGATCCGCTGCCGCAGGGCGACGTGGTGCTGGCGCGCAAGGAGACGCCGACATCCTATCATCTGGCCGTCGTGATCGACGATGCGGCGCAAGACGTGACCGATGTCGTGCGCGGGGTCGATCTGTCCGCGGCGACCCACGTCCATCGCCTGCTTCAGGCGCTGCTGGACCTGCCGACCCCGGCCTACCACCACCATCCGCTGCTGGTAGGCGCAGACGGTGCGCGGTTGGCCAAGCGGAATGGGGCCATGCCGCTCGCGACACTGCGCGCCGAGGGTGCCGACCCGGACAGATTGATCGCCTCGCTTCGAAGCGGGCGCGTCCCCATTGGCGTGGCGCCAGGCAAGGCCTAGATAGGGGTCATGACCATGCAAACCTTTCTGTTCATCCTCATCATCCTGTGCGCGATCGGCGCCCTGGTTTCGGTCGTGCGGGGTGTGATCGTGATGCTGAAAGCCAATCGCGACGAGGTGAACGGCCAGGGTGTCAGCACGTCGGGCCTGCAGCAGAACCGCATGATGTGGCGGCGCATCCAGTTCCAGGCGATCGCCGTCGTGCTGGCCGCTTTGTTCCTGATGATCGCCCGCGGCCACGCCGGCTAAGGCGATGGTCAAGCTCAACCGCATCTATACGCGCACCGGCGACGCCGGCAGCACCGGGCTGGTCGACGGATCGCGCGTCAGCAAGGCATCGCTGCGGATCGCCGCCATCGGCGATGTCGACGAGGCCAATTGTGCGATCGGGATTGCCGCGGCGAGCCTGAGCGCGGGACCGGAGCGCGAGATGCTGGCGCGCATCCAGAACGAGATGTTCGATCTCGGCGCCGATCTTGCGACGCCGGGGGAGGATTTCGCCCCGTCGGACATGACGCTGCGCATCACGGAAGCGCAGGTGGCGCGGCTGGAACATGAGATCGACCGGATGAACGACGCCTTGTCGGAGCTGACGTCTTTCATCCTGCCGGGTGGCTTGCCCGCCGCCGCCCAGCTTCATCTGGCCCGGGCCGTGACCCGCCGCGCCGAACGAACCGCGGTCGCGGCGGCGACCGAAGTGGCGCTCAATCCGCAAGCGCTGGCCTATATCAACCGGCTTTCGGATCATCTTTTCGTTCTCGCCAGGCTGCTGAATATGCAAGCGGGTGGCGACATATTGTGGAAGCCCGGCGCAACACGGGGTTGATTGAAGCGTTATCGTAACGATCTTAAAGGTAAAGGCGCCACGTCGGCGCTGGGCCAACGGGGGACATCGCCATGGCCGCGCGCGCTCAAGAGCTTGCTGAGGCATATCCACTCGAGACGGCGTTTCAGCGCACGCGCGATCTGTCGATCGACATCGCGGCGCCCTTGTCCGATGCCGACGCAACCATCCAGCCCTATCCCGACGCTTCGCCGGCCAAATGGCATCTGGCCCACACCACTTGGTTTTTCGAAACGTTCGTTTTGCGCGACCATGTCACCGGGCATCAGCCGTACGACCCCCATTATGCCTTCCTGTTCAACAGCTATTACGAGGCCGAAGGGGCACGCCATGCGCGCGACCGCCGCGGCATGCTGGCGCGTCCCAGCCTGGACGAGATCAAGGCCTGGCGTGCGGTCGTCGACGCGCAGCTGCTTGCCGCACTGCCCTCGCTAGCGCCGGCCGCCCAGGAACTGATCCGGCTCGGCATCAACCACGAACAGCAGCATCAGGAATTGATGCTGACCGACCTGCTGGCCAGCTTTGCCGCCAATCCGCTCGATCCGGCGGTTTGGGATCAGCCGCGCAACATACCCGTACCAATGCCGGCTCCGCTCGGTTGGATGGAGGGGCATGAGGGTCTGGTCGAGATCGGCCATGACGGCGACGGCTTCGCATTCGACGCGGAAGGCCCGCGCCACCGCGTCTATCTGGCGCCGCATGCGCTGGCAGACCGTCCGATCACCAATGCCGAGTGGCAGGGCTTCATCGCCGACGGCGGCTATCGCCGCCCGGACCTGTGGCTGTCCGATGGCTGGGCCTGGGTGAAGCGCGAGGGCGTCACGGCGCCGCTTTACTGGCGGATGGTGGAGGGACGATGGTTCGCCTTCGCGCTCGATGGACTGCACCCGGTCCATCCTGCCGCCCCGGTGACGCATATTAGCTATTATGAAGCGGATGCGTATGCGCGCTGGGCCGGCGCGCGCCTGCCGACGGAGGCGGAGTGGGAAAGCGCGGCGGCCGCGCTCGATCCGACCGCCGGAACCCAGCTCGATCGCGCCGGACCGGTCCGCCCGCGCGCCGCGCACTGGAGCAATTCCCCCGGGCAGATGTTCGGAGATGTGTGGCAATGGACCGCAAGCGCCTTCCTGCCCTATCCGGGCTTTTCCCCGGCCGCAGGTGCGGTCGGTGAATATAATGGCAAATTCATGAGCGGGCAGGCGGTGCTGAAGGGGGCGAGCTGCGCCACCCCGCGCGGCCACAGCCGCGCTTCCTACCGCAACTTTTTCTACCCCTGGCAACGCTGGCAATTCACCGGCATGCGGCTTGCGAAAGATCTGTAATGCTTCAGTCAGAGACGATCCTGGCGGAGCGTGATCTGCCCACGCCGCCGGAGGCGGACCCTGCCTTTCTGGCCGACGTGATCGAAGGCCTGTCGCAACGCAAGAAGGCCATCCCAGCCCGCTGGTTCTATGACCGGCGCGGCTCGGAATTGTTCGAAGAGATCACCGCGCTGCCGGAATATTATCCGACGCGCACCGAAAGCGGCCTGCTGGCGGCCCATAGCGTGGATGTCGGGCGGATCGCCGGCCCGGGCCGCGCCGTGGTGGAATTTGGATCGGGATCCTCGGTCAAGACCCCGCTGCTGCTCACCGCGATCGAGCCTTCGGCCCATGTGCCGATCGATATTTCCGGCGATTTTTTGCGCGAATCGGCGGCCGCCTTGTCCGGGCGCTTCCCCCAGCTTTCGGTTCTGCCGGTCGAAGCCAATTTCATGCAGCCTGTCGCCCTGCCGGCGGATATCGACGACCTTCCCAAGCTGGGCTTTTTCCCCGGATCGACGATCGGCAATCTGGTGCCGCGGTCGGGCGTGAACCTGCTGCGCGACATGATCGAGACGATGGGCGTCGGCGCGATGCTGCTGATCGGCATGGATCGGGTGAAGGAAACGGATATCCTGATCCGGGCCTATGACGACCGGGCCGGGGTGACAGCGGCGTTCAACCTCAACTTGCTGCACCGGATCAATCGCGAGCTGGATGGCGACATCCCGCTCGACGCATTCAAGCATCGCGCGATCTGGAACGACACCTGGTCCCGGATCGAGATGCACCTTGCGGCTACGCGCGATGTCAGCTTCATGATTGCAGGCCGGCATTTCGAAATGGGCGCGGACGAGACGATCCACACCGAAAATAGCCACAAATATACGCCACGCAGCGCCCGCCAGCTGCTCGCCGCCGGCGGATGGACCCCGGTGCGGGAATGGAGCGACGAGAAAGAGATGTTCTCGCTGATCCTGGCAGAGGCCCGGCCCGAGCCGATCGCGCCCTGAACGCACCCCTCTCGACACGAACAACATGGGAATCATGATGAAGGCCATAGGCGTAATCGGCGCGGGACAGATGGGCGCGGGGATCGCACAGGTTGCGGCGCAATCGGGCTATCGCGTGCTGCTGTCCGACATCGGCATCGCGCAGGCGGAGAAGGGAAAAGCCGGGATTGCCAAGCGCCTCGCCCGCGCGGCCGAGAAGGAACAGATCAGCACCGCCGATGCCGAGGCCGCAGCCGCCCGGATCGACCCGCAGGCCAACTATGACGCTTTTGCGGATGCGGAGATCGTGATCGAGGCCGCAACCGAGCGCGAGCAGATCAAGCGCGCCATCTTCACTGAAGTCGGCAAGGTGATGCGGCCCGACGCCGTTCTTGCCAGCAATACCTCCTCCATCCCGATCACGCGGCTGGCGCAGGCCGCACCGGATCCCACCCGCTTCATGGGGGTCCACTTCTTCAACCCGGTCCCCGTGATGAAGCCGATCGAGCTGATCCGCGGGCTGGCCACGTCGGAGGATACGGTCAGCCGGGTCGAAGCCTTTGCGAACAGCCTGGGCAAGACGGTCGTGCACGCCAATGACGCGCCCGGCTTCATCGTCAATCGCGTGCTGCTGCCGATGCTGAACGAGGCCATCTTCGCCTTGGGCGAGGGCGTCGCCGGCGTGCGCGATATCGATGCGGCGGTCAGCCTGGGCCTCAACCATCCGATGGGCCCGCTCACGCTGGCGGACTTCATCGGTCTCGACACCTGCCTGGAAATCGCGCGGGTGCTGTACGAGGGTACCGGAGATCCGAAATTCCGGCCCGCGCCCTTGCTGGTCAAATATGTCGATGCCGGCTGGCTGGGACGGAAGACGGGCCGCGGCTTTTACGATTATTCCGGGCCGGAGCCGGTGCCGACGCGCTAGACCGATCCGGTCGCCGGCAGCCTTCGCACTTTTTTGCATGACAGGCGCGCGCCATGCGTTAGGCAGTGCGGGGATGGAAAGACCGAAGCCCGCAATCCCCCGCTCCCTGTTCGTCTTCTCGCTCTTTTACGGCGGCATGGTCACGACCGCGGGCATATTGGGGGTGAAGCAGGTCGCCCTGGGGCCGCTGGCCGTGGAAGCGGGCATCTTCGCCTTCCTCCTGCTCGTGGTGATGGGCAGCGCCGTATCCGAACTGCACGGCCGCAAGACTGCCGATGCGATGGTGCGCTGGGGCTTCCTTCCGCTGATTTCGGCCGCATTGTTGATCCGGCTGGTGCTCGCCTTGCCGACCGATCCCGGCATGTATGCCCCCGCGGTTGAGGCCTTCCCGATCGTGGTGGGGCAAGGCGCCCGCATGATGGTGGCCGGGCTGATCGCTTATGGGACATCGCAGACGCTCAACGTCCTGATCTTCTCCAAGCTGGCCGCTGGCGCGGGCCGGCTCCTCTGGCTGCGCGGCATGGTGGCCAGCGTGGTGTCGCAGGTGGTCGACACGCTGATCTTCATCACCATTTCCTTCTATGGCGAACGGCCGATCCTGGCCCTGATGGGTGGGCAGATGCTGACCAAGGTACTGCTGTCGATCGTGTTGGTGCCGTGGCTGATCACATTGTTCGTCGCGATCGGGCGAAAACTGGACGCAGGCGCCACCCCCGCTTAAGGGCGCGCGCATGACCGATCACTCCGTCGATCCCGCTCTGCTGTTCAAGGCCGAAACGCTGGCCGAGGCGCTGCCTTATATGCAGCGCTACGCCGGCAGCACCTTTGTCGTAAAATATGGCGGCCACGCGATGGGCGATGCCGAGGCGGCGGAGGACTTCGCCGAGGATATCGTGCTTCTGAAAGCGGTCGGCATCAATCCGATCGTCGTCCATGGCGGCGGACCGCAGATCGGCGCGGCGCTGAAGGCACAAGGGATTGAGAGCCGCTTCGTCGACGGATTGCGGGTGACCGACGCGGCGACGATGAAGGTCGCGGAAATGGTCCTTTCCGGCGCGATCAACAAGGAGATCGTCTCCTGGATCGCAGCCGAAGGCGGCCGCGCGGTCGGCATCTCCGGCAAGGATGGCCGGCTGGTTACCGCCACCAAGGTGCAGGGCGCACAGGATCTTGGCTTTGTCGGCGAGCCGGACGATGTCGACACGCGCATCCTGGATACGATCAGCAAGGCCGGCATGATCCCGGTCGTGGCGCCGATCGGGGTCGGAACCGACGGCCAGACCTATAACATCAACGCCGACACCATGGCGGGTGCGCTCGCGATCGCGACCGGCGCCGAGCGCCTGTTCCTGCTGACGGACGTACCGGGCGTGCTCGACAAAAGCAAACGTCTGCTAAGCGATCTGACGCCGGCGGACATTGCCGGGCTCCAGACCGACGGCACGATCCACGGCGGCATGATCCCCAAATTGCAGACGTGCATCGATGCGGTCGAAGGTGGCGTCGATGCGGCGGTGATCCTTGACGGGCGGGTGCCGCATGCGATGCTGATTGAAATCTTTACGCGACAGGGTGCGGGCACGCTGGTGCGACGCGCCTGAGGGTGGCGCTAAGTGCCCCACTCGGCTAGGACAGTGACATGCTGATACTCACGCTCGTCCAGATCATCTCGCTGCTGCTCACCGTCCTGATGTGGATCATCATCATCCAGGCGGTGCTGTCGTGGCTGGTGGCCTTCAACGTGGTCAATACCCACAATGATTTCGTCCGACAGCTGCTGTACGGGCTGAGTCGGATCACCGAGCCGCTCTATGCGCCGATCCGGCGGATCATGCCGGATTTCGGCGCGCTCGACTTCTCGCCGCTGGTGGTTCTGCTGCTCATCCAGATCCTGCGGAGCACCGTCCTTCCCGCCATCGCCATCTCCGCCGCCTCGTGAGCGCGACCGTCATCGACGGCAAGGCCGCCGCCCAGAGCCTGCGCGCGCGTATCGCGGCGCTGGTCCCGGATTTCGTTGCCGCAGCCGGCCGCAAGCCCGGCCTGACGGTTGTCCTGGTCGGCGAGGATCCGGCGAGCGCCGTCTACGTCCGGTCCAAGGGCGTGGCGACCGAAGCCGCAGGCATGAAGAGCGACACGATCCGCCTGCCGGCCGAGACGACGCAGGACGAATTGCTGGACCTCGTCCGGTCGCTGAACGCCGATCACAGCGTCGACGGCATCCTCGTCCAGCTGCCGCTGCCCAAACAGATTGACGAGAATGCGGTGATCGCCGCGATCGATCCGGACAAGGATGTGGACGGCTTCCATCCGGTCAATGCCGGCCGGCTTGCGACCGGGCTGGCGGGTTTCGTGCCCTGCACCCCCTTGGGCTGCCTGATGCTGCTCAAGACGCAACTGGGCGATCTGACGGGCAAGGAGGCGGTGGTGATCGGCCGTTCCAATATCGTCGGCAAGCCGATGGCGCAGCTGTTGCTGGGGCAAAGCTGCACGGTGACGATCGCACATTCGCGGACACGCGATCTGCCGTCGATCGTCCGCCGCGCCGACATCGTCGTTGCCGCGGTTGGCCGCCCAGAAATGGTGAAGGCAGACTGGATCAAGCCCGGCGCGGCGGTGATCGACGTCGGCATCAACCGGATCGATGCGGGTGAAGGCAAGACCAAGCTGGTCGGCGATGTCGCCTTTCCGGAAGCGGCGGAGGTGGCCGGTGCGATCACCCCGGTGCCCGGCGGTGTTGGCCCGATGACGATCGCAGTCCTGTTGCGTAACACGCTTGTCGCCGCGCATCGCAATGCCGGCGTGCCGCTCGCTCCAGACGCGATATGATGCGGGCGGACGCGGCGGTGCGGCCGTGATCTCGCTCTTCCTCTCAGCCTTCGTGACCTTCTTCGTGGTCATCGATCCGCCGGGCTGTGCGCCGATCTTCGCCAGCCTGACGCGCGGCGGCAGCAATTCCTATCGCAAGTCGATGGCATTGCGCTCGGTCGGGCTCGCAGCCGTCGTGCTGATCCTGTTCGCGTTGGTGGGCGAACCGCTGCTCAAGACGCTTGGCATCAGCCTCGATGCGTTCCGCGTCGCCGGCGGGATCATGGTGTTTCTGATCGCACTGGAAATGGTGTTCGAGAAGCGTACCGAACGGCGCGAGGAGCGCGCGGAGGAAATCAATCGGCACCGCGCGCAGGAGGCGCTGACCGAGCCGGACGACATCTCGGTCTTCCCCATGGCTATCCCGATGCTGGCCGGGCCGGGATCGATCGCCACGGTCATGCTTGTCACCGCACATAATCATGGTCTGCAATTGGCGATTGTATTGAGCGCGCTTGCGGCCGTGTTGGTCATCAGCGCGATCGCATTGCTGGCGGCGGGCGCGATCATGCGGGTGCTCGGTGATAAGTTGGAAGCGATGATCACGCGCATCCTAGGCGTATTGCTGGCGGCGCTGGCGGCGCAATATGTGATCGATGGATTGAAGGCGAGCTTCGCCTGAACGGCACCGGCGCGTTCACGGAGGAATAGCGTGTTTTGCCCGGTACCGGGCGATCCGCCTCGGACGCGCACCGCTGCCCGCGATTGCCAAGGGCGCCAGGGCGGCACACAAAGACGCGGTGGAGCCCGCTATCGAGCCATTGGTGATCCGTTCATGCGGCGGCGCGTGGCGTGATGTGGTGCCGGTCTACAGTGCCTACCAGCTTGTCTTCAACGTGATCGGTCTTGCGTTTCTGATGGCGCTCTGGGCGTTCTTCGGCGTGTGGTGGCCGGTCATGCTCGTCCCCGCCTTGCTCGCTTGGGTATATCAATACAGGTTGCGACCTGCGCATGTGGACATTTCAGCTGGGCAGGCGGACCGGCTGATGACCTTGATGCGCGCGCAGAACATCTACGCCCGCTCCGACTGGGACGGGCGCTGGCGCGCGACGGGCCGGTCGGGGTGGGAGCCGTGGCCGCATTGCTATGTCGCGTTCGTGCCGCACCCGGAAGGCATGACGGTGACCGCTCCGCACAATGTCCTCGAGCGCCTCTGGCTGGACCTCGCGGTTGTGGAGGAGGATGGGCTGGAGGCGACGTTAAGGGATCATGCTGCACCGGAGGATGAGGAGGAGCCGGCCACCCCTCTGCCGTGGACGGCGCACGGACCGGGCGCTCTGATCGGCGCTTTCTGTATCGTGGCATGGCTGGCGCATCCCGGCCGCGGGATGGCAAGTTGGGGCGTGTCTGCACAGACATTGGCGCAGGGGCGGTTCCAGACGGTCCTCCTACACATGTTCGCGCATGGCAACCTGATACATCTCCTGCTGAATATGGTCGCGCTGGCGGCGTTCGGCGGCCCGCTGATGGTGCGGATGGGAACGGTCCCGCAAAACTGGTTGCGATTCCTGTCGCTGTTCCTGTGCAGCGGGCTGGCCGGTGCGGTTTGCTACCTCCTCTTTCACCCTTCCGGAGCGGTGCCGATGATCGGCGCCTCCGGCGCGCTTTATGGGGTGATCGGGTTGCTGATCCGAGCGCCGGCGGACCAGGCGCCGCTCTTGCCGCTCGGCTCGCCGCAGCTGCGGAAGCTCGCGTCGGACTTGATCAAAAGCAACGCGTTCCTGTGGGTTCTCCTCTCGATCCTCAGTGTCGGACCCGGCGGTGGCCTTGCCTGGGAAGCGCATATGGGCGGCTTCCTGTTCGGCCTGCTGATAGGCCCATTTTTCCTGCCGAACAGGCGGGATCGAGCCAAGCTGGCCGACGCAGCACAGCTCTGATCCGGGTATGGCCTAGTCGAAGTAAAAGGGGGAGCGCCTCGTCCAGACGGAGCGCGGATGCACGGTGTGGAGCAAGCGGAAGGCGCGATAGCCGACGCGATCATGCGTGTGGCCCCAATGAGCGATGCGGATCAGCCAGTAGAGTGCTTCGGAGGACCGCGGGTCGCGCGGATGCGCGCGGGCATAGTCGAGCAATGACGCCCAGACGGAGATACTGCCCGGCGGCAAATTCGCTTTGTCCTGCGCGGTGTAGAGCATCAGCCGCTGGCGCTCCGCCCGTGCGCGCGCCTGCTCGTCCGCGGCGAAGCGGGGCAGGCGCAAGGGGAAGCCCCCAACGCCGCAGAAGCTGCCGCATACGAGATCGGGATGCGCATCGTCGAACGCTGCATCGACCCAGAAATTATATTGCGCGGCATCGGGCGGGGCGACCGGCGCTATCGCTGGGCGCGGCAGGATCATCCAGTCCTGCCACACGCCTTGCCACTCGCGCACGCTACCTTCCGGCCGCTGATAGCCGGGAAGATCGGGCGACATTCCGGGTATCTTGGCGAGAATGAAGAATTCGGCGAAGCGTTTTGCCGGACCGGGCGGCGTGCGGCGGACGGCGAGCCAGTCCTGCCGGATCGCGGGCAGCAGAACCGCAAGCTGCGTTGCCAGCTGATCGATCGCGACATTGTCCTGCAATTGCACCGCACGCGCGAAATTGGTCAGCGCCAGATCGAGGCGGAATGCGCCTGCCACATGGCGGCCGGCGCTGATGCGGGTGCGCAGCGTCAGGCGGTCGAGTATGGCCTTGCTCTCAGGTCCAAGTGCGACCGGCTGGCGGTCCGAGCCGGCCCTGGCGAGAACGGTGTCGTAGATCCTTTTCGTACTGTCCGGGCAGTCGCGCGGATCTTCCGAACAGAAGACGCGACGCACGGCAAAGCGCAGCATATCGGGAAGATCCGTGGCAAGCTGCGTGCGCATTGCGAGGAAGAGGTTGCGGTCCGACGCGGTAAGATCCGATGCAAGCATTGCATCGACACGGGCGCGCAACGCCGCCGGGTCGGCGGTGGCGAACGTCAGTCGCATTTGATGATATTGCGCGGTGGTCCACGCTGGACTGGTCCGGGGGATTTGTGCGGCTGCGGCGGCAAGTGCCCCTGCCTGAGGATCGCCCGTTCTTACCAGCGTCAATGCCAGCACGAGCCAATGGCGCTTGCGCGTCGAGGTCCAACGCTCCGCAGCATGTGCCAGCGCAGGCGCGCGATCATTCGCGTGCAGGGTAGCGAACCAGTCGGCAAGATCGGGCCGGTCGGGAAGGCGGGCCGACAGGTTTACATAGTCGCGCAGGCCCTTCGCGATATCGAATACCGGCGTCTTGGCGTTCAGTTCTTCGTCCAGCTTCCGGAACAGAATCTCGGGACGGTAACGATAGGCCAGGGCTCGCACCATGCCATGGACCTGGCTGTGGCCATACATGCCGGCGCGCGCGCGAAGCGGCACGATCGCGGCTAGCGCGGCGGCATAGGCTTGCGGCGAGCGATGCCTGAGCGCCTCCCGATAGAGCGTCCGCGCGCGGAGATAGAGACCCCGCGACGCCCAAGGAGAGTCTGGGTCGCGCGCAATCGCCTGAAAACGACGCGATGCTTCCTCCGTCTGGCCTTTGTAGAGCGCAAACGCCGCTTCCTGATACGCGCGGTCGGCCTTGAGCCAGGGTGGCGCATCGGCAAGTGGTGCGGGGAGGACCGCCTTGGGATCGCTGCACGCGGCGAATACGGCATTCTGCGTGGCCAGCCACGCACGCACGGCGGGATTGGCGCCGCCAAAGCGCGCGGCCCGATCCTTCAGCGTGCTCGCGGCCGTGCTGAATGCGTCGGGGAAGCAATTGGGGATCTGAGTATAGTCCGGCCCTGGCAATTCCGTCGCGATCCAGGTCTTGGACGTGTCGGCACCCGGCACAAGGCGAATGGCCTCGGTCCACGCGACCATATCGTCCCAAGGCTTGTTGGGGTCGCCGATGTCGCAGCACGGGGCGTTCAATGCCGCTCCTGCGACAGGGCCGACGTCCAGTCCGTTCATCAGCCGCCATTGCAGATATAGGAGACTGTCTGACGCGGCGGGCAGGAACATGCCCATTTTCCCCCGATAGAGCCGGGCTTGCTCCTCCGGACTGCCGCCGTGACGGTCGATAAAGCTGTAGGGACCAAAATCCGCGCCCGAAGCGCGGACCGGTTGTGTCGCCAATAATGAAGCAACGATTGTCGTGAGGAGAGCGATCGCCAGACGCTTCACCGCCATGCCTCCACTACGTCCCACGCCTGACACACGATTGTGAACCGAAGAGATAGACGCGTCACCGGCGGTCGGAGACCACGAGGGCAGCGCGGCGGCGAGGATTGCGGAAATCGCGGCCCGCCACCAGCCTCTTTGTGCAAGCTCAGTCGAAGTAAAAAGGCGAGCGCTTTGCCCAGACCGAATGACGGTGCGCGCCGTGAAGCAGCTTGAACGCCTTATAGCCCACCCGATCGTGGGCATGGCCCCAGCGCGCAATTCGTATCAGCCAATAGCATGCTTCTGGTGCGCGTGGGTCGCGCGGATGAGCGCGGGCATAATCCAGTAAATAGGTCCAGGCGGATACGGCACCCAACGGCAGCCTGGTCTTGGTATCGTCCGTATAGAACAGCAAGCGAGCACGTTCGAGACGCGCCTGCGGCTGCACCGCCATTGCAAAACCGGGCAGGTGCAGCGGGAAACCGCTGAGCCCGCAAAAGGCGCCGCAGATGATGTCGGGATGGCCCATGTCGGGACTGATGCCCGATTCCCAAAGATTATATTGGTCTTCGCCCGGCGGCGCGGCCGGCACCGCCCTGGTTCGCGGCAAGATCATCCAGTCCCACCAGCCGCCCTGCCATTTACGCACAACGCCTTCTGGGCGGGTATAACCGGCAAAATCAGGGGACATTCCCGGGATCTTGGCGAGAATGAAGAATTCCGCGAAAAGCTTTGCCGGCCCTGGCCGCGTATTCCGGACCGTCAGCCAATCCTGACGGATGGCAGGAAGCAGCACCGCCAGATCGGCCGCGAGCCGATCGATCGCGACATTGTCCTGAAGCTGGACGGCGCGTCCAAAATTGGTGAGGGCCACATCCAGCCGGAACTGGGGTGCCATACCTGCGCCGGCTGCCATCCGGCTGCGCAATGGCAAGCGATCGAGGATCGCCTTCGTCTCCGACCCCAAGGCGACATAGTGGTTTCCCGGCGGTCGGGTCACCAACGAGGGATCGTGATCAAACCTTCTGTTGGCGGGGCAGGTGTCCGAATAATCAGGGCAAAAGACACGGCGGACCGCGTTCCGCATCATGTCGGGAAGGCCGGTCGCCAGCTGCGCGCGAAGGCCGAGGAACAGGTTGCGATCCGTACCGGACAGATCCGAAGCGAGCATGGCATCGACCCGCTTTCGCAAAGCGATCGGATCCGCGGTGGCAAGGGTCAGCCGGACGAGGTGATATTGCGCGGTGGTCCAGGCGGCACTGTTGCGCGGCACGCGCGCCGCCGCCGCGGCGAGCCCGGCCGCCTGCGGATCGCCCGGCCTGACCAGCGTCAGGGCGAGTACGAGCCAGTGGACTTTGCGGGTGGCCGTCCAACGCTGGCTTGCATGGACAAGTGCGACCGCGCGCTTCTGATTGTGGAGCGTCTCCAACCAGTCGGCGAGATCGGGGCGCATGGGCAGCCGCTCCGACAGATTGACATAATCGCGCAAACCTCGGGCGAGATCGTCGTCCGGCGCCTTCGCGTTGAGTTCCTGGTCGAGCTTCGCGAAGAGGGCCGCAGGCCGATACCGAAAGGCCAGCGCGTGCAGCATGCGCCGGACCTCGCCGTAACCGTAAGCGTCCGGTTTGGCTTGCAGCGGGGCGATCCCCGCGCGGGCTGCGGCATAGGCCTGGGGCGAGCGGTGGAGCAGGGCGGCATGAAACATGACCCGTGCGCTTAGGTAGAGACCGCGCGGCGCCCAGGGCGAGGTCGGATCGGCGGCAATGGCACGGAAGCGACGGAATGCTTCTTCCGTGCGGAGCTGGTACAGCGCGAATGCCGCTTCCTGATAGGCGCGATCGGCCATCAGCCACCTGGGCCCATTGGCGAGCGGGGCGGGCAAAGTGGCCTTGGGATCGCTGCACGCTGCGAACACCGCATTCTGGGTCGCCAGCCATGCGCGTACGGCTGGGCTGCGCCGCCCATAGCGCGCGGCACGTTCCGTCAGCGTCGCGGCGGCGCTAAGAAAGGCGTCGCCGAAGCAATTCTCTACCTCGCCATATTCGGTTCCGGGCCGATCCGTGGCGATCCAGGTTTCTGACGGTTTGACCCCGGTAACTTGGCCTACCGCGCTGAGCCATTTGTCGATGCTGTCCCCTGAATCCGGCCAGCCCCCGCTGGCGCAGCAGCGCCGATTGAGCGTGTCCGCAACAGCGGGATCGACGTCGAGGCCGTTCATGAGCCGCCACTGCAGATAGAGGCGTGCGTCCGACCCCGTCGGCAGCAGCACGCCCATATGGCCCCGATAGAGACGGGCGCGATCCGCTGCTTCACCGCCCCGATTATGGATGAAGCTGTACGGAAGCGGATCGGGACCCGACGCGTTTGCCGGTAGCGCGGCCAGCGCGAGCAGGACGAATGTCATGAGCGAAGCCGCCAGCCGCATCATTGCCACGCCTCCACCTCTCGCCGCACCGTATCAAACGAGCCTGCCTTCCAGCTCTGTGGACTGAAGAGGTATACGCGCCGTCCGCGCGGCGCCCGCGACACGGGTGAGTCGCTCGAGATCGCTAGAGCGGTGCGGCAGCGAGGATTACGGAAATCGCCCCCCGCCGCCAGTCTCTTCAGGATCGCGGGTCCATCGTCCTGCATGCGGAACAGCATGGGCACGATCTCGTCGACCGGCGCCTTCTCCAGCCAATTTTCCGACATGCACCAGGACGTGAGCGCGGTCATCGACAGCGTCGTCGATGCGGGGAGCGCCCGGCGCAAATCGGTCAGCGTATCCAGCAATACCTGCCGCTCCGACTGGCGAACCTCGAAGTCGAGCTGGACGCGGGGCGTTGGTATCACCGTTGCATAGTGACGCACGGCGGCGGCGAGCTTGGCACGCAGTTCCGGGTCCCAGCGCAGCGGTATGGCGTGATCAATCTGTACGTGCACCACGGCGGTTTGGGGCGGCCTCGCGCTTTTGAGCGGGAAGTAACGACCGCGTGCCTGTAGCTTTTCCCCCGACAGACCGATGAAGCCGGTCTGGACCGCGATCTCCGTATCCGGTGCGAAGCGGAGGTCCTCTGGCCGCTCCCACGCCCATAAGATCAGGTGCGAGGGCGGTGTCGCGCTTTGCTCGCGGCAGCCGCCGATCAACAGAACCGACATGAGCAGGAGGACGCGCACGGCAACAGCTTATCCTGCTCTGCCCTTACGCAAAGCGATATTGTTATGCGGCGGACGGCGTCTGAACTTCCTGCGCTAATCGATCCGCCGCCACAGCCGGTAGGGCGAATCCTTCGGCAGAGTCACGGGGGCCAGCCATTTCGGGATCTGGCCCTTCACCAGTTGGACGTAGAAGCCCTTAGGCGCCTCGCTGCCGTAGACGGTGGATTCCGACAGGCCAGGGCAGATCAGCAGCAGGCTGGCGCCATGCCGGCGCATCACCTCATGCGCGACTTCCGGATCGGTGGCGCGGAAGCTGTGCTGGATATCCAGGATGTCGCCGCCATTACGGTGATAGGGGCCGGCAATGGCGCTGTGGCGGGTCGTGGCGATCAGGCGCGGACCAAGATCGATGAAGGTCAGGATGGTCGCGGGCGGGAGCGCCCCGATGGGACGAAGCGCGGGCAAGGTCGGGCAGCGCCGGTTGGCCGCGTCGACGCGTTTGCGATAGGCCGGGCGCTGCTGGGGTATGTTCTGCACGATGATGCCGGCGAACGAACCGGACACGAACAGGAAGACGGCGACCGATCCGAACACGCGCACCAGAAGGTTGCGATGCACCAGCGTCCAGCGCAGCATATGCCATCCCAGCGCGGTCGCGCCAATCGTACCAAGCATCTGCGAGCCCGGTCCAGCGCGCGTCTGCCAGAAGAGCAGCAAGGCCGAGAAGAGCGAGAGCAAGGCGACGAGCGCCCAGGGAATCGCCTTGTCCGTGCCGCGCGCACGCCAGAAGGCCCAGGCCGAGCCAAGGACGCCGATGACGGACAGCGTCAGCGTGGGGAAAGCGATGCGCCAGCCATGCTGATAGAGCGGCTTGGCCTCCTTGATGTGGCTGAACCACAATTTGTAGAGTTCGGGCGAGAGGTTTTCAGGACGGCCGAGGCATTGCGGGAAGGCCAGTGCGAAGCCCCCGCAGATGGCCGCGCCACCCACCAGCGCCGCGAGGATCCGCAGCCAGCGCTGCCGGAAGGGCAACGACCCGAATGCCACGGCCAACCCGCCGGTAACCAGCAAGGTCGACAGATAAACGGGCGTGAGCGCATCGCACAGCAGCTGGCGGTTGTCGTAGGATGCGAACACGGCATAGCCGAACGCCGCGCCGGCAGCGAGGCTGAGCCCATAGCCGCGCAGGCGATCGGCCTGATCCTGCTCGATCACCCACCACAACACGATCAGGGCGCCCGCCACCGCGAGATAGGGCAGCAATTCCAGCCCGATCGTGAGCGAGAAGGCGGTCGCGAGGCCAGCGGTGAGACCACCGCGCAGCTTGCGCCGATCGGCCATGCCGGCAACGGTCACGATCAGGCTGGCCAGCTGCCAGCCATGATGATCGATGCGCAACGGCATCCACATCAGCATGGTGGTATTGGCGCACACCAGGATCGCACCCGCCAGTAGAAATGCCCAGCGGTCCACCAGGCGGCGCGCGGTCAGCATCATACCGTACAAGCCAGCACCCAATGCGAGCATGGGCGCGATCGCGCAGGACCAGCGCGCGGCATCCTGCCAGCCCAGGATGGGTCGCAGGATCAGCATCAATCCGGCGATCGGCAGATCCACCAGCCGCGACCAATGGACCGAGATCCCATTGGGCGGATCGATCCGGTGCTGGCGCAAATCGTACCAGCCCTGCCCGTCCAGCAGGGCACGGACCTGCGCGAAACGCAGATTGTCGTCGGTGTCGCTCAGCGCGAACCAGTGGATCGCGTTCCACTTGTAATAGAGCATATAGGCGGCCGTCGCCGCCCAGAAGAGCAGGAACCAGCGGCGCCAATGTGCGGGCTTGTCGAAGCCCCGAACCCAGTTTTCGCCGATCACCACACTTCCCTCGCCGCTGGCGGCGCTCTACGAGCCCGTTGGGAAAGAGCAAAGGGCTGTATTTCGGGATGACCGCGGTGGCGCATCAGCGGCGCGAGATGTTTTGGCAGATCGTGCGCTATGGCGTGAACGGTGGCATCGTCACCGCACTCTATTCGGCGGTCCTGGTGGTGCTCGACAGCTGGAGCCATTTGCCGCTGCAAATCTGCAATATCGCGGGATATCTGGCAGCGGTGACGCTGGGCTACGTGCTGCACAGCCGGGTCACGTTCCGCAATCATGGCAAAAGGGACCGGGCGAGCAAGATTCGCTTCGTCCTGGCATCGCTCCCAAGCCTGGCGCTCAATGCTTTTTGGGCATGGCTCCTTACCGAGGCACTAAAACTCCCGCATTGGACGCTGTATGTGCCAATATGGTTTGTAACGCCCGCACTCTTGTTCGTCCTCAATCGTTGGTGGGTCTTTCGGTGAAACTTGCCTCTGCCCCCGCAAGCGCGCCACAAGCGATCATGGACCCCAACGCCATTCCGCTCATCTCCGTCATCGTGCCGGTCAAGGATGAGGAAGACGCCATCCAGCCGTTCGTCGCGCGGGTCGGCAGAGTGCTGGAGGCGCTGCGCGATCCGCACGGCGCGCCGGTGCTATGGGAAATATTGTTCGTCGACGACGGCAGTTCGGATGCCACCCTGGCCGCGATCATGGCGGCCAACCGCGCCGATCCCCGCGTCGTCGGCATCTCGCTGTCCCGCAATTTCGGCAAGGAGGCAGCCCTGTCGGCCGGGCTCGATCATGTACGCGGCCAGACCGTCGTCCCGATCGACGTCGACCTGCAGGATCCGCCGGAGGTGATCGGCGCGATGCTGGACGAATGGCGGCTGGGCCATGAGGTCGTCTTCGGCGTGCGGCGCAATCGCATGACCGACAGCCTGCCCAAGCGCCTGACCGCCGATCTCTACTACCGTGCGCATAATTGGCTAAGCGAAGACAAGATCCCGGAGCATGCCGGCGATTTCCGCCTGCTCGACCGCAAGGTCGTCGACGTCATTCGGGCGATGCCCGAACGCAACCGCTTCATGAAGGGCCTGTTCGCCTGGGGTGGCTTCCGCCAGGCGGCGGTGGAATATGACCGGGCCGAGCGCACCGTCGGCAGCACCAAATTCAACTATCTCAAATTGTGGAAGCTGGCGATCGATGGTCTCACATCCGCCTCCACCGCGCCGTTGCGCGTCTGGTCCTACATCGGATTCGGCGTGGCGGCGATCGCCCTGCTTTATGCTTTTTTGCTGATCGGCCGGGTCATCCTCTACGGCGTCGATGTTCCGGGCTATGCCTCGATGATGGTCGCGGTCCTGTTCCTCGGTGGTGTGCAATTGCTGTCGCTCGGGATCCTGGGCGAATATGTCGGGCGCATCCTGGTCGAGACCAAGCGGCGCCCCATCTACGTCGTGCGTGAGCGGATCGGCGCGACGAGCGATCAGAGCTGATGGAACGTCACGTTTACGACCGCATGGCTGAAATTGATCGCCACCATTGGTGGTTCGTCGGCCGCCGCAAGATCCTGACGGCCCTGATCGAACGATTCCGCCCCCGGCCCGGGCCGATGCGGATCCTGGAGGTCGGCTGCGGGACGGGATCCAATATCGAGATGCTGCAACAGTTCGGCATGGTCGAGGCGATCGAACCCGACGATCATGCTCGCGCTTTTGCGGCACAGCGCACCGGCCTGGCCATCAAGGGCGGCTATCTGCCGAACGTCCCGCTGGAAGACGGCGCATATGACCTGATCGTGCTGTTGGACGTGCTGGAACATATTCCGGACGACGTCGGCGCACTGACGGCGCTGCGGACGAAGCTGGCGCCGGGCGGGCGGTTGCTGCTCGCCGTGCCGGCGATCCCGGCCTTGTGGAGCGGCCATGACGTCGCCCACCATCACCAGCGCCGCTATACCGCGAAGACCCTTGAGGCGGCCGTGCACGCCGCCGGCTTTCGGCGGCTGCACCGGGCCGCGTTCAACAGTCTGATGCTGCCGGCGATCGTCGGCGTCCGGTTGGTCAACCGCCTGCTTGGCCGTACCGGCGGCGACGACGATCGCGTTCCCGCCAAGCCGCTCAACCGGCTGTTGACCGCCTTATTCGGGGCGGAACGTCATGCCGCGGTCCGCGGGTTGTTGCCGGTCGGCGTGTCGCTGGCCTTGGTCGCGGAGCCCGATTCCGGCGGCAGCACGCGATAGAGAATGCCGGATCGGCCACCCGTCCAGATGGGTTCCAGGCCGGGAAAGCTGTTCCAGCGCGCGCGCGGAATGTCGATCAGCCAGACATAATCGAAGGCGTCATGCGGAAGGTTGTTGATACCTTCCGGATAGGGCTTGGTGCGCCGGTCGCGGCAGCGATGCGGGCGCAGAATTTCGGTCGGATCCTCCGCATAGCCCTTGGCCGGCGCATATTTGATCCGTACCAACTGGGCACCCGGATCGGTCCACTGGCCGTTGGCGAAGGCCTCGCGCCGGACAATCGCCATCGCGCCCAGATGATCCATGCGGCTGGTCT
This sequence comes from Sphingomonas sp., assembly GCF_048595155.1. GTDB lineage: Bacteria > Pseudomonadota > Alphaproteobacteria > Sphingomonadales > Sphingomonadaceae > Sphingomonas_I. The sequence goes on from NZ_JBMDXN010000074.1 coordinate 92,875, forward strand.
CCCACCGGCCGATACATTGCAGCCAGACCTGCACGAACACGCGACTGCCCGGCTTTACATGGTCGAGCGCGGCCAGCTGGCGGCGATTGGCGGCCTCATGCTGCGCAAAATTGTCGGTCAGGATCGCGATACGGGCCAGGAAGATGAGGGTGGCGATGCCTGCAACCATGGCTGCCCAGCGCCGGCTTTGGGACCGCATCGCGATCGCCACGACCGCGATCAACAGTACATAAGGGGCAAGCCGCATGTCGGCATAGGCCGAGCCGAGCAGAATGCGCGGAAGCAGCACATAGGCGATGATCAGCATCAGCGCGGCAATGCCAAGCGTACGGTTCATCCGGACCCACAGGCCCGCCAGCCCGAGCGCGATCAGGGTCCAAAGAAGATAGACGTTGGCGATATCCAGCGACATCACGCTGTTGCGCAGGCTGGAGATCAGATAGACATATTTGGCGCGCCAATAGAACCAGTCGACATTCTGGCCGCCCGCATCGCCACTGCGCCATATGATCAGCAGCAAGAGCGGCGGCGCCAGCGACAGACAGGCCAAGCCGCCATGCCACAGGCTGGGAATGAGCGTGCGGCCCGCGTCGCGTTCGCGCACCACCTCTGCTCCGAAGGCGAGCAAGCACAAAACCGCCCAGCCGAAAATATGGGCCGTCGTCAGGATCAGGCCGATCGGCACAAACAGAGCGTGGCGCAGTCGCCACCTTTGCTGCCGTCCCAGCCGGAGCCACAGCGCATAGGCATTCAGCGCCAGCGCCATCGACAAGAGGAAGTTCGCAAAGCCCCAGATAAGGGGGAAATTATACGCCAGCGGGAGCGCGAACAACGCCGGTGGCGGCACCCGCCCATGGGCCTCATGGGCGATCCACAACATGCCGGTGATGGTCAGCATCACGATGGCGATCACGATCAACTTGACGCCCAGTTCCAGTCCGAACAGGGCCGCCATCGGCACGATCAGCAGGTCGACGCCGAGGTTGGCGATGAAGGCCCAGTGGAAATCGAAATAGTCGCGCCGCAGCGGGGACGCCGGATCGGACAGCTGGATACGATAGCGGCCCATATGTTCGGGCAGATCGGTGAGCGGCGGCACAGCTGGAATGATCAGCGGAAGTGCCGAAATCAGCACCAAGGCAGCCAGGAACCACCAGCTGTTCCACCAACCGGCAGGCGTCTCGTTTTCGGGAAGCGCTGAGCGGAACATGAACTTCCCTTATGGCGGTCTCAGCCGGCGCGACAAGTGCCCGTATACGACCTAAGCATCGTCAGGATGCAGGGGGCACGCAGATATTGGTCCATAATTGGCGTGTTGGCGGCGTTCGGGCTGCTGCTGCGGGGCTGGGACATCTTCGCTGCCCCCTTGTGGCTGGACGAAGCCTATAGCGCCTATGCCGCCAGCCACGACTGGGCTTTCCTGTGGCGGATCGTGCCGCTCTACGAGACGCATCCGCCTTTCTATTACAGCCTGCTTCATCTTTGGGTGGCGCTGTTTGGCGACAGCATGCCGGCGCTGCGGCTGCTCGGCCTCTCCGCCAGCCTGGCTACCCTGCCCGCCGTGATCGTGGCGGCACGCGAAGCGGCGTACTGGATCGGCTGGGGCGATTGCCGTCGGCGGCGTCTACAGGCCGTCGCCCTCGCCTTTGCCTGCGTTTCGCTGGCGCTCGTTGAAATGGCGCGTGAGGTCCGGCCCTATCCGCTGATGATCCTGGTCTATGCCGGCGCGCTGGCATTGCTGCTGCGGCTGGCGCGGCGGATCGAGCGCGAGCAGCCGATCGGGTGCGTCAGCTATGGCGGCTATCTGCTGCTGGAAGAGGCACTGCTGTGGCTTCACAATCTGGGGCCGCTATTCGGATTGGCGCTGACGATCGCGCTTGCGATCGCACTGTTCGGCCGCCGGCTGACGCGGGCGGATTGGGCTTGGCTGGTGGCGGGCCATATGCTGGTCGCGATGCTCTACCTGCCCGGCCTCGCCATCCTGCGCGCGCAGGCCCAGGCGTGGACCGCCAGTACTTGGCTGCAGTTCAGATTGGACCGGCTGCTGCTGGACCGCATCATGACCCTCTATGGCGTGGCGGGATGGGCGGGCCTTGCCTCTCCTGTCCTGGCCATCTGCGCGATCGTCGCCCTTTCGCGACGGCGCAGCGGCGGGCGGCTGGCAGCTGTTCTGGCGACATTGGCGCTGGTGCCTGTCTGCTGTGCGATCCTGGTGTCTTTGACGGTCACGCCGATCTTCATCACTCGCATCATGACCCCGGTGGCCGTGCCGGCGCTGCTGCTGTTGGCGATCGGGGCAACGTCCGACGGTGCCTATTGGCGGGCGCGCGCTGCGGCGGCGCTCCTGCTGGGCGGATCGATGCTGGCAGGTAACGTGCAGTCCCGCATGCGTGGGCCGGAGACGAACTGGTATCGCACGGTCGATTGGCTGATGCAGCATGCCCAGCCGGGCGATGTCGTCTTCGCCTATCCCAACGAGGGCAAATTGCCGCTGGCTTATGCTTTACGCGACAAGGGTCGGCAGCTTCCGATCCGCGCGATCCCGACCGACGTACCGGCGCTCGAGCAGGGCGGCGGCTGGCATCCGACCGGCACGCGCGGCGTCTCCGTCCTGCCGCCGGCGACGCTGCACGCGGTCGCCCAGGAGCCTGCAACCCAAGCCGTGCCGACGATCTGGCTGTTGCGGCTGGGACCGTCGACCTTTGATCCGGACGATCGCTTCCTCCACGAACTGCATCGCGGCCGCTCCATCGTTCGGCACTGGCGCGATGGCGCGATCGATATCGTTGGGCTGCGCAAGCTTCCGACGCACGCCGCCCGCTAATCCGCTGTCGCGGCGCCTTCGCGTCAGATCGCTGCCAGCGCCTGTTCGAAGTCCGCGATAAGATCGTCGGCGTTCTCGACACCGATCGAAATGCGGACGAGATTGTCGCCGATGGCGAGCGCATCCTTACGCTCCTGCGGGACGGAGAGATGGGTCATGCCGGCGGGATGGCTGGCGAGCGTTTCGGTGCCGCCCAGGCTGACCGCAAGCTTGGCGATCTTGAGCGCATCGAGGAAGCGGAAGGCTTCGGCCTCGCCGCCCTTCAGATACAGCGAAAAGGTCGATCCCGCGCCTGAGCAATGGCGTTTGTAGATATCCGCCTGGCGCGATCCTTCTTCCAGGAAACCGAGATAGCCGACATGTTCGACCTTGGGCTGATCGCGCAGCCAGCCGCAGACCTTCGCGGCATTTTCGCCCGCGCGGCTCATGCGCAGCTCCAGCGTCTCCAGCGAGCGCAGCAGCATCCAGGCCGGATGCGGATCGAGGATCGTGCCGATCGTGTTGCGCATCAGCCGGATCGGCGCCAGCGCCGCCTTCGATCCGACCGCGCCGCCGGCGACCAAATCGCTATGACCACCGGCATATTTGGTGAGGCTGTAGATGACGATATCGGCGCCATGCTTCAGCGGCTGCTGCCACAACGGGCCGAGAAAGGTATTGTCGATCACCACCACCGGCTTTTCGCCCTCGAACAGCGCGTCGCGCGCTGCCGTGACCGCCTCGATATCGACCAGGGCGTTGGTGGGGTTGGCCGGGCTTTCCAGATAGATGAGCGGCACGCGGCCGCCGGCCTTGGCCTTGGCCATCACCGCGTCGATCTCTTCGCGGGTCGCGCCTGCCGGGAAATCCAGCCACTTGATGCCCAGCTTGCCGAGGATCTTACCAATCAGCGTTTCGGTGGCGGCGTAAAGCGGAGCCGAATGCACGATCGTATCGCCCGGCTGAACCATCGCCAGCAAGACGGTCGCAATTGCCGACATGCCGGAGGAGAAGGTCAGCGCGTCTTCGGCCCCTTCCCAGATACCGAGGCGATCCTCCAGGATTTCCTGATTGGGCCCGTTGAAGCGCGAATAGACCAGCCCTTCGGCGCCGCCCGGCCGCTTGCCCGTGACCCCTTCGAAGAAGCGCTTACCGGCCGCTGCGCTCTCGAACACATAGGTTGAGGTCAGGAAGACAGGCGGCTTCAGCGATCCTTCCGACAAAGCCGGATCGAAGCCATGCCCCATCATCAGCGTCGAGGGGCTTAGCGCCCGGCCGCCAATCTCCAGCGCCTGATGGCGCGGACGGGGGCGAGGTTGACCCGCCGAGAGTTCGGCTTCGGTGATAGGGGGCGTTTTAGCCAAGGAACTGGACCTTTGCAGACAATTAGAGGGTGTTGCCGATCAGCGATGAAACCGGTTTACCCGCCACCTGCTCCAAAGTCATGACAGCAGCGGATCGCGCGTCGGCAAACCCGGAGCTGTCGTTACCGGAAGAACAGGAAGTAGAGGACGACGACCAGGCCGAGCGGAACACCCAACAGCCACAGGATGAAAGCTTTACCCATCGACAGTCTCCCGAAATCCGGCCCCGATGGGGCCATGTTACAGGAAACTAACGAGCGGTGTTCAGGGCTGTTCCGATGCCGGCGCGCTGTCGCGGAAGAAGGGCTCGACAACACCGTTCATCTTCATCGTCAGCGGATTGCCTTTGCGATCGCGCGTCTTGGCCATGGCCAGGCGCACCCAGCCCTCACTCACGCAATATTCCTCGACGTTGAAGCGCTCCTGCCCGTTGAAGATGATGCCCACGCCACGGCCCAGCGAATCGGGATCGTAATGAGGACTGCGAGGATCGACCGAGAGGCGATCGGGCGGCGTCGGGTTGGTGGTGGTGTCGTTCATGGTGGCGCCTCTTAGCGGGCCCCGCGGCGTCCGTCATCCCGGCGCAGCAGCGGCGTTCGAGTCATTCCCAGGATGCCGAATCGAACCGGATCGGTCGGCCGATCGCCTTGGCGGCAAGGGCGCCGTCCTGCATCACGGTGCGGCCGCGGATGATCGTGGCCACCGGCTTGCCCGTGATTTCCATACCGGTGAAGGGCGACCAGCCGCAGCGCGATGCCAACCAATCATCCTCGATGGTCCATTTCGCCTTGAGATCGACCAGCGTGAAATCGGCATCATAGCCGGCCGCGATCCGGCCCTTGGCCGTCATGCCGAACACGCGCTGCGGCCCGGCGGAGGTCAGTTCCACAAGCCGCTGAAGCGAAAGCCGCCCATGCGCGACATGGTTCAGCATCAGGGGCAGCAGCGTCTGCACCCCCGGCATGCCACTGGGCGAGTCCGGATAGGGTTTCGCCTTCTCTTCCTTCGTATGGGGCGCGTGATCCGAACCCAGCACGTCCGGCACGCCCTGGTTCAACCAATGCCACAAGCCATCGCGATGCGCGCCGGAGCGGATCGGCGGGTTCATCTGGGCATAGGTGCCGAGCCGCGGATAGGCATCTTCGCCGGCCAGCGTGAGATGCTGCGGAGTCACCTCACAGGTGGCGATATCCTTGTTGCGGGAAATATATTCCAGCTCCGCCGGCGTGGTGACATGCAGGATGTGGATCGGACGGCGTGCCGCCCGTGCCAGGCGCAGGATGCGCTGCGTCGCCAGCATCGCGCTCTCGTCATCGCGCCAGACCGGATGGGACATGGGATCCCCGGCAACCCGTTCGCCCAGACGTGCCTGCATGCGCGGCTCATCCTCGGCATGAATGGCGACGCGGCGGCGGCCATGGGCCAGCACGCGCGCCAGTTCGGAATCCTCCGACACCAGCAGGTCGCCGGTCGATGCCCCCATGAAGATCTTGACGCCGGCCGTCCCCGGCAACCGCTCCAGTTCGCCCAGCAGCTCGGCATTGGCGCTGGTGGCGCCGACATAGAAAGCATGGTCGCACCACATGCGATCCTCGGCGCGCGCCAGCTTGTCGTGAATCGCGGCTTCGCTATCCGTATTGGGTTTGGTGTTCGGCATTTCGAACACGGCGACCACGCCGCCGAGGACGGCGGCGCGACTGCCGCTCTCCAGATCCTCCTTCGCCTCCAGCCCGGGTTCGCGGAAGTGGACCTGGCTGTCGATCACGCCCGGCAGCACGGTCAGGCCGGTGCAATCGATCGTCTCGCCGGCATCACCAGTCTCACCGATCGCAACGATACGGCCATCGCGTACGCCGACGGAGGTTTCTACCGGGCCGCCCGGCGTCCAGACAACACCGTTGGTGAGGAGAAGATCATAGGTGGCCACAAGCGACTCCGTTGGCATCTGACGATGGCATCCCTACCTCGCTCCCATGACCGCGACCACCCTTGCCGACCGCGCCCTGATCCGCCTGTCCGGGGAGGATGTGCGCGGCTTCCTCCAGGGCTTGGTGACGAATGACGTGACCGGCCCGTTGCCGGCGTGGGCTGGATTGCTGACGGCGCAGGGCAAGGCCCTGTTCGATTTCCTGATCTGGAACGACGGTGACGATCTGCTGATCGATTCCGAGCGTGATCAAGCGGAGGCGCTTGCAAGGCGTCTGTCGCTCTACCGGTTGCGGCGGGCGATTACGATCGCCGTGGATGAAGCGCTGGCGGTGCATTGGGCGCCGGACGGGCAAGAAGGCGTGCCCGATCCGCGACTGGCGACACTTGGCCGTCGGTGGATAGGGCCGGCAGACGATGCAGCGGAGGGATGGCGTGCGCACCGGCTTGCTTTGGGCGTCACCGAAGGTGTGGCGGAACTCGGCTCCGACAAGATTCTATGGCTGGAAGCCAATGCGATCGAGCTGAACGGGGTCAGCTTTTCCAAGGGCTGCTATGTCGGGCAGGAGAATACAGCGCGGATGAACTGGCGCCAGAAGGTCAATCGCCGGTTGGTGGTAATGCGCACGGACGCGGATCCCGGCGACGCGGTGAATGCTTATTATCCGGAGCTGGGGCTTGCCGTGCGGCGTGTGCAGATCGATCGGATCGCGGCGGGGGATGACGGGGTGATCGTGCCGGATTGGCTGGCGGCGGCGGTCAGTTCGGCCTCACAAGCTTAATATTTTCCGTTCGGGTCGAGCCCTTCGACTGCCTGCAAGGCAGGCGCGCAGGATAAACTTCATGCCGCCGGCATGAAATCGAGACCCTTCTTCGAGCGCAGCCGAGAAAAGCCTCGACTTCGCTCGGGGCGAACGGTTGACGAGGATGCCCACGCCGCTAGCTTGCGCAGGGCGTAGAGCAGCATGTCTCGATACGGCTTCTCGACTACGCTCGAACCCTACTCGACACGAACGGGGTAGGTGGCTGGCGCGGGCGATCGCTCACGCTGCACCCGACCCCGCCGTTCGTCCCGAGTAGCCGTCGAGCTTGTCGAGACGGCGTATCGAGGGATGTCTCGATACGGGTTCTCGGCAGGCTCGAACCCTACTCGACACGAACGGTGAAGCAGATTTCGGCGCCCTTACGCCGCCAGCTTGCGCAGGACGTAGGGCAGGATGCCGCCGTTGAGGAAGTAATCCAGCTCGTTGACCGTATCGATCCGGCAGCGGGCTTCGAACGTCTCTTCGCTGCCGTCGGTGCGCTTCATCCGCACGGTGACCGTCTGGCGCGGGCGCAGGCCGGCGACATTGTCGATCGAGAAAAGTTCGCTGCCATCGAGGCCCAGCGTCTTGCGATCGGTGCCGTCCAGGAATTGCAGCGGCAGCACGCCCATGCCGACCAGGTTCGAGCGGTGGATACGCTCGAAGCTCTCGGCGATCACCGCGCGCACACCCAGCAGGTTGGTGCCCTTGGCCGCCCAATCACGCGACGAGCCGGTGCCATATTCCTTGCCGGCGACGATCACGAGCGGCGTGCCGTCCGCCTTATATTTCTGCGCGGCGTCGTAGATGGCGAGCGTCTCGCCAGTGGGCACGTAACGGGTCATGCCGCCTTCGACGCCCGGCACCATTTCGTTGCGGATGCGAATGTTTGCGAAGGTGCCGCGCATCATCACTTCGTGGTTGCCGCGCCGCGCGCCATAGGAATTGAAGTCCGACTTCGAGACCTGATGCTCGTTCAGATAGCGACCCGCCGGGCTGTCCGCCTTGATCGATCCCGCGGGGGAGATGTGATCGGTCGTGATCGAATCCGCCAGGATGGCGAGCGGCCGCGCGTCAACGATGTCTTCCACCGGCTTCGGCGTCATCGTCATGCCTTCGAAGTAAGGCGGGTTCTGGACATAGGTCGAGCCTGCCGACCAGCTATAGGTATCCGATCCCTCGATCGTGATCGCACGCCACTTGCGGTCGCCTTCGAACACATTGGCGTAGCGCGTGCGGTACATTTCCGAGTCGATCACCGAGGTGATGATGTCGGTGATTTCGTGGTTGGTCGGCCAGATGTCCTTCAGCATCACCGCCTTGCCGTCTTCGGTCGTGCCAATCGGCGTGGTGGTGATGTCCTCGCGCACCGTGCCCTTCAGCGCATAAGCGACCACCAGCGGCGGCGATGCGAGGAAGTTCGCCCGTACGTCGGGAGACACGCGCCCTTCGAAATTGCGGTTTCCGGACAGAACGGACGCGGCAACAAGGTCATTCTCGTTGATCGCCTTGCTGATCGGGCCCGGCAATGGGCCGGAATTGCCGATGCAGGTGGTGCAGCCATAGCCGACGAGATTGAAGCCGATCGCGTCGAGATCGTCGCTGAGCTTGGCCTTGTCGAGATAGTCGGTGACCACCTGGCTGCCGGGCGCCAAGCTGGTCTTGACCCAGGGCTTGGGCTTCAGGACGAGCGCGAGCGACTTGCGCGCCACAAGCCCGGCCGCCACCAGCACGTTGGGATTGGACGTGTTGGTGCAGCTGGTGATCGCCGCGATGACCACGTCGCCATGGCCGACGTCGAAGTCGCCGTCCTGGACGGGTACGCGGCTATCGCTCTCACCCGTCTTCTTATAGCCTTTGACGAGCTCGTTATTGAAATTCTCGTCGACGTTGCTGAGCAGCACCTTGTCCTGCGGGCGCTTCGGGCCGGCGAGGCTGGGCTGCACGGTCGACATGTCAAGCGCGAGCGTCTCGGTGAAGACCGGATCGGGCAGGTTGGCATCGCGCCACATGCCCTGCGCCTTGGCATAGGCCTCGACCAGTTCGATCTGGCTCTCGTCGCGGCCGGTGAGGCGCAGATAGTTGATCGTCGCCTGATCGACCGGGAAGAAGCCGCAGGTCGCGCCATATTCCGGCGCCATGTTGGCGATGGTCGCGCGATCGGCGAGGCTCAGCGCGTCGAGACCCGAACCGTAGAATTCGACGAAGCGGCCGACCACGCCCTTCTGGCGCAGCATCTGCGTGACCGTCAGCACCAAATCGGTGGCGGTGATGCCCTCGGCCAACGTGCCGGTCAGCTTGAAGCCGACCACTTCGGGGATAAGCATGGAGACCGGCTGGCCGAGCATCGCGGCTTCCGCCTCGATCCCGCCCACGCCCCAGCCGAGCACGCCCAGGCCATTGACCATCGTGGTGTGGCTGTCGGTGCCGACGCACGTGTCGGGATAGGCGATATCCGCGCCGTCGGCGCCCTTGGAGACCCAGACCGTCTGCGCGATATGCTCCAGATTGACCTGGTGGCAGATGCCGGTGCCGGGCGGCACGACCTTGAAATTGTCGAGCGCCTTCGACCCCCAGCGCAGGAACTCATAGCGCTCCATGTTGCGCTGATATTCGATCTCGACATTCTGCTCGAACGACTTGGGCGTTCCGAACTCGTCGACCATCACGGAGTGATCGATGACGAGATGGACGGGCACCAACGGGTTGATCTTCTGCGCGTCGCCGCCGAGCTTGGTGATCGCATCACGCATCGCCGCCAGATCGACAACGCAGGGCACGCCCGTGAAATCCTGCATCAGCACGCGGGCAGGACGATATTGGATTTCGCGTTCCGACGAGCGATCGACCAGCCACTGGACCATCGCCTTCAGATCGTCGGCCGTGACCGTCTGCCCATCCTCGAACCGCAGCAGATTTTCCAGCAGCACCTTCATCGAGAAGGGTAGGCGCGAAATGTCGCCGATCGTCTCGGCTGCCTTGGCGAGCGAATAATAATCGAACTTGCGGCCGCCGACGTCGAGCGTCGAACGAGTGTTAAGCGTGTCGTGGCCGACGGCGGTCATGGGCAGGGTCCCTTGCTGCGATGCGGTGTGTGGCGGGCGCACTAGCAAGCTGGAGGGGGTGGGGGAAGGCGTTTGGCGGCCCCGACGGCCGACTTAGCCCCAAACACCGGCTAAAAGCTCGGGAAATGGCAGGCCGCGGCAGCGGATCGGCTATTGGGGTGCCGGCTCGGGCCCGACGTGGACGTTTACCGTTAACTCTTCGCCGCCGCCCCCGATTCGTGCGCCGGAGATCGGTGCCGCCTGGCCATGGTCCAATCCCACCGCGACACGCACATAGGATTCGGTCGGGCAACGACCCTCATGCGCGTCGAAGCCGATCCAGCCATAGCCCTCGACATAGAGTTCGGCCCAGCCGTGGGCGGCATTCCCTTCCGCTTGATAGGGTCGGTACAGGTGGCCGGCGACATAGCGCGCAGGATAGCCCGACAGGCGGGCGGCCGCGATCAGCAGATGGGCTGCCGCCTGCGCATCGGCGCGACGGCTGGCCAGAGCCGCGGCGGCGCTGTGATCGCCCCCAACCTGCGGATCTTCGAGCATCAGATAATCGTGGATGCGCTCGGCCAGCAAATGTGCGCCGGCCAACGGATCGGCCGGCAATTCCAGCCCGGCCACATAGCCCTGCAGCCTCGCGTCGGCACGCGTAAGCGGCGTAGCCTGCATGAAATGGAGCGGCGGCAACGGTTCGGCCGCGGCATCCAGCAGGCCCGCGCGGTCCTCCGTCAGCACCTCGCCCGACACGGATATCGTAATATGGTCCAGCGGCCCATCGACGTAGAGCATGGTCGTTTCGTTGCCATAGCCGTCGCGCGCGGGCTTCAGCCGCGCGTCGCGATCGACGTCGATCGACCAGGACACGACGCTCTGGCCGGCATGATTGCCGGGGGTCAACCGCAGCAATTGGACGAGCCGCTTCTGCGGCTCGGAGAAGCGGTATTCCGTGCGATGGGAAACAAAAAGGCGCATGATCGACCTGCCCTACCGGATCGTCACGCGAAGCGAAATTGTTGGCCGATCGCGCGATCGATCTGGCTGGCCTCGACGACAAAGGCTTCCAGATATTCGTGGAGGCCCTGACCGAATACGGCATCGATGCTGGTACGGCTCAACGTCGTCTGGCAGCGGCGCGCCAGCCGGTCGGCCTCACCCTGACGCCCGCGCCGCTTGCCGATGATGGCGAGGTGCTGGACCACCTCATCAATCGCACCGGCGAGGCTGCGGGGCACCTCGCTCCGCAGGATCAGCATATCCGCCACCAGCCATGGCTTGAGGCCCTCGCGATAGAGCCACCGATAGGCGGTATTCGCCGATACCGTGTGGAGGATCGTCGTCCATTGATCGCGATCGATGACGCCGCCGACCTTCTCACCCACCGGCAGCAGAAGATGATATTTTACGTCGATCAGCCGCGCCGTATTGTCGGCCCGCTCGATCGCGGCGCCCAGGCCGATGAAATGATAGGCCTCGTTGCGCAGCATGTGGTGCAGCGCGCCTTCGAAGCCGCGCGTTTCCGCTCGGATCATCGCGGTCAGCGCAAGGGTTTCTTCATAGCCGCCCGTGGTGGCGAGACCGCGCAGCCCCAGCCACGCGCGGTTGATCGCCTCCCAGGCATCGCGCGTCAGCGCGGTACGGACCGATTTCGCGTTCGACCGCGCGAAATCGAGGCAGGAGCGGATCGAGCTGGGATTGTCGGGCGAAAGCGTCAAATAGCCCGCAACGGCTTCGGGATCGACGGCACGCCCCGTTGCGGCAAAGCCCAGCTCGCAGGCGGTGACGAGCAAGGCGCTCTCCCACGCCGCCCTACCCGCCGGCCGCGGCGACAGAGCGTCGAGCCGAAGCGTCGCCTCCAGTAGGCGCGCGGTAAATTCGGCCCGCTCCACATAGCGGCCGATCCAGTAGAGCTGGGCTGCGGTGCGACTGAGCATCTAACCCTGCCGCTGCGTCTGCCCGTCCGGGCCTTGCGATTGATATTGCGTCACGTCGGACAGGATCAGACTGTCCTTGGTGCCGCCGCCCTGGCTGGAATTCACCACCAGCGATCCTTCGATCAGCGCGACGCGCGTCAGGCCGCCGGGCACGATGTGCACGCCTTCGGCTCCGGTCAGCACGAACGGACGGAAATCCACGTGGCGCGGCGCGACGCCATGTTCGGTGAGCGTCGGCACCGTGGACAAAGCGAGCGTCGGCTGCGCGATATAACGCTGCGGCTCGGCAATCAGCGCGGCGCGGAAATCCTCGATCTGCTTGTTGCTCGCCGTCGGCCCGACCAGCATGCCATAACCGCCGGATCCATCGACCAGCTTCACGACCAGTTGCTCGAGATTGTCGAGCACGTACTGAAGCGCCTCGGGCTCGCGGCAGCGATAGGTCTCCACGTTCGGAAGCTTGGCATCCTCGCCGGAATAATATTTTACGATCTCCGGCATGTAGGAATAAATCGCCTTGTCGTCGGCGATGCCGGTGCCGGGGGCGTTGACCAACGCCACGTTGCCCGCGCGATAGGCCGCGATCAGCCCGGGAACGCCAAGCAGCGAATCCGGTCGGAAGACGAGCGGATCGATATAATCGTCATCGATACGCCGGTAGATGACGTCGACACGCACGCGTCCATCGATCGTGCGCATCCACACAACGTCATCATCGACCTCAAGATCGGCCGCCTCGACCAGTTCGATGCCCATCGAATCCGCCAGGAAGCTATGCTCGTAGAAGGCGGAGTTATAATGGCCGGGCGTCAACAACACGCACACCGGCTCCGACGCGCTGCCGCGGGGCGCCACCGAGCGAAGCGTATCACGCAGTTGATCCGGGTACCGATCGACCGGGCATACCGGAAAGCGACGGAAGAGTTCGGGACAGAGGCGCAGCATCGCCTCCCGATTTTCGAGCATGTACGACACGCCGGAGGGCGTGCGGGCATTATCCTCCAGCACGAAGAAATCGTCCGGGCCGGTGCGCACCAGATCGATCCCGCAAATATGGGCGAATACGCCGTGCGGCGGCTTTTGGCCGTGGAGGAAGCCACGAAATTGCGGATTGGCCAGCACCAGTTCGGCCGGCACGACGCCATCGGCGATGATCCGTTGCCGCCCATAAACATCGGTCAGGAAGGCATTGATCGCCTCGACCCGCTGGACCAAGCCTTCCTTCAATCGCTCCCATTCATTGTGGGTGAAGATCCGCGGCACGATATCGAACGGGATGATGCGCTCGGCACTTTCTTCCTCCCCGTAGACGGCGAAAGTGATGCCTAATTGTCGGAACGCCGCCTCCGCCGCCTTCTGGCGCCGATCCAGTTCCTGCAGCGGCGTATTGTCGATCCAGCTGGCCAGTTCGGTGAATCCCGGCCGACCGGTACGATCGCCGCCAGTTCCCCACACTTCATCGAAGGCGTCGCGCATCCCGCTCCTGGTAAACGTGTTCGGCTGGTGCAGACTGCCGCTGTTCGCTGCAATGCACAAGAGGTAGTGTATCCGGCCCACAACGATTGGAATTGCCAAAGCGTTGCAGGCGATTAGCGTGAATTTCGAGGAAATATGAACCGCCCCGAACCAGCAGCTTTGCCCGAGGAGGCATTGGAAGAGCGATTCCTCGCCGCCACCGGGCCAGGCGGCCAGAACGTCAACAAGGTCGCCACCGCCGTACAGCTGCGGCTGGATGTCTTTGCGCTTCGGTTGGCACCAGATGTGTTCGCGCGGTTGAAGGGTCTAGCCGGGAGCCGCTGGACATCCGACGGCGGGATCATCGTGACGGCGCGCCGCTTCCGCACGCGCGAAGCCAATCGGGCCGACGCCCGGGAGCGGCTGGCCGAAATGATCGCCGCAGCCCATGTCCGGCCCGAACGCCGGATCAAGACCAAGCCGAGCAAGGCCGCCAAGACGAGGCGCGTCGAAGCGAAAGCGCGAGCCGGCGCGATCAAGCGCGGGCGGGGGAAACCGGCCGTCGATTGAGAGGCCAGCTTCGTCGGCATAACGCGTCGCGGCGACGCGCGTCGCTGTCCTCCCCCTCCGTCGCCTTCGGCGCCACCTCCCCCTGGCGGGGGAGGATTAGGGTGGCGAGCTGTTAGGAACCTTTCCAATCCTCCCCCGCCAAGGGGAAGTGGCAGGCGTAGCCTGACGGAGGGGGAGGGCGGCGATGGCAGAAGGTCTGCCTTCGTTGGCTGGTCAGCCGCGGCTTTTCATCAGCGGTTGTATGCGGGTGCCGAAAGCCTCGATGCCTTCGATGAAATCGTCGAAGGTCAGCAGGACGCCGCCCGTATTCGGTACCTCCGCCATCTCGTCGAGCAGACGGGCAACGGTTTCATAGCTGCCGACAAGCGTGCCCATGTTGAGATTGACCGCACTTTCCCGATCGGCGAGCTGGCGGACATTGGTGGTGGTGCTGGTCTTGTCGGCGGCGCCCTGTTCGCCGAGCCAGGCAACCGCGTCCTGATCGACGCCTTCGCGATAGTGGATCCATTTCTCCATCGCTTCTTCATCGGTTTCCGCGGCGATGATCATGATCAGCACGAAGACGGATACGGACCGCCCGGTCTTGGCCGTGGCGAGCGCGAGCCGTTCGTTGTTGGAGGCAAACGCCGTGGGCGTGTTGACACCCTTGCCCAGGCAGAAGGCATAATCGGCATATTGCGCCGAGAAAGCGAGGCCGGCATCGGACGAGCCCGCGCAGATGATCTTCATGTCGCCGGTCGGCATTGGGCGGACGCGGCAATCGTCCATCTGATAATATGCGCCGTGGAAGTCGGACACGCCGGTCGCCCACAATTCGCACAGGATCTGGGCATATTCGGCGAGCATGTCGTAGCGGTTACGAAAATGCTCGTCGCCCGGCCAAAGCCCCATCTGGCTATATTCGGGGCGCTGCCAGCCGGTGATCAGGTTGAGGCCAAAACGGCCATGGCTGATCGAATCGATCGTGTTGCACATGCGGGCCGCAAAGGCGGGCGGGATGATCAGCGTCGGGCAAGTGGCGTAGATCTTGATCTTTTCGGTGACGGCGGCGAGCCCTGCCATCAGCGTGAAGCTTTCCAGGCCATATTCCCAGAATTCCGTCTTGCCGCCAAAGCCCCGCAGCTTGATCATCGAGAGCAGGAAATCGAGCCCGTACCGCTCGGCCCGCAAGGCGATCTCCTTATTGAGATCGAAGCTCGGCATATAGTGCGGGCTATTCTCGCTGATCAGCCAGCCATTATTGTTGATGGGTACGAAGACGCCGACCTGCATGGCTATTCCCCCTTATTCGTCATCGTCCCAACTCTCCCCCGCAAGCCACGGCAGGACGCGATCGTGGAATTCTTCCGGTTCGACCCGGCTGGCCGCATGGCCGCCGCCAAATTGCTGACAGCGGGTCGCGTTGGGCAAGGCTTGCGCAAGCGCGCGCCCTGCCTGCCATGGCACCAGCAGGTCATCACTCGTCGTAATCACGAGCACCGGGTGATCGATGCGCTGCAGATCGGAACCGGGATCATAAGCGCGTAAGGCGGCGATCCGCCGTTCAATTGTCTTGACGGGCGGAAAACTCGCAAGTTGCTGCGCCATGTCCTTTTCGAGCTCGTCGAAAAACGCCGACGCCCAGTGCGCCGGATACAGGAAGATCGGCTGTGCCCGGACATAGGCTTCCGGCCCGCTATCGCGCAGCAGCGCAAGCCGTGTGTCGAAGCAGAGCGCGGTGAAGGGATCGAGCTTCGCCCAGCCATTGACGACGATGAGCTTCGACAGGCGTGCGGGCGCGCGCAGGGCCAATGCCAGCCCGATCATTCCGCCGAGCGCGTGGCCGATGAAGTGGCATTTTTCGATCCCGATCGCGTCGAGCAGGGCGATCACGTCGCCTGCCATGGTGCCGATGGTGGTGTCCGCAGGCAGTGCGCGATCGCTCCGGCCGGTGCCGCGATGATCATAAAGGATGACCCGGTAGCGGGCGGCAAGCGCGGCCAGATTGGCATCCCAATAATGCGCCGACCCGCCCAAACCGGGCGAAAGAAGAAGCGGCTCGCCGTCCGGCGGCCCGTGCAATTCGTAATAGAGGCCGGCGGCCTCAGCCACCAATGTGCGCCACGGAGGCGATTTCAACCAGGCAATCCGGCTTCACCAGCTCGCACTTCACGCAATAACGGGCCGGCTTCGGCCCGGGGAAATATTCGGCATAAACCGTATTGAAGGCGGCATAATCGGCGAGATCCTTGAGAAAAATGTGGTTCATCGCGACGTCGGCCATGGTGGCGCCGGCGGCTTCCAAGGTTGTCTTGATCACCTCCAGCACATGGCGCGTCTGTGCCGCGGCGTCGCCGGGATGCAGCACCGCACCGCCCTCACCGAGCGCCAAAACGCCCGAGACATAGACCGTATTTCCGGCCTTCGCCCCAGCCGAATAGGGCGCGATCGGGGTCGGAAATTGGGGTGGGTTGATTGTTTCAAACGGCATATTTGGGACCTCCTTACCGCCCGTTAACAGCCTGATTCCAAGCGAAACCGACGACGCTAATCGGCACGAACGGATGACTCCGGGTCGGCCATCTGCCCGAAGCTGCCGCAGAAATCGGCGACGCTGCTGACCCAGCCGAAGAATTTCTCGACATTATAGACCGTCGCCTGCCGCACGAAATCGGGCCCGAGATGATGGGTCGCATCCTCCAGCATCACGCCGAAATATTCGAGATGGAAGCCGTCGCGTAATGTGCTTTCGACGCATACGTTGCTGGCAATGCCGACGAAGACGATGTTGCGGATGTTGCGGGCGCGCAGCGTCTGATCCAGCTGCGAGTTGAAGAAAGCGGAATAGCGCGTTTTGTGCAGCGAGATATCGCCGGGCTGCGGCGCCAGCCGATCGACCAGCGCATAGTCCCACCCGCCCCGCGCCAGCAATTGGCCGTTGAGCTCGGGGCGCATGCGCATCGTCTTCAGCGCATTCGACTTGTGCCAATTGGGCGATCCCCGGCCGCCCGCCTCGACATAATCGGGATCCCAGCCATTCTGCAGGTAGATGACCTGCACCCCCGCGGCGCGCGCGGTATCGAGCACGCTCGCGATCTTCTCGATCGTGGCGGAGGCGCCGGCGATGTCGAAGCCAGCCAGATCGACATAGCCGCCGGGCGAGGCATAAGCGTTCTGCATGTCGATCACCACGACGGCCGTATGATCGACAGCTAAGCGCAATGGTTCCGGCCGTGCGGGCAGCGTCACCATCCGAGAGGGGGCAAGGGCCGGCTCGACGATCGTACCGTTCTGCATGAGGGGATGGTGCAGGCTAAGTCCGTTGATCGCAAGCCTCGATCGGCAATGATGCGCTAGCGCCCCTCCAGCGCCGTTAGCGCCCGGCGTGCATCCGCTTTGTCCGGCTCGATCGCCAGCGCGCGCCGGTAAAAGTCCGCGGCGCAGCTCGTGTCGCGCACGATACCCGCCCCGGCCTGATAGGCGCGGCCGGCATTGAAGCAGCCTTCGGCAGCGCCCAGGTCGCAGGCCTTTTCGAACAGTGCGGCTGCGCGCGCCGCATCCTTGTCAACGCCGATGCCGCTCTGGACCATCGTGCCCAGATTGCCGCACGCGCCGGCTTCGTCCGCCTCACACGCACGTTCGTAAAGGGGCACGGCTCGTTCCGGCATCTTCCGCATGCCGATGCCCTGTTCGTACAAGACGCCCAGATTGTAGCAGCCATTGCTGTCGCCGCCGTCGCACCCTTTCTGGAACAGCGCACGGGCCCGCGCAGGCTTGTACATGTGGGAGCCACCAAGGATGTAGGAGGCGCCGAGGCCGGAACAGCCGGCGGCATTGCCGTGATCGCACGCAGCCTTGAAGTATCGCGCCGCACGGTCCGGATCTTTCGGCACGCCGCCGCCGGTGGCGTAGGCCAGGCCGATATTGGTGCAATCGGCCGCGCCACCGAGCGCGCACGCCCGCGCGAATGCGGCCGATGCGGCGCCCGCATCCTTGGCAACGCCTTCACCTTTGTTGTGCGCGATGCCGAGCCAGGTGCAGGCGCTCGCATCCCCTGCCCGACAGGCATGATCGTAGAGCGACGCGGCATGCGCCGAGTCCCGCGCGACGCCGTCGCCCTCCGCATAGAGCCGGCCGAGTTTCCGACAGGAAGGCGGATCGCCGCCGTCGCATTGTTTCTGCAGTTCCTCGGCTTCGTCCGATGACGAAGACGCTCGCTCCATCATGTCCTCGGGAGGATCCGCCGGGACGTCGGAGGTGGGCGCGGTGGATGCGATCGTCTCTGACGCGGCGTCATCCTGCGGTCGCGGCGGCGGGGTCTTGCCGGCCATCGCATCATGCAGATCATGCGCCTGTGCGGCCTTGTTGCCGCCAGCCAGCAAGGCCTCGGCGAACTTGACCTCGTCCACCTCCATCCGGAACTGGTCGTTGGCAACATGATCGCCATCGTCTCCGCAGGCGAAGTTGATCTCCGCATCTCCCAGCGAATCGGGCGGCACCGGCTGCATCGGGCTTGGCCGGGTCGGCGATTGACCGATCTGTCGGCCCTGCGCATCGAACTTGAACTGCCCCAGGAAGCTGAGGGTACGGCGCGTGCAATTCGCGCGCATATGCGTCTTCATCATCACCTGCGGCTCGCCGGGGTGGATGACATACATGGTCCAATAGGTGACGCTGTCTTTCTTCCGCTCGATCGATTTGGCGTCGATGAACACAACCCGGCCCGGCCCAGTGTTGACGAACCACCATTCGGACGCCGCAGCCGGCATTGCAACGAACGAAGCGGCCAGACATGTCGCAAGGCCTTTCCATGATCGACACGCCATCGCTTTCCCCCTGCCCCGCAGCTTCAATGGCTGCCTTCCTGCAGAACCGCCTTCCGCCGCACCGGTTTCCGCGTCAATGTTCGCCGCCCTTGCCGGCATCCGGCGCTCGTGCGATTGCTATGGGCCGCCTGTGGCAGGGGATTATGCGCATGAGGTTCGCACCCGCTTTCGCATCGCTCGCGCTGGCCGCCTGGAGCGGCGCGGCCACGGCGCAACCGTTGGCGGTGCCGACGCCCGAAGAGGCCAAGGCGGCAATCATCACCATGTTCGACGAACCGGGGATGACCAAATCGCTACAGGCCGGTCGCGTCGGGATCGGGACGTGCAAGAAAAGCAGCAAGCCCGAACATGGCGGCGAGGTCGCCTGCACCATCCTGCTGGTCGCGGGGGCAGCCTCCACGGAAACCCAGGCGAGCTTCTATCGGGAAGGTGGCAAGTGGGTGGCAGGGCCGACGGACGAAGATCTGCCTTTCCCCGACCCCAAGTTGCGCTAGCCCACGGCCACGTCGCGCGCGGAGGGATCCGGCCGGCCAAGCAGCGGCATACGCGTTTCGATCCAGTCCGCCAGCGCGCGCACCTTCTCCTCGGCCTCCCGACCAAGCGGCGTCAGGCTATATTCGACGTGGGGCGGCACCACGGCATATGCGGTGCGATCCACCAGCCCGTCTTGCTCAAGCCATTGCAGCGTTTGCGCCAGCATCCGTTCGCTGACGCCGCCAATCTCGCGGCGTAGGGCGCTGAATCGACGCTTGCCTTGGCTGAGCGCAATCAACACCAGCACGCCCCAGCGACTGGTGATGTGGCGCAACAC
Organism: Sphingomonas sp.; assembly: GCF_048595155.1. Taxonomy (GTDB): domain Bacteria; phylum Pseudomonadota; class Alphaproteobacteria; order Sphingomonadales; family Sphingomonadaceae; genus Sphingomonas_I. The sequence continues at coordinate 112,399 of NZ_JBMDXN010000074.1, forward strand.
CTCACGCGAGGGGCAATTGGCCGCCATCAGGTCGCCGCGCAACAGCTTATCGGATAGCGATGGCGGCGATGGCGGCGATGCGGCGGACTTTTCCATACTTACGCTAACGTACGTACTTACTTCTAGTTAGCAAGGTTTCTATCTCGCGCTGGCTCAAGCTGGAGGTTTACCATGACAATCGCCGTCACGGGTGCAAGCGGACATCTGGGTCGTCTTGCGCTGAAATCGTTCGCCGCTCGCGCGCCTGGCGCGCCTGGCGCGCGCCCGATCGCGCTCGCCCGCGATCCCGCCAAGCTTTCGGATCCCTCGGTCGAGACACGCAGCTTCGATTATGATCGCCCTGACGCCCTTGCGGTATCGCTTGCCGGCGTTGAGACGCTGGTGTTGATTTCGTCGAGCGAAGTCGGAAAGCGGATCGCGCAACATCGTGCCGTCATTGCCGCGGCCAAGGCCGCCGGCGTCGGCCGGATCCTGTATACAAGCCTGCTCCATGCGGATGTTTCGCCGCTTTCGTTGGCGCAGGAGCATCTGGCGACCGAGGCGGATCTGGCCGCGTCGGGCCTGCGCTTCACCATCCTGCGCAACGGCTGGTATTCGGAAAATTATGTCGGCTCGATCCACGCGGCGCTTCATCATGGCGCGCTGATCGGCAGCGCCGGGGAGGGCCGCATCTCCTCGGCGGCACGGGCGGATTATGCGGACGCGCTGGCCGTCGTCGCTGCCGGCGACGCGCATGACGGCAAGACATATGAGCTGGCGGGCGATACGGCCTGGAAGATGGCGGATCTGGCGGCCGAAATATCCCATCAGGCCGGCCGCGACATCCCCTATCGCAACCTGCCGGAGCAGGATTATGCGGCCGTGCTGATCAGTGCGGGACTTCCCGAGGGCCTAGCGCATGCGGTAGCGGGGTGGGACGCGGGCGCCGCAAAAGACGCGCTGTTCGACGATGGGCACCAGCTTTCTTCGTTGATCGGGCATCCGACGACGTCTTTGTCGGTTACCGTGGCGCAGGCCGTGCAGGACGCCTGACGCACCGGTCGTACGGAATGTCTGCGCGGCCGGCTTTCATGAAGGATTTCGCTTGCCAGACGCCGACACGCCCGCCCCCCGGCGGACTTTCGCACCCGGGCTCGTCCATATCACGCTGGCCCTTGGCGGCTTTGCGATCGGTACGACCGAGTTTGCTACGATGAGCTTGCTGCCGGATTTCAGCCGGGGGCTGGGCGTGGACGCGCCGACCGGCGGCCATGTGATCAGCGCCTATGCCTTCGGCGTGGTCGTTGGTGCGCCGTTGCTGGCGGTGCTGGGCGCGCGCATGAGCCGGCGGATGCTGCTGGTGCTGTTGATGGCCGCGTTCGCGGTCGGCAATGCGCTGAGTGCGGTAGCGCCATCCTTCCGCGTTCTGCTGATCTTCCGCTTCCTCGCCGGGCTGCCGCACGGCGCCTATTTTGGGACGGCTGCGCTGGTTGCCGCCAGCCTTGTTCCGCCAGAGCGGCGAACGATGGCGGTGGGCCGCGTCATGCTGGGCCTGACGGTGGCGACAATCATCGGGGTGCCGCTCGCCAATGCGCTGGGCCATTGGTTGGGATGGCGATGGGGCTTCGGCATCGTCGCGATCATCGCTGTGCTCACCGCACTGCTGGTGCTGGCGATCGCGCCCGCCGATCCACCGGCACAGGGTGCGTCGCCCCTCCGCGAGCTGACGGCTCTGCGGCGCGGGCAGGTGTGGCTGACATTAGCGATCGGGGCGATCGGTTTCGGCGGAATGTTCGCAGTCTACACCTACCTCGCCTCCACCTTGAGCCAAGTTACGCACGCGCCCGATTATGGTCTCACGCTGGTGTTGACGGTGTTCGGGGTCGGCTTGACGCTAGGCAATCTGATCGTGCCGCGCTTTGCCGATCGCGCGCTGATGCCGACAGCGGGCGGATTGCTGGTGTGGAGTGCGGTTTCGCTGGCGCTCTATCCGTTCGCGGCGGGCCACTTGTGGTCGATCACGCTGGCCGTGCTTGCCATCGGCATTGGCGGCGCGTTGGGCACGGTATTGCAGACGCGTCTGATGGATGTGGCCGGCGATGCCCAGGGGCTGGCCGCCGCTCTCAACCATTCGGCGTTCAACACCGCCAACGCGCTCGGCCCCCTGCTCGGCGGCATGGCGATCGCGGCCGGTTATGGCTGGACTTCGACCGGCTGGGTTGGCTGCGGCCTTGCGCTCGGCGGTCTCACAATTTGGGGCATTGCCGTTCTGGCGGACCGCGCGACCGGATCGAAGCACGACGGCGACTTCAGGCTGGCCGGGAGCAAGCTGTAGTCAGCTCCCGACGCCGCGTCGGCGGCATCGGTTGACAGGCGCCGAGGCGCGTAGCAGCATCCCATCAAGGACACCGCTCCTGTCTGGTACGCGCACCGCCGCCCCTGCCCAAGCGAGAGATGATATGGCTGACGTCAGCGTGTCCGACATTGCGTTTGGGCGTGCAGCACCCGGCATCTGCGTGCGCGACATTCAGAAAGCCCATGACTTCTATGCGGGTCGGCTGGGCTTCCGGAAAGTGTTCGAGAATGGCGATCCGGTCGGCTTCATGGTCCTGAAAAAGGATCGCGCCGAAATCCATCTGAGCCTGAAGCCGGATCACAAAGCATCGACGGTCAACGTGATGCATCTCTTCGTGAGCGATGCAGCGGCGCTTTACGCGATCTGCGAGAATGCCGGCATTCGGATCATCAAGCGGCTGACCGACAAAGCCTATGGCCAACGCGCGTTCGTGTTCGCCGATCCGGACGGCAATCGGATCGATGTGGGTGAGCGCCTGCCCTGATCACCCGGCAACGCGTATCACCGACGCCTTGCCGGAGATAGAGCCAAGGCGGTAGACGCCACCGCCGTGCTTGCCCCCCACCTCCATCCCCGCGACGATTGGCGCGTGCTGCGCGATCGCTTTGCCGCCGGCGGTCGGGTGCAGATTCCGAACTTCCTGGCACATGGATCCGCCGAGGCGTTGCGCGGCGCGTTGCTGCGTCGTCAGGACTGGCGCCATGTCATAAGCGGGGAAAGCAATGTGTTCGAGATCGCCCGTACCGATCTTGACGCGATGGCTGCGGCGCAGCGTACGATCCTTGAGCAGGCGCTTCATGCGGAAGCGACGCACGGCTTCCGCTTCCGCTATGATCTGATCCGCGTGCCCGAACCGCTTCCCCAAGGCCTTGCAGATGATCCGGACGAGGATGCGCTGATCGCCTTTGCCCGCCTGATGAACGCGCCCGCCACGCTGGACGCGCTGCGCAGGCTGGATCCGGACACGGATGTGACCTTCGCTGACGCGCAGGCGACGCGCTACACGCACGGCGATTTCCTCACGCGGCATGATGACGCCGTGGCGGGTAAGGGCCGGCGCATGGCCTATGTCCTGGGGTTGACCCCGGACTGGGCACCGGAATGGGGCGGGCTGCTGCTCTTCCACGGACCGGACGGCAGCGTGATCGAAGCTTTCGCGCCGCGCTTCAACACGCTGAGTCTCTTCACCGTACCTCAGCCCCATAGTGTCAGCTTTATCGCGCCTTATGCGGGCATGGCGCGTCTATCCGTCACCGGTTGGTTGCGAACGCAAAGCTAGAGGGGGGAACTTCCGGTTACTGCATCGACCAGAGCAATGGCCCGGTCGATGCGCGCGCCGTGCGCGGTTTCGATGGCGGCGTTGGCAGCGGCCTCCTCGTCCGCGGAATAGCGCGTGCCGGGATATTTGGCATGATCGATCAGCATCCGGTCCGGCGGGGGCGCGATATCCAAGGTGCGCGCGGCCTTGAGCAACGCAGCATGGGGATCAGAACGCAAGGCTTCGAAGCACAGCCAATGATCCGCATTCCAGCCACCCACGACGGCCGCCGCGCGGAACAGCGCCAGCTGAAAATCGTACAGCAGGATTGCGAGCATCAGCAACCGATCGTCGGGTTCCTCGGGGAGCGCCAGAATGGCAGCGAGGCGATGTGCGGAGGTCGTGTCGGCATTGGCAAGATGGACGCAGGCGCGTGCGGCAAAAGCGATCCGCGCCGGCCCGCCGCGCAGGACCGCCACGGCGAAGGCGCGGCGCTCCATCGTCAGGAAGAGTGGTCGCAGGCGCGCCGGCGCCGCAACAAGGTCAGGCAACAGCGCGTTCACCCAGTTGGAGGGCTTGATCACGACTGCCTCGCCGTCCGCCCAGCGGCGGTAGAGGGCGACGCGGACGGCGGTGAGAAGATCCGGGAAGGTCGTATCATGCTGGCCATCGCGATCGAGGATCGAGCGGTAGGCGGCGAGGTCAGTCAAAGCCTGCGGCTCACGCAGGACCAGCGCCGCTCCAGGCCGGTCAAGCAGGCTTGCCAACAGGGTCGAACCGCAAAAGCCGACGTGGAACACAATCCGGTCGACCGTCGCGACCGCGGGTGATGATATTGGCAGCGCGGCGTCAACCGGATCCCCCTCCCAATAGGGAATGCGTCCATCGAGGAAAGGTGTAGCCCGCAGCGCCGCCGGGGTCGTCGATACGAACGTGCCTAGCCGTGCCGCAGGATCGAGCTTGTGGAGAAAGTTATGCGATCGTGGTGCCATCTGCTGCTTCCGTCAGGCGAGCGCGAGCCATGCCCGGCCGCCTTATAAGCCCGTCGGCCCACGAAGACTGCTTTTTCGCCAAGAACAGGCGAGCGCGCGAGACGAAGCCTCGCGCGCCGCAAGAATGACGATCCTCGTCGAAATCTCACAAGGGATCTGCCGGGCGCCCGAGCCCCCGGCAGTCCGTCTTAGAATTTCGCGGTGAAGCCCGCGAAGAAGGTGCGGCCGATCACGTCATAAGCAACCGGGAAGGTGCTGCCGGCATTGTAGTCGTTACCGACCGTATCGCCGACGATCGGCGACTTCTTGTCGAACAGATTCTGTATGCCAAGGCGCAAGGTGAACGCCTTGCTGACGTCGATGCTCGCGGTTTCATCGAAGTAGCTGTAGGCCGGGATACGCGACTTCAGGATGTCGGTGCCGATATCCTCCTTGACCGCACCCAGGAAGCGCCAGCGTGTTTGCAGATCGATACCGGCGAAGCCGAGATCGACCGACGCCGTGTGTTTCCATTTCGGGATCGGCTGGAGGTTGCATGCGGAGCCGAACCGGCCGGCGCACTGGATGGCCGCCGACGTCGGATCGGCCTGCTGCTTATAGTTGATCGTATAGGTGCCGGCGAACGACAAGGCATAATGGAAGCGGTCCGCGTTGCCGCCATTATAGCCGATCGCCACGTCGATGCCGTCGGTCTTCTTGTTCGCGATATTCCCCAATTGCTGCGGAACGCCATATTGCAGATTGCCGCTTAGCGAACCGTTCAGCGGATTGCGCTTGATGCTCTGGCACACCGCGCTGGTCGGATCCTGCGACTGGTTGAAGCACTGATCGATTATGATCTGCGGCGGCGTCACGTCGATCGCGTTGGCGATGTTGATGTTGAAATAATCGACGGAGACCGTGAGCGCACGGAAACGCACCGGGTTGATGACGACACCCACCGTATAGGTGTCCGACTTTTCCGCCCGCAGATTGGGGTTGCCGCCGGTGAAGACGTTGATCTGGCCGGATATGGGCTGCGGGATGTTGCCCACGCCCGGCGCGCCCTGCGCGGTGCAGATGCTGGCGATAGCGGCCGGCACGTTGCCGCCGGCGCAAGGATCGTTCGACAGGCTGCCGGTGCCGCCGACCACCGGCGAGAACAGCTCATAGATGTTCGGTGCACGCACCGCGCGCTGGTAGATGCCACGGAAGCGCACGCCTTCCACCGGGCTCCAGTCTCCGCCCGCCTTGTAGGTGTAGACGCTGCCGACGGTCGAATAATCGGAATAGCGGAAGCCGCCTTCGAAATTGAGCGCGCGGATGAACGGCTTGTCCGTCACCAGCGGCATCTTCAACTCGATATAGGCTTCCTTGGTGTTGTAGCTGCCGGAGATGCTCTGCCCCTGGCCGTAATAGATCAGGTCGCCCGACGCATACGCGGCGTCGGCGACGCTGCTGGCACGTTCGCGGCGATATTCCACACCGATCGAGACGGCAGCGGAGCGATCCGCAAACGGGCTCTTCAGGAAGTTCAGGTCACCATTGATGTCGGCACCGAACACCAGCTGGCTCGACTTGCTGTCGACGGCGCCGTTGCGCTCGACGAAGGCGAGCTGGCTGGCGGGAATCGTCCCGGTGGTGAAGACGTTGATCGGAACGCAGCCGTTGGAAGGATCGCGGCACACCGGCCCGTTGGGACCGGCCACGGCGTCGATCGCCTGGCTGAGCGCGTTATAGGACAGGTCGTTCAGCAGATCCTGATGGCGCTTGGTCTGCCCATATTGGCCGTACACTTCCCAGTTGAAACCGGATAGGTCGCCGCGCAGCCCTGCCATCACCTGATAATTCTTGGTGACGAAATTCTGCTCGCGTCCGCCGGTTTCGGTCATGCGGCGGCGTATGCCGACCGTCGACGTGCCGTCCGGGTTGAGAGCAACGCCCGGTGCGAAGAAAGTGGCTCGCTCGCCGTCGGTGAGGAAGGGATTATCCGGTGAGATATCGAACGTGTATCCGGCGGTTGCCGTCGGGGCGAGTACCGTTGAAACCTTGGAGTGCACATAATTGGCGCGACCGAACGCCTCGATATTGTCGGTCAGTTCATAGCGAGCGAGCGCCATGACGTTATAGCGTTCGAACGGTGTCTGGGCGTAATTGACCGGCGTGAAGTTATAGAGATTGTAGATCGGGACCAGGGCGCCGGCATCATTGACCTGGAGCTGATCGCCATTGGCAAGGTCGAACACGGTCGGATTGGTGTTGGATGAACCCGCGCTGCTCTTCAGATCGCTGGATTCGATGGCGTTGCTGTTGCGGGGGCGGGCGCCAAATTTCACGCCGTCGCGCTTGGAATAGCCGGCCGATACCACAAGGTTGCCGCGCTCGCCCAGCTTGACGCCGCCGGTGAGACTGCCGTCATATTGGGCTCCATCGCCATATTTGCTGATCTGGGAGCTGCCGTCTGCGCGCAGACCGGTGAAGCGATCGTCGAGGATGAAATTGACGACGCCGGCGATCGCATCCGAGCCATAGACAGCCGAAGCACCGCCCGTCAGCACGTCGACCCGCTTGATCAGCGCGGTCGGGATGGTGTTGACGTCGACCGTACCGTTCGTGTCGTAGGCGGGCGCGCGCTTGCCATCGATCAGAACAAGGGTGCGCTGCGCGCCAAGGCCGCGCAGATCGACCGTTGCCGTGCCATCGCCGGGATTGTTGCTGGCGGCGCCAGCCGACGGCAGGAATTGCGGGTTGGCATTCAGGATCTGCTCCACGGTCACCGCATTGTTGACCTTGAGCGCGGCGCCACTGATCGTCGAGACCGGGCTGCTGGAGGTAAGATCCGGACGCTCGATGCGCGAGCCGGTGACGACGATTTCCTGCGATGGGTCGGCGGCAGTGCCGGTGGTGTCAGGCGTTGCCGGCACAGTCGCCGCCGTGCTGGCGGCCGGCGCGCTATCCTGCGCAGCGGCAGGTGAGGCAATCAGTAGGGCAAGAGCCATAGGGGTAAAGCCACCCGCCAATGCGGAGGTGGCACGCAAGAAGCTTACATGAGGCATGGTGGTTTCCTTCTCCACCGATCGCGCGAAGGGGCGGCGCGGCCGTGGCGAGGCGGGCCGTTACGCCTGCACGATACCCGCCGGAAAGCCCCACTTCGGACGGATTGGAAGCTTAATTGCCACGCTGTCACGTATCAGCAACATTATGCGGCGAACGGTTACAGGCGGCCGCCAAAATGTGGCTCAGCTCGTCGCAATTGTAACATTCATGCGTATCGCTCCCACTGTGCGGCGTGCCCAGAGACAGCCGATACCAGTGAATTGAAATGTTCGGACCAGGAGTCCGCCGAGTCGGTCCGGCCGTGCGTGTCCAGATTTGTCACAGCAATGCCGCGCTCTTCCCGAGTTTTCTCTCCGCCCTCCGCTACCGCTGCAACGTCAATTCGCACGCTTGACGCTGATAATCCTCACATTTATCGTATTAATGAAAATTAATTAAATTGGGGGGTGCGCGGCATTGCCCCTGTTGAGGGAGATGACCGTGCTTGGCCTTTCCAAGATCCTGCTTCTCGCCGGCGTTTCGGCTGGCGCCATCACGGCTGCGGCACCAGCCGCTGCACAGACGGGTCCGGCGCCCGTGGGCCCGGCGGCGACCTTGCCCAATACCGATCAGCCGACGGGCGCCGATCCCGCTGCAACGGCTCCGGTGGGTGCAGGCGCCGACGCACAGGAAGTGGTCGTGACCGGGCGCCGCCAAGCCTTGCAGAATGCCACCGAGCGCAAGCGTAATTCCGACACCGTGATCGACTCGATCGTTGCCGACGATGCCGGCAAATTGCCCGACAACTCCATCACGGAGGTGCTGCAGCGCGTCCCGGGCGTGACGATCGTGCGCTTTGCCGCGCTGGGCGATCCCGATCGTTTCTCGGTTGAGGGATCCGGCATCCAGGTGCGCGGTCTGTCCAGCGTGCTGGCAACGCTGAACGGCCGGGAGATTACCGGCGCCAATGGTGGCGGCGGTCTCAGCTGGAATGAGGTGACGCCGGAGCTGATGGCTGCGGTGGACGTCTATAAGGCCAGCACGGCGGACCGTATCGAAGGCGGCATCGGCGGTGCGGTCGATCTGCGCACTAAAATGCCCTTCGACTTCAGCAAGCCGTCCATCGCGGGAACGTTATCCGGCGGCTATGGCGATCTATCGAAGAAGGGGTCTTATGGCGGATCGGTACTGGCGACCGACACGTGGGAAACCGGCATCGGCAAGATCGGCGTCCTGATCGACGTTGCCTATAACAAGCTGCGCTCGAAGAGCTCCTTCATTCGCGCGGAGCCGTATTACCCGCGGGTGATCGATGGCCAGACCCGCTACATTCCCGGTGGCTTCGATTACGGGCAGGAGCAATTCTCCCGTCGCCGGCAAGGCTTTTACGAAGCGGTGCAGTGGGAGCCGGCGAGCAATCTGCGCCTGTTCCAGACCGCCTTCATCAGCAATTATCGCAGCGATCGGAACGAGACCGGCGTGTTCGCCGTGCCCAGCAATACCGATCCGACCTTGTTCCCCGTTCCCGGCAGCGACGCCGTCTATGACGACAATGGCATATTGAAGAGCGCCAGCAGCCTGCGGCCCAGCGGCCAGGCGAACTTCACTGCCGGATCGCTGACCGGCCAAACGACCGTTTCCAATCAGGAAAACGAAACGCGCGACTTCAGCCAGGGCTTTACCTGGGAACCAGCCTCCAACCTTCGTGTCGGCGGCGCGCTACAGTTCATCCAATCCTTCTCTCACACCGACCGGATGGGCGCGGCCAATCAGAATTCGATGAGCAGCTTCGGTTTCGATGCGACCGGGGGCTTGCCGAACTTCTCGCTCGTACCGACCAACGATCTGAGCGACCGTTCCAGCTATCAGTGGACGAGCTTCTCGTTCGCGCCGGATCGCAATCGCGCGCGGTCGACCGCTGCCAACCTGGATCTGACCTGGACGGTCGGCGATGGCTTCATCCGCCAGCTTCAGGTCGGCGCACGCTATGCCAACCGGCGCGAACGCGACAATCAGATCGGCACCTATTGGTCGGCGCTGGGCCGCGACTGGAATGGATCGCCGCAGCGGACATTGGCCGACGGCGGTCCGGGGGATTCGCAGTTCGAAGGGTTCAGCAACTTCTTCAAGAACGATATCGGCGCGCCCGTTGCGCTCTTCATCCCCAGCTTCGGCACGATCGGGACGTTCGACCCGGTCTATCTGCAACAGACCTATGGCTATGACACCAGCGTCAATCCGAACGGCCCCAATCCGGTCGGCCAGCAAAATCGTTACGGCGAATTCTTCACCCGGGTGAAGAACAAGGCGGCCTATGTGCAGGCACGCTTTGGCGGCGGCTCCGATGTACGGTTCGACGGTAATATCGGCTTGCGCGTTGTGCGGATCAACGTGAACGGCACCGGCAATGAGGTGCTGAATTTCCCGCAATTCTATTATTCCCAGGCGGACGCCAATGCGGATCTGGCCGCCGGCGGCGGCAACGCCATTGCCGCTTTCAGCTCCTCAGAGGTGCGCGCCGCCAGCAATAACTACACGCGCTTCCTGCCGTCGTTCAATCTCAACGTACGACCGACCGATCAGCTGGCGCTGCGCGTCGCGGTGACGCGCACCATGTCGATGCCGGACTTCGTCTCCACGCGCGTCACGCGCACAATCGGCATCAACACCGCCACCAACGCCAATAATAATGGCACCAACAGCTATGCGCCCATCTTCAACGGCTTCACGGCAGAACGTGGTAACCCGGATCTGAAGCCGACGATGGCGCTCAACTTCGATCTGAGTGCGGAATATTATCAGGGTAACAGCTTCAACGCGCATGTCGGCCTGTTCCACAAAAGGCTGAAGGACCTGATCCTGTACGGCAACACCCTGCGTCCCTATTCGCAGACCTTCACCCGTCCCGATGGCAGCACGGTTAATGCCACCGGCCTGATCAACGCCAACGAAGTTTATAACGCGACCCAGGTATCGAAGCTGACAGGTGCCGAGATTGGCGGACGCAAATTCTTTGATGGGTTGCCCGCGCCGTTCGACGGGATCGGCATCGAAGCGAACTACACCTATATCGACAGCAAGTCGCCCAGCGCGCTGGCGCGCGACATCAATGGCGAACTGATCGGCGGCCTGCCGATCGTCGGGCTCTCGAAGCATAATTACAATGTGCAGTTGCTGTATGAGAAGGAGCCGATCTCCTTCCGTCTCGCTTATTCGTGGCGCAGCAAATATCTGCAGACGACCAACGGCAACGGCACCAATCCGACCTATCTGCGCGTCGCAGCAGATGGTTCGCAGCAGACGATCAACGCGCTGCTGCCGGTCTATGGCGCCTCCTATGGCCAGCTCGACGGCGGCATTACCATCACCATCAACGAGCATCTGAAGGCCTATGTGCAGGGCACCAACCTGACCAACGCCAAGACGAAGACCTTAATGGGCGGCTACCCCGGCGGTTCGAACCTGGTCCGCAGCTGGTTCGTGTCGGATACGCGCTATGAAGGGGGCATCAACCTCAGCTTCTGATCGTGGCAGCGATGAAGGAACGCTGCTTGATCGCATCACCCGACCGGGCCCACAGCACGGCTTCGCGATCCTTGCGGATGGCGCGGCCGTTGCTGTGAGGGAAGGATGGGCATGATCCGCAATGTGATCATCGTCGGGGGCGGAACGGCCGGGTGGATCACTGCCGCCTACCTCGCCAAGCGCTTGAATGCGGGTGCGCCCGGCGGGGTCACCATCACCGTCATCGAGTCTCCCGACATCGGCATCATCGGCGTTGGCGAAGGCACCTTCCCCAGCATCCGCAAGACGCTGCAAACCATCGGCATCGACGAAGCCGAGCTCATCCGCACCTGCAGCGCGACGTTCAAGCAGGGCATTCGCTTCACTGGCTGGCGCACCGCGCCCGCAGGCGAGCCGGATCACCATTACTTCCATCCGTTTCAGATCAGCGCCGATCATGACGGGTTAGACCTGCTACCCTATTGGTTGCTCGGCGCTGCCGGAGATACACCGTGGGCAGCCGTCAACACGGTACAGAAGCCTGCGGCGGACGGGTGCCTGGCGCCGAAGCTGATCTCGCATCCCGACTATGTCGGCCCCTTGGCTTATGCCTATCATTTCGATGCGGTTCGCCTGGCGCATTTGTTGCGTTCCACCGCGATCGGCCTAGGCGTGCGGCATGTGCAGGATAAGGTGCGCGGTGTTGCGCTCGCCGAGAACGGCCATATCGCGCATCTCCAGTGCGACGCGTCCGGTATCGTCACGGGCGACTTCTATATCGATTGCACCGGTTTTCGCGCGCAGCTGATCGGCGAGGCGCTGGGCCGACCTTTCCACTCGCGGCGAAGCGAGCTGTTCGTAAACCGCGCCGCCGCCATCCAGATTCCGTATGATCGCCCCCATGCGGCGATCCCATCCCAGACGTTCGCCGCGGCACAGGAGGGCGGATGGATCTGGGATATCGGCCTGCACGAACGCCGCGGCACCGGCTATGTCTATTCCGCCGATCATGTCAGCGATGACGAAGCTGTGGGTCAATTGCGTGCTTATCTGGGCGACGGCGCGAAGGATCTGGAGCCGCGCCGGCTGAGGTTCGAAGCAGGCTATCGCCAACAGCAATGGCACGGAAATTGTGTCGCGATCGGACTGGCTGCCGGCTTTATCGAACCGCTCGAAGCCACCGGAATCGGCTTCGCCGAGATCGCGGCGCTTTACTTGGCCAATCTGTTTCCGTGGGAAGGCGCTTTCGATATCGGCGCGCGCCAGTTCAACCGGATGATGACGAAGCGCTACGATAATGTGGTCGATTTCATCAAGCTGCATTATTGCCTGAGCGATCGGCGCGACACGGCGTTCTGGCGCGACAATACCGACCGATCGACGCGATCCGATGCGTTGCAGGATCGGCTCGACCGCTGGCGGCATCGCGCACCCGATTTTATCGACGTCGACTTGAACCACGACGTCTTTACCGCCGCCAATTGGCAATATGTCCTCTATGGGATGGGCTATCATACCGATCTGAGCGCACAGGCCAGTTCGTACCGGTATTTCGAGGATGCACAGCGCGTCTTCGCGGACGTGCGCCAGCAGCAGGCCAATGCCGCCCGGTTGTTGCCGTCCCATCGCGCGCTGGTGGACCAGATCATCCGCCCCGGCATGCGCTTTCCGGCGCGCTGACCATGGCTGATCCCATCCGCAACATCGTTATCGTCGGCGGCGGCACGGCTGGATGGATGGCGGCCGCGATGATGGCGCGCCTGCTGGGTGGCGGACGGGTTTCGATCCAGTTGATCGAATCGGACGCGATCGGGACGATCGGCGTCGGCGAGGCGACGATCCCGGCGATACGCGACTTCAACGCGCTGCTCGGCATTGACGAGCGCGACTTTCTGCGCGCGACGCAGGGCAGCTTCAAAATGGGTATCGAATTTGTCAATTGGCTCCGCGTCGGCCACCACTATCTGCATCCCTTCGGTACGCATGGGCGCGACACGCAGAATGTGCGTTTCCACCAATTATGGTTGAAGCTGATCCACGATGGCCTGGCGACGTCCGAGGACGATCTCGCCGCCTACAGCATTTCGGCGCTTGCGGCGGGGCGCGGGCGGTTCAGCCTGCCGGAGAGCAATGGAAATCATCCGCTGTCGACGCTGAACTATGCCTTCCACTTCGATGCCGCGCTCTACGCCCGCTATTTGCGCGGCTGGAGCGAGCGGCAGGGTGTGATCCGGCATGAAGGCACCGTCCAATCGGTGGGCCGCGATGGAGAGAAGGGCCTCGTTCGATCGGTGACGCTGGCCGATGGCAGCGCGATCGAGGGCGACCTCTTTATCGACTGTAGCGGCTTTCGCGCCCTCCTCCTCGGCGAAGCATTGGCGGAGCCGTTCGAGGATTGGAGCGCGTGGCTGCCCTGCGATCGCGCTATCGCCATTCCCAGCGCTGTCTTGGATCCGCTGCCGCCTTTCACGCGGGCGATCGCCGATGCTGCGGGCTGGCGGTGGCGCATTCCGCTGCAGCATCGCACCGGGAACGGCTATGTCTACAGCAGCGCGCACATCGACGACGATGCCGCACAGGCGCGATTGATTGCGACGCTGGAGACACCCGCCTGCGGGGAACCACGCCGGCTGAGCTTTCGCGCCGGCCGCCGCCGCAGGGCCTGGTGTCAAAACGTCGTCGCGATCGGACTAAGCGCCGGTTTTCTGGAGCCGCTGGAATCCACCAGCATCCATCTGGTTCATACCGGCATTGCACGGCTGATGACCTTCTTCCCGGACATGCAGTTTGCGGCGCCCGATCGGGATGCGTTCAACCAGCAGACGGCGCGCGAATATGAAGCCATTCGCGACTTTCTGATCCTTCACTATAAGGCAACGGAACGGACCGATACGCCCTTCTGGCAGCAGTGTCGCACCATGGCGGTTCCGGACACGCTGGCGCGCAAGATCGATCTGTTTCGATCGAAGGGGCGTATCCTGCGCGATGCGGACGACCTCTTTTCACAGGACAGTTGGCTGGCGGTGCTGATCGGACAGGCGATCATGCCGGCCGGCCACGATCCGCTCGCGGATGCGATCCCGGTCGACGCCTTGCGGCAGCAGATGACCGCGTTGCGCGCTGCACTGGCCCGCGCCGTGGAGCCTCTCCCTGCGCACTCCGATTTTCTGGCGCACTACACCAACGGTTCGCCCATCCACGTCTAAGCTGCTTCTGGTCAGACGGCGTCCGGGTGGCGCGCCGATTGTGGATGTTCAACCGTATCCAGAACGTCGGTGATCAGCCGACGCATTGTCCGCCGTGCCAGTTCGGCATCGCCGGCGACGATCGCGTCGCGCACCTGCGCATGATCAGGCAGGCTGGCGTTACGCCCGCGGATGCGGTTGGTGAACCGAATGGATGTCTGCAACGCTGTGGCGACCACGTCCCGAAACTGCGCGTAGAAGCGGTTCTGCGTGGCGCGCAGGATCGCCACGTGAAACGCGATGTCCGCATCCAGCGTATCGTCGGATCCCTGTTCGGCGGCTTCCATCCGCTCCAGGCCTGCCGTGATGCTGCGCAAGTCCGCGTCCCTGGCAAAGCGCGCGGCAAGCGCCGCCGCCTCCGGCTCGATCGCAAGACGTAACTGGCTGAACTGACGCAACAGATCGACGGAGGATTCCCGTTCCAGTAGCCAGCGCAGAACATCCGCATCGAACAGGTTCCAGGCCGGCGTTGGCTGCACCACCGTTCCGATACGCGGCCGTGCAGTAAGCAGTCCCTTTGCCGTCAACATCTTCACGGCTTCGCGGGTCACCGAACGACTGACACCGTGCTGGACGGCGAGTTGCGCCTCGGTGGGGAATGTTTGTGCGTCATAGGCGCCGGTGACGATGGCGCGGCCCAGTTTTTCCAGCATTCCGTAGGTAAGGTTACGGCCGAGCTCCACGGTGTCGCCATCCGGTTGCGTGAAAAGCAGCGACCGACTCATGCACGATAATAGTCACAGTCGAGGAGCGATGAACAGATAGGCGATGGTCGGATCCGATCGGCTGATCCCATTCATTCTGACTTGGAAATTCGCGCAGCATCGCGGCGAAGAACCTGATTGACCGGTAAAACAAGGCCGGGCCGCGTTGCATTTGTATGATTTATCTGCAAAGCGTTCGGCCGCCACGGGATCAGGCACACTGCAGCCCATGATCGGGTAAGCAGAACCGGCTCGGCCAGGGAGAATGGATGGTGTTGCAGCGGTTTTTGCGCGTTCGGGCAGCGTGGATATTTGCGCTCCTCCTCCACCTTACGGGCTCGGCTTATGCGCAGGAGGTGCTGGATCCCGATCCCAATACATTGCCGGCGAGCCAGGATCCCAATCGCCAGGCGAACGGCCTTGCCCAACTGCCGCCGATGGGCTGGAACAGCTGGAACAAGTTCGGCTGCAAGGTCGATGAGCGTACGATCCGCGCGACGGCTGATGCCATGGCCAGCAATGGGATGAAGGATGCGGGTTACGAATATGTTGTCATCGACGATTGCTGGCACGGTAAACGTGATGCCAACGGCTTCATCACCGAGGATCGTACTCGCTTTCCGTCGGGCATCCGTGCCCTTTCGGATTATGTGCATTCCAAGGGGCTGAAGTTCGGCATCTACTCGGATGCCGGTAGCAAGACCTGCGGCGGCCGGCCCGGCAGCCAGGGCCACGAATATCAGGACGCCGCCCAATATGCGCGTTGGGGCGTCGATTATCTGAAATATGATTGGTGCTCGACGGGCACCCGCAATGCCGAAGAAGCCTATGCGCTGATGGCAGACGCGCTGCGCGCCAGCGGCCGGCCGATTCTCTTCTCGATGTGCGAATGGGGCAATTCGAAGCCGTGGCTGTGGGCGTCGAAGATCGGCAATATGTGGCGCACGACCGGCGACATCACCGACAAATGGGAAGGCAAGCACAGGCATAGCTGGGGCGTCGCGTCCATCGTCGACATGAACGAGCCGCTATGGCCCTATGCCGGACCGGGCCACTGGAACGATCCGGATATGCTGGAGGTCGGCAATGGCGGCCTGACCGACACCGAATATCGCGCGCACTTCTCGCTGTGGGCGATGATGGCGGCCCCGCTGATCGCCGGCAATGACGTTGCCAACATGACGCCGCAGACGCGCGACATATTGTTGAACCGCGATGTCATTGCGGTGGATCAGGATAGGCTGGGCCGCCAGGGCCATCGCGTCTGGCGCGAAGGCAAGCAGGAAGTGTGGAGCAAGCCGCTCGCCGATGGCGGTCGTGCGGTATTGCTGTGGAACCGCGACGACACGCCAAGCACCATCACGGCGGATTGGGTGACGTTGGGCTTGCCCGCATCGCTGGGCATGCAGGTGCGCGATCTGTGGGCACACAAGGATCTGGGCCGCACATCCGCGCGCTTTTCTTCGACCGTCCCGCCCCACGGCGTCGTGATGGTAAGGTTGCACCCATGATGCGCATGCGGATGGCGCTCGCAGCGAGCGCAGCGGCGGTCGTTTTCGTAACGGCCACGCGAACCGCCGCCGCCCCGATAGCGGCGGTATCGTCGATATCCACGGCGCCACGCGAACGGATCCGGATCGACGATGATTGGCGGTTCGCGCTTGGCGATGCCCATGATCCGATCCGGGACTTCGGCTATGGCACCGCGCCCTTCTTCTTCGCCAAAGCGGGCTATGGCGATGGCCCGGCAAGTCCCAAATTCGATGACCGCGCATGGCGCCGGATCGACGTGCCGCATGATTGGGGCGTCGAGGTTCCGTTTGACCCGAAGGCCGAAACCAACCATGGCTCGCGCGCGATCGGCCCCGGCTTCCCGCACCATAATATCGGCTGGTATCGCAAGACGATCGACATCCCCGAACAGGATCGCGGGCGTCGGATCGCGGTCGAGTTTGACGGCGTATTTCGCGACGCCGTCGTCTGGTTCAACGGCCATTATATCGGCGAGGACCATAGCGGCTATTCCGGCGTCCGCTACGATTTGACCGACTATGTCAATTATAGCGGACCCAATGTGCTGGTCGTCCGCGCCGACACGTCAACCTTCGAAGGCTGGTTCTACGAAGGCGCCGGCATCTATCGTCATGTCTGGCTGACCAAAACGGCGCCGTTGCATGTCGGCCATTGGGGCACGTTCGTCACCTCGGAGATCGATGGTGCGGATGCAAAGGTCACCGCGCGCGCGACCATCGTCAATGATGACGGCCAGCCGCATGATGTCGTGATCGACCAGGAGATCCTGTCGCCGGACGGCAAGCGTCTGGCGCTGGTGGCGACGGATTCGCGGACCATCGCGGCGCGTGGCGCGACGGATGTCTCGGCAACGATCGACCTCAAGAATGTCGCCTTGTGGTCGCTTGAGCAGCCCCGCCTCCACCAGCTCGTCACCACGGTGCGCGAGGGAGGCCAGATCCGCGATCGCTATGTCACCGCTTTCGGCGTGCGTTCGATCCGGTGGGATGCCGATACCGGCTTCTGGCTGAATGGCCGCAACATCAAGCTGAAAGGGACCAACAACCATCAGGACCATGCCGGTATCGGTGTGGCGCTTCCTGACGAAATGCAGGTCTATCGGCTCGAACGGCTGAAGGCGATGGGCAGCAATGCCTATCGGGCCTCGCACAACCCGCCGACGCCAGAGATGTTGGACGCGGCGGATCGGCTGGGCATGCTGGTGATCGACGAGCATCGCATGATGGGCACCACACCAGAGATACGCGATCAGCTCGATCGGATGATCCTGCGCGACCGCAATCATCCGTCGGTCATCCTGTGGTCCGTCGGTAACGAGGAATGGGGTATCGAGGGCAGGGAAATCGGCGCCCGCCTGACCAAATTGATGCAGGAACGCGTGCACGATCTGGACGACAGCCGTCCCGCGACCGCCGCGACCGCCGGCAATGACGGCAAGGGCATTTCGACGACGACGCAGGTGGCCGGCTTCAACTATCGCTCGCAGCATGATGTCGATGCCTATCATCGCGACTATCCGCGCACGCCGATCGCGATGACGGAAGAAGGATCGACCTTCGCCACGCGCGGCATCTATTTTGACGATCGCGGCAATGTTCACCTCGCCGCCTATGACAAGCCGCAACGCCCGACCGGATCGAGCAGCATCGAACAGGGCTGGCGGGCTGTTGTGGAACGGCCCTGGATGGCGGGCATGTTCGTCTGGACGGGCTTCGACTATCGGGGCGAGACCACGCCGTTCGATTGGCCCGCCATCAGCTCGCAATTCGGGATGCTCGATACGACCGGCCTGTTCAAGGACAGTGCCTGGTATCTGAAGAGCCAGTGGACCGATGCGCCGATGACGCACATTGTCGGCCACTGGAACTGGGCCGGCCGGGAAGGCCAGCCGATCCCAATCTGGGTCTATGCCAATGCCGATGCGGCGGAATTGACGCTGAACGGGCACAGTCTCGGCCGCCGCGCCATTCCGGCCAACGGCCATGCCGAATGGCAGGTGCCTTATGCCCCAGGCAAGCTGATCGCGATCAGCTACCGCGCCGGCAAGCGCGTCTCGGCCGATGAGGTTGTCACCACCGGTGCGGCGCGTGCCCTGTCATTGTCGGTGGATCGCCCGGACACGCCTGCGGGCAAGGGCAATATCGCCGTTGTCGACGTTACGGCACGCGACGCAACGGGCCGGATCGTCCCCATCGCTGCGGACGATGTGCACTTCTCGACGAATGATGCGGAAATCCTGGGCGTCGGCAATGGCGACCCGGGCAGCCATGAGGCCGATCGCTTCATCGATGCCTATGCAATCCAGAGCTTCGACAATTGGCAGATTGCGGATCTTCCCGCTGGCGCCACGACGATGCCGGACGCGGCCACGCTCAGCTGGCGCGATCCGTTCCGCTGGTACGCGCCCGGCACTGGCCCGGCGACGCCGCAGGCGTTCGCGCTGCGCGGACGGCTGGCCCAGCCCGGCGAAGGTGGACCGGGGCGTCGCACATTATTCCTGCCCCATCTCGTGGACGGCCAGCGCCTGATTGTGAATGGCGTCGATCTGACCGCATCGGCACGGCGTGACGGCACTGGCTGGGCGGTCCCGCTGGACGGGCAAGCCGGCGGCACGATCGATCTGGTAATCGTCATACCCGGCCGGGTCGAGGCGGCGCTAAGTGCCCTGGAAAATGTCGGCATCGGCGGCAAGAATGTCGCCTATCTGCAGACCGTCACGCCTGCCGGCGGCTGGCACCGCAAATTGTTCAGCGGTCACGCGCAAATCATCGTGAAGCTGGACAAGGCACATCCGCTTGCGACACTGACGGCAAGCGCGCCTGGGCTACGTCCCGCCACCGTTTCGCTGCGTTATAACAGTGGAGGGGACGTGGCGGCCCGTTGATCGGGAAGGCCAGCCGTCCGTCCAATTATTTCAGGACGGTGAGGGGATCGACCAGCCGCACGTCGTGCATCTGGTCGAGGTAGGCTTCGTAATAGCCTTTGTGCGACGCACCGACGATCGCGAGCATCCGCGTGCCCGGATAGCGGCCCAGCACGTCGCGTATGTTCGCGACCATGCGTAGGTTGCGGGTCTCCCAGAAGCCGAGATATTGGCGGCCAAAGTGTTGCGACGAGCGCTCCGTGAGAGCCGCTCCGAAATCCGATCGGTAGGCGATCATCGGGATGCCTGGCCGGTTGATGGCGCGGTACATCGTCAAAATCCCGTCCGGCTTTTGCAGCCCGGCGTCCAGCCGCGCATCCTCCACCTGCCGGGCACGGGTGACAGGATTGTCCCACATGCGTGTCATCGCGTCGGTGGCCGCCTTATGCTCGGTGGGATCCGGGCTGTCGGGCGTGTCGGCCGAATGATCGTCCACGCTCCACACGCGCTCCAATCCGAGCCGAGCGGCCAGTGTCGCGCCGATCAGCGACGATTCGTTACGGCGTGTCGCGAGCTTGATCAGCATCGCGACCAGTTCTTCGGTCAGGCCGTCACCGGCGCCGCGCTCGACAGCGGGCAGCCGCAGCCACTGGACGAGCGCCGAATTGCGTTCGCCCGCCGCGAGAAAGATGGCGGCGAGATGCCTGCGGTCGCCAGCGAGGGGCGCTGCCGGCCACGCGGCGAGGAGACGCTCCGCCTCGGCATTGGCGGCAGGCACGTCCAGGCCGGTTGCCAGTCCAGCGCGCGTGACATCCGGGCAATAATCCTCGACCGTCTGAGCATAGCGGGATGGGTAGCGGCGGAGAGCATCGCATTGCAGGCCGGACAGATCCTCCGTCGCGATCGCCGTCGGGCGCCACGCCGCCAGTCGAACGAGCAGCGGCTCGAGCATCGATGGTGCGAAGGAAGACGGCGCGGCAGAGAGGTGTGTCGATCCTAGTACCAGCACCTGGTTGGCCGGTCCGGCAGGCGGGCCTTTCAGCGCCTCCGGTCGAAAGCGTGGATGATAATCCCGACCCGATAGGGGCGAGCCCATCATCAGGAAACACGCGCCTAGCGCTAGCACGACACGCATCCGTCACTCCCCAGCTGTCACACCGATATAATACGGTACGACAGCTGGATTGGGCTGGCCACTGGTAAAGTGTATAAGTTGCTTCGCCGGGCGAAGATCAGCCCATGTTTTTAGGACGGCAGCTCAATCTCGGCGTCAACCACGCGTGATCGCTGTTTCCCCGTCACTCGTAAACCCATTGGCTCCAGCGGGTGACACTATGGTGGCTGCAGTTGGACAATTCCACCGCGCAACCTTTGACACCCCAATCCGAGACACAGGAATTCCTGGCATTGGCCTCGGCCTCTTCCTGGGTGCTGCCCGTATTGACCGTATCCTTGCCCTTGATCGCCACGCCGTGATCGACCGCTCGCGCCACCGCCGCGCATTGGTTGGTATAGGATAGCATCAGCTTGCACGCCGTGCCGCCATTCGCCTCGCAATTTTCGATGACGCCCTTCTGCGCCGACGATTTCGAGGGATATTGATAGCTGCCGTACCAGAAGGCTTTGGCCTCATCATAGGCAAGCGCGCCAAAGGATCGATCCACGTGGATGTAATGCTTCAATACTGGCGTAGGGGGCGCGCAATTGGGGCTGCCCTGGGCCACCCCGTTGCAGATGAACACCGTCTGCTGCTGCGCAAAGGCTGATCGCGTTCCGAACATCCACGCTGCCGCAACCAGAAGAGACAGAAGGATCGGGATCAGGATGGCTCTGGATTTCACGACAAAGTCCCCATCATCAATGGAAGATCCTGTCCGCCGCGCCGCTGCGCGACGAAGGACGATCAGTGGCCCAGAATCCCCCTGAGACTGATCTTCTTCTTTTTCGGCGCATCGCCGTCGGCGGCATTGTTCTCTATGGTCGCCTTCGGGCCGCAGCGATCCTGACGATCCAGCGCATCGCCGATCGCATTACCGGCCGCAGCGCCGCCATAAATTCCCATTGGTGTCCGCGCGGCCTTGTTACCCAGCAATGCGCCGCCCGCCAGGCCAGCTACAGAACGGATCCCGCCAGACGTCTTTCCGCAATCGGTGACGTCCTTCGATTTGGAGGCATGCACTTTGGGCCCGGCCGCGGCATTGGTCGACTGCGGGTCTGCCGGTGTCGCGGCGTGGGTTGCCGATGCGATGAGCAGGAATGGAGGCAGCAGGATAGCGGATACGCGCACGATACGATCCTTTTCTGAACGACGTTCCCCGACGCCGCAGTTTGGCATTAGCCCTAAAATGATCGATGTTCAATATGCAATCGGACTCCGATCACGCTTTTAGGGTGAGGCCAGCTGGCGCTTATCGCCCTTGCCAGGTTTTGATCTTCTCCAACGGCCCATCCGGTGCGGCGAAGCGGCGGCAATTCTCCTCGCCGATTTGGTCGAACAGGTCGGCCGCGCGGAAGGCGCCATCCTGCAAGCCTTCGCTATAGGCTTCCGCAAACCCGCGATCCTCAGGCGCAAGCAGCGAACGCTCATCATCCACCATCGCTTGGGCATGGCGGCGAATGGCGGCATCCTGCTCTGGTGATAACAAGTGACATAGCCGGCCGATATTGGACAAGCGATTCACCCGCATCGCCTGCACCGCCGCGGCCTTGAAGGCTTGCCGCTGCAAGGACGCGAGGTCCGCAGGCGTCGGCGCCTTCTCCGTCGATGCGACCGCGATCGATGGGGACGAGAGAAAGAACGCGCTGACGCCGGTGGCGATCAACAGTCCTACAGCGTGAGGAAGAGGTCGCCTGGATCGCTTAGGCACCGGAGATATAATCCTCCAGCCAAGCACGCAGTACGGCATTACGGGTGCGGTAGCGGTCAACGACACAGCGCGCGAAGCTTGACGCTGGGGATCCAACCCGAACCTGCAGGTGATCGTCGATGGCGCACTCCGCGGCGAAATATGTCGTCCACGCCACCTGCGCCCGTGCCATTGCGGCGGCGGCCGCTGCATAATCCGTAGAGGGTGGCCCCGGCTGCTTCAGACGCGATGTCACGCGCTCCAGCAGGATTCCCTGCTCGACCTCCAGCCGTTCGCGCTCCTGCTGAAAGCAATCCACCGTCTCAGGGTGGGATGCATGCGGATTGCGTGGACAACCCTCGCCATGATCCTTCTGGAGCAGAGCCCGCAACTCGGCATTGCGGTTGGTGTCATGGTCGATCACGCACGTGGCGCCCGCCAACCCCGCCGCATTTCCCGCGCCGAACACATGGTCCATGACCTCGCAATCGGCATCGCGATAGTCGGTCCAGGCCGCCTGCGCCCTGGCCAGCAACTTTATCGCGGGAGGATAATCGGTGACGGCAAGGCCAGGCCGACGCAGGCGCGCGGCAAGACCCTGGAGAAGCAATTGCTGCTCTTTCTCCAGCCGTTCCTGTTCCGTCGAATAACAGGCAGCATCTTCCAGCATGGAGGAGGCTTGCTTCAGGCAGCGATCAAACGACCCCGCCGCCTTGCTGCCTTCCGGCGTTGCAGAGGCCAGCGCGAGGAGGAGCGATATCAGCGGAACAGGCATCGCGATCAATGAGTCCGTACGCCATGAGCTAGCAAGTGCGGGCCAGCGCAGTTCGCCCCGCCAACATCGCAAGCGACTTGGAACCAAGCACGCGACGGCTCCGTCGAGACGCTCGATGGCCGTCCATCGAGGTCCACCAGCGTCCCGTTACGGATATCCGGCCGCGCATAGCTTTTGGTCGCCTGGGTGCGCAGCGTGGCGATGGCGCCCTCGATCCAGCCGATAGGGGGGTAGGCCACCGTGGCCCAGGCAGGCTGCGATGTCATGGTCAGCATGCGAAAGGACATCACCCTTTGATCTCCCCACCGATCATGGAATGTGTTGCGCGATCCGCAGATCACCCCGTCGCGCCGTCCACCACGACTTCGTAGATGGTCGAACGGTCAGGACCTTCGTAGATGTGCAGCAGCACCCAGGTGGCGCCGCGTTGTGCAACGATCACCCGCATACGATCGCCGAATAGGCCATCGGCAAATCCGGTCGGCGCAACCTTGCCCGAATTGAAGATGAGCTTGCCCATGTCGCCGCCGCACGCCTGTTCGCCGGCACAAGTGAAGACGAAGCGGAAGCCCGCGCTTTGCAGAAGCGTCTCATAGTAACGGCCGATCTGCAGCGTCGCCGTCGCAGGCGTGACGGCATAATCGATATGCGTGACAGTCCCTTCCATGCGACGGACGCCGGTGGTGGCGTCGGCATCGCCAATGCGGGCGACCGGGATCGTCACCTCATCAAGCGAAGGGGCGCGATAGTCCTTGATCTCGGCACCGTCATAGCGCGGCAGGAGCGGGTGGTCCTCGCCATGCACCTCGGCCGCAGCATGAGTGGCCAGCAGCATGGTGGCAAGCGCCATCCAGGCAAAACGCACCATCTTCATTCTCCCGCCGTTCGATCGTGTCGCTGCAACGCCGCTATCACCCACCCATCCACTGTTCAATAAAAATATAGACGGCGTTCAATTTATTGTTACTCTGCTGGCTCGAGTGGAGAGAGACGATGACCGAAATATCGCCAAGCGATTTGGATCGCGGCGAAGAATGGCCCCAGCGCAGCTGGGCGCTGTGCCTTGCAGGCGGGGTGATCGGCTTGACCATCCAGTTCCTGCTGGATCGAGCCGGGCCGGCCGGCGCCATGCGCGACGCCTATTATGCGATCGCGACCTTCCTCGCCGTCACAGGGCTGGTCGCAGCCTTCGTGGTGCAACGGCAGGCGATCGCCCGCTCGCTTTGCTTTGCCGCGCTCGTTGGCGCGATCCTGGCGCTGATCGTCTGGTGGAACATCCCCGCCACGCCGCTTTATTCGTCCGACCCCTGGCGGATGCTGTGTGCCGTGCTAGCCGCGGGCATCGCCATTCCCCTGTTTCAAAGCTGGCATGGTGGCTCGCCACGCTGGCCCTATGCCGATGTCCATCGCCATGCCTGGACCGGCGTAGTGCTCTGGTTTGGTGGCTGGCTTTTCGTGGCCGTCGTATGGGCACTTGCCTTGCTGTTGGGCGAGTTGTTCGGCCTGATCGGCCTGGGCTTCCTGCGCAAGCTGCTTGGCCGCGACCCAGTGATCTGGGCATTGACGGGGGCAGCATTTGGCGCCGGTATCGGTTTGCTGCGCGATCGTGTCGCGATGATGAGCCTCTTGCAGCGTGTCGTCATGACCATCCTGGCGGTATTGGCACCTGTCTTGGCGACCGGTCTGCTCCTGTTTCTGGTCGCTCTGCCCTTCACCGGCCTCGCCCCATTGTGGCAGGCAACCCGCGCGACCACACCGATCCTGCTCTCCTGCATCGCCGGCGCGTTGATCCTCGCCAATGCGGTGATCGGCGACGTGCCGGAACATGATCCCCGCCCTATGGTCCTGCGGGTGAGCGTGATGATCCTGAGCGGCGCGATGCTGCCGCTCGGCCTGATCGCCGCCGTGTCGACCGGCCTGCGGATCCATCAGCATGGGCTCACCCCGGACCGGCTCTGGGCGCTGACCTTCACCGCGCTCGCCTGCGCCTATGCCCTGGCCTATGCGGTGGTGTTGGTACGACGGCGGGCCGGATTGGCAGCCGGCCTACGCGACGCGAATGTGCGGCTCGCGCTTGGGGTCTGTACGCTGGCGCTATTGCTCTCGACGCCGCTGGCGGCCTTCGGACGGCTGTCGGCAAACGATCAGGCGGGCCGCCTGGCACGCGGTGTCGTGACGGTGGAAGATTTTGACTGGAAGGCGATGCGGTTCGACTATGGTCCCGCCGGCGTGGCGATCCTGCAGAATCTGGCCCAGCACGGCTCCACCCCCGCCATCCGCGATGCGGCAAAGGCCGCTCTTCAAAAAAAGGAGCGCTGGGTCTCTTTTGCCGAGCCGCGCCGGGTCGACCTCAAGAACCTGGTCGTACTGCCGCGCGGTACCAAAGTGCCGACGGACCTCCAGGCGCATCTGCCCGATTATGACGCCTGTTTCAGCTACGACACGTGCGTTGTGCTGCTACAGCCGGACGGGGACGAGGCGGTGATCCTTAGTGGCCAGCGCGTGCAACGCTGGCGTGCGCACGGCAAGGAATGGCGCGCCGAAGAGCCGGCAAATGCCAGCCTCACCGGGCCGGCCAAGGATGCTGTCGGTCGCGGCGACGTCGAAATTCGCACCGTTCCACGCCGTCAGGTTTTCGTCGGTGGCAAGCCGGTCGGAGATCCGTTTGAATAAGGCGCTCGCGTCGGCGGACGCTTAGGCCTCCGCCGCGCCTGCCATCGCGAGCGTGTCGCGCACGCGCGCCAGTGCCATCTCAACCGGCTCTTCCTGACCCATCAAGGCGAAACTGCCGCTCAGATCAAACACGCAATGGCCGTGAACGGAGGCGAGCAGCGACCGGGTAAGCGTGGGCGCGTCCGGCTTCACCGCCTCGGGCAGCACCGCGGTCACTTCATGAACCACGATGTGCGTCAGTTCGCTGCGCAGCCAATCATGCTCTTCCGGCATGACGAAGTCGGCCGGCAGATGGTGGTCGTAAATAGCGAGCCACAGATTACGATTGGCATGGGCAAAGCGGAAATAGCTTTCGACCAGGCAGCGGATCCGATCGCCTTCGCAGGCATCCAACGCGGTGCGCAGATCCTTGGCCCATAGCTGGAAGGTGCGCGTGTTCAGCGCCACCAGAAAGCGGTCATAGGTGCCGAACACATTGTAGAGAGTACCGATCGAATAGCCGATCCGTTTCGCAACCTCCCGCGCGGAAAAGCGCGCAAAGCCGACCTCGGCGAGATGCTTGTGGCCCTCGACCACCAGCATGCGCTCGATCTCCGGCCGGGAGTGATCGGATCTTCTGCCCATTACAATATCATAGCAGGAATTTGGACCGCGTCGATTTCAACAATTGAACGCCGCTCACTCGTAAGCTACTCCTGCAACGAAGGAGAGAGCTTGTGGCGTTCCTTACCCGCAATGGACTGCTGGCAATAGGGGTTGCAACATCCGTTGCATCCGCCGCGACCGCGAGTGGACAAATGCCGCCCCTCCCGCTCGAGGATCGCAACCTGGCAAGCTTCGCTGCCTGCCGAGCAGCATTGGAGGCGATATGGCATCAGGATATCGCCAAGGCAGACCCGAAACCCATTGCCGCAAACGGCGGCGAACGTCAGACCCTGATCTCCACGAAGGGCGTGATCCCGATCGATGCAACGCATGCCGAATATGCGGTCGAGGAAGGATGGCAGTTTCGCGTACCCGTGCCCGACGCCCATCAGATCCGCACCACGTACAGCTATGATCAGCGGCGCTATGAATGCGCCGGCAAGCACCTGCGCGGCACGAGTACGCAGGGCTATGCGCTGGAAGGTTATGCGCCAATGGAGGACAAGCCTGCGCCCTGATGACCGATCAGCCTTTCGGCTGATAGTGCTGCAGCCAGATCTTGCGCTTGACCGTCTCGTCCAGGAAGCAGCTGCTGTAGATCAGGCCTGACGCCGAGCCGCCACCCGCCGCATCGGCAGCGTCCTGACACCGTTTGCGGCGCTGGCCCAGCCACAGGCGCTGCGAGGCGCGCAAGGCTGTCTTCTGGGCTGGCTGCAAAGGGGCCATGGCCGTGCGGTATGCGCGATTGAGGCGCTCGTCCTGAAGCCTGTTCTCCTGGCCGTGGCAATCCATCATGGCGGCTGTCACGCCCTGCGCCGCATCGCCGGATTTCATGCAGCTGTCGAATGCCGGCGAATAAGCAGCATCCACCTGCGCGCGGGTCTGCGCGCCGGCCGGGAAGGCCGCTGCGATCGCGGCTATCGTCGCAGCCAGGCGGAACTTCATCATCTGCGTCTCCGAAAGGAAGGTAAGATTGCCCAGGCTTGCTGGGCGGGACGGCGCGGCGTATCTCATCCGGATGCGACGGGCGGTTGCGCATGCCTGGCTTTCAACTCGCGCAGGAAGCCGTGCAGCAATTCGGTCGACAGCCCATGCAGCACCAGGCGAAAGCCTGCCCGCAGCGTCGAGTGCGGCACCATGGGGTGGCCATTGACCACCAAAGCCAAATGCTTTTCCTCCCCCGTCAGGCGGGCAACATACAGACCGATCGTCTCGTCCAGCTGAAGCGAATTGGTGGCGCGCCAGAAATCGCGATCGGTCAGCAGCAGGGCGTAGGCCGGCGTGTAAAGTTCGATCGCCGTCTGCAGATCGATCACGTTGAAGCGGCCTGAAGGAAGCGGATCCAGCGCTATCTCGTCCTCGATCGCCGAGAAATTAAGCGCCTCCACCCGGCCGATCGATCCGCCGCGCCGATCCAGTTCGGCGTTCAAGGCGATCAGGAAATTGTAGATGTTGAGGTCGTGGCGCAGGAACAGGTCGTCCCGAACGTCGTCAATCCGGCGCGGGCGCATCGGCCACAATTCGGGCTGAAATCCGGGAGTGGCGTTATCGGCAATGAAACGCAGGATTTGCGAGCCGAGGTGGAAATGCCGCAGGATCAGCCGATTGGCGTCGGGCGTCAGGAAATGCCGCATGCCATAGGCGATCGTCCGGTGGAGCAATTTAGGGGCATGCGGCCAATTGGGACTGATCGTGTGCAGCAATTGCGCGCCGATAATCGAAAGCCGCGCGATCGGCCGCGCGAACGGCAGCAGGAATTGGCGGCTGCGGGAACGCTGGTCGCGCAGCAACGCGCGTTTGGCCTCTGGGTCGATCGGCAGCGACCGATCCATCATCAGCGCCAGCCACGGATCCGGATCGCTGCGATCCCAATCTTCCAGCCGGAGATCTTTAGACATTGTCCAGCTCCTCCAGCTGCAGCCGGTATAATCGTGCCACGACCTTGGCGTGGCGCACGATGCTGGACGCCGTCGCCGCATCCGTCACGGCCAGCGCCAGCGCGTCATCGAACATCGCAAGATGGTCCTCGTCATTCGCGCCATGATAAGCGAGAAAACTGACGGCATCTTCCGCGAGATTCAGCTGCGTCCGGATGGCGTCCGCCCACGGGCCCGCCAGCCGGTTGCCGAGTCCTTCGATCACGAACATGGCGCCGAGCAGGCCAACCGGCTCGTTCTGCGAAGCGGCGTGGAACATGAAGGCCGACAGGGCTTCCGATCCGATATTCTTGGTCCCGCCACGGATCGTTGATCGGTCGCCCCCGACGGCGACATAATTATCCTCCAGCAGGCGATAATCGCGATGTTCCGCGGCGGCGTGGCGGATGAACAGCGACCGCAAGTCTTCCTGGGACAGGTTGGACGCGGCGCGGCTGATCCAGCGTCCCCCATCGACCACTTGCTGGCGCAGATTGAACAACAGGCTGCGATAATCCTCGATGCGCAATCGGCCGGACAGCAAGCGGGCGATGATCGGCACCTGCGCCAGACCGCTTTCGAAATCGATCCACACACGCGCCAATCCGCGATGGGCGGCTTCGACATGGACGCTCATCGCCTTTCTCCCACGACGGTCAGCATGGCATAGGCCATGATGCATTGTCCGCTTTCCGGCACGGCACACAGGACGCGCTGGCCTGGCGTCAACGCAGCGGAACGCAACAGATCGTCGATCATCAAGAAAGGCGATGCCGCGCCGACATTGCCTTTGTCGTACAGGTTGGTGAACCAGCGCTCGGCCGGGATCATACAGCCGGCGCGCGTGGCGAGCCGCGTCATTTCCTCGCGCAGCGCATGCGCCGAAAAATGGCAGAGGAACCAATCGACCTCTTCGGGCACCACCCGTCCTTCATCGATCAGCCGCATCAATTCCGCCAGCCAGACCGGCAGCATGCGATGGAGCGCGTCGACATCCTGGCGCAATTGGAAGGCGCCGGCCCGGGCCGCCGCGTGGATGTCCCCCACCATGCTCCAGGGCGTGATCGAACCGTCAGCGCCGCGGATCGCCCCGCCGGTCATGCAGGGCGCGAACCGATCGGCGAAGGAGCGCTGGGACACCCAGTCGATCCGGAGCGAGAGGCCGCGCGCCGAAGGCCGATCCTCGATCAGAAGTGCCGCCGCGCCGTCACTCAGCGTCCAACGCAGGAATTCGGCGTCGCTCGCCAGCGTCATGTCGTCTGCCAACGTATCGGTATCGCGATACTGGCCGGAACGAAAATAGCGGCTGGCAAATTCAGCCCCCACCGCGAGCGCTGCGCGATGTTCACCCGCCGCAATTTGCAAGGCGGCCGATTTCATCGCCATCATCGAGCTGGCGCAGACACTCTGCAGGCTCGCAACTTCCAACGGCGGCAGTCCGCTTTCCGCCTGCACGCCGCTGGCAAGCCCGGGCACCATCAGGTCATTCTGCGTCGTCGCGGTGGCGAGAAAGCCGATGGCGGCAGGATCCAGATTGGCGCGGCTCAGCAGATCCGCGATCGCCGCAGCCCCAAGCTTCGCGACCGTCCAGTCGCTGCGCCCTTCGGCATCGATCGCATAATGGCGGCTGCGGATGCCGTTGCGCCGGAGCATGAGCTGGCCCATGCGTCGCGCACGCGGCGAGAGATGGCCGATATGCGCTTCCATCTGCGCATTGCTAATGGGGGGGCCCGGCAGGCATTGCCCGCTGCCGGTGACATAGGCCTCCATCAATCGCTCCCTTGGCACGGCGCGATCAGCACCTCGCAGGCGCTATAGCAGGAATTGATCAACGTTCAATAGAGGCTGCTTGTATCGGGAGCGCATCCAATTGGCGATTGGCGCGGCGATCCCATTGCGGCCATAGGGGCAGATATGTCCGCACATGCCTCTAAGGCCACGCTATTTGCCGCGCTTGCCGCCAACGCCGGGATTGCCATCGCGAAATTCGCCGGCGCCGCCTACACCGGATCCGCAGCCATGGCATCCGAGGGCATCCACAGCCTGGTCGATACCGGCAACCAGGTGCTGCTGCTGTTCGGCATGAAGGATGCCAGCCGGCCGGCGGATGCGTCCCATCCTTTCGGCTATGGCTTGCGCCTCTACTTCTGGGGTTTCGTCGTTGCCATGGCGGTATTCGCTTTGGGATCGGGCGTGGCGATCTACGAAGGCGCGGAGAAAGTCGCGCATCCGGAGCCGATCCACAGCGCCTGGGTCAATGTGGTCATCCTGCTGGTGGCGATCCTGCTGGAAGGGTCGTCGTTGACGGTGGCGCTGCGCCACGTCCGCCAGGAAGCACGGCGCCGCGGTCTGTCCATGCGCGATACCCTGCGCCGCCACCGCGATCCGACGGTGTTTGCGGTGGTCTACGAGGAGACGGCCGCGCTTGCGGGCTTGTTCGCGGCATTGATCGGAATCGGGCTGGCCGTGCTGCTGGACATGCCGGTGCTCGACGGCTGGACCTCGATCATCATCGGTGTGATCCTGGCGATAACGGCGCTGAGCTTGGCGCGGCGGTGCTACGTGCTGATGACAGGGCAGGCGGCCGATCCGGCCATTGAGGACCGGCTTCGCGAAATCCTTGCCCGGGTGAAGCCGATCGAGCAGGTCAACGAAGTCCGCACCATGCATTTCGGTCCGTCGGAGGTGCTGGTGCTCGTGTCGGCGGATTTCGTCGACGACACGCTGGCCGGAACGGTCGAACGCATCGTCTCCGACGTCGAGGACGGAATTCGCCAGGAATTTGCCGAGGTGCGCCGCGTCTATATCGAGGCGCAGTCCAGCGATCGCCATCGCGATGCGCTGCAGGGCATTGGCGAGGATGTGGACGCGCTCGAGCGGGACGAAGAGGATGACGTGATCCGCCGGGACGACCCAATCCTATAGCCTCGCGCCGGCCCCTTCATCCCATCGTGTAAAATCTGATCGGGCCGAGGGAATAAAGCCTGAGCGCAACGCGTATGTGGGTCATGACGCGGGGCAACCTTGTTGATGCGGCCGGGCCTGTCCCGGCGGGCGGCGTTGCGCGCGCTCCTGATACGGCATGCCGGCAGTTGCCGCCCACCGGCATGCGGCGATTGACCCACTAGCATGTTGATTGACCTGGATCTTGGCGGGCCCGAGCGCCTTTCTGCCGATGTGGCCATCATCGGCGCGGGCGCGGCGGGGCTGACCATGGCGCGCCGGCTCCTCGATGGCGGCCTGTCCGTCGTCCTGCTGGAAAGCGGGGGGCTGGATTACGAAAAGGCCACGGCCGATCTGAATGTCGGCGAGAATGTCGGCCAGGATTATTACGACCTGGATCATGCGCGGCTGCGCTTCTTCGGCGGGACGACCGCGATCTGGGGCGGACGATGCGCCGAACTGGATCCCATCGATTTCGAGCGACGGCCCTGGGTCCCGCATTCCGGCTGGCCATTCTCCCACGCTGAGCTCCAGCCTTATTACCGGCAAGCCTGGGCGTCGTTCGGATTGCAGCCGCCGACTTCCGCCGACCTGCGGGATGTTCTTCCCGCTTTCTCCAACGACGAGTTGGTGACCCCGATCTGGTCCTTCGACAATCAGGGCGATCGTTTCTCCTTTGCGCGCAGCAAGGATCTCGCGCGGCATCCCCACGCAACCGTCGTCACCCATGCCACCGTACGCGAAATCGTCTCCGGCACGGCGGGGCGCCATGTCGAGGGGCTCGCGGTGGCCAGCCTGCGCGGCCACCAGCTGCAGGTGAAGGCCCAGACCTACATATTGGCAGCAGGCGGCATCGAGAATCCGCGTATCCTGCTCGCCTCGCAACGCGTGCACCCGGCGGGGATCGGCAACGACAATGATCTGGTCGGTCGCTTCTTCATGGAGCATCCCCACGCGCGCGGCGGCCGGGTGGTGGATGGCGCCGCCTGGAAGCTGCTGTCCGCTTTCGGAAAGCGGCGCCACGCCGGGCGAAACGTCGCAGCGCTGATCGCGCCTTCCGCCGCGCTGCAGTCCAAGGAAGGCTTGCTCAACACATCGCTCACGATCGCGCCATCGCGTCCAACGGAAGGTCGACATGCCTGGGCGATGCGCGCCTACCTTCATGCGAAGCACCGCGCCGATCCGACGCGTGTGGGCCGCGCCTTGTGGAAGGGCGTCAAACGCACCGTCCATGCCGCGCAGAAAGTGGTGGATCCGGTGCGCCCATGGCTGCTCCACAAGACCGGACAATTGGACCTCGCGCTGTTCGTGCGGGCCGAACAGGCCCCCAATCCGGATAGCCGGGTGGTGCTATCCCGCGAAACCGACGCCCTTGGGGTCCCGCGCGTCGCACTCGACTGGCGTACCGTCCCGCTCGATGTCGACAGCGTGTCCGGGCTCGTCTCGGCGGTCGGGCGGGAATTGTCGCGGCTCCAATGGGGCGACGTCGAAGCCGCTCCCTGGCTGAAGCATAAGGCGCGCGAGTGGGTCACCGATCCTCTGATCAGCACCCATCCGATCGGCGGCTATCATCATATGGGTACCACGCGCATGTCGGCCGACGCCAAGACCGGCGTCACCGACGGCTTCGGCCGCGTCCACGGCATGGCCAATCTCTACATCGCCGGCAGTTCGCTGTTTCCCACCTCCGGATGGGCCAACCCGACGCTGACGCTCGTGGCCCTGGCCATGCGCACCGCCGATCACATCCTGGGCGACCGGGCGCGTCAGCCTCAGGCGGCCTAAGCGATGCGGGTCAACCGGGCATGACACCGATAGGGGTCATCAGCTCGTAAGGCGCGATACCGCCCATGGGAACGGGTAGCACGCATCCTTTGTTGTTTCCGATCGTGGCAGAGAGGAAGACCATGGAGATCGTGAAGCTGCCGGTGGGAATCGCTGCTCCGGCCGACGCCGACTGTATCCGCATCCAGGAACTGCCGGGAGGCGCCTTTGCGCTGGAAGGCAATTTGCTGGCACCTGCCGATGCCGAGGATATCGCCGAATCCGTCAGCCTGATCGCGAGCGATCCGTATCCGACCTATGACGCAGCGGAATCCGCGGGGCTGGCATGGGCGCATGGCTGCAAGGTGGCGGTGCTGCATGTGGCGCGCTCGGATGGAACCACCCCGCTCCCTGACCCGGCGGAATGAGCCATCGCGTCACGCACTTGGCGGTGACGACGCGGCTTCAAGGCTATTCGATCTCGCGGTGCGGCAAGCCGGAAAGGCGCACCAGCGCGCGGCCTAGGTCATAATGCGGCCCCGGTCGCGGGCTCCATCGCTCCAGTAGCCTATATCCTGCATCGCTCCTGCTTTCGAACAGCTAGGTCTGGCCATCCATTCCCAGTTCGCAGTTGGGGCCCGCCGCATCCAGTGCACGCGTTCGGACAAGGACATTCCGCAGCTCGGAGACCTCGGCCCGCGTGAGGGTGCGATAGACGCGATGCCGGATCGTAAACCTACTGCCATCATCCCAAAGCACGGCGCCGATCAGCCGCACCGCCTGGTTTCGCTTCCAAGCGACGCGCACCACGATATTCTCGTAGCGGCTTGTCAGGAAAATGAACCGGAGCGCACCAGCGCCCGATCTGCGAGCGCCAGGCTTGTCCGAAAGAGTTGGGGCTCGTGCAGGGCCGCCAGATAGGGTGAGGCCCGCTCGTTCAATGCCTGAACGTCCAACCTTTCCTTGGTCGGCAACTCCAGCAAGCTATGGAAGCAAAGTCGATCCGATCGTGCGGCAACCGCTGGAAAATAGGACGGGCGCGGCGCAGCGATCAAGGGCGCCGCTATCGAGGCGAGCAAGGGGAAGACCTTGACGATCGCCGGAAAAGTTGCGCCAGATCGTGTCACATTATGCCCTGTCGATGAACGTGAACAAGACGCAACTTACCGGTGGCACATGCCAGAATTGCCGCCGCTCGGAACGACGTCAATCCATCTTGAGCACGACACGGAAGCGGGCGTCACCGCTGACCATGCGATCATAGGCGGCCTGCGCCTCCTCGAACGTGAAGACTTCGTTCATCGAGCTAATCTGATGAAGCTCGCTGAAAACCAACGTATCTTCGGAATCGGCCGCGACGCCCGAATACCAGCCGCGCACGCCTGCATTCTTGGACAAGAGTTCGAGTGGGCTGATGCTGATCGGGCCGGTCGCGCCGATCAACATCATCGTACCGCCTGCTGCCAGGCCCCCGACAATAGCCTGCATGGCATCGGCGTTGGTCACGGTGGCGATGATTGCCTTGGCGCCGCCCAGCGCCTGCAATGCCTGGGCGGGATCGCCGGCCGTGCTGTCGATATAGTCATGCGCGCCGAGCTGACGGGCCAATGCTTCCTTGTCGCGACCCCGGTTGACCGCAACGGTGCGGAAGCCGAGCTTCGCCGCGAACTGAATGCCAAGATGACCAAGGCCGCCGACGCCGTGGATGGCGACCAGATCCCCCGCCTTCGCGCCGGAGTTACGGATCGCGTTGAAGGTCGTCACGCCCGCACACATAAGGGGTGCCGCCTCGATCGAGTCGAGCGAGGCTGGAATATGCGCCAAGGCTGAGATGTCGGCCAGCATGTGGCTGGCATAGCCGCCGTCACGGGTAACGCCGGTCGCGCCATGCACATTGTCGCAGGCATACGCCTGGCTACGGCGGCAATGCGGGCAATGGCCGCAGGCGCCCGGAAACCAGCCCACGCCAACGCGATCGCCGACCGACCAGCCATCGGTATCTGCGCCGAGCGCGGCAATCGTACCGATCACCTCATGCCCGGGGATGCGCGGATATTGGAGGCCAGGCACCAGACCGCGGCCGGTGACCGTGTCGCTGTGGCAAACACCGCAGGCCTGCACAGTGACCAGCGCCTCGCGCCGGCCAGGCTCGGGCAGGCTACGCTCCACCAATTGCAGCGGTGCATTGGGTTCGGGGAATTGCATCGCACGC
Source organism: Sphingomonas sp. (assembly GCF_048595155.1). Classification (GTDB taxonomy): domain Bacteria; phylum Pseudomonadota; class Alphaproteobacteria; order Sphingomonadales; family Sphingomonadaceae; genus Sphingomonas_I. The sequence goes on from NZ_JBMDXN010000074.1 coordinate 147,622, forward strand.
ATCGTCGCCATGGCATCGTCTCCAGAAGGGGATGCGCGATGATAGCGGCCAACATTACAATTGAAACATCGAGGCGCTGTTGAGCCCGCTTCGGACAGGCATCAAGCATGGGATCTGGGGGTGTCGGTCCATCGCCAATGGCGTCCAGCGCTATCAGCGATGCCGATCCTGTCGGCTTGATCTTCCCGATCGGGTTGCGGCAGGGTTGCCGGGGATTGGATGACCTCGAGCAAGAAGGGAGCCGATGTACCGGTTTCGGAATATCGACGGCCTCACCCGGATGGCCACGATCATGCTGTGGGTGCATATGGTCCCTCAGCTCTGGGTCGGCGCCTATCTATTCTACCATTCGCGTCCGGCCGGACAGCACGATGCGCCGACCGCCACGGCATGGATGGATCAGCTGATGCTGCTGCCGCTGATCTGGGCGATAGCGACCGTGATCGTCATGGGCTGCTGGATCTATCGGGCCAGTGCCAATGCGCACGCCCTCGCGGGCAACCTCACGGTCCGCCCCGGATGGGCGGTCGGCTGGTACTTCATCCCCATCGCGCACCTGTTCAAGCCGTTCGACGCGATGAAGGAAATCTGGCTGGCCAGCCATGATCCGCGCAATTGGCAGGGCCATGCGGCGCCCCTGCGGTTGCTGGTCTGGTGGGGCCTGTGGGTCGTGACGCTGTGCCTGCACAACATGGCGGGCTATGTGGCCGACCGAAATTGGGCGCTGGCGGCGAAGCTGGGATTGACCGAAGGCGTGCTCAACGTGCCGCTCTGCCTGCTGCTGATCAATATCGTTCGGAATGTAGCAAGCGCGCAGGACCGGGCGGCGCTAACATTTCGGCCGGCGGAGCAGGACGCTTCCGGCGCGGCTTGACGCACGTTGCTCGACCGGCTTGAGAGCCGACGAATAAACTCGACGATCATGGTGGGAAGCGATGTACGTCTTTCGAGATCTGTCCCGTCTCACCCGCGGCGCAACAATTGCGCTGTGGATCTTTATGCCATTGTTGCTGCTCTACGGTATTCTCGACTATTTACAGAATGTTATGCGCGTGCCGTCGCTCAATGAGACGGCCGTCGGCTTGCCCGAAATCGTAGGCCTGCTGAGCTTCTTCTGCATGTTGATATGCCTCATCGTGATCGGGATGTGGATCTACCGGGCCAGTGCCAATGCGCATACGATCGCGCCGGATCTCACGATCAAGGCCGGCTGGGCGGTGGGATGGTATTTTATTCCGGTCGCCAACCTGTTCAAGCCGTTCCAGGCGATGAAGGAGATCTGGCTGGCCAGCCGTTTCGGTCTCAATTGGCAGTCGCAGGAAGCCCCCGGGCGCCTGACGGCATGGTGGGCCTTGTGGCTGTTCTTCTCTTTTGCCGGCAATGCATCGGGTCAGCTTGCCAGCAGGATGGCAGGGCCAAGCGCTGTGTTAAACCTTCTCCAGGGGGTAGTAGCAGTGCCGCTGTCGTTCATCCTGATCCAGCTCATGCGCGACATCGCTGCCAACCAGGACGCAACTCGCAATCAAGGCGTATTTGCATAGCGAGGATCGTCAGTTCCTCTCCGGGCAAGCAGGCGCACTGCCTCACCGACAGCGCGTAGCGGCAGCTTTATTTCGCGGGCTTGCACCCTAAGCCGCCGCTCAAGGGTTAACCCAATATTCGCAACACCATAACCGCATTTAGCGGTGACTTTCCTCGCCTTTTGGGGACGATTTGTCGCGGCTGCGGTGATGGATCCGGAGAGAGGATCGTCCATGAATATCTATACCGCCGCGGCGCTCGCGGCCGCGCTCGGTACGGGCGCACTGGCGCAGCATGATCAGCGCGGATCCCACAATCCGATCGTGAAGGACAGCAGGGTCCATACCGTCCCCGCGCCCGCACGCGGGAGCAGTTCCTTCACCGAAGATCAGGCACGCGGGCGCATCGCCAAGGCCGGCTTCACCAACATTGGTGAGCTGCGCAAGACGGATGCCGGCAGCTGGCAGGGCCGCGCCACGCGCAACGGCAAATCGGTCGTCGTGACGCTCGACTACAAGGGCAATGTGACCGCCCGCTAATCCCCGAATTCAGGAGTAAGGCTTATGACCCGCACCATTACGCGGCTGTTCGACGATTATGCGGACGCCCAAACCGCCGTCACCGAACTGGAACGGCTGGGCATCCCCCATGATAATCTCAGCATCCTCGCCAACAATGCGCACGGCCTTCACGGCCGCGATGGCGCGCATCGGGAGGGCGACCATGACGTGACCGATGTGAACGAGCATGGTGACGTCAGTCGCGGCGCATCGACCGGTGCGGTGCTGGGTGGCGTCGGCGGCCTGCTGGCGGGCCTCGGCTTGCTGGCCATTCCGGGGCTGGGCCCGATCGTCGCAGCGGGCTGGCTGGCATCGACCGCCGCCGGCGCGGCGATCGGCGGCGTCGGGGGTGCGGCGACGGGCAGCCTGGTCGGTGCGCTGAAGAATGCGGGCCACAGCGAAGACGAGGCCAATGTCTATTCCGAAGGCGTTCGGCGCGGTGGCACCCTCGTCAGCGCCAAGGTTGACGACCATCTCGTGGGTCAGGCCGAAGCCGTGCTGGACGGTAACCGCGGTGTGACCGCGGCAACGCGGGGATCGGCCTACCGTCAGGCGGGCTGGAACCGCTTCGACGAAACGGCCGCGCCGTATAGCCCGGAGGAAATCGAGCGCGATCGCGCCGCCTCTCGTCGCGAACCATCGATCCTGTGACGGATGAGGACCGGCTGGCAAAACAGCCGGTTCCGCCAAGAACAAGCCAATCGACAACATGGGCGGCCCAAAAGGTAGCCCATGTTGTTGACCAGATGGAGTTGAACGATCCAGGCTAGGAATATGGTAGAGCGCAAGCAGGTGGACATGAAGACCAGGCTGATCGGCATATCTGCCGTCTACTGGCTCGCCGCGTTGATGCTGTTAGGTCTTACGACCATCCTGCACGGACATTGCGCGGGCACGGACGAGGCGATGCGGCAATGCGTCGCCGACAAGCAGCGGATCAGCATCTGGGGTCTCATTCTCGCCTCGATCCTCTATTGTGCGATCCTCTTTCGCGTGGCGCGCCGCGCCAGCTGAACCCGTCAGCCTGCGATAGCAGCCCAGCTGCCCCTCGCAGGTTGCTCCGCTGCGCCGAGAACCGTAAAGCCGCGCCGCTATGGCTGAGCCAATCATCATCGCCGTTCCCAAGGGGCGGATCCTGAAGGAAGTAATGCCGCTATTTGCGGCCGCGGGGATCGTGCCCGAACTCGCCTTTGCGGATGAGGATAGTCGCGCGTTGCGCTTTGCGACCAATCGCGCGGATATCGGCCTGATTCGTGTGCGCGCGTTCGACGTCGCCACCTTCGTTGCACATGGCGCCGCGCAGCTCGGCATCGTCGGATCCGACGTGCTGATGGAATTCGATTATTCGGAGCTCTACGCGCCTGTTGATCTCGGCATCGGCCATTGCCGTCTGAGCGTCGCCGAGCCGCGCGAACTGGCCGCGCGCGACGATCCGCGCGACTGGAGCCATGTTCGCGTTGCGACGAAATATCCCAACGTCACCCGCCGCCACTTCGAGGCGCGGGGCGTTCAGGCGGAATGCGTCAAATTGAACGGCGCGATGGAGATCGCCCCAGTGCTGGGATTATCGAGCCGTATCGTCGATCTCGTTTCCTCCGGCCGCACACTGGCAGAGAATGGCTTGGTCGAGGTGGAGACGATTGCCGAAGTCAGCGCCCGGCTGATCGTCAATCGCGCCGCGTTCAAGACGCGCGCACGGGACGTGCTGCCGCTGATCGAGGGCTTTCGCGATGCTGCGGGAATGCGCTGTGCAGCCTGACTTACGCTGTCGTACGGGAGCAGACGCATGATCCGGCTCGATACGGCCGACACCGGCTTCGAAGCGGCGTTTGCGACGCTTGTCGACGCACGACGGGAGGCGGATGGCGACGTCTCGCGCGACGTCACCACCATCATCCGCGCGGTTCGGGTGGCGCGGGACGGCGCGCTTAGGGATTATACACGCGATTTCGACGGGCATGATCTGGATGTAACCGGCTGGGATGTCAGCCGGGCCGAACGCCGCGCCGCCTTGGACGCGCTCGATCCCGCGCTGCGTCAGGCGCTGGAACTCGCCGCAGAGCGGATCGCGGCCTATCATCGCGATCAGAAGCCCGCCGACCGCGACATGACCGACACTGCCGGCGTACGGCTGGGCGCGCGCTGGAATGCGGTCGACGCGGCGGGCCTGTACGTGCCGGGCGGCCGTGCGGCCTATCCTTCTACCGTCCTGATGAATGCAATTCCGGCGCGTGTGGCAGGCGTAGCACGCGTGACGATGGTCACGCCGACCCCGAATGGCGAGATCAACCCGCTGGTGCTCGCTGCAGCAGAGATCGCCGGGGTCGATGAGATCTGGCGCGTCGGCGGCGCCCAAGCGATTGCGGCCCTGGCCTATGGGACCGATCGTATCCGCCCGGTCGACGTGATCGTCGGGCCCGGCAATGCCTGGGTGGCGGAGGCCAAGCGCCAATTATACGGCGTGGTCGGCATCGATATGGTCGCCGGGCCTTCGGAAATCGTGGTCGTCGCCGATGGCGCGAACGATCCCGCCTGGATCGCGGCGGACCTGCTCAGCCAGGCGGAACATGATCCGACCAGCCAGTCCATCCTGTTCACGGATGACGCGGTTTTTGCCGACGCGGTCGAACGGGCGGTCGCCGCGCAATTGGCCGGGCTGAGCACGCGCGACGCCGCCGCCACCGCATGGGACGACAATGGTGCCATCATTGTGGTACCGAAGCTGGATGCGGCGCTGCCGCTGGTTGATCGGCTCGCGCCCGAGCATCTCGAGCTTGCGGTCGATGACCCCGAAGACTTGTTCGCGAAGATCCGCCACGCTGGATCGGTATTCCTCGGCCGCTACACGCCCGAGGCTGTGGGAGATTATGTTGCAGGCCCCAATCACGTCCTTCCTACCGGTCGCCGCGCCCGTTTCGCGTCTGGCCTGTCGGTTCTCGATTTCATGAAGCGGACGAGCTTCATCGCCTGCGATCGGCGCGGGCTGGCCGCCATCGGACCGGCCGCCGTCGCACTTGCCCAGGCAGAGGGGCTGCCCGCCCACGCCGCATCCGTGGCGATCCGGCTGTGATGCGGCCCGGTGGACGATCGCGTTCCCGTTCGGCGGCGCGGCTGGCTGCGGTGCAGGCCCTGTATCAGCAGGAGATGGAAGGCACGCCGATGGCCAGGCTGCTGGATGAATTCCATCAGCACCGCCTGGGCGCGACGATCGAGGATGTCGAATATACCGACGCCGAGGTCGATTTCTTCGACGATGTGGTGCGCGGCGTCGATGCCCGCCGCGACGAAATCGACGCAGCCCTGACCAAGCGCCTGAGCGCCGGCTGGAGCCTCGCGCGGCTAGACCGGCCCATGCGCGCGATCTTGCGCGCCGGCGGCTATGAGCTGATCGCCCGCGCGGATGTACCGACCGCGACGATCATCAGCGAATATGTCGACGTGGCCGACGCCTTCTACGAAAAGCGCGAAATTGGCTTCGTCAACGGCCTGCTCGATTCCGTTGCCAAGGACGTCCGCGCGTAACAGCGTCCTTGATGAGCATCAGCTTCGGGTAGGCTCGTTTTTGCATCGCTCAATCGTGTGCACCAAGATCAGAGCCCAGCACAACCGGCCATCGACTGGAAGGTGATATCACCCTGGGCTATAGCGTTGACGCAGCACGTGCCTCAAATCGGTGGGACGAAATGGTTGAGTTAGCCGTGGTGATCGGCGCGCTCGCGGCAGCCGCGGCCGGCAGTTATTTGCTGACGGCGGTGACGATCAGGCTGGTTGCTGCCAAGCTCCGCGCGGTTGCTATTCTTATCTCGGGCCTCATCCTTCCCTTGGGCTTTTTCGTGCTGGCCTTGGGTTTCTTTCACCGCGAGCATGCCGAATATCCGAAAAGCGATGAACCCTTCATAGCGCTTTCGGGATCTCTCATCGGGGCGATTATGGCGACGCCCATCAGCCTTACCGCCGCCTGGGCTGCCGTCTATCGCTATAGGGCGAAGATCAGCAACGGGGACGACCGCCTAAGCGGCTGATCCTGTCTTGCCGTTCACGCCGCGAGCGGTGCGCGCGGCTCGAGGCGTTCGGCGCTGACGATCGCGTCGGCGGCGCGGAGCGCAGCGAGGATCCGCATCAGATGGGCAACGTCATGCACCTCCACCACCACCTGGAATGTGTGGAAGCTCGCATCGCGTTCCGACAGGTTGATGTTCACGATGTTGGCGCCCTGCGCGCCAAGAATGCCCGCCATGATGCCGAGCGAGCCCGGCTCGTTGCGCACGATCACGCGTAAGCGGCCCGTCCCGCCCTCGCTGCTGTCGCCCCAGGCGAGATCGACCCAGTCCTCTTCCGGTGCCGCCTGCAGCACCGGGCATTCGATCACATGGACCTCCACCGCCGCATCGTGTCGGCGGACGCCGACGATCCGATCCCCCGGCACCGGCGTGCAGCAGGCACCCAGCGTGAAGGCGACACCGGGCGTCAGCCCCTTCATCGAGATCGCGCTGCGCGGCGCGCGGCGGACGCTGGCGCTGAGGCCGCCGGTCGAGCCCGGCATCAGCGCCTCCATCACCTGCTCGTCATCGATCGCACCCCGCGCGATATCCTCCATCAGGCGGTCCGCGTCAGGCAATTTCAGCCGTTTCAGCGCCTCGGCCAGCGCATCGCTCGACAAAGGCGCGGGCATGCGGGCAACGATCGCGTCATAAAAGCGCCGGCCCAGTGCGATCATCTCCGCCTGTTCCTTCTGGCGTACGAAGCGTCGAATCTTCGCGCGCGCCTTGCCGGTGGCGGCAAAGCCCATCCACGCGGCCTGTGGCTCCTGTGCCTTGGATCGCAGGATCTGCACCTGGTCGCCATTCTTCAGCTCGGTGCGCAGCGGCACGACCCGCCCGTTGATCTTGGCGCCGACGGTCTGGTCGCCCAGGTCGGTGTGGACCGCATAAGCGAAATCCACCGGGGTCGATCCCTTGGGCAGCTGGATGAGTTCGCCCTGCGGGGTGAAGGCGAAGATGCGGTCTTGATACATCGCCATGCGCGTATGTTCGAGCAGCTCTTCCGGGCTGGCGGCGTGATCGAGAATTTCGACCAGATCGCGGATCCAGCGCGAATTCACGTCCGGCTGGATCATGCCGCCGGCCTTATAGGCCCAATGTGCGGCCACCCCGAATTCCGCCTCGGCGTGCATCTTCTGCGTCCGCACCTGGATTTCGATCCGGACGCGCTCGTGGTGCATGACCGCGGTGTGAAGCGAGCGATAGCCGTTGCGCTTGGGCGTCGAGATATAATCCTTGAACCGTCCGGGCACCATCGGCCAACGTTCGTGCAGCAAGCCGAGCGCGCGATAGCATTGCTCATTCTCGTCCACGATGACGCGAAACGCCATGATGTCGGACAATTGCTCGAAGCTGATGTGGCGCTCCGTCATTTTGCGCCAGATCGAATAAGGATGCTTTTCCCGCCCCTCGACCTCCGCCTTGATCCCCTTCTGGGCAAGCAGGAGGCGAATGCCGGACGAGATACGCGCAACCTGATCGCCACCGCCCTTTTTGAGCTGTTCGAGCCGCTTGGTGATGGAATCGAACGCTTCCGGTTCGAGCTCGGCGAAAGCGAGCGTCTGCATCTCCTTCATGAATTCGTACATGCCGATCCGCTCGGCGAGCGGCGCATAGATATCCATCGTCTCGCGCGCGATCCGGCGGCGCTTGGCCTCGGCCGGGATGAACTTGAGCGTGCGCATATTGTGCAGCCGGTCCGCCAGCTTGACCAGCAGCACGCGGATATCATCCGACATGGCGAGCAGGAATTTGCGGAGGTTTTCCGCAGCACGCTCATTGTCGCTTTGCGCTTCGATCTTGCTGAGCTTGGTGACCCCATCCACCAGCCGCGCGACCGACGGCCCGAAGCTTTTCTCGATCTGCTCCGGCGTGGCGACGGTGTCTTCGACGGTATCGTGCAAAATCGCGGTTGCGATCGTCTCGTCGTCGAGATGGAGATCGGTCAGGATACCGGCCACCTCGATCGGATGGCTGAAATAGGGATCGCCATTGGCCCGCTTTTGCGATCCATGCGCCGCCATCGAGAAAACATAGGCGCGATTCAGCAGGGCCTCATCGGCGGTGGGATCGTAACTCAGGACCCGATCGACGAGCTCATATTGGCGCAGCATCCCAACAAGATGGGGTTTGAGGCGGGCACAACGCAAGCATCATCCTGTTCGGAATGCAGAAACTCGCCACCGCCATCGCCAAACCGCAGCAACAATGCGAGCGGTTCTCAATAAGGTTGACCTTGCGAACGATTCGCATTAGCGGGATTCCGCATCAGAGGCGAAACAATTGCCCCGAAAAGCAAAGGGAAATCATGGCGCGCGTTGCTGAACCGAAGCCGTCCGATTGGGCTAAGCCGGCCTTTCTGGCCTTGTCGTGTGTGGGGTTTGTCTCCTCAGCCCATGCCACTGCCGACGCAGCAGCCGACCCGGGCGATGCCGACGCCGCCGAGCGATCCGACGTGATTGTCACCGGCCGGCACGAAGCGCCGGTAAACCTGAAGCTCACCGCACCGCTGATCGATACGCCGCGCTCGATCACCATCTTGCCGGAATCGCTGATCCGGGACACCGGCTCCGCCAGCCTGGTCGATGCGCTGCGCACCATTCCCGGTATCACCTTCGGTGCTGCCGAAGGCGGCAATCCCATCGGCGATCGTCCCTTCATCCGTGGCTTTGACAGCCAGGGTTCGACCTATCTGGATGGTGTGCGCGACATCGGCGCGCAGAGCCGGGAAGTGTTCGCGGTCGAGCAGATCGAGGTCGTGAAGGGCTCCAACAGCGTGCTGGGCGGGCGCGGTTCGGCCGGCGGCACGCTGAACATCGTGTCCAAGCTGCCCAAGCAGGCCGATTTCGTCCACGCCGATGCCAGTTACGGCAACGCCGATTACAAGCGCAGCACGATCGACGTGAACCACCAACTGAACGACATGATCGCGGTGCGGATCGAAGGCATGTGGCACGATCAGGATGTCGCCGGCCGCGATGCGATCTGGCAGAAGCGTTGGGGCGTGGCCCCGTCGATCGCGATCGGGCTCGGCACGCCGACGCGGCTGACCGCATCTTATTACCATCTCCACACCAACGAGCTGCCGGACAGTGGCCTGCCCTACGGCTATGTCTGCTCGGCTACGATCTGCAACGCGCCAGCCGGCAATTTCGTGCTGTCGGAACCGGTCCATAAGGTCACCACCACAGGCGGCGTCACCGGCACGGTTCCCTATTCGACCTTCTACGGGCTGAAGGATCGCGACTTCCGCAAATCGAACACGGATCAGTTCACGCTGCGGGCCGAACATGATTTCGGCAGCAACGTCATGCTGCGCAACACGGCGCGCTTCAGCCATACCTGGCAGGGCTACAGCTTCCTGCTGCCCGACGATTCCACCGGCAATGTCATCGGCACGACGACGACCAACGCGGTCGTTGGCGGCGTTACTCAATTCACCAGTGGCGGCTATGTCTGGCGTCGCGCCAATACCCGTGCGGGTGTCACCAACAGCCTGATCAACCAGACCGACCTGACCGCCAAATTCGCCACCCGACCGCTCAAGCATAGCGTGGCCACCGGCCTGGAATTTTCCAGCGAAGACGCGCGCCGTGGCACCTACGTCATGTCCAACGGCGCGAGCATCAGTCCGCGCTGCAACAGCACCACGATCGCGCGTTATTATTGCACGTCGCTGTTCGACCCCAACCCGAACGACCCATGGGTCAATTATGCCAGCGACACCTCCACCGTGCAGACGCCGGTGGTGCGCAGCCCCAGCTACGGCGACACCGCCAATACCGGCATCACCCGCGCGGCCTACCTCTTCGACTCCATCTCGCTCGACGATTGGCTGATCGCTAACCTCGGCGTGCGGTACGATGATTTCACATCGAAGATCCGCCCCGGTCGCGCGACCCCGACCGCGCCTTCGATCGAATTGCGCCGGCGCGATCGCAACTGGAGCTATCAGGCCGGCCTCGTCGCCAAGCCCACCAAGAACAGCAGTCTCTACCTGTCCTACGCGACCAGCACGACGCCGCCCAACAGCCTGCTGGGCGAAGGCCAGGAGCAGAATTCGCTCGGCACAACGGTCACGCCGCTGCTGGACCAGTTAAAGCCTGAAAAGACCAAGTCGCTGGAGGCCGGTGCGAAGGCAGACATCTTCGATGAGCGACTGTCCTTGACCGCCGCCATCTTCCGGACCGAAAGCACGAATGCCCGCGTATCCGTGGACGCCAACACGGTCGCCTTCATCGGCAAGAAGCGCGTCAACGGGTTCGAGATCGGCTTCAACGGCCGCATCATCAATGGCTGGACCGTGTTCGGCGGCTATTCGCACCTCGACGCCAAGATCCGCGAAGCCGGCATGACCGCGCTCACCGTCGCCGCGGTTGCCGGCCAGGCCCAAAAGACCGTCTATGTACCCTCGGTCAATAATGGCCGCCGCTTCCCGCAAACCGCCAAGGACAGTTTCACCGCCTGGACCAGTTATGAAACGCATGGCTTTTCACTGGGCGGCGGCGCCTTCTACACCAGCCGCGTGTTCGGCGGTTTCAGTGACAACCGCACGGCGACGCAGAACGCCGCCGGCGTGGTGACGATCAACCCCGCCACAACCATCCTCGCCCGATCTATCCCGAGCTATTGGCGCTTCGACGGGCGCGCGAGCTACAAGCTCAACGATCATGTCGAGCTCAGCGTGAATGCGCAGAACCTTACCAACAAGCGCTACTTCAACCAGGCCTATTCCAGCCATTATGCGTCTATCGCGCCCGGCCGCACCGTCTTCGGTACCTTGAGCTTCGATTATTGATGGTGGGCCTGTCCGAGCGGAGCAATGTTAGGCGGCCCGCCGTCGCGATCGATGCACTCAACGCGCTGAGCGTAGAGGACATCCAGCGCCGCCTGTCGGGATCGCGCGAGGACGTCGCCGCCTTCGTCGCCACCGCCGCGCAGGCGGGATCGGCGGAAGCACAAGCGCGGTTCGGTCAGATGCTGCTGGACGGAGACGGCGTCGGCCGCGATCCGCAGCAGGCGTTCCACTGGTTCGAACGGGCCGCACGTTCGGGGCATCTGGAGGCCGCCAATATGGTAGGTCGCTGCTATGATCTTGGCTGGGGCGTGGAGGTCGATCACGTCCATGCTGCGGGCTGGTTCCGCCAGGCCGCAGCGCGCGGGCTGACCTGGGCCAAGTATAATTATGCGACCATGCTCGCGCTGGGCCGAGGCGTTCCGGAAGACAAGGCCGCGGCCTTGCTGCTGTTCCGCGAGGCAGCGGACGACGGCTTTGCCAAGGCGCATAATTTCGTCGGCAGTTTTTACGAAGATGGCTGGGTTGTCGATCGCGACATGGAGGAAGCGGCGCGTCATTATGCCATTGCGGCCGCGGGCGGGGATTTTCGCGGACAGTTCAATCATGGCCGCATCCTGGCAATGCGCGGGGCGCACGACGATGCGATCGCGTGGATGGAGCGTGCCTGGGCCGGTGGCAATCAACGCTTCCGCCGCCAGATGATCGACCATCTTCGCACACAAGGTCACGCTTATGCTGCGGCCGCAGCCAGGCTCGCGGGAGCCCATTGATGATCGTCATCCCGCAGGTGGCAGATGCCGAATTGCTGCGCAGCATGAACGCAGCTTTGGCGTCGGCGGAGTGGGTCGACGGCAATGCCACGTCGGGGCATCAATCGGCGCTCGCCAAGAAGAACCGGCAGCTTGCCGAGGACAGTCCCGAAGCCCGAAAGCTGGGCAATATCGTTTTGGATGCGCTCGGGCGCTCACCGCTGTTCATCGCCGCTGCCCTGCCGCTCAAAATCTATCCGCCGCTGTTCAACCGATATGGCGTCGGCGAAACATTCGGCGATCATGTCGACAGCGCGGTACGGATCCGCGCCGGTAGCGATTTTCGCGTGCGGAGCGATCTGTCCGCGACGCTCTTCCTCAACGATCCCGCCGAATATGACGGTGGCGAGCTGATCGCGGAGGGGCATGCACCGGTTAAGCTGCCGGCGGGCGACATGATCCTCTACCCGGCGTCGACCGTCCATCGCGTCGCGGCGGTGACGCGTGGCACGCGCTGCGCGAGCTTCTTCTGGATCCAGTCGATGGTGCGCGACCAGAGCGCGCGCGACATGCTGTTCGATCTCGACCGGTCGATCCAGCAGCTGACCAGCGTGGCAGGGGCGGGCGCCCCGGCGCTCGTTCGACTGACCGGCGTCTATCACAATTTACTACGCCGCTGGGCGGAGCTTTAGGGGGCAGGATGACGAAGGGGCAGTTGAGGAACCTCTGGTTTCAGATCCACAAATGGATCGGCATCATCGTCGCGATCATCTTCATCCCCTTATCCTTCACCGGATCCATGCTGGTATGGGATGAACCGCTCGACCGCCTGCTGCAGCCTGCGCATCATGCCGAACTGGGCCCGGCCGCCCTCCCCGCCTCTGCCTATGTTGCGACCGCCCGGGAGGCGCTGCCGAAGGGCAGTGTCATTTCCGGCCTGTCGATCGGCGAAGGGCCGGTGATGGTGACGGCCACGGTGCCGAAGCCCGGCCAGAGGCGCGGGCCCCCGGCGCGCCTGGCGGCCTGGATCGACCCCGCCAAGGGAACGCTGATCGACGCGGGCCCGGCGGCGAGCCCGCTGCTGCGCTGGGCGCATATCTTCCATGGCAGCCTGCAATTGCCCGCGTCCGGCCGCGCGGTGGTGGGCTGGCTGGGCGTGCTGATGCTCATCTCGTCGCTGACCGGAATCTGGCTGTGGTGGCCCATTTCCGGCCGGTGGACACGCGGCCTCCGGTGGCGGCGGCAGCCCGCTTTGGACGGCAATCTGCATCATATGGTCGGTTTCTGGATGTCGCTGCCGCTCGCCTTGCTGTCGCTGACGGGCATCATCATCGCATGGCCGCAGATGATCGGCGCCGGCGGCGCGCGCCGGCAGATGCCGACACCCCTGTCTTCACCACGGCTCAGCGTGGATCAGGCGCTCGCGGCGGCGGCTGTGAAGGGCAAGGCGACGATCAGTTGGCCGACCGACAAGAGCGCGACCTGGACGATCCGCGGCGACAAGGGCGCGCTCATCAAGATCGACGACGCCAGCGGCACGATTGCGCCAAAAGACCAGGAACCGGAGCGCCCCCGTACGCGCCCGCTCTATCGCAGGCTGCACGACGGCACGAATATGGGCTTCGTCTTCCAGTTGATCATCTTCCTGGCGGGGATCGCACCTGCCCTTTTGGGTGTGACCGGAATCCTGATGTGGCTGCGAACGCGCAAATGGCGGAGCGACGTCGCGCGGCGACGGGCTGCTACAGTCTAAGCCCCGAACGGGGCAGGATACGTGCCATGCCCCTCCAGCACCAGGCCATCACGAAGCTTCAGGATTTCGCAGCGCTCCACCCCCTGCTGATTGCGAAATCCGATGATGATGAGGTCGATGCCGACCTGCACGAAGCGGATATCGAAACGCAGATCCGGCACCTGTGCCAGCGCGGCCGTCCAATAATCGCGCAAAGCCGCCTTGCCGCGCACTTCCCCGTCGGGAAAGCCCGGCAGCGACCGCGCCAGCGGAGATGTGAAAACGACATCCTCTGCAAACAGACCGATCACCGCCTCCACATCGTGGCGGTTCCAGGCCTCCGCCCAGCTCCGGGCAAAGGCCCAGCCGTCGGGAGTCAGATGCGATCTCCGGTAAGCCGCTGGCACACCATGTCGAGCTGATCTAGCGTTGCGTAAGTGATGGTGACACTGCCGCCTTTGGCGGTGTGCGCGATGCCCACCTTGAGACCTAGCTGGTCGCGTAGCTGACGCTCCAGCATGGCCACGTCGGCATCTACGGCCGCCGGAGCCTGCACGCGCTGGCGTTCCCGGGGGGCCTTGCCGCCGCGCGCCAGTTCCTCGGTTTCACGAACTGACAGGCTCCGCCGCATCACTTCGCTCGCCAGCGTGGCAGGATCGCCGGCAGCCGCCAGCGCACGGGCATGCCCCATCGTCAGCCGGCCGTCCGCCACCGCCGCTCGCACGCTCTCCGGAAGGTCCAGCAACCGCAATAGGTTCGCCACGTGACTGCGCGATTTACCGACGATCTTGGCCAGCGCTTCCTGCTTGTGGCCATATTCGCGCGCCAGGCGCTGGTAGGATTCCGCCTCTTCGATCGCGTTGAGGTCTTGCCGCTGGATGTTTTCGATGATCGCCAGTTCGAGCGTCTCAGCATCATTGAGCTTGCGGACGATAACCGGCAGTTCGTGCAATTGTGCGCGCTGGGCTGCGCGCCAGCGCCGCTCCCCTGCAACGATCTGATATTTGCCGTCCGCAACCGGCCGCGCCACGATCGGCTGGATCAAGCCGCGCTCCCGCAACGAATCCGCAAGCTCGTCCAACGCCGCGTCGTCGAAATGGCGGCGCGGCTGATCGGGGTTCGCGACGATCTGCGCGATGGCGATCATCTGCACGCCAGCCGCGCGCGGTGCATCCGCGGCAATCGGCTGTTCGCGCGCTGCTTCCCCGAGCAGCGACGACAAGCCCCGTCCCAGCCCCCGTTTCACTTCACTCATGCTGTGTCCTTGCTCATGCCGCGACCGCGGGTACCGGCAGCCGCGCAATCATCTCTCCCGCCAGCGCGATATACGCCTCCGATCCGGGACACCGGTGGTCATAGACCAGCGCCGGGAGGCCGTGGCTGGGAGCCTCCGACAGGCGCACGTTCCGCGGTATGACGGTCTGGAAAACCAGATCGCCGACCACCTCCCGGACATCGGCAGCCACCTGTTCGGAAAGGCGGTTGCGCCGATCATACATGGTGAGCGCAACGCCAAGGATGGCAAGATCCGGGTTGAAGCTGCCGCGCACCCGTTCGACCGTGTGGAGCAACTGACTCATGCCCTCCAATGCGAAGAACTCACATTGCAGCGGGATGAGCAGGCTGCGCGCCGCGACCAGCGCATTGATCGTCAGCAGGCCCAAGGAGGGCGGACAGTCTATCAGGCAAACATCCCAGCGGGCTTCGGCGCGCTCGATTGCCTTATCGAGCCGACGTGTGCGGTCGGGAAGATCGGACAGCTCGATTTCGGCGGCGGAAAGATCCTGCGTGGCAGCGATCACGTCCAGCCGCGGCACCTGGGTGGCAATGGCGGCTGCATTAAGTTCGCTTTCACCGATAAGTACTTGATAAATCGATGTTTCTCGCGCACTGCGCTCGACACCTAGCCCCGTCGAGGCGTTACCCTGAGGATCGAAGTCGATCAGCAGGACGCGAAATCCGGTGGCAGCCAACGCCGTCGCAAGATTGATCGCGGTCGTCGTCTTGCCGACCCCGCCCTTCTGATTGGCAATGGCGATGCGGATCATCGGCGCTTCCTTGAGGCGACGCCCGTCGCGACGATAATCGACGCTTGGGAATCGGTGACGCTGGGGACCAGTTCGAAGCTACCTTGCCACGATCCATGGGATGCTGCCAGTTCCTCAGCGGCGCTTTTGCCCTTGGGAAGCACCCATCGCGTCGCTTTGTCGGAGAAGGGAAGTCCCAAGGTAAGCAGCTTCTCCAATGGCGCGAACGCACGCGCGCTGATGACATCGAAGCGCCGTTTTTCGGCGGTCTCGACACGCCCGGCAATGACAGTGACACGGTCTTCGATGCCAGTGGCAGCGGCAACTTCGCGCAAAAAGGTCACGCGCTTGGCCCGCGCTTCCACCAGCGTCACCTTCCCCTGCCCTATCAGCGCGACCACCAGCCCAGGAAAACCAGCGCCGGAGCCAAGGTCGATCCACTTTCCCCATGATCCAGCATGGTCGAGCAGCTGCGCCGAATCGACAATGTGACGCGACCAGATGGCATCCAGCGTGGATGCCGAAACCAAATTCTGTGCGGAAGCTTCACGCCTCAGCAGTTGCGTATACAGATCCAGCTTATCCAATGTTCCACGTGGAACATTGCGAACTGCCAGCCATTCGAGCGCCTCTTCCTCCGTCACGCGGCACGACGCTGCGCTGCAACCAGAATAGCGGCGAGTGCTGCCGGCGTGATTCCTCGAATCCGTCCTGCTGCCGCCAGATTGGCAGGCCGCGCGGCTTCGAGCCGCTCGACCATTTCGGCCGAGAGACCGCCAATCGCACGGTAGCTGTGGATTCGATCAAGCGAGGTTGACGCTTCTGCCCGTATGCGCTCCACCTCCAACTTCTGGCGCTCGAGATAAGGCGCATAGCGGGCGTCATCCACGACTTCGCTTAGCACATCGTCATCCACCTGCGGCACCTTACTCTTCAGCTCGGTCAAGACATCCTCATTCTGGCGAACGCGATCTGCCAGCGAAATCCCACCGCGGCCCCGTACATGCGCCACCTCGCTTACATGTTCGATGTGCGCCAAACGGGCTTCGATCATCTCCCGGCGCTCCTGCCCGATCGCGCCGCTCTGAATAGCCAGCTGCCCGAGTCGGGATACCGCGTTATCCGCCCGCAGCCTCAGGCGATATTCCGCCCGAGCCGTGAGCATCCGATATGGCTCGGTCACGCCCTGCAGCGTGAGATCATCGATCATCACGCCGATATAGCAATCCGCCCGGTCAGGGAGCACGGGCATAAGGTCG
The DNA here is from genome assembly GCF_048595155.1 of Sphingomonas sp. Classification (GTDB taxonomy): domain Bacteria; phylum Pseudomonadota; class Alphaproteobacteria; order Sphingomonadales; family Sphingomonadaceae; genus Sphingomonas_I. Next base: position 164,308 of record NZ_JBMDXN010000074.1, read on the forward strand.
CATGCATGGGATGCGGCATTCAGTCCCGCAATCAGCCCCTGGGCTGCCGCTTCCTCATACCCTGTCGTTCCGTTGATCTGCCCCGCGCAGAAGAGCCCGTGTAGAGCACGCAGCTCAAGCGTGTGGGACAGGCTGCGGGGATCAAGGAAGTCATATTCCACCGCATAACCCGGGCTGACAATCTCCGCCCGCTCCAGCCCTTCGATCGAGCGGATCATCTCTGCCTGGACCACCACCGGCAACGATGTCGAAATACCGTTGGGATAGATCAGCGGGTCGTCCAGCCCTTCCGGTTCGAGAAAGATCTGGTGGCCGTCACGATCGCCAAAGCGGACCACCTTGTCCTCGACCGACGGACAATAGCGCGGACCCGATCCCTCGATCGCGCCGGTGAACATCGGCGATTCGACGAGCCCAGCGCGGATGATGTCGTGCGTCTTCTCGTTCGTGCGCGTGATCGCGCAGGCAAGCTGCGGCAGCTGTCTTTCGCGCGTCAGCGGTGACATTGTCCATGCGACCGTGTCGGACGGTTGCCGTTCCAGCCGCGCCCAGTCGATCGTCCTTCCGTCGAGGCGCGGTGGCGTTCCCGTCTTGAGCCGCCCCATCGGCAGCGCCAGTTCGCGCAGCTGCGCCGCCAGCGTGATCGATGCTGGCTCGCCGGTTCGTCCTCCCGCCACCTGTTCCAGGCCGCGGTGCAACCGTCCACCCAGGAACGTACCCGTAGCGAGGACAACCGCCCGTGTGGACAGGTGCTGGCCATCGGCTAGCACAACCCCGACCACCGTGCCGCTATCTATAAGGAGCGACTCGGCTGCGCCCTCAAGGATCGAAAGGCCGGACTGACGAGCCGTTAACGCCTGAACGGCATCTCTGAATCGTCGGCGGTCCGCCTGAACGCGGGGGCCATGAACGGCCGCGCCCTTACTGCGATTCAACATCCGGTGATGGATCGCTGCCGCGTCTGCAGCACGTGCCATCAGGCCGTCGAAGATGTCGAGTTCGCGAACAAGGTGCCCCTTTCCGACGCCCCCAATTGCGGGATTGCACGACATGGCGCCGATCTGGCGCGGGTCCATTGTCACCAAGGCAACGCGTGCGCCTCTGCGCGCTGCAGCCGTGGCTGCCTCGCATCCGGCGTGCCCGCCGCCAATGACGATGACATCAAAATTCTGCATCTACTCGGCTCTGCTTATAGGGAGCTCGGACGATGTTCCACGTGGAACATTATTTGCCGATGCAAAAACGTCCGAACAACGCGTCCAACATCTCCTCTACACCAGCGCGTCCGGTAATGCGATCCAAAGCCGTTCGCGCATTACGGAGATGTTCGGCGGCAAGGAGCGGATCCTGCTGCCGTGCAGCAGCGAGTTCATCTGCGCTTTCGGCAATCAGCTGCCGGTGTCGTGCATTCAGTGCGATTAGGTCTTCCCTTGGGAGGAGCGCCGCAACCCGCTCGGCCAAAATCGAACGTAGCGCGTCCAAACCTTCCCCGGTAATCACCGACACCGGCAAACCCGCCGCCCCCGCCCCAGCCCGCTTATCGAGGTCCGCTTTCGCATGTAGCTGGACGATATCGTGCAGGCGCGGACAATCCTCCGGCTTGCCGAGCCAGAGAAGAAGATCCGCATCCTCGATCGCCGCGAACGCCCGCGCGATCCCGATCTGCTCCAACTTGCCCGCCGAACGCCGAAGCCCTGCGCTATCGATCAGCACACACGGCATCCCATTCAACGTCAGTGGCACTTCGATTATGTCGCGGGTCGTGCCCGCGACGGCTGACGCAATCGCCACTTCCCGCCCTGATAAGCTATTGATAATACTTGATTTTCCCGCGTTGGTCGGGCCGGCAACGACAATGCGGACGCCATCTTTCAAACGCTCGGCGGGCGGTTGCGCCAGAGCGGCCGCAAGGTCCTGAGCCAAGCCGTCCAACTCCCGCTGATCAGCGGCGCTCAACGCAGGGACATCGTCCTCATCCTCCTCGAATTCGATGGCGGCTTCGATCCTGGCCGAAAGCGCCAGCAATCTGGCCTGCCATTCCCCCACACGGCGACCGAGCCCGCCCTCCGCCAGACGTAGCGCCTGACGCCGCTGACCTTCGGTCTCCGCCGCAAGCAGGTCAGCCAGGCCTTCCGCTTGTGCAAGGTCGAGCCGGCCATTGGAGAAGGCACGCCGTGTAAACTCCCCCGGTTCAGCCATGCGCAGGCCGGGCACCGCCGCCAAGGCGGACAATACGGCTGCGGCAACCGCACGTCCTCCATGCAGGTGAAACTCCGCGCTATCCTCGCCGGTCGCGGTTCCCGGCCCCGGCAGCCACAAAACCAGGGCGCGATCCAGCATTGCGCCATCGGAATCGCGCAACGTAGCCGTTACGGCGCGCCGCGCTGGCGGAAGGCGTCCCGCAATCTGGCGTAAGGCCGCTCCCGCCGCAGTTCCGCTCACCCGGATTACGGCGATCGCCGCGGGCAGCGCGCCACTGGACAGCGCAAAGATGGTGGATTGCGCGCTTGCGCCGGCACTCACGTCTTGGCGGTGCCCGTCAATTGTTCGATCATCTTCTGCCACGCATTCATGCCCATCTCGCCCATGGGCGACCAGCTTCGCATCATATTTTCCAGAAGCTCGGGCGTCATCCCGTTGGTCATGGCTTCACGCAATTTGTCGAGATACAAATCGTGGATCGGGGTCATGTCGGGCAGGCCCATGAACCGACGTGCTTCCTCGGGCGAACATTCGATGTTCATAGTGATGTTCATCGCCCGCGCCTTCCCATGTTACTGCTGCAGCCGACTGGTAGAACAAGCGCGGGAGAGCGTCCATGCCGCAACGAACGATCGCCAGCCCCATCGGGCCGCTTCGCCTGTTCAGCGAAGCGGGACATATCACCACGCTACGGATCAACCCGCCGCCCGAGCCCGATCTTGCCGGCGACGACGCCTTGCTGGATCAGGCGGCGACACAGCTCGACGAATATTTTCATCGGCGTCGCCGTCACTTCGATCTTGCTTTGGCGCCGCTTGCGACTCCGCGCGGCGCCGCCTTGCGCGCCGCTATTGTCGGGATCAGCTACGGCGAGACGGCACAATATGGCGATCTCGCTACGCGGATCGGCTCAAGCGCTCGGGCGGTCGGACAGGCATGCGCACGCAATCCCATACCGCTCATCATCCCCTGCCACCGTGTGCTCCCAAGCAAGGGGCTGGGTAACTATTCCGGGGGTGGCGGCGTTAAGACCAAGCAATGGCTGCTGGCACATGAGGCAGGTGATCTATGGGCATGATGATCAACATCGTGACGTTCGATGGCGAAGATCGCTTTCCCGCCTATCTCGCCGAGCCGGCCGGCCCGCCCAAGGCCGCAATCATCGTCGTCCAGGAGATATTCGGCCTGACCGCCGGTATCCGGCGCAAAGCGGATGATTGGGCCGCGCTTGGCTATCTTGCGATTGCGCCTGAAATGTTCTGGCGCTTCGCACCCGGATTCGACGCCGATCCCGACATTCCCGATCAGCTCGAACAGGCCATGGCGCTCCGCACCCATTTCGATTTCGACCAGGCCGTGGCCGATGTCGAGGCGGCGATCCGCCATGCCCGCGCAGTGATCGGCGCCAGCGGCAAGGTCGGCGTCGTCGGCTTTTGCTGGGGCGGCAGCGTCGCTTACCTCGCCGCCACCCGTACCGATGCCGATGCTTGCGTCGGCTATTATGGGCGGCAGATTACGGATCATCTCAACGAAGCGCATGCGATTGCGAGGCCGCTGCTGTTGCATTTCGGGGAGATGGATGCCTCCATTCCCGCCGAGATGCGCGCCAACGTTCGGACGGCGCTGAGCGGCAGTCCACGCGTTGAGATTCATGATTATGCGGGGGCGGGCCATGGCTTCGCAGCGACCTTCGGTCAGCGTCGCAACGTGTCTGCCGCGCAGCAAGCGGATGCCAGGACGGAGGCTTTCGTCGCGCAGCATCTTGCCTGAGCGGCACGCGCCACAACCGCTTAGGTGAATAAGGTCAGGACGCCCACCTTGGGATTGACCACGCCTTCATACACCATCTTCACGGCCACGAAGAAGATGACAGCCAAGCCGACATAAGCGATCCAGCTATACCGTTCGATCAGTCGGGCCAGGAAATTCGCGGCGACGCCCATCAGGATGACCGACAGGATCAGGCCGATGATAAGGATGCCGGGATGGGCATGTGCCGCGCCGGCGACGGCCAACACATTATCCAGGCTCATCGAAACGTCGGCAACGGCCACCGCCCAGGCAGCAGCTGCGAAGCTTTTTGCGGGCTTCAGCCCGTCATGCGTCTCCGCATGATCGCCGCGCAATTCCCGCCACATCTTCCAGGCGACCCACAATAACAGCAATCCGCCGGCGAATGTGAGACCGACGATCTGCAGCAATTGCGTGACCGCCAGCGCAAAGGCGATGCGCAGCACCAGCGCGGCGATGATGCCGATCATGATGACCTTGCGGCGCTGATCCGCACTCAGCCCAGCCGCAATGGCACCGACAACAATCGCATTGTCGCCGGCCAACATGATGTCGATCAGCAACACCTGCAAGAACGCCGACAGCGCCGCGGGCGAACCGATGTTCGCGAAGTCCGCGACGATATGCTGCCAAAGTTCAGTCATATGAGGATGTTATTGAACCGGACCGGGCCTGTCGATGATAGACACGCGGAAATAGATCCTCTTCGGCCCTGTATCGCAGAAAAGGTGCAGCAAAGATCGGCCGCGTCAGCACCGCCGGCATAGCGATTACGCGCCTGCCATCCACGAGTAGCGATCACGAGCAAAGGTGGCGCGCCCCGGAAAGGACGCGCCGATCGCGATGCCTCTTACTGGTTCATCGAGTCGAAGAAGTCTTCGTTGGTCTTGGAATCCTTCATCTTGTCGAGCAGGAATTCCATCGCGTCGGTGGTGCCCATCTGCATGAGGATGCGGCGCAGCACCCACATCTTCGATAGCTTGGCCTTGTCGAGCAGCAGCTCTTCCTTGCGCGTGCCCGACTTGCCGACGTCGAGTGCCGGGAAGATGCGCTTGTCCGCGACCTTGCGGTCCAGCACGATTTCCGAGTTACCGGTGCCCTTGAACTCTTCGAAGATAACCTCGTCCATGCGGCTGCCCGTATCGATCAGCGCGGTGGCGATGATCGAAAGCGAACCGCCCTCTTCGATATTGCGCGCGGCACCGAAGAAACGCTTCGGCCGCTGCAGCGCATTGGCGTCGACACCGCCGGTCAGTACCTTGCCGGAGCTCGGCACGACGGTGTTGTAAGCTCGGCCCAGACGCGTAATCGAGTCGAGCAGGATCACGACGTCCTTCTTGTGCTCGACCAGGCGCTTGGCCTTCTCGATCACCATCTCGGCAACCTGGACGTGGCGCGTGGCGGGCTCGTCGAAGGTCGAGGACACGACCTCGCCGCGCACAGAACGCTGCATGTCGGTCACTTCTTCCGGCCGCTCGTCGATCAGCAGCACGATCAGGAACACTTCTGGATGATTGTCGGTGATCGCGCGCGCGATATTCTGCAGCATCACGGTCTTGCCGACGCGCGGCGGCGCCACGATCAGGGTGCGCTGGCCCTTGCCCTGGGGGCTGACCAGATCGATCACGCGCGCCGACTTGTCCTTGACGGTCGGGTCGGCGGGATCGAGCGTAAGCTTCTGTTCGGGATAGAGCGGCGTCAGATTGTCGAAATTGACGCGGTGACGCACCACGCTGGGATCGTCGAAATTGACCTGCAGCAGCTTCGTCAGCGCGAAATAGCGTTCGCCGTCCTTCGGCTCCCGGATCTCGCCCTCGACCGTGTCACCGGTGCGCAGGCCGAACTTACGAACCTGATTGGGGCTGACGTAGATGTCGTCGGGACCGGCCAGATAATTGGCCTCGGGCGACCGCAGGAAACCGAAACCGTCGGGCAGAACCTCGATCGTGCCGAGGCCCAGGATCGTCTCGCCTTCCTCGGCTTCCGCCTTGAGGATGCCGAACATCAGGTCCTGCTTGCGCATCGTCGATGCACCCTCGACGCCGCGCTCTTCCGCCATGGCGACGAGTTCGGCGGGAGATTTCTTTTTGAGGTCTTTGAGGTGCATCTGGTGCGTATCCGGTGGGGAGATTTTGAGGGAAGAACCGCGCAGGCAAGCGACTGTTCGAAGCTGGATGGCTAATCGGGCGCTCGCAAGGAATGCGGGCCCAAGGTGGTCGCGGCGTAAGTGACGGCGACGCCATCGTCAAGCGGGAGATGGTGCCGGAGCGGATCGGCTTCAAGTGCCATCCGCCCCGTCGGTGGGCCTTTTCGGGCGCGACCATGACCTCCGCGGACCGCTCCGCTAAGGAGCACGCGTTTTAGAAAGGCTTCAATACCACGAGGATGACGATCGCCGCGGTCACGATTCCCGGAATTTCGTTCATCAGGCGCAACGCCTTGCCGCTAACCGGGCGTTCGCCCCGCGCCAGCCGCTTGCCATAGCCAACCATATAGCCGTGATAGGCCGACAGACCGATCACCAGCGCCAGCTTCGCCATCAGCCAGCCGCTGTCCCAGAAATGCCCGACCGTCGCCAGCGTGACCCCCAGGATCCAGACCAGGATCATCGCCGGCGTGAGGATGATCTTGCGAAGCTTGGCCTCGCGCTCGATCCAGCGGCGCTCTTCCTGGCTGCCCGGCGTCGATTCCTGATGGTAGATATAATAGCGCGGCAGCAGGAACAGCCCCGCGATCCAGAAGATCACGAAGATGATGTGCGCTGCCTTGATCCAAAGGTAGGTCAACGAAAGGATATATCCCATGGCGGGGAGGCTCATGCGCGGATCATAGCGAGCAGTTGCGCGACATGCGACACCGGTGTTTGCTGAAGAATGCCGTGGCCCAGATTGAAGATGTGCGGCCGCTTGGCGAAGGCCGCCCGGATCGCGCCCACCGCCCCGGACAGCCCATCGCCGCCGGCCAGCAGAGCCAATGGATCCAGATTGCCCTGAACCGGCAGCGTGCTCGGCAGCATCTCGTCGGCCCAGACCGGGTCCATCGTCTCGTCTATCCCGATCGCATCGACCGCCGTTTCGCGCGCATAAATCGGCAACTTCTCGCCGATCCCCTTCGGGAAGCCGATGATCGGCGTGCCGGGGCGGCGGCTGCGCAATTCCTCGACCAGGCGGCGATTGGGCGCGACCACCCAGCGCCGGAATTCCGCCGGCGCAAGGCTCCCCGCCCAGCTGTCGAACAGCTGCACCGCCTCCACGCCGGCATCGATCTGATGGCAGAGATAATCGGCCGTGGCGGCGATGATCGCGTCGATCAGCCGCTGGAACGCGACCGGATCGCGATAGGCGAGGCTGCGGGCAGCGCTATGATCCTTGCTGCCCTGTCCAGCCACCATATAGGTGGCGACCGTCCAGGGCGACCCTGCAAAGCCCAGCATGGTCGTCTCGGCCGGCAAGGCTTGGACGACCCGGCGCACCGTTTCGTAGATCGGCGTCAGGATGGTCGCATCTGCGATCAGGCCGGACAGGTCGCCATCCAGCAGCGGCGGCGCCAGGCGCGGGCCCTCGCCCGTTTCGAACCACAGATCCTGTCCCAGCGCCTGGGGGATCACCAATATGTCCGAAAACAGGATCGCGCCGTCGAACCCGAAGCGGCGGATCGGCTGTAGCGTGATCTCGGCTGCCGCGACCGGATCGTAGCAGAGCGCGAGGAATCCGCCCTTTTCCGCCCGCAAGGCGCGATATTCCGGCAGGTAGCGGCCTGCCTGGCGCATCAGCCAGATGGGTGGAGGATCGCGCCGTTCCCCGCGCAGGACCGCGAGCAGCGGGCGATCCGCCTCAGGCCTGGGTTTTGAACCGTTTTGATCCCGATCCGAACCGACGGAATGCATCCCTTATCTTTCTATAAGAGTCTTAAAAGGATTCTGAGGGAGTCAGTAGGGCGGCATTTAGCGGGGCTTATTCCGGCCACCTGCTTTTGCCAACAGCTTGACTCTGCCGGACGTGGCGGTTCGCCGCGAGTCACGGACACTTCCCCCGATATCCACAGGCAACGATTTGACCCGTTTCCCCTGTGGATGGCCGTGTCGACGCTTTTCGCAAGTCGGGCATAGTGCGATCGCCTTGCTCGCGCCGCCCATGTTCCGCTAGCTCTGCCCCCATGGTTTTCCACAGGCAATTCTCCAATAAAATCGGCCTCCGCTGATGCGTTTGCATCTCCATCTCCTGTCCGATTCCACCGGCGAGACGCTGGAAGTCATTGCCAAGGCCGGTGTCGCCCAATTTGACGGTGTCGAGGTCATCAAACATTTCTGGCCAATGGTCCGTTCTGAAGGGCATCTCGATCGCGTCCTGGCCGAAATCATCCAACGACCGGGCCTGATCATCTACACGCTGGTCAATTCGGAAGTGCGCCGGACGCTGGAGGCGCGCTGCCGCCTCGCCGGTTTGCCGCTGGTGGCGGCGCTGGATCCCGTGACCGAGGCGTTGCAACGTCTGCTGGGACAGGAAGCGAAAGCCAAACCCGGTCGGCAGCATGCGCTGGATGCCGCTTATTTCGCGCGGGTCGATGCCATCCAGTTCACGATTGCCCATGACGACGGCATCGCGCCGGAAGATTGGGAAGAAGCCGACATCGTGCTGGCCGGCGTTTCGCGCTCGTCCAAGACGCCGACGTCCATCTATCTCGCCAATCGCGGCTATAAGGTCGCCAATATCCCGCTCGTGCTCGAAACGCCCCCGCCGCGGCAATTGTTTGAGGTCACCCGCCCGCTCATCGTCGGCCTCACCACCAGCCCGGATCGCTTGATCCAGATCCGGCGCAACCGCTTGCTTTCGCTCAATCAGGTTACGGAGACGCCCTATGTCGATCAGGAAGCCGTGGCGCGCGAGCTGGCGGCGGCGCGTCGGATGTTCGCCGATCGCGGCTGGCCGGTGATCGATGTGACGCGTCGGTCGATCGAAGAGACCGCCGCCGCCATCATCAACCTGATCGGGGAGCGCGAAGGCGCCGGGCCGGCCTGATGTCGAACCTGATCCTGGCCTCCCAGTCTGCCTCGCGCCGGGCCATGCTGGATGCAGCCGGCGTGCCCTTCACCGCCGAAGCGGCGCGGGTGGACGAGGATGCCGTCAAACAGGCGATGCTGCAGGACGGGACAGACGGTCGACGGCTGGCGGACGCGCTTGCCGAGATGAAGGCGATCAAGATTTCGCAGCGTCACCCGACGGCCCTGGTCCTCGGGTGCGACTCGACCGTGACGGCTGCGGACGGGGATCTGATCGACAAGGCGGAATCGCGCGACGAGGCGGCCGCGCAGCTTCGGGCGCTGTCCGGCACCACGCATCGGCTGACAAGTGCTGCGGTCGTGGCGCAGGGCGGCGTGCCGATCTGGCGCCACATCGATTCGGCCAAGCTGACGATGCGATCTTTTTCGGACGAGTTCCTGGCCGCGTATCTTGATGCCGAATGGCCGGCGATCGCGGGCTGCGTCGGCGGCTATCGGATCGAAGGGCGCGGCGCGCAGCTGTTCAGTCGGATCGAAGGCGATCAGTTCACCATCCTGGGCTTGCCGCTGTTGCCCCTGCTCGATTGGTTGCGTCTACGGGGCGTGCTTCAGGCGTGAAAGGGGGTCGGCCGGCGGCCGACAATCAAAATTCGGTCGGCCGCACCCTGTCGCAGAAGGCGATGCGCGGCTGATGATAGAAGCCGTCGATGCGCGCGATTACGCCGCTCCGGCTGCCGGCCTCGAACAGCTTGCTGCGGCTGAGTCCGGTGCGTTCTTCGACCAGACGTCCAAACCAGGAACCCGAGCGGCTTTCCCAAATTTCAGCGACCATGATGACGCCCTTCACATCAGGGTTGGCAGGTCTTGATTGCGTTCCCAAAGAATCGATGACGCGAGGGCAAGTTCCCGCCGGCGATTCTCCGCTTGTCAAAAACCGTCTTGGGCGTGAACGATCGGATCATGACCGTTTTCGCAGAGGTGATCGGCGATCCGATCGCGCAATCCAAATCGCCGCTGATGCATGGCTTCTGGTTGGAACGTCTGGGCCTGGATGCCGATTATCGCCGGTCGCACGTCCAGGCGGCGGAATTGGCGGACTTCTTTGCATCCCGCCGCGGCGATCCCGCCTGGCGCGGCTGCAATGTCACCTTGCCGCACAAGCAGAGCGTCATGCCCCTCCTCGATCGCATCGATCCGCTGGCGACCGCCATCGGCGCGGTCAACACGGTGGTGCAGCGGGACGGCCTGCTGATCGGTCACAATACCGACGCGCCCGGCTTTCTTGAGCCGTTGCGCCCCCGCCTTGCCGAGCGGCATCTGCTGCGCACTGCCCGCATCCTGGGAACCGGCGGCGCGGCGCGCGCCATCGCCCATGCTGTGTGGGACGAAGGTTTCACGCTGATCATTGCCGGGCGCGATCTCGCCAAGGCGCAGGAAATTGCCGGTGCCTTCAACCCGGCAGACACGCATATCTGCACGCTGGATACATTCGCCGCGCCGATCGATTTCGATTGGGGCGATGCTGGCGATCGGCTGGATCTGGTTGTCAACGCCACCTCGCTCGGCATGATCGGCCAGCCGCCGCTGGCGCTGGATTTCTCCAACATTCCTCCTGGAGCGATCGTCTATGACGCCGTCTATGCGCCGCTGGAAACAGCGCTGCTGGCCGAGGCGCGCATGCGGCGCCATCCGACGGTTGACGGGCTCAGCATGTTGATCGGTCAGGGCCGGCTGGCCTTCGAGCATTTCTTCGGTGTCGCAGCACCGTCCGATCCGGACAGCGATGCGCTGCTGCGGGCCCGGCTGACGGCATGAGCATATTGCTCGGCCTGACCGGGTCGATCGGCATGGGCAAGTCGACCGTCGCGGCCATGTTCCGTGCACGCGGGATTCCTGTGTTCGATTCGGACGCGGCGGTGCGACGCATGCAGGGGCCCGGCGGCATATTGCTCGCGGCGATCGAATCGCTCCACCCGGGCGTCACCAGCGCCAACGGGGTTGATCGTGCGGCGCTCGGCGCGGCCGTCATGGGGGACAAGGTGGCGTTGCACAGGCTCGAGACGCTGATTCATCCGGAAGTGGAGCGGGAACGTCGTCGCTTTTTGCGGCGCCATCGTGCCCGGCCGCTGGTGGTGGCGGACGTGCCCTTGCTGTTCGAGAAGGGATTCTGGCGGCGGGTCGACCTGATCGCGGTCGTCTCGGCACCGGCCTGGAAGCAAAAGGCGCGCGTCCTCAGCCGGCCGGGCATGAGCTGGGTGCGCTTGGAGCAGATAAGGGCACTGCAAATGCCCGATGCGGTAAAGCGCCGCCGCGCCGACTTCGTCATACCGACGGGTGGAACGCTGCAGGATACGCGCGCGGCCGTCCGACGCATCATCGCGGCTTGCATGGCCGGCGGCATAGGCGGATAGTCCGCTCATGCGTGAAATTGTGTTCGACACCGAAACGACGGGCCTGAGCCCGCATGACGGCCATCGCCTGGTCGAGATCGGCTGCGTGGAAATCGTCAATCGCTGCGAAACCGGTCGCTCCTTCCACGCCTATATCAATCCCGAGCGTTCGATGCCGAGCGAGGCGGAGGCGGTGCACGGCCTTTCGCAGACCTTCCTTTCGGACAAGCCCTGCTTCCACGCGATCGTGGACGATCTGGTCGCCTTTCTGGGGGATGCGCCGCTTATCGCCCATAATGCGACCTTCGATTTCGGCTTCCTCAATTGGGAGCTCGCCAATTGCGGGCGCGATCCCATTTGCATGAGCCGCATGATCGATACGCTCGTCATGGCTCGCAGCCGCCATCCCGGCGCCAAGCACAGCCTCGATGCGCTGTGCACGCGCTATGGCGTGGATCGCAGCCAGCGCATCAAACATGGCGCTTTGCTGGACGCGGAACTGCTCACCCAAGTCTATGTCGAGCTGTGTGGGGGTCGTCAGATCGGCCTGCTGCTGGCGGAGGAACCGGTTCTCGAAGCGCCGGTTTCCTTCGCCGTGGCATCGGCCGCCGTGCATCGCATCGCGCGTCCTGCTCGCCCCCATCGCGCAAGCGAAGCGGAACTGGAGCGCCACGCGGCGTTTATCAAGAAGCTGGTCGATCCGGTGTGGGAGCTCGTCCCCGCCATGGATTGACGTGGATGAAGGTGGCGCGCGCAAGCGTTCCGCCGTCGTCCAGCCCCTAGAAGGAGAATGAAATGGATATCCGGGTGTCTGGTCATCAGGTCGATACCGGCGACGCATTGCGCGTCCATGTGGACGAGCGGTTGCAGGCTTTGGCAGAGAAATATTTCTCGCGCTCGATTTCGGCGCACGTGACCTTCGGTCAGGGCCCGCACAACAGTTTCTCCTGCGATATCGTCGCGCACGTGATGCAGGGTGTCATCCTGAAGGGCGCCGGACAGGGCAATGAAGCCCATCCCGCCTTCGATCAGGCGGCCGACCGCATCGAAACCCAGCTGCGCCGCTATATGCGCCGGCTGAAGAGCCGCCAGACGAGCGGGCCGGCTGCGGCCGAGATCGACGCCAATGCCGGCTATACCGTGTTCCAGTCGGCGCCGGAGGAAGAGGAGTCCGCCGCCGACAATCCGTTGATCGTGGCCGAGACCCGGGTCGATGTGCCCGAAGCGAGCGTGTCCGACGCGGTCATGATGCTGGATCTGCGCAACACCAATGCGCTGCTGTTCAAGAATTCCGGCACCGGCGCCTTCAATATGGTGTATCGGCGCGGCGACGGTACGATCGGCTGGGTGGAGCCGCAGCGCGCCGCCTGATTGCGCGCACGACCAACGTTCCACGGACTGTGTTTGATTATGGACGATCTTTCCGACCTGCTGAGCCCCGACGCCGCACTTATCGGCGTCGCGGCGCCCAACAAGAAGGCGCTGTTCCAGCAGCTTTCCGCCAACGCCGCGGCGCTGACGGGGCTGGACGCGCGCCTGATCATGGAACGTCTGCTGGATCGCGAACGGCTGGGCTCGACCGGCTTTGGCGGCGGCGTCGCCATCCCCCACGGCAAGATGGAGGGATCAGACCGTGTGACCGGTCTGGTGGCGCGGCTGGCCAGTCCGATCGAGTTCCAGGCGATCGATGACATGCCCGTGGATCTGGTCTTTGTGCTGCTGTCGCCGCCGGATGCGGGCGTCGAACATCTTAAGGCACTGGCGCGGGTCAGCCGCAAGCTGCGCGACAAAGCTTTCGTCGCGAAGCTGCGCGGTGCCGCCTCCCCCGACGCGCTCTACGCGCTCTTCGCGCACGCCGACACGCGCGACGCTGCCTGACCATGGCGGTCCGGCTTGCAGCCGGCATGCTCGTGTCCGCGCTGATTCGGCGTGTGGAGGAACTGGGCGGCCATGGCGCCGTCCTCGCCAAAGGTGACGCGACCGCCGGCGCGGTGTTGATCCAGCTCGCCGAACGGGGCGTGAGCGGGGATTTGCTGGAACGGCGGCTCGACCAGGATGGTGGCTATTGCTGGTCGCCCACCGGCCCGGACAATCCCGAAGAGCGCGGGGACTATCTTGCGCGACGGCGACGCAGCGACCCGGATCTGTGGGTGATCGAACTGGATGTCGCCAATGCCCGCGAGATAGTGGATCAAATTGCGGTCTGATCCCAGGCTGTTAATAGCGGCATCTTCACTCCGTTCCCTCCTTGTTCTATCCTCGCCGAATCATGGCCAGTCTGCCTCATTGTTTTGACGACGCGCCTCTCGTCGCGTCCGATGTCGCCCGCGGCGTGGCGCGGCTATTATGGCGCCAGGAAAGTGTCGGCATCTGTGAAGTACCGCTAGGCAATGGACGTCGCGCCGACATCATGGCGATCGACCCGAAGGGCTGCATCACCATCGTTGAGATCAAATGCTCGCGCGCCGATCTGCGCGGCGACGGCAAGTGGCACGAATATCTGGATTATTGCGACCGCTTCTGTTGGGCGGTTCCGGCCGGCTTCATCCTCGACCCGTTCGAGGAGCCGCATTTCCGGCCGGAGATTGCCGGCCTGATTGTGGCGGATCGTTACGATGCGGAAATGCTGCGCGCGCCGCACCATCGGCCGCTCAATGCCGCCCGCCGCAAGGTGGAGACGCTACGCTTTGCACGCCGGGCCGCGCAGCGTCTGCTGGGGTCGCTCGACGCGGGATTAGCGGGTCTGGATTAAAGGACAGGGCCGGACATCGGCTTCTTGGGGGCGGCGTTGGCTTCCTGCAGGATCTTAAGGATCGCCGCGCCGCGCGGATCGTCCTTGGCATAATCGAGCGCGCTCTTGCCGGCGATCGTATCGGAGATTTTCGGATCCGCACCCGCATCGATCAGTGCGCGCGTAACGACCAGATCGCGGCGATGTACCGCCAGGATCAACGGCGTCTCGCCATTATTGTTGGTCGGATCGATCTTGGCGCGCTGGCCGATCAGGTAATTGGCGGCCGTCGGATCGCCCGCAAGCGCGGCGATGTGCAACGGCGTATTCCCCTGCCGGTCCTTCTGATCCGGCAAGGCGCCCTTGCTCAGCAGGAAGGCGACCCAGGTGTCGTTATGCGCTTTGATCACGATGTGCAGGGCGCTTTCGCCCGTATTGGGATCGCGCGTGTTCAGCACGGGCGCCCCCGGCTTCGAAAGCAATTGCGTGGCCTTGTCGCCGTCCGCATCGCGCACTGCCTTCAGGAAATTATAGCTGTCGGAAAATTGCGCGGCCGCCGGCACAGCCACGGCCAACGCCAGCCCGCCCAGCATCGCCCTGGAAACGCCGTTCTTCAGTCCCATATGGTAATTCCCGTCCGCCGCCTGCGCTTGTCAGCAGGCTGATAGCAAAGCATGGCTAAGCGCACCATGAACAAGCGATATTCGGTGCTTCCACTTGCGGCCTGCATGGCTGCGATGATGCCGCTCGCCGCCTGCCATAAAGCGCCGGTGGAACCGGCGCCGCTGGCTGGCGCGCGCATTGGCGGCCCCTTCACCCTGATCGATCAGGACGGCAAGTCTTATTCCAGCAAGGCGCTCGCCGGGCGCTACAGCATTATCTATTTCGGCTACACCTTCTGTCCCGACGCCTGCCCGACGGACATGCAGGTGCTTGGCAAGGCCATGCGCCAGCTCGACGCTTCCGATCCTGCCACATCCGCCAAAATCCAGCCGGTCTTCATCACCGTCGATCCTGCGCGCGATACCCCGGCCGCGCTCAAGCAGTTCGTGACGGCCTTTTACCCGCGCCTGATCGGCCTTACCGGCACCGACGCGCAGATTGCAGCCGTCGCCAAGCAATATGCCACCACCTATCGTAAGCAGCCCGCCGCCGCGGGCAGTACCGGCTATCTGATGGATCATCAGCGCACCGCCATCCTGTTCGGGCCGGACGGCAAGCCGATCGCCCTCCTGCCGATCGATGCCGATGCCGACGCCGTCGTGGCGGATCTGAAGAAGTGGGTCATATGAACCGCTTCTGGGAAGAAAAGACCTTGCCGCAGATGAGCCGCGACGAATGGGAGTCGCTGTGCGATGGCTGCGGCAAATGCTGCCTCCACAAGCTGGAGGATGAAGAGACGGGCCGCGTCTACCCCACCAACGTTGCCTGCCGCTTGCTGGATCGGCGCAACGGATCCTGCCGCGATTACCCCAATCGGAAGCGGTTCGTGCCCGACTGCGTACAATTGAGCGCGGCTAAGCTGCACGATCTGGAATGGTTGCCGTCCACCTGCGCCTATCGGCTCGTGTTCGAGGGCAAGCCCTTGTTCGACTGGCATCATCTCATCAGCGGCAGTCGCGAGACCGTGCACGCCGCCGGCATGTCGACGCGCGGCTGGACCATATCCGAGGTCGACGCCGGCGAGCTGGAACTGCACATCGTCGAGCGCGAGCTTTAGCCGCCATGTTCCGGCTGCGGCCGTCGCCTGACGTCAAGACGGAAGCGGATCTGCGCTTTTCCGGCGGAGGCCACACCCGGCCTCTCACCATCCGCCGTTCCGCCCAGGCCAAGCGCATGCGGCTGGCGGTCGATCCGCGCGATGGTGCCGTCCGCCTGACCCTCCCCAAACGCGCGGCCCTGAAGCCGGCGCTTGCCTGGGCCGAAAGCAAACGCGCCTGGATCGAGCAGGCGCTGGCGAATTTGCCGGTCACGGTGCCGCTCGGGCCGGACAGCCAAATCCCGTTCGAAGGCGGATTGTTGACCGTAGACTGGCAGGCCGATCGACCGCGGACCGTGCGGCACGAGCAGGATCGTCTGATCGTGGGCGGCCCGGAAGACATGGTCGCCGCGCGGGTCCTGCGTTGGCTGCGCGCGCAGGCGTTGCAGCGTCTGGAAAGCGAGACGCGCGCGGTCGCGGCGCGGGCGGGTGTTACCGTCGCTCGCATCCGGGTCGGCGATGCCCGCACCCGCTGGGGCAGCTGCTCGTCCAGCGGCGACATTGCCTATAGCTGGCGGCTGATCCTGATGCCGGTTGCCGTCCGTCATGCGATCGTCGCGCACGAAGTCGCACACCGTCTCCATATGCATCATGGACCCGATTTCCACGCCGAAGTGGCCCGCTTGCTGGGGCATGCGCCGCGGGCCGAAAATGCCTGGCTGAAAGCGCATGGCGCCGAGATGCACCGCTTCGGTTAGAGCGGAATGACCTATCCGTTCGTGCCGAGGTGCGCCCGAATAAACTCGATCGCTCCTTGAGACGAACGGCGCTTACCAAAGCTACCGCAAGCTAGCCAATGGAGACTCGCGCAGCCGCCCGTCACTTGGGCTGGCGCGGCTGATCCTTCAAGACATTGTCCAGCCAACGCTGGTCGATCTGCGGTGGCTTGGCCGCGCTCGCCGGCGGCCGGTCCGCCGCCGCCGGGCGACGCGGGGGTGCTGCGGGTTCAGGCGCCGGATCCTGATCAGGCACTCCGCCGTCGTTCGGCGCAGCCGGATTGTCCTGGCCATCCCCAGGCGTAAGCGCCGGATCGCCGCCGACCGGCTGGTCCGGATCGCCGAAATAGGCCTCCTCGTCCGGCTCCAGCTGCCATTCGGGCAGCGTCACTTCGGTCTGGAACTCCTGCGCCGGCCGCGTCTGCAGCGCCTCCTTCATATAGGCGGAAAAGGCCCGTGCCGGGCTGCGCCCGCCCTGAAGACCAGGGATCGGCTTGGCATCGTCGCGGCCCATCCACACGCCCGTGGTCAAGCCGGACGAGAAGCCCAGGAACCAGCCATCCTTGTTGGAGGATGTCGTACCGGTCTTGCCCGCCACTGGCCGGCCGATCTGGGCGGCGCGCGCTGTCCCGGTATTGACCGCCGTCTGCAGCAGATCGGTCATCTCGGCGGCGACGAACGGCGCCACCAGCACGCGCGGCTGCTCGGCATTATGCTGATACAGCACATTGCCATCGGATGTGCTGACCTTGGTGATCCCATAGGGCGTCACGGCGACGCCATTGGCGGACACCGATGCGAAGGCACGCGTCATATCGATCAGGCGGACGTCGGACGTGCCCAGCACCATCGAGGGATGGGTGTTGATCTTGCTGCTGATGCCGAAACGATGCGCCATGTCGGCCACCGTGTCGAAGCCGACCTTCTGGCCGAGCTGGGCGGCAACGGTATTGATCGACAAGGCAAAGGCGTTGCGCACGTCGATCTGGCCAAGATAGCGACGCGAGCTGTTGCGCGGGCTCCAGCCATCTATGTTGATCGGCTGATCGACCACCGGATCGCCGGGCTTCACTCCGGATTCCAGCGCCGCGAGATAGACGAACAATTTGAAGGCCGAACCCGGCTGCCGCTGCGCCTGGGTCGCGCGATTATAGATGGACGACACATAATCCGTGCCGCCGACCATCGCCCGCACGGCGCCGTCATTCTCCATCGACACCAGCGCCCCCTGCAGGCCGGCGGGCGTGTTCTGGCGAATGGCGGCATCGGCGGCGCGCTGCATGCGCAGGTCCAGCGTCGTCCAGACGTCGAGCGGCACATTCTGCTCGTCGACCAAAGTATCCAGCTGCGCCAGTGCCCAATCGGTGAAATAGCGGACGCTATTCTGTTTGGGTTCGGGCGCGAACACCACCCGCTCCAGATGCGCGCTCGCCGCCTTGGCCGGGCTGATGGCGCCGGCATCCACCATCACGTCCAGGACAACCTTGGCGCGGTCACGTGCGGCCTGGGCGTCCGCGGACGGCGAATAATGGGATGGCGCCTTGACCAGCCCGGCGATCACCGCGGCTTCTTCCAGCGTCATATGGTCGCCGGGGTGACCGAAGAATTTTCGGCTCGCCGCATCCACGCCATAGGCGCCGCCGCCGAAATAGACGCGGTTGAGATAGAGCTCCAGGATCTGCTGCTTGGTGAACTTGCGCTCCATCGCCAGCGCCAGGATCGCCTCGCGTACCTTGCGCCCGGCATTATAGGCGTTGGTCAGGAAGATGTTGCGCGCCAGCTGCTGCGTGATGGTCGATGCGCCCTGCAGGCGGCGGCCATTGTCATGCAGGCGCTTGGCCACCCACACCATGCGCGCGACGCCGACCGGATCGACGCCGGGATGGCTGTAGAAGCGGCGATCCTCCACCGCGACGATGGCGTCGCGCATGACCGGCGGTATCCGGTCATAGGTCAGCCAGTCGCCATAACTCGGCCCCAGCGACACCAGCAGGCTGCCGTCGGCCGCGTGCACGCGCACTGTCTGGCCATTCGGCTTCTGGGTAAGATCGCTGAACGACGGCAGCGATGCCATCGTCACGAGCACCGCGATGATCACGGCAGCGATGGCGGCAAGGAAGCCGAACAGGATGACGCGAAGGATCATCCGGCCGGTCCGGCGGGCGCGTGGGCGCGCGGGGGAATTGTTGGAGGCGGGCATGGAGGCGATGCCGGATTAAAGCCTATCATGCTGTCCTACAAGCCCACTACACCGCGCGATCCTTCGCTTCGCCGTGCGCAACCGTCACACACCGATACGCGTGATGCGGGCCGCAAGGCCGAGACTGCCGGGCAGGGTCGCGACCAGGGACAGCAAAGGGGCCGCCAAGGCCGGGCGTTCCGACGCGTGGCGCAGCGTTTCGGCCGCACCGATCGGCCAGGCGGCACGACGGGCAAACCGGCGCTGGAAAGCGGGTGCCGCCTCTGGCCCGCCGTCGATCCACGCGTCCGCGGCGGCGATCCCGCTCGACAGGGCGATGGCGATCCCGTCGCCGGCCAGCGAGGCGATCACGGCCGCTTGGTCGCCGACCCGGAACCGGCCCGCTACGGTGTCGCGCGTACGCCAGCCATAGGGCACCGCGGCAATGGCCGACCAATGGGTGGCGGTCCTCGACAGCCTAGCGGCAAGGTGCGGCGCTTCCGTGGCGAGCATTGCGATCAGCCGCTCCGGTGATCCGCCGGCGGCGGCAAGCCGCGTGCTGGCGATCGACAGGCACAGATTGGCCTGGCCATCATCCTGCACCAGCAACCCGGCATAGCCGCCGTCCAACAAGTGCAATTCGATCCAGCCGGCAAGATCGGGCTGCGCAGGGACGGTGGCCCGCAGGCCGACGCGTTCGCGCTTGCCGGACCCGCGGGCAGCGCCGCGCAATTCATGTTTCCCGGTCGCGAGAAACAGGCTTTCCGGCTGCAGCACCGCACCATCCGCCAGATGAATCTGCCCATCCTCCATGCGGCGAACGGTGACGCCGCGGCGGACGTCGACCCCAAGCTTGGCCGCTTCCGCCAGCAACGTCATGTCCAGTGTGCGACGCGACAGGCCCGCCGCCGGATGCGGCAGAAGCGCCTCGGCTTGGCGCTTCCCCGCTATCACGCGAACGTGCGTGATCGGCTTCGCACCAAGGGCTTGCGCGTCGATGCCGAGGCGCTTGAGCGCTGCGATCGCATCCCAGCCGAGGAAGCCGCCGCAAACGGGATCATGTGCCTCTGTGGTCCGCTCCAGCACCGTAGCGCAGACGCCGGCGCGCGCCAGCGTGATGGCGGCGGCGGCGCCGGCCGGCCCGCCGCCGACGATCAGCGGAGGCGTTCGACGCATAACCGGAAGGGAAAGCGGCGCACGACTTGAGCGCCGCCGCTGGGTATGTCCGCCTCCGCCAGCAGGGGCGCCCATTCGGCAGGCCGCAGGCCGCGCGCGATCGAAAGCGTCCCATCCTCCCGCACGATGCGATGCCACCGCATCAGCCGGGCCAGGATCGGGTAGCCGATATAGGCCAGGCGGTGGCGATGGATGTCGTTGACCATCCACCCTACCTGCGCTTCCGCCTCCATGAAGCGCAGGAAGGCGATCAGCTGGGGGTCGGTCATGTGGTGCGCGACCAGGCTGGAGATGATCAGATCGAAACCGCGCCCGGCCAGGTCGGCATAGTCGCCGGTACGATAGGTGATCGGCATGTCGGGCGGTGTCGCGGCCGCTGCGGCCGGTGCCGAATTGGCGTTCAGGTCGATGCCGACCAGCTCCGCGTTGATATCGTGCCGATCCGCCCAGCGCGCGATCGCGCGCAACATGTCGCCTTCGCCGAAACCGACATCCAGCAGCCGGAAACTTCGACGACCGCGCAGCGCGCGCTTGATGAACCGGATGGTGGGCCGCCGCGCCAATGTCAGGCTGTTGACCTGCCCCAGATCGGCCAGCACCTGCGCCAGCACGTCGGGCGGCAGGTCGTCCGCATCCATCTGCTCCGGCTCGCGCGAGCGCACGGCCAGGCTCATGCAACGCTCCGGAAGTGGAAGCCCTCGGCGGCCAGCCCGGGCCCGAATGCGATCGCCAAACCATTGTCGGTCTCGCTGCGCGCCAGCATTCGCTGCAACACGAACATGATGGTCGAGGAGGACATATTGCCCTTCTCCAGCAGCACGCTGCGCGAATCGCGCAGGGCTTCGGCCGGCAGGCTCAGCGATCGTTCCACCGCATCCAGCACCGATCGGCCGCCGGCATGGACCGCCCAGGAATCGACCGGTCCCTCGCCGATCAGGGCCAGCCGGGTCGCATCGTCGTGCAGCGCAGCGCTGATCCGGTTCGGCACCTCGCCGGCCAGATGCATGATGAAGCCCTCGTCACCGATCTTCCAGCCGATCAGGTCTGCGCTCTCGGGCAGGGTCTGCGCGAAGAAGCGATCGATCGCGAAGCCGGTCGGCTCCGCCGTCACGATCGCGGCGGCCGCGCCGTCGCCGAACTGCAGCATCGCCAGTAGCGGCTCCAGCTCGGTATCCCCCTGCAGATGAAGCGTGCTGAGCTCCACCATCACCACCAATACGCGCGCCTCCGGCGTGGATCGCACGATATGATGGGCGACCCGCAAGGCCGCGATCGCCGCATAACAGCCCATGAAGCCCACCAGCGTCCGTTCCACCGACGGCGGCAGGCCCAGCGTGCGCGCGAGGATTTGGTCGATGCCTGGGGCGACGAAGCCGGTGCAGCTCGCCACCACGATATGGCTGATCTCGCCCAGCGCCCCCAATTGCGCGATCGCCTCTAACGCCAGCCGCGGCGCCTCCTCGGCATAGATCGCCATGCGCGCCGATGTCGGTGGCATCACGCTATCGTAAAAGCCGCCGTCGATCTGCGACCCGCCGGGAGGCGAAGGCAGGACCGACCAGCGATGCTGGATGCCGGCGCGATCCGCCATGCGCTGGAAAATCCGTGCCGCGCGCGGATCCTCGATCCGGGCGCCCGCCCACTGAACGAACAGGTCGTGAATATCATGCGGCGGCACGGCGGTGCCGATGCGATTGATATGGGCGGTGACGGGGAGCATTCCCGACATAGAACGGTCCCAGCGGGTTTGTGATCCGTCGCTGCGCCGTTCCAGATGAACGACAGCTTAGTGAAGCAGGCGGATCGTCATATGCAGCTGGTGGCGCGTGCCCGGCGCGATTTCAAGAACATAGGGCTTGGTGCGGAAATCGCCCTCAAACCCGATCGGGTCTGCCAGCCCCTGCCAGGGTTCGATGCACAGGAACGGCGCGCCCGGCTTGGTCCACACGCCCAGCAGCGGCAGATCCGGAAACTCGACCTGGATCATGCGCTCGCCGGGCACGCCGAAGCGCACCTGCCGCGACTGAAGCTTATCGAAGATCACCGCGTCGTTCACGAACAGATCGTCGCGCACGACCAGCATGTCCCCTTCTACTGGCGTCGGCAGCGGATCGGGCAGCAGCAGCCCGCTGGCGGGGTCGATCCGGCGGATCGGCGCCGGTTCCGCCCCGGCGAACAGCAGGCGATGGTCCGCGCGGCTGCCGCCCCACGGCAGCGGCCAGCGAAACGCCGGATGGAAGCCGAAGCTTGCCGGCAAGGGCACGTCGCCCGCATTCCCGATCGTCACCGCCGTCACCAGCGCCTCGCCCTCGATCCGGAAGGTGATGTCGAGCTGGAAGGCGAAGGGATAAACCGCGGCGATTTGGTCATCAGGCAGCAGCCGAAAGGTGGCGCTGGCGGGCTGATGATCGATCAGCTCGAATAGGCTTTTGCGGGCAAAGCCGTGCTTCGCCATCGGGTAAGCCTGCCCGTCCAGATGGATCTCGTCCTGGTTCACCGCCCCCACGATCGGGAACAGGAACGGCGCGCGCCCCGTCCAGAACTCGGGCGGCCCGTCGGACAGCAGATCGCGCCCCGCCTCGTCGCGCAGCGCGCGCATCTCGGCGCCCAACAGGCTGAACTCTGCGCTGAGCGCGTCGGTGGCGATGCGGATCGTGTCGGTCATGCGGCCTCCTTACCGTCTGCGTCAGCCTGTCGCATAGGAGGCTTCGTACGTGATCGGGAAATTGACCGACCGTGCGATGAAACAGACGTCGTGAATGCGCTCGTGAATCGCGTCCGCCGCGCCTAGGTCGGTCCCCGGTGCGACCACGATATGGGGTTTCAGCACCGCCCGCAGGAACCGGCCCGCACCCCCCGCGCCGGTTTCGCCGATGCCGACCGGCGTGTCGCGATAGGCGGTGACGACGATCCCGCTCGTGCTGGCATAATGCAAATACCAGAGCATGTGGCAGGCCGCTAGCGACGACAGCAGCAAATCTTCGGGATTGGGCAAGGCCGGATCGCCGCCCAGCAGCGGATCGTTGGAACAGGCGATCACCGCCTTGCCGGGCGTGCGTATCTCCCAGGCGCGGTCATAGCTGCGATAGCCGCGTGTCCCGTCCCCGCGATTGCCGGTCCAGGCGATCTCGCTGCCATAAGCATGTTCCGTCACCAACCCCTCCCCGCACTTGCCTAGGCTATCGCGCGACCAATAGCGTAACCTTGTTGTCGGGGGGAGGGACGCGCTAGGACGCCCGCCAAAGGGGTAAGCGGCGATGGCCATTCTCGTAACCGGTGTCGCCGGCTTCATCGGCTTCCACGTCGCCGCGCATCTGCTCGCGCGCGGCGAAGAGGTGATCGGGATCGATAACCTCAACGATTATTATAGGGTCGATCTCAAGCGCGATCGCGTCGCCGCGCTGGAGCGAGGCCATGGCGCCGCCTTCCGGTTCCACCACTGCGACTTCGCCGACGACGCTGCGCTGCGGGCGCTCTTCGCCACCGGCGCCCCTGGCTCGATCATCCACCTCGGCGCACAGGCGGGCGTGCGCTACAGCATCGAAAATCCCGCAGCGTATATCCGGGCCAACATCGTCGGTCATGCCAACCTGCTGGAACTCGCGCGCCACAGCGGGGTCCGGCACATGGTCTATGCCTCCTCCTCCTCCGTCTATGGCGGCAACCGCAAGCTGCCCTTCGCGGTCGAGGATCGCGTCGATCACCCGCTCTCGCTCTACGCCGCGACCAAGAAGGCGGACGAGCTGATGAGCGAGACCTACGCCCATCTCTTCCGGCTGCCGCAGACCGGGCTGCGCTTCTTCACCGTCTATGGGCCGTGGGGCCGCCCCGATATGGCGATGTGGATCTTCACGCAAGCGGTGCTGGAAGGCCGCCCGATTCGTCTGTTCAACGAAGGCAGGATGCGGCGCGACTTCACCTATATCGACGATATCGTCGCCGGCATCATCGCCTCGCACGACACTCCCCCGCCCGACGACCATCAGGAAAAGGCCGGCGGCAGCGTCGCGCCCCACCGCATCTACAATATCGGCAACAATCGCGCCGAGGATCTTGGCAAGGTCGTCCACCTGATCGAACAGGCGTGCGGCAAGCCTGCCATCACGGAACTCGCGCCGATGCAGGCGGGTGACGTGCCGGAAACCTTTGCCGACATCTCCGCGATCCAGCGCGATCTCGGCTACGCCCCCACCACTCCCATCGACCGCGGCGTCCCCGCCTTCGTCCGCTGGTACCGCGACTATCACGGCGTCTGAGCACGCGCGCCAGGCCGCTTACGTCGTTCGACCCTAAGCTTTCGGCCCAAACCGCTCGACCTTAACCGTTCGTCCCGAGGTGCGGCCGAGTAGCCCGCAGGGCGTATCGAGGACGCGTATCGAGGGATTGGTACATCTTATTTCCCGGTTGCCTCACGCCCCGCCGTCCCCAGATAAGCCTCCTCACCCCGCGCTCGAACAGGAGGCTTCCCATGGATCTGCAACTCGCCGGCAAAACCGCCATCGTCACCGGGTCCACCGCCGGCATCGGCCTGGCCATTGCGGAACGCCTCGCCGGCGAAGGCGTCGCCGTCACGATCACCGGCCGCAGCCAGGACAAGCTGGATGCCGCCGCCCGCCAGATCCAGGCCAAGGCCAGCGGCGCCGGCAGCGTGCGCGCCATCCTCGCCGATGTCGCCACCGCCCCGGGCGCCGAAACCTTGATCGCCGCGGTTCCGGATGCGGATATCCTCGTCAACAATCTCGGCATCTACGAAGCCAAGCCCTTCACCGACATTACCGATGCCGACTGGCATCATCTATTCGAGGTCAACGTCGTCTCCGGTGCCCGGCTCGCGCGCCACTATTTCCCCCGCATGCTCGCGCAGAATTGGGGCCGCATCATCTTCATCGCGTCCGAAAGCGGCCTGATCGTGCCGGAGGAGATGATCCACTACGGCGCCACCAAGACCGCTCAGCTCGCCATCGCCCGCGGCCTCGCGACGCAGACGGTGGGCACCGGCGTCACCGTCAATTCGGTCATGCCCGGGCCGACCCGATCGGAAGGCATTGTCGGCTTCGTGAAGAGCGTCCTGCCCGAAGCGCAATCCGACGAAGAGGCGGAAAAGCTGTTCTTCGAAAAGATGCGCCCCCTCTCCCTCATCCGCCGCTTCATCGAAGCCGACGAGATCGGAGCGATGGTCGCCTTCCTCGCCAGCCCGTTGGGTGCGGTCACGAACGGCGCGGCGATCCGGGCCGAGGGCGGGATCGTGCCGACGATCGCGTGATCCCTTATGGGTTCAACGCCTGGTCCGAACGGTTCAGGCTCCGTGCCCCAGTGGCCCGACGAACGGCATGCGGACCATGTCGGAGCGGCGAGCGACGCTGCGGGACCCACGGAGCTCGACCTTTTCGGTCGGCGCTGAGGCGGGCGCAGGCCGGCGGGCCTCGTCGCCGCGTGCCGCCGCCGGGCGGGTCCCGCTCCGCCTCAACAGGCGGAGCCGATCCCTGCCGAATTGTGCCGGCAAGAGGGTCGCGAAGGCTGCCCATCCGGCGCCTGACGCTGCAAGGAAAGTGAGGGCGGTCGTCATCAGGCCTAGATATGCGCCTCACCAGCCCTGGCAAACGCGCTTTCCCGATCAGAGTAAGCGATCATTGATGGTGCGCCGTGGCCACCTTATCCAGAAACTCCGCGATCGCGGAGACGGGAATGACGAGTTCCGCGACGGTCTGATGCCCGTTCTCCAGATGCACGCGCCACGGTTCTCCTTCGTCGACCAACTGTTGGAGCAGCGCGGGGTCGATCGGCAGCGATGCGAACGCATGGTCCGGACAGCCTTGTTGGGCGCAGCCGTAAAAGCGCTCCCGACCATGCTGAAGCGGCACGGTAACGGAGCCTGCGTCCGTGACGAACCGGGCCTGGTCCAGCGGCTGCGGCAGTTCGGCCCCGATGGCTCCGACGACAAGCTGCGCATCCTCCCGTCCCGATTGCTGCTCTATCCGGGCGCGCAGCTCAGTGAAGCTCGAAGGATCTTCCACGACGTCGACGACGACGCGCCGGACGATCCCCGGCGGCTGCGCCGCGGCAATGCCGGTCAGCAGGAGCGGGAAGGCGGCAGCAATAAGCAGACGCCGAAGGACCGATGCCGTGAGCATATGTCCGCATTAGCAGAAAATCGCGGACAATCCCCTGCTGGATAGGCACAGCGTTGCAACCGCAGCCGGCAAACGGCGCAGTGGACGCAACGCAGCTTTTCCGGAACGCGATGTCAGCCACGGCTGGGTCAGCCCCGCAATCGTAAGGCATCGTCAGCTTCGTGAAAAGCGTGCTGCCCGAAGCACAATCCGACGAAGATGCGGGAAAGCTTTTCTTGGAAAAGACGCTCGCACTCTTCCCGATGGCCACTTATCGACGCGGACGAGAACGGCGCGATGCTTCGCTTCCTCACTAGCCCGCCAGGCGAGTTGAATAACCACGCCGCCATTCGACCCAGATTGGATCGCGCCGACTATTGTATGATGTCGGATTTAACTTCTGTCTTCGGCACGTTGTAGAGACAGGGTCAGTGTCGATGATTGGGGAGGTCTTCGGGGCGGTATAGGCGCACGAATAGCGGAATGGTCGCCGTTGGCGACGATATTAATATTGCGTAGGGTGTAGCGCTTCGGAGCGCCGCGCGTGCATTCCGATTGGCTAAGGTAAATGCCTGGCGTCGCAGTTGATCCGCCACCTCCGCGACATCAGTGATTATCTTAACGCCAAATGCGATCCTGACATCTTTCGCGTACAGGACCTCGCCCAGGTTTAAGTTGTTGTGCCCAGCCGCCTGTTCGGCGATGAGGCGAGAAACGCTCGTAAAGAGTTCGCGATCTGCGGCGAGCGTCATCTTGGCTGCGACGACGGGATTGCGCTCCGCAGCTATGCTTTCGTAACGAAGATCATGTAGTTTGCATGCCGCGTCAACGGGGCTTTCCCGCCGTATGCCATCGGAACCCTTGAGGATGATCGCGGAACTCCTCCGCTCTTCCGCATTGAGTGGAGCGCCGCCGGAGCGCCCGGCGGACCATCCAAGTCCGCACCATCGCCCAAAATAAAAGAGGGGGTCGCCGCCTGTCGCTTCGGTGGAATTTGGTTCGGTCACGTGGCGGATCCTTGGGGGGATGGCATGAGCGTCACACTTTTGCCGAAACGCGGCACTGGGATCTCGTTCCAAGTCTTCCGGTCGATGTCGTAGCGAAAGATCCTCGATCGTGCGCCTTGGATGAGCAGCACGATGCTGCCGTCGTCCGGAGCGACGTCCATTTCGAGCCCCGTGGAACCGTCTAGCGCGTCGCCTTTGGGAAATTTTGCAATTATCTTTTTAGTGGCGCCGTTAAGTCTATAGACGCCGTCCCCTTCCGGGCCGCTGCCAAAGACTATCACGTGCCCGTCTCCGCCTCGTGCGGCAGCAAGCACAGGGAATTCCTCGGCTAGCTTGGACATTCCAAACTTTTCGGTGGGAACTAGCCGCCACGTGCTTGAACCATTGCTCCAATCTAGGAAGCCCGCGCCGGTAGGGAGTGCGCTGTCGGGGAAGTTCGCTGCGACGATGGGCTGCGGATCAACCGTTACGATCCGCCCGGCTTCGTGAAAGCCATAGGGTTGTCCCTGCGCCACGATGCCCCTTGGTCCGACGACTGCAAGATCATAGGCGCAGTATACGTCGCCGGGGTGGCGGCAATTACCCCGCCACGCATAGACCCTTCCGTCGATGGGCTCCGGCCGGGAGAGGACCTGCGCTGCCTTCGCAAGCACTTTGAAACTCGTCGGAGTTGCCGGGTCGATCGATATTATCGCGGATGCGCGGTTTCCCGTTGCGTTCGGTTGCAGCGCAATGAGCGAGGCAATGACCCTGCCTTTGTCCCACACCGGGAATGCCAGCGACTTCCCGGCGGGCGGCGTGATGCGCGTGACATCCCCGTTGAGCGAGTTTACGATCAGGATGGAGCAGGGGCTTGATTCAGGGTCGCCTTTGCTGGGACAGGATGTCGCCAGAAATCGACTATGGCCTTCGGCAAAG
>NZ_JBMDXN010000075.1:0-2799 GCF_048595155.1 Sphingomonas sp.
GCATCGCGGTCGAGGTGATCGGCCTCAACCAGGCGAGCGCAATTCTGGTTGACCGGCTAGCGCCGGCTGTGGTGGTGCCGTCTTAAGAAGCTGTCAATCGGCGTGCAAACGGGACCCCCGAGCGGCGCGCAAAAGGGAACCCCTCTCAAGGATGGCAGGACGGTCGAGGAACGCGCCTTGGGCTGCGCGCGGCCTAGGGCGGGCGGAGCCCGACCCGAGGCGCGCGCAGCGCCAAGCCTCTTAAACCCGGCGTGCGGCGGGGCTCCGTTTCGGTTCTTGAAGCGCCAGCTGTCATTGCCGGTCTCGATGATGTCGCAATGATGGGTCACGCGATCGAGGAGAGCGGTGGTCATCTTGGGATCGCCGAACACGGTCGGCCATTCCCCGAACGCTAGGTTGGTCGTGATGATGACGCTGGTTTGCTCGTAAAGTTTGCTGACCAGATGGAACAGCAACTGCCCGCCTGAACGGGCGAAGGGAAGATAGCCAAGCTCATCGAGCACGACGAGGTCGAGGCGAGAGAGCTGAGCGGCAAGCGCGCCGCTTTTGCCGATCCGGGCTTCCTCTTCGAGGCGGGTCACCAGATCCACGGTGCTGAAGTAACGCCCCCGCGCTCCAGCGCGGACGACATTGGCGGTGATGGCGATGGCCAGATGGGTCTTGCCAGTGCCGGTGCCACCGACCAGGACGACATTGCGCCGTGCGGGCAGGAAGGCCCCGCCGTGCAGCGAACGGACCAGCCCCTCGTTGATCGGCGTCCCCTCGAAGTGGAAGGCATCAATGTCCTTCACCACCGGCAGCTTGGCGGCTGCCATCCGGTATCGGATCGAGGCGGCGTGACGATGCGTTGCCTCCGCACGCAGCAGATCGGTCAGTATCTCCATCGTCGTGCGCTGGCGCTGAAGCCCTGTGGTGACGGCCTCATCGAACGCGCCGGCCATCCCTTTGAGTCCGAGCCCGCGCATCGCGTCGATCATGTCATGCCGCTGCATGGAAGTTCCTCAGTTGGTCGTAACGGGCACAGTCGGCGATCGGCGGATGGCGCAGGGCATTGTCTTCCGACGTGACGATCGTCAGCGGTCGCGGCGGTTCGCGGCGCCGTGCCAGGATATTGAGGATCAAGTCGTCACTCGCCGTGCCGGTTGCCAGTGCCTCCCGCACGGCGGCTTCCACGAGTTCCAGGCCATCGGTCAGCACAGCCGCCAGCACGCGCACGAACCGCCGGTCGGCATCATCGCCGTTGCCCAGCTTGCGTCGCAACCGGGCGAGCGCCGGCGGCAGTTCCCAGTCCTGGAAGGGTGCGCCGTTGCGTAAAGCGCCGGGCTTGCGGGCCAGCACCGGCAGATAGTGCCAGGGATCATAGATGGTGCGGTTCCGCCCGAAGAAGCGGGGATGCTCAGCGACGACCTCCTCGCCGCATCGCACGACAATGCGGTCGGCATAGGCCCGAACCTGCACTGTGCGCCGCGCCACCGTCGAGAGGACCGAGTAACGGTTGCGATCGTAGCTGATCAGGCAGGTGCCCGATACGCCGTGCTCGCTCTCGTGGAAGCCGTCGAACGGCCCCAGCATCGACTGTAATGCAGGACGTTCCATCTCCAGCATCTGCGCCACGGTCTGGTCGCCCTGCTCAGGATGGGCCTGCCGTTCGGCCCAGCGTCGGCACTCAGCTTCCAGCCAGCCATTAAGCTCCTCGAGGCTGGCGAACCGCAGACGGGGCTGGAAGAAGCGCCCTCGGATCGTCTGCACCTGGTTCTCGACCTGCCCCTTCTCCCAGCCCGCCGCCGGCGAGCAGGCCGTGGGCTCGACCATATAATAGTCGGCCATGATCAGGAACCGCCGGTTGAACACCCGCTCCTTGCCGGTGAACACGCTCGTCACCGCCGTCTTCATATTATCGTAGATGCCGCGCCTGGGCACGCCACCGAAAAAGGCAAAGCCGCGCGCATGCGCGTCAAACAGCATCTCCTGGCTCTCGCGGGGATAGGCCCGGACATACACCGCCCGCGATGCGCACAGCCGCATGTGCGCGACCTTTACCCGCATCGGCTTGCCGTCGATCTCGACATCTTCGTGGCTCCAGTCGAACTGGTAGGCCTCGCCGGGCTGGAACAGCATCGGAATAAAGGCCGTCGTCCCATCGCCGACATTCCTGCGCTGCTCGACCTTCCACCGTGCCGCATAGCGACGCACGGCATCGTAAGACCCTTCGAAACCCTCACGCACCAGAAGGTCGTGGATACGAGTCATCCGAAGCCGGTCACGTCGGCCCAGCAACTCGTTCTCTTCCAGCAGCACATCAAGACGATCCTGAAACGGACCAATCCGCGGTAGTGGCTGAACCTTACGTCGATAATCAAATGCGCCTTCCGGCGCCCGGATCGCCTTGCGGATCACCTTCCGCGACACATGCAGATCACGCGCGATCGCCTTGATCGCCTTCCCGCCGGCGAACTCTCGCCGGATCCGAACCACTGTCTCCAAAACCAACATCCCGATCTCGCCGCCTGAACATCCAGACGACTGTTTAGGCTATCGAAATGAGGGGTCCCTTTTAGACGCCGATCACCCCGCTAACGGGGTCCTTTTTGCACGCCGATTCACAACGGAGTAGACAGCGGCGGCGCGATCGCCGCCCGCCTTTGAGCCAGCGAATAGCCAGTTTTTACGGCCCATCACCTTCTTGGCCGCATCGTAGCGGCGGTACCCGCCTGCTTCGGTTGTCTTCACACTCTGACTGTCGATCACCGCTGCTGAAGGGACTGGCTCCCTGCCGATCTGCACCCGGTCGAGTTGCAC
>NZ_JBMDXN010000076.1:0-7733 GCF_048595155.1 Sphingomonas sp.
CCATCCTGGCGGTGGTCGCCGTAATCGGCGCAGGGCTGCTTGCAATGGCCGCACTCAAGGACCAGGCTGCCTATTTCTATACGCCGGGCGATGTGGCGCGGGATCATGTTCAGCCCGGCACGGCCGTTCGGCTGGGCGGCATGGTCGAGAAAGGATCGCTCAAGCGGCTCCCCGACGGTGTGACCATCCTGTTTGTCGTCACCGATAATCAGGCGAGCGTTCCGGTCCGTTTCTCCGGCATCGTGCCCGCGCTGTTTCGTGAAGGATCGGGTGTCGTCGCTGACGGGCGGTTCGACGGCACCGGGCAATTTCTAGCGGATACGATCCTCGCCAAGCATGATGAGCGCTATATGCCGCCGCAGGTCGCCAAGAGCCTGGAGGGCGAGACCGTCCACAAGAGCGAAAGCCTGAAGAAGTGATCGCGGAAGCCGGTCTGGCTGCTTTGTGGCTCGGGGCCGCATTGTGCGCGCTGCAACTGTTGCTGGCCGTTTCGATCGTCAGGGGGGAGGCGGGCGAGCTGGCTTCTTTGATCCGCCCGGTTGCGGTCGCCCAGGCGGTGTTGACCGCGTTTGCTTTCGCGCTCCTGATCCTGCTGTTCGTGCGGGTGGACCTGTCGGTGCTGCTGGTTGCGCAGAACGATCATAGCGAGAAGCCGCTTCTCTATCGCTTCGCCGCGACATGGGGGAATCACGAAGGCTCCATGCTGATGTGGGTGACGATCCTCGGCGTCGCCGGTTCGGCCGTGGCGTTGCTGGAGCGTCGCCTGGAAGAGAGGACGTTGATCGCGACGCTCGGCGGGCAGGCCCTGATCGCCCTCGGTTTCTATGCCTTTCTGCTGTTCGCTTCGAACCCCTTTGCACGGTTGAGCCCGCCCGCCCCGGAAGGGCAGGGGCTCAATCCGCTGCTTCAGGATCCGGGTTTGGCTTTTCACCCGCCAACCCTCTACTTCGGCTATGTCGGCCTTTCGGTGGCCTTCTCCTTCGCGATCGGCGCGCTTGTCACGCGCGACGTCGGGCCCGCCTTTGCACGGGCCATGCGGCCCTGGGTGCTGGGCGCGTGGATCTTCCTGACGTTGGGCATCACCGCCGGCAGCTATTGGGCCTATTATGAGTTGGGCTGGGGCGGCTGGTGGTTCTGGGATCCGGTCGAGAACGCCTCGCTCATGCCCTGGCTGGCTGCCACCGCCCTGCTGCATTCGGTCACCGTCCTGGCGACGCGCGACGGCCTGCGCTCCTGGACGATCATGCTCGCCGTGGTCGCCTTCTCGATGAGCATGATCGGTACCTTTCTGGTGCGCTCCGGGATACTCACCAGCGTTCATGCCTTTGCCGTCGATCCGCGCCGCGGCAGCTTCCTGCTGATCTTGCTGTTCCTGTATATCGGTGGCGCTCTGGCGCTGTTCGGAATGCGGATCGGGACGGTCAAGGAAGGCGCGCGGTTCAATCTGGTGAGTCGCGAAGGCGCGCTGGTTGCCAACAATCTGCTCTTGTCCGCCATTCTCGGCATCGTGCTTGTCGGTACGCTCTATCCTCTGGTGATTGAGGCGGTCACCGGCACCAAATTGTCGGTAGGGCCGCCTTATTTCAACGCGGCCGCCGGCCCGCTCGCCTTGATCCTGGTCGCGCTGATCGGCGTCGGTCCCTTGCTGCGCTGGCGGCGCGACGCAATCCTGCCCTTGCTGCGGCGTGTCGCGCCGGCGGCAATCCTGACGCTCCTGGTCCTGATCGGCGTCCGGCTGGCGGCGCCTGACATGCACGTCCTGGCGCTCCTGGGGCTGGCCCTCGCGGTTGGTGCCGGGCTTGCAAGTCTTGCTCCCCTGTGGGGGCGAAATCTGCTGCGTACGCCGCTCTTCACATGGGGCATGGTGGTGGCCCATCTCGGCGTGGCGGTCAGTCTTGCCGGTATTGCATGCGACAGCAGCTTCACGGCCGAAAAACTTGTGGCGGCGCAGGTTGGCGATACCGTTGTCGTCGGCCCCTATCAGGTTCGCTTTGCCGGCATCTCGCCGACATTCGGTGCGAACTGGCAGGCACTGGAAGCAACGCTGGAGGTGCAGCGTGGCGCCGGCGATCCCTTGATCCTGAAGCCGCAGGCCCGAGCCTATTGGGCGCCTCCAACGGAAACGAGCGAGAGCGCGATCCACACCGCGCTGGACGGGCAGCTTTATACCGTGCTGGGCAAGCCGGCGGGTGAGGGGCGGTGGCAGCTGCGCCTGTGGTGGAAGCCGTTCGTCACGCTCATCTGGGCCGGTGGCGGCCTGATCGCGCTCGGCGGCCTGCTCGCACTGATCGGGCGGCTTCGCCGCGGGCGTCGGCGTCTTCAGGAGGGCTTTCTATGAGCCTTCTTCAATGGTCACCCCTGGCCGGCTTCATCCTGCTGGCATCTGCCCTGACCTATGGCCTCGCCCAGCCGGAGGTGAAGGAGGTGCAATCCAGGATGATCGGGGCACCGGTTCCGGCCTTCCGTCTCGGACCGGCCGCGCCGGGCGTGCCCGGCATTTCCAGCGGCGATCTGGCCAATGGCAAGCCGCAATTGGTCAACTTCTTTGCCAGCTGGTGTGTCCCTTGCGTCGCGGAAGCGCCCCAATTGAAGACGCTTGCCGATGCGGGCGTGCCGATCGTCGGCATTGCGATCCGCGACCGGCCTGCCGCCGTAGCCGGCTTCCTCGCGCGCAACGGCAATCCCTTCCGCGCGATCGGTGCCGACAATGCGAGCCAGCTCCAGATGGCGATGGGGTCGTCCGGGGTGCCGGAAAGCTTCGTCGTCGATGGCAAGGGCGTCATCCGCTATCAAAAGATCGGGCCGATCAACCCACAAGACGTGGCAGACGTGCTCGCAGCCGTGCGGAGCGCCAGATGAGCGCCGCTCTCGCGCCGTCTCGCCAGGGCACACAGGCCCCGGCCAGAACGCCTAAGGCATTCGCCTTTTTGTTTGCTTTATCAACAGCTTTGTTAGTTCTGTTCGCAGCGCCTTTGCGGGCTGACAGCGATCTGCCGCCGGCTCCCCTGTCGGACACGCAACTGGCCGATCCGCGTCAGGAGGCCGCCGCCAAGGCATTGATGGAAAAGATACGGTGTCTCGTCTGTCAGGGCCAGTCGATTGCCGACAGCGATGCCGAGCTTGCGGGCGACATGCGGGCCATGATCCGTCAGCGGATCGCCGCCGGGGAAAAGCCCGCCGCGGTTCAGGCCTGGCTGGTGCGGCGCTACGGATCGTGGGTCAGCTATGATCCGCCGCTGGATCGCTTCACCTGGTTGCTGTGGGCGGCGCCCCTTTTGCTTCTCGGTATCGGCGTCGTTTTGGCGCGCCGCAGCTTCCGATCGCGGCGGCGCCGATGAACGGCTGGATCATCTCCCTGCTGCTGGCGCTGGTGACGGGTGCCGCCCTCATCATGGTGGCACGTTCCCGCCGTCAGGTGGCGACTTTGGTGGCCGCCGCCATGCTGTTCGGGCTGGCGGGCTATGCCTGGCAGGGCAATCCGATGCTGCGTGGCCATCCGACCGAGGCAGGGGAGCGCCGCGGTGCCGATACCTTGTTCGCGCACGAGCGCACCTTGTGGCTGGAAACCGTCGGCCCCGACGCCGTTCAGCTCGATGGCGCGGATGCGTTGATCCGGAACGGCAGCCCCGATTATGCGGCGGGCGTCCTTCGTGCGGGCCTGATGCGTCAGCCGGATAATATGGCGCTCTGGCTCGGGCTGGGTAATGCCCTTCAGGCGCATGCCGACGGCATGCTCACCCCGGCGGCGCTATACGCGTATCAACGTGCGGCAGCGAGCGCGCCCAACCATCCGGCACCGCCCTATTTTCTCGGCCTCGCCTATCTTCAGATGGGCGATATCGCCACCGCCGATTCGATGTGGCGCAGCCTGCTCGCCAAGGCGCCGGCCGACGCGGCCTGGCGGACACGTGTCGCGGATCGGTTGAACTTCATCGAACGGTTCCGGACGAAGCGTTGATCAGCCCCTTGACGCTACGCGCATAAGGGGGAATCGTGGCTGCGGTCATCGCCGGGGGCGATGGGTTTGAAGGCAGCATCATGGCTTCGGGGCAAAGAGCGGCGGTGCTGATGCAGGACGTGCCCGTCGCGTCGGGCCGCGACCTTGACAGGATCGGCGTGCTGATCCGCGCACTCGAACGGCGGGACCAACTGTCCGAACGGGAACGCGCGGCGTTGGCGGCGGCGGTGTCCGAGGTGCGTACGCATCCGCAGGGCGACACGTTGATCCGCGCGGGCGTGGCCGCCGATCATAGTACCTTGCTGCTGGACGGCATGCTCGGTCGCGTCTTCTACATGTCGGAAGGCAAGCGCCAGGTCGTCGCACTCCACTCGCCAGGCGATTTCGTTGATCTCCACAGCCTGCTGCTGAAGCGGCTGGACCATGATGTAGTGGCGATGAGCGATGTGCGCGTCGCCGTCTTTCCCCATGCCAGCCTGCGCAAGCTGACCGAAACCGAGCCGCATCTGGCGCGCATGTTGTGGCTCCTGACCGTGATAGATGCCGCCATCCACCGCGAATGGATCGCCCGCTTGGGCCATTCGGCGGCCGTCCGGATCGCACACTTGCTGTGCGAACTTCACACGCGCTTGCTCGCAGTCGGAGAGGCGACGCCCCAGGGTTTCGTGCTCGATCTCACCCAGGCCGATCTCGGCGACATGACCGGCCTCACCCCCGTCCACGTCAACCGTACGCTGCGCAAGCTGCGCGAGGCGAACCTTGCCGTCGTGCGCGACGGCTACGCCTCTATTCCCGACATCACCAAGCTACGCGAATTTGCCGGCTTCGATCCCACCTACCTCTATCTCGAAAATCACCCGCGCTAGGATTCTGGCGGCAGCACGCATGTGCTACGGCCTCATCATGCCCGCTTTTCCCAAGTCGGTGCTCGACTATTGGCACCAGACCTTCTCCGCCGACCATGCTTGCGTTCGCGACAAACTGTCATGGGCCATAAGCGAGAGATTGAATCCAAAGCGTCCTGCGATGGTGCTGGAAACAACGGACGGCGCAGTGCGCGCGGTCTTCAGGCCGGAGATAGCCGAAGACATCCGCATTGGATCGGATGACCTTTCAGCGGCTGATTTGAAAGGCCGATTGAATAAGATCGGCATAGGGTTACGCGATCCGGATTATCTCTTCTATCTTCCGGCCGAAGCTCACAAGGCGTCGAACCTTGATTTGAAGCCGCGCCAACTGACGGAAGCGGACCGCCCCGTTTTCCAGGTCTTCTACAAGACAGCGTCCGAGCAGGACCGGGAAGATGCCTGGGTGGAGCTGGATCATCGGGCCGTGTTCGGATGCTTTGGCGGCGACAGACTTGTCAGCGCCGCCAGTATGAACCTGTGGGAGGATAGCACCATTGCCGATTTGGGCGTGCTAACGCTTCCCGATGCGCGCGGAAGAGGCTTCGCACGCGCTGTGGTCGGCGCGATCAATCGCTTCTCGCGGCAACGAGGGTATGAACCGCAATATCGTTGCCAACTCTACAATTCGGCATCGATCACCTTGGCCCGTTCTTGTGGCCTGATGCTGTTTGGACAGTGGACGGTAGCGACCAGCGCGCCCGCCACCGGGTACGCGTAGCACCGGGCTCATCCTCGGCGCTCAGCGGCCGGACTTAAAGAAGCGTGCGAGCTAAACCCGCCCGGACTAGCGCGAAGCTGTCATCCGCTTCCCGCCAAGATCGGACATGTGCGATGCCTGCATGATCGCCGGAGCGGCTCTATCTCTTGGCGTTGGAGCGGGTGAAGGGAACCCGCCATTATCGTAGCCTCTCTCGCGCGAAAGTTGGAGGTGTGACCGCTTCCGTCCCAATTGCGGACGCTCGGGCTGGCGATCCCGGTTCCGGATACCGCCATTCGTCAAGCGGGACCTTTCCCGTTTCTCTGTCTCTGACCCGCCATTTTGGGAAAGAGCAATCGGAACAGAATTTGGGAAGCTGCCGCCGGGACGCGGCGTTGAGCGCAACTGCCCAGGCGGCTTTCCTTCTATGTTTCTTTTTAAGGAAAAGGCCTAGGCGTTGAAGCGTCACCCATGAAGATCATGTCGCCATGCTCGGCGTGGGTTGCAGCCGGGGCGCAGGCCCTGCCGCCGCAAGCGCGGCTCGATGAGAGTGCAGTAATGAAAGACGCCACTAACGTAATTGCCATGGACCACACAGGCTTCGCTGTATCGTCATTGGACGAAGCCGTCCGGTTCTGGACAGGAGCACTCGGCTTCACGCTTGAGCGGCAGTCGAAGATGGAAGGCGACCTTCTGCATCAGGTGACAGGTGTCGATGATCCGAACGTAAAAACGGCGATCGTTAAGGCGCCGGACGGTTCGGTGGTCGAACTGTTGCAATATTCAAAAGGCCGCCAGAACGGGGCCGTGCCCCACAGTGCGGGAGCGATCGGAGCCGCCCACCTGGCTCTGACCGTGAAGGATATCCATGCCGCCATTGTCCGCGTCGAGGCAGCAGGGTGGAAAGCCAAGGGAAGCCCGCAATCGATCCCTGGTGGTCCGAGGAAGGGGACGCTGACCGCCTATGTTTCAGGCCCCGACCATATCACGATAGAGTTTATGCAGCCACCAGCTCGGTAGTGGCCGATGGCACTTTCCCCGCCCAACCATCAATTTCGGGAAAGGCTTTGCCCAGCTATGTCCGTTTCCGCGATCGGTATCCCGTAAACCGCCGGTCCGCTTTCCACCAATCCCAGACATTCGGGATTCCGCATTAGGGTTGGAGCGGCTCTTTCTGACGGCGGATGGAGCGGGTGAAGGGAATCGAACCCTCGTCGTAAGCTTGGGAAGCTTCTGCTCTACCATTGAGCTACACCCGCAAGAGCCTGAAAAGCATGCGCTTCATCGGCTGCTAGCCAGATTGGGGATCGCGGGTGTCGCCGCCCGCGCCACGATCTGATCGCCGACTGCCACGTAAGGCGGCGCGCCGTCAATGCGGATCGCGCGATTGCGCGATCACCCGTCGCGCATCAACGTGCCGAAGGCGCGCCGGACATGGGGAAGCATGCGCTGGACGATGATGCGAACGCCTTGTGCATTGGGGTGCAGACCATCGGCCTGGATCAACGCACGCTGCCCCGCCACCCCATCCAGGAAGAACGGGTAGAGTCGCGCACCGTATTTTGCTGCCAAAGCGGGGTAGATCGCATCAAACTGTCGTGCATAGGGCACGCCGAGGTTTGGCGATGCCCGCATGCCGGCGACGAGGATCGGGATCTGCCGCCGTTTGAGCTCGGCAAGGATGACCTCCAGGTTGGCCCGCGCCTGGGCAGGCGGAAGGCCGCGCAGCATATCGTTGGCGCCTAGTTCGACGATCGCGAGGTCTGGCTTCGCCCCGAGCCCGCGCAGGCCCCATAGCAGGCGCGCCCGGCCCTGGGCGGTGGTGTCGCCGGAGACACCGCCGTTGGCAACGCGTGCGGCGACACCCTGGGCGCGCAACGCACGCTCCAACTGACGGGTGAAGCCATCCGCCGGTGGCAAGCCATAGCCGGCCGTCAGACTGTCGCCCAAAGCCCAGATCAGCCGGTCCGCGGCGTGTGCCGGTGCCACCGCGACCAGCCCAAGCAGGAAGCCGACGCAACAAAGCGTTGCCATGCGATGGACAAGCGTCCGCCGCGCACCATATCGCCTGAACAATGGCATCACCCGCTTCTCCGTCGTCATCGCCGCTATCGCGGATCGATAGCGCGCTTATCGATGTGCGCAACGTCACGCTGTCGCTGGGCCGCGC
>NZ_JBMDXN010000077.1:0-47558 GCF_048595155.1 Sphingomonas sp.
GCGCATGTCGAACGGCATTTCGCCCAAGGATTGCATCCGCGGGTCCTCCATCACCTTGCCCATGCCGGCGTTGCGCGCATCCTTCGACGGCCACACAATCCAGGAGAAAGCGATCGTCTCGTCTTCCTCGGCGGCGACCGCGCGATAGAAGTCGGTGACTTTGCCATGCGGCACATCGTCGCTCAGGCTCTCGACGACCTGCAGCGCACCATGCTGCAGGAAGATGGGGGCGGCAGCAGTCGCGGTCGCCCTGTACGCATCGCGTTTGCCACCGAAAACAGGCGCGACGAAGCCGTCGATATAAGCCATTATTCCTCTCCTCTTTTATCGTGTTCAGGCGGCGAGCGGCGGCGTCTGGTCGAAGTCCGCAAGATGCGCCGCGAGCGCGCGCCGGAAGGCCGGGCGCGACCGGCAGCGTGCGACATAGGCGTCGAGATTGGGATAGTCGGCGAGGAGCCCGGTCCCGTCCAGGCCGTGAAGCACGCACGCCATCATCAGGTCACCCGCGGTGAACTCCCCTTCCAGATAGGGCTTGTCGCCCAGTCGCTTGGAAAGATCCTCAAGCCGGCCGCGCACGCGCTTTACGCTCAGCGGCCGGCGGGCCTCCGCCCAGGGCTGGTCGGCTTCGAAGACGTTGACCAGGCCCAGATCCATGATCGCCGGCTCGACCGAGGTCATCGCGGCGAACACCCATTGCTCCGCCGCGGCGGCCTTAGCCGGATCCGCAGGGAGCAGGCCGCTGCGGGTACGCGCGATGTGCAGCAGGATCGCCCCGGATTCGAACAGGGTGAAGCCGTCCTGCTCATAGGTCGGCACCTGGCCGAACGGCTGCAGGCAGCGATGCTCCGCCGCCTTGACGCTGACGCCATCCACCAGCCGGACCTGATAGGGTTGGCCGACCTCTTCAAGCGCCCAGCGTACGCGCACGTCGCGCACATGACCTTTTACGAAATCAGGGACCCAGCGAAACGCGGTGATTACAGGAAGCGGCTCCGACATAGTCTGTTCCTTCCGCAGCGAATCGGTTCGCTTGAGATTGATGCGCCACTGAGTTAGAAAAAACAACTATGGAGTTAGAAAAAGTAACTAGTAAAATTGTCGTGCCCGGCCGCTTGTATGACGACGCCTGCGGAATGGCGTTCGCACTCGAGCTGGTGGGGGAACGCTGGGTGCCCCTGATCCTGCGCGAGCTGATGTTCGGTCCCCGCCGCTTCAGTGAGTTGCGGCGCGGTTTACCAGCGATCAGCGCCAATGTGCTGACCCAGCGGCTGGAAAGTCTGGAGGCGAACGGCATCCTCCTGCGGCGGCGCCTGCCGCCCCCGGCCTCCGCCCAGGTTTATGAGCTCACGCCCTGGGGCTATGAGAGTGAGGATGCGCTGGCCGCCCTCGGTCGCTGGGCGGTCCGATCCCCCTTGCATGATCCACGGCTGCCGCTCAGCGGCGCATCGCTGATGATGTCGTTCCGAACGATGATCGACCCCGCCCGCGCCGCCGGCATGGAAGCCAGGGTCGGTTTCGAGATCGGGCCCGATCCCTTTTCGACACGGCTGCACGACGGTCGGTTGGAGGTTGCCCGCGCGGAACCCGACCGGCCGGATTTCACGATGCGAAGCCCGGAGGCGCGCAATATCGCCGCCGCGGTCTATGCAGGGGAGCCCCTGCAGCGCCTGGAACAGGCCGGCTTGGTGCAGGTTGAAGGTGACCGCTCGTTGGCGGAACGCTTCGTCACCTTGTTCCCATTGCCTCCAAAGGTAGGCTGATCGGCGTTGCGGGCAGGCCGGGGAGGCTTTACCGCCATCCCGACTCCTCCATCGCTGCAAGACCGAGATTTGCCATGGCCGACTTGTCCAATATCCAGCCAGACAGCCGTTCCGATACGGTGATGGATGCGCCCGATCAGATGAAGAAGGTGCGCGACCTGTTCGGGATCGACTCCGACATGGAAGTGCCGGCCTTCTCGGAAGCGGACGAGCGCGTGCCCGATCTGGACCCGGCCTATGTGTTCGATCCCGACACGACTCTCGCCATCTGTGCCGGCTTCTCCTTCAATCGCCGCGTGATGATCCAGGGCTATCACGGCACCGGCAAGTCGTCGCACATCGAACAGGTCGCTGCCCGGCTCAACTGGCCGATGATCCGCATCAACCTGGACGCGCATATCAGCCGCATCGATCTGGTCGGTCGCGACGCGATCGTGCTGCGCGATGGCCAGCAGGTCACCGAATTCCGCGAAGGCCTGCTGCCATGGGCGCTGCAGACCCCGTCGGCCCTGGTGTTCGACGAATATGATGCGGGCCGCCCCGACGTCATGTTCGTGATCCAGCGCGTGCTGGAGACCGAGGGCAAGCTGACCCTGCTCGATCAGAATCGCGTGATCCGGCCGAACCCCTATTTCCGCCTATTCGCCACCTCGAATACCGTCGGCCTCGGCGATACGACCGGCCTGTATCACGGCACCCAGCAGATCAATCAGGGGCAGATGGATCGCTGGAACATCGTCGTCACGCTCAACTATCTGCCGGCCGCGATCGAGGCGCAGATCGTGCTCGCCAAATCGGGCGAATATGACAAGCCGGACGGCAAGAAGACGGTCGAGAATATGGTCAAGGTCGCCGACCTCACCCGCCAGGGCTTCATGGCGGGCGATATCTCGACCGTGATGAGCCCGCGTACGGTGATATCCTGGGCACAGAATACGCTGATCCTGGGCGATATCGGCTTCGCGTTCCGCTTGTCCTTCCTCAACAAATGCGACGAGGCGGAACGGCCGCTGGTGGCTGAATATTATCAGCGCGTGTTCGGCAAGGATCTGCCCGAAAGCATCGTCGGAAAGGCCTGATGGCCGAACAATCGCCTCTGGACGGGCTGCGTGCGGTTTTGGCGGGCACGGCGCGCGCCATGTCGCATGAGCCCGAACTCGAACTCAGTTTCACGACCGAGGCACCTTCGGCGTCGCTCAAGCAGTTGCGTGTGCCGATGCCGGGGCGCAACCTGCCGCGCGAACAGGTGGCCGAAGCCCGCGGCTTCGCCGACAGTTTTGCCCTGCGCGAACGGCATCATGACGCCAAGCTGCATGCACGCGGCGCGCCGGTGGACGCAACGGCGCGGCTGGTGTTCGATGCCGTCGAGCAGGCGCGCGTCGAAGCGCTTGGCGCCCGCGCGATGGAGGGCGTTCGCGCAAATCTGGCTTATGCTCTGGAGATGCGTCTGCGGTCCGACCCGCTGACGCGCGCACGCAATCGCGCCGAAGTGCCGCTGGCCTCTGCGCTGGCGCTGTTGGTGCGCGAGCGGCTGACCGGGCAAAAACCGCCGGCGATCGCCGAAGGCGGGCTCGCCTTGGTGCGCGACTGGATCGAGGAACGCGCCGCGGCCGATCTCGACGCGCTCAGCCTGACCTTGGACGATCAGAGCGCCTTCGCGCGATTGGCGACGCGCTTGCTGGAAGATCTGGAACTGGTCGAAGCGCAGGCCGAGGCGACTGAGCCGGAGGAATCGAGCAACGAAGAGGGCGAGCAGCCCGAAGAAAGCGAGACGACCGAGGACGGGGAAGACGACCAGTCCGGTGGCCAAAGCGATGGCCAGATGGATGTGCGTTCGGAGACGTCGGAAGGCGACGATCAGAGTGAAACCCGCGAATCGGAAGAGGGCGAGTTCGAAGGCGACGGTCAGGAAGGCGACCAGGGCGACGAAGGCATGCAACCGGTGCGTCCCAACCGCCCCACCACGGACACGCCCGGCTTCCTGGAATATAAAGCGTATACCACCCGCTTCGATGAGGTCGTGACGGCGGGCGAGCTGTGCGATGAGGAGGAGCTGACCCGGCTCCGCGCCTATTTGGATCAGCAATTGGTGCACCTGCAGGGCGCGGTTACGAAGCTGGCCAACCGGCTGCAGCGGCGGCTGATGGCCCAGCAAAGCCGATCCTGGGAATTCGATCAGGAAGAAGGGTTGCTCGACGCCGCGCGGCTGGCGCGGGTCGTCGTCAGCCCAACCCATTCGCTCTCCTACAAGATCGAACGCGATACCGATTTCCGCGACACGGTCGTCACGCTGCTGATCGACAATTCCGGATCCATGCGCGGCCGACCGATTTCGATCGCGGCGATTTCGGCCGACATCATGGCACGGACGCTGGAGCGATGCGGCGTGAAGGTGGAGATTCTTGGCTTCACCACCCGCGCCTGGAAGGGCGGCCAAGCCCGGGAAGCCTGGCTGCAGGCGGGGCGCCCGCCCACGCCGGGGCGGCTGAACGACCTGCGCCATATCGTCTACAAGCGCGCCGACGAACCCTATCGCCGGTCGCGCAAAAGCCTTGGCCTGATGATGCGCGAAGGGCTGCTGAAGGAGAATATCGACGGCGAGGCGCTGCTGTGGGCGCACGGCCGCCTGATCGGCCGGTCGGAAGAACGGCGCATCCTTATGGTGATCTCGGACGGTGCGCCGGTCGACGATTCGACCTTATCGGTGAACAGCGGATCCTATCTTGAAAAACATCTGCGCCAGGTAATCGCCTGGATCGAAACCAAATCCCCGGTGGAACTGGTCGCGATCGGCATCGGTCATGACGTGACGCGCTATTATGCGCGCGCCGTCACGATCATGGATGCCGAGCAGTTGGGCGGGACGATGGTGGAGCAGCTTGCGGGCCTGTTCGACGCCGCCTGATCGAATCGGCCGATTCGTCGATTAACAGTCGCGATCGCCATCCTCACTGACTGGGGCGCGACCGCCCTCGCCAGCCCAGATACCGGCGCTGTTGTTGCCGCGATGGCCGACGGCGGCATTTCCCAACAGGCCGCCGGCGATCGCACCCAGCAGCGTACCACCCGAACTATGGGTGCAGCGCTGCCCATCGGACGCTTCGCGATAGAGGGGACGGCGCGTCGCCGCATCATTGTCGCGCCGGTTCGGCAAGCGCGGGTGGACGTCGGCAGGACCGCCCATAGGGCGCACGACATGCGCGGATTGGATGTAGGCCGCGCGGTGTTGCGAGTAGGTAACTGCAGGTATGACTGTAGCCGCCGCGACGATCGCGACGGCTATCCGTCTGATGGTCTCTGGAAACATCGCCACATCCTCGTACCCATGGCGATACATCCGCCGAGACGAGGTTATGGAGCAGTCGCGCTGAGGCGATACTGAATGCCGGTGTTAGCCGCGGTTAACCTTCCGCAGCCGCCGCCCCGGGTTCAGGCCGCGACCGAGGCCTTCTCGATCTCACGCTTCAAGCGACGTGCGCGCAGCGACAGCGTCTCGCCCTTGGCCTTGAGCAGCCAATTGTCGAGGCCGCCGACATGCTCGACCGAACGCAGACCATGGGTCGACACGCGCAGCTTCACGCCCTTGCCGAGCTTGTCTGAGATCAAGGTCACGTTCTGCAGGTTCGGCAGAAAGGTCCGCTTGGTCTTGTTGTTGGCGTGGCTCACATTGTGGCCCACCTGCCGGCCCTTGCCGGTCAGCTCGCAAATACGCGACATGCGCTGAAATCCCGAAATCTATGGTCTGGAAAGAGCGGCCGGATAACGACAACAGGCCAAGTCGTCAAGAAGGCTGGTGCCGATCGCATGCAACCGAGTGGGTTAATGCACGTTAGCCGCTCACAATGAACAGGAGGATCCGATGCGAGCGATCGTAACTATATTGGCTATCGTTGTCGTGATCGGCATCATTGCGGTGGCGACAGGCTTCGTCAACCTGCGCGGCACCCCGGGCACGCTGCCCAAGGTCAGCGTTCAAGGGGGACAAGCGCCGGCCGTGTCCGCGGATGTCGGCAGCATTGATGTGGGCACCAAGAATACGACGGTCGACGTCCCCAAGGTCGAGACGACCAAGAAGACGGTGGAAGTACCGACTGTGGACGTGAAAAAGGCCAACTAACATGCCTGCGAATGCCAGCCCGGCAGCGTTGATCGCAGCGATCCTGCTGCCGCCGCTCGGCATTTATCTGGCGCGTGGTAGCAGCCCGGCATTCTGGATCGGGACTGTTCTGACAGTCCTGTTCTGGGTGCCGGGCATCCTGTTTGCCCTTGCGGTGATCTTGCGCCCCGAGCTGCTGGCTCGTGCCTGAGTGAGGTGCGCGGTATAGGCGGGTCGATGCGCCTGCCCCTCCCACCCCCCATGCGCATCGCGCTGGACCTTGCCGCGGAAGCGGGC
Source organism: Sphingomonas sp. (assembly GCF_048595155.1). Lineage (GTDB taxonomy): Bacteria > Pseudomonadota > Alphaproteobacteria > Sphingomonadales > Sphingomonadaceae > Sphingomonas_I. Next base: position 6,154 of record NZ_JBMDXN010000077.1, read on the forward strand.
GCGGCCGGCGAAGTGCCCGTGGGCGCCGTCATCACCTTGGACGGTGCGGTGGTTGCGACGTCCGCCAACATGATGGTGATGGGTAACGACCCCACCGCACATGCGGAGATCGTGGCGATTCGCCGCGCAGCCGAACAGTTGGGACGGCCCCGGCTGGATCGGTGCGACCTGTGGGTGACGCTGGAACCCTGTGCAATGTGTGCGGGCGCGATCGCACATGCACGAATTGCCCGGCTTTATTATGGCGCCGATGACGCAAAGGGCGGCGCCGTCATGCACGGGCCACGGTTCTTCGCGCAGCCGACATGCCATCACCGTCCCGAGCTGTACCCCGGTATTGGCGGCGACGAAGCGGCGCAGCAGTTGCGGGCGTTCTTCGCGGCGCGCCGCTGATCAGTTGAGCATCATCTTGCTGTTGCCGCGCGCAATCAGCCGCCCGATCGCATCGAACAGCTTGTTCATGGCGACAGGCTTCAGGATCACCTCGTCGGCGCCCTGATCGATACAATCCCGGCAGATGTCGAGCGCGGTGTCCGCGGTCACGACGATCACCGGCACATTCGCCTTGCCGTCCGGGCGCGCCCTGATGTGACGAATGGCGGTCAAGCCATCCATTCCCGGCATGCGCAGATCCATCAGCACGATATCGTACTCGTTCGCGTCGATCATCGCGAGGCCGGTCTCTGCATCGGGTGCCTCGTCCATCGACGCCCCTGCGACCATCAACATGTCCCGAACCACGCGGCGGTTCATCGCGTCGTCCTCGACGAACAAGATGTTCATCTTACGCCTCCCAGTCGATCACGCCGCGATGTCCCGACTGCCGATGGGGTGGCCATAGACTCTATTCATTTCCGAGAGAAGATCAGGCGCGCTGATCGGTTTGGCGATGACGTGATCCACGCCATGCGCCTTCAAAGCATCCAGCATTCCCGCGTCTGGCTCGCGCACCAGCAGGGTGAAACGCGCGCCGACCTTAGCGCAGGCCGCCGCCAATTGCCCTGCTCCTTCCGGATCGAGCCCCAGCGCGGTGCCTTCGGCGATCACGCCATCATAGGCGCCGCCCGCGATCGCCTGCATCGCCTCGTCGACATCCGCCGCAAAATGCAGGCCGGCACATTCGCTGCCCAGCAAGGCGCGCATGATGCCCTGACCGAGCGGATTGGGCTCGATCATCAATATCTCCGCAGTGGCCAAGCTGACGGCGGCGGCACGATCCGCGCGCGCCACTTCGATTGCGCCGCGTTCGAGCGGCAGCGTCAGCGTGAAGGTCGATCCGGCCCCCAAGGTGCTCTGCACCGACACATCGCCGCCCATCGCGCGCGCCAGGCTCCTGCAGATGGCAAGGCCCAATCCGGTGCCGCCATGGCGACGGGTCACACCGCCATCGACCTGGCGAAACGATTCGAAGATATCCTCCATCCGTTCGGACGGAATACCGATACCGCTGTCGGCAACGCGGATGACCAGGCGTTCGCGGCCTTCATCGCCGTCATCGGGATCGGCATAGGCTGCCAGCCGCACCTGGCCCCGATCCGTAAATTTGATGGCGTTGGACATCAGGTTGAAGATGATCTGCCGCAAGCGGACTTCGTCGGCGATGATTTTGCCAGGGCATTGATCCAGATCGAATTCGATGCCGATCCGCTTGGTCTCGGCCTGCCCCGTCCAGACCTGCACCGCGTCCTGCAGCAGGCGCTTCAGATCCATCTCGCCCGGCTGGATCCGCAGTTCGCCCGTCTCCATCTTCGCGACATCGAGGATATCGTCGACCAGCGCCTTCATCGTCTCGCCGGCGCCGTGCAGCAGCTCGATCCGGCCGCGCAGGGTTGGATCGAGCGCGCGCCCGGCCAGGATGACCTGCGTCATGCCGAGGATGCCGTTCAGCGGGGTGCGTATCTCATGGCTGGTCGTGGCGAGGAATTCCGTCTTCGCCGCCAGCGCCTTTTCCAGCGCCTTGTTGGTGATCACCAGCGTCTCGTTCGCGGCACGCACCTGGTTGCGGCTGCGCCGGATCGAAAGGAAACCAATCAGCAGCAGCGTCGAGATCAGCGCCGCGGCGCCCAGCATCGCGCGCGTCAGGAAATTGCGAAAGCGCGTCGCGGATTCGGTTTTCTCCCGGTCGAGCCGGGCGATCTTCACTTCCTGATTGGCGAAGTTGAACCGCGCATTGAGCAGCGCGGCGCTGGACGACGCGGCAAGCGCCCGCTGCTCGTCGTCCAATCGGCGGAATGCTTCAAGATGGGTGAGCGCCGCCGCGTCATTCCCGCGCGCGCGATAAATTTGGTAAGCGGTGCGCTGCAGATCGCGTTGCGTCTCGAGATCCTTCTCATCACCCGCAGCCAAAGCCTGCTCAATCAGCGTCTCTGCTCGGTCGAGATTGCGCTCGCGCAACGCCACAACCGCGCCCACGCCGAGCAGCGCCGGGCTGTTGCGGGTGGCCGGAGACATCTGCGCGAGGCGTATGGCTTGCGAGAGGCTTACGCGTGCAGCTGCGATGTGACCGGCATCGGCCTGAGCTCGGGCGAGATTGCGCAAGACCAAAGAGCGGGTGGCAGGATCGCGAACGTAAACCAGCGCAGCCTGATAGGCAGCCACTGCCTGGTCGAAGTTTCCGAGCTGCGAAAAGGCGACTGCACGATTATTCTGGACCGACAACAGGAGGTCGGGATCCTGCGAATAGGCTTCAAGCGCTTGATCGAAATATCGCAGCGCGGTGCGGTAATCCCCCCCGTCGGAATATAGAAATCCAATGAAGTGGAGCGCTTTTGCCTGGCCTCGAGGATCCTTCGCCCGCGTGAAAAGAGCATAAGCAAGCTGACTATCACGCAGAGCATCCTGCACACGCCCTAACGCGGCTGAGGCTCCGCTTCTGGCTAGGATCAACTCCGCTCTGAGCGCCGGATCACTTTCACCATCGCCCAGCTCGGCAATGGCAGCAGCGATGACGGGGAGCGCCGCCGCAGGTCTGTTAAGCGCAATCAGGGCCTCAGCACGAAGCCAATCCGCTTTCGCGTTCTCGCGACGGCTCGCGCCTTTCTGCCGACGCGGCGAAGCCCTTAAGGCCTCTGCTTCCGCCAGGCTACGAGACGGATCTGCCGCAATCTTAGTGCGAATCGCATCTGCGCGCTCTTCGAAGCGAGACGCCGGCGCTGCATAAGCCCATCCCGGCAGCGCGAGGACGAGAAGGAGCGCGCTGCTCCGCAAATTCATCGCCATTGCACGCGCCAAGCCCTCGTTCCGACGCAACGACTTAACGCGCCGGATAGGGTAATGGCAACGTTACGCGAAGAAGCGACGCATTGACGAACCACCCTTCACCGCGTCAGGCCAGCGGACGGACCCGGCCCAGGACAATCAACTTGCACCATTCAGGCGGGATTAACGGGACGGATCTGCTCGTAGCCGGGGTTCACCGGGCGGATCTGCTCGTAGGCCGGCTTAACCGGGCGGATCTGCTCGTAACCCGGGTTCACCGGACGGATCTGCTCGTAGCTCGGGTTGACGGGACGGATCGTCTCGTAAGCAAAGGCTGGGGCAGCGAAGCCGACAGCAAGGGCCGCGACAGTGGTGAAGCCGAGAATCTTGGTCGCCTTGGACATAACGCCTCCTTGTCGCGAGGGCAAAGCGCCTCGCCTTCAGAAGATGAGTACCAAATGGCGCTCATCTTCTCAAGCAATATTAATGCGTTATCAAAGGTTTCCGCGACTCGAGTCGCTACATTTGAATTGTTAGTTCATCCTGTTTTGCCGCTTCGAGCTAACCAATTGAATCCCAAGGAAGGTTCCGGTGCACGATCCACTCGCGCATCAAGGAACGACCGCAACTCTCCTAATGTCATAGGCATCGCGATTAAGAAACCCTGAACGACGTCGCAGCCCATAACCTTCAACAATGCCAGTGCCGCGGGCGAATCGACTCCCTCTGCCGTTACCTCCATGTCCAGGGCATGCGCGAGGTCGATCGTCGATCGCACCAACAGCGGGTCGCGGTGGCTGCTTGAGAGGCCGCTGATAAACATCCGGTCGATCTTCAGCTCATGCGCCGGCAGCTGCTTCAGATAGGCCAGGCTCGAAAGGCCCGCCCCATAATCGTCGATGGCGATCTTGATGCCGGCATCCGCAAACAAATGTAGATTGCGCAACGCCCCTTCCGGATCGCCGATCATCGCCGTTTCAGTGATCTCGAACCCGATCGGCCCGGACGCGCCCGCCACGGTGGCAAGCGCCCATTCGGCGAAATCCCGATCCGGCAAGACACGCGCCGAGATATTCACATTGAACGTCATCGCATGGGCGCATGCGGCAAGGCTCGCCTGCTCCACGATGGTCTGTCGTATCACCCATTCGGTGATGCGGCGCATCTCGCCGGTCTGCTCAGCCAGGGCGATGAAGTCGTTCGGCCCGATCAGCCCGCGCGTGGGGTGGCGCCAGCGCACCAGCGTCTCCACCGCTACCATCTCGCCGGAGCGGGCGCGCATCTTGGGCTGGTGGACCAGGAAAAGCTCGTTGCGGGCTACGGCGTGGGTGAGATCCTCCGCGAGGCTCGTGGGCCCTTGCTCGGAGTCAACCGGACGGGACGGTGCGTCCCCGCGGGTACGCCACAATATGAAGGCGGCCGTGCTCGCCACAGCGGCGATCACGCCCAGTGCGATCGGCAACAGCAAGGTTAGGACCGATTGCACTCTACCGTCTTTCCCCCTGCCGTGCACCGGTACGGCCGCATGGCGATGCGTGCCGTGCACAGAGCGCAGCGACGAACGACCGCCATTAGCACAAATATTGGCAGGCCCGAAATTATTCTCGAAGGTCGGAACAAAATGCGCAGCCGACCATCTACGGCACGGCGCGTGCCGGCGGTGCGCGCAAAAGCACAGGAGATTGCCCGATGCGCACGATCCTCATGATGCTGGCCGCTTCGCTAGCCATCGCCGCGACGCCCGCAGCTGCCCGTCAATCCATGCGTGACCGGGGCGCTGCGGAGTTGGCGAAAGAGCTGAAGGGACTGGTTGCGGGCACGCCTGAGCGATGCGTCTCGCTGTCCAATATCGATGGGTCGCACATCATCGACGGGACGGCGATCGTGTACCGCGGCCTTGGCGGCAAGACCTACGTCAATCGCACGCTCAACCCCGATTTGCTGCGAGAAGACGGCATCCCGGTACAGTTCGTCTACGGCTCACAGCTGTGCCGCCTCGATCAGATCCGGCTGCTCGATCGCTACTCACGCATCCCCCGCGGAACGGTCGGCCTCGACACTTTCATCCCCTACACCAAGCCGAAAAAGGCGCGTTGAACGGCGGCCCCGTCTCAGCCGAGGAAATAGCGTATCTTCACCGCGATATGTTGGCGCGCCGTCCCGTGATCGAATGCGGCGACAGAGTAACGGGGGCGCATAAGGTGGCTCATCGCGTCGTTTGAGAAGCCGATCCCCTCACGCGGAATACCGATCCAATTCTGATCCAGCTTATTGTTGGAATCGGCATCATGATACGCCTGCACCGCGTAATTGCCCGGCGGCACGCCATTCACCACCACCGTCACCTGGCCGACCTTTGCCGACGTGGAGGCCGACCAGGGGCACGCCTTCAGGAACGTCTCTTTCGGGCATACCATGACGCGCACGAGCCCTTGGGCGGAACGGACGCCGGAAACGGTGACTTCGATGGGGGCTTCGGCGGGGGCGGCGGCGGTGAGCAACAGAAGCAATGGCCACGGCTTCATCCGGCCGCTCCCACGCCCACAGAGTTGTGACGCAGGGCGCTCAGCACTGCGACGACGATCCCATCGGCATCAAGGCCGGCTTCGGCATATTGTTTCTCAGGCTTGTCATGATCCTGGAAGCGATCCGGCAAGCGCAGCGTCCGGATCTTGAGGCCTGCATCGGTCAGACCCTGGTCCGCAGCAAGGGTCAGGACATGCGCCCCGAAGCCGCCGGCCGCCCCTTCTTCCACGGTCACCGCGACCTCGTGGGTCGTCAGCAACCGCCGGATCAGCGCTTCATCCAAGGGTTTCGCAAAACGCAGGTCCGCCACCGTCGCAGACAGGCCCTGCGCTTCCAGCCGATCGGCGGCCTTCATCGCCTCTTCCAGGCGGGTACCCAAGGATAGGATCGCGACCGACTTGCCTTCCCGCACCACGCGCCCCTTGCCGATCGGCAGTAGCTCGGGTGGGTTCGGGATCGCCACGCCCGTGCCGCCGCCGCGCGGATAGCGCACCGCGATCGGGCCCGTGTCATAGGCGGCCATGGTGTGCACCATGTTGGTCAACTCGGCTTCGTCCGCCGCGGCCATCACGACCATGTTCGGCAGGGTGCACAGATATGCCAGATCGAAGGAGCCGGCATGCGTTGCGCCGTCGGCACCGACCAGACCCGCGCGATCCATTGCGAAGCGGACCGGAAGATTCTGGATCGCGACATCATGGACCACCTGGTCATAGGCGCGCTGCAGAAAGGTGGAATAGATCGCGCAGAATGGCTTCATCCCTTGCGCCGCCAGTCCGGCGGCAAAGGTGACGGCATGCTGCTCGGCAATACCGACATCGAACGTGCGGTCTGGAAAAGCCTTGGCGAACCGGTCGATGCCGGTGCCGCTCGGCATCGCGGCGGTGATGGCGCAGATCCGCGGATCCTCTGCCGCTTCGGCGACCAGCGCGTCGGCGAAGACATTCTGATAGGCTGGCGGCCCGGCCGGCGCCTTGTCCTGCTTGCCGGAAATGACATCGAACTTCTGCACGCCATGATATTTGTCGGCGGAGGCTTCCGCCGGAGCGTAGCCTTTGCCCTTCTTCGTGACGACATGAACCAGGATAGGGCCTTCGCCCGCATCCCGGACATTCTCCAGCACAGGGATCAGATGATCCAGATTGTGCCCGTCGATCGGCCCCACATAATAGAAACCAAGCTGCTCGAAGAGCGTGCCGCCCATCGCCATGCCGCGCGCGAATTCATCGCTTTTGCGGGCCGCATCGTGGAGCGGACGGGGCAGGCGCCGCGCGATGCGCTTGGCAATGTCGCGCAAGCCGAGGAACGGCTTCGACGAAACGAGCCAGGCCAGATAGGCCGACAGGCCGCCGACCGGCGGTGCGATCGACATGTCATTGTCGTTGAGGATGACGACCAGGCGATTGCCGGCGGCCTCCGCATTGTTCATCGCTTCATAGGCCATGCCGGCAGACATCGCCCCGTCGCCGATCACCGCTATCGCCTTGCCCGCGCTGCCCGAAAGCTTGTTCGCGATGGCGAAACCGAGCGCCGCCGAAATGGAGGTCGAGCTATGCGCCGCCCCAAATGGATCATATTCGCTTTCCTGCCGGCGGGTGAAGCCGGACAAGCCGCCACCCTGGCGCAGCGTCCGGATGCGCGCCCGCCGCCCGGTGAGGATCTTGTGGGGATAGGCCTGATGGCCGACATCCCAGATGAGAATGTCATTCGGCGTATCGAACACATAGTGAATGGCGGTCGTCAGCTCGACGACACCCAGTCCCGCACCAAGATGACCGCCCGTCACCGAAACAGCGGAAATCATCTCCGAACGCAATTCTTCGGCAACCTGCGTCAATTGCTCCGGCTTCAATTTCCGCAGGTCGGCAGGCGCATCGATCGTGTCGAGCAGAGGCGTAGAAGGACGTTGGGACATACGAATGAACTAATCTCCGGCTGGACCCTGTCTAGGGCCAGATCGGTCCGGGTGGAAGCGCGGACCTCGGCGGGTCAGTTGGCCGCGCAGTTATGGCAGCGGCCGGTAACCTCGATAACGGGACGAATGGGCGTGAAGCCCGCACGGTCGGCGGCGCGGCGCACGCTGTCCGTCAGCACGTCGTCGTCGATATGCGTCGTCTCTCCGCAACCGTCGCAGACCAGGAAAATGCAATCGTGGCGGCACGCCGGATGCGCGTTGACCACATAGGCGTTAGCCGTTTCGACCCGCTGCGCGAGATTCTTCGCCACGAACAGGTCGAGAATGCGATAGACGCTATTGGCCGCGACGCGCCGATCTTCCGATCGGGATATCGACTCAGCGACATCATAAGCGGAGGCGGGCCGCCCGAACGCGGCCAAAGCGGCGAAAACGTTCGCGCGCATCGGCGTCCATTGCTCTCCCGCCTTTTCAAGCGCGTGCTGCGCCTGAAGTGCAAGCTCCGCGCCGTCGGCAATCCTGTGATCGTGCGTATGCGCCATGCTTCCCAGATAGGCCGGACCGGCTCCTGCCACAAGTTTGCCCCCCGATTGCGCCGCAGCGCCCGCCGCGCCATAGCGCTCCGGTGGCACGCCCTTCCCGCCTTCAGCCCCGCCCCCGCTTATTGGCTCTATGGCTCTTCATCGTCGCGGCGATGGTCTTCGCGATCGTGGTGGTGGGAGGCATTACCCGGCTGACCGAATCGGGACTGTCGATCACCGAATGGGATCCGCTGCTGGGCGTCTTCCCCCCGCTGAACGAGGCGCAATGGCAGGCCGCGTTCGATGGCTACAAGGCCATTCCGCAATATCATGCCTTCAATACGGGCATGTCGCTGGAGGCCTTCAAGCACATCTATTTCTGGGAATATATCCATCGGCTGCTGGCGCGGACGATCGGTACGGTGCTGCTGATCATCCTGGTGGTCTTCTGGTGGAAGCGCTGGATCCCCAAGGGGTTCGGCTGGCGCACGATCCTGATCTTCGCGCTCGGCGGGCTGCAGGGGCTGATCGGCTGGTGGATGGTAGCATCCGGGCTCGAGGTGCGCACCGAAGTCAGCCATATCCGGCTGGCCATCCATTTGCTGGCCGCCATGCTGATCTACGCCGTGTTGATCTGGACGGCTCTCGACCTTCTGGCGCTTTCGCGGGGTGTGCGCCATGTGAAGCTGCGCTTCTGGGCGTTCCTCGCGATTCTGGCGCTGGCATTGCAGCTCGTTCTCGGTGCGTTCACAGCGGGCTTGCGGGCAGGCTATGCGTTCGCATCCTGGCCTAAGATGGGGGACAGCCTGTTCCCGGCGGGCGGTTGGGCATCCGGCCAAAGTCTTGGCTTCAATCTGTCCTCCAATCCTGTCGTGGTGCAGTTCCAGCACCGATGGTGGGCGTGGGCGGTCGCGATCGCCGTCATGCTGTTGGCCTATGCCGCCTATCGCGCCGGCCGCCCGCTCCGCGCGCTGACGATCGTCGCGCTGGTCCTCATCCAGATCGCGTTGGGGATCGAAACCCTCCTGAGCGGCGTGGCCTTGCCCATCGCGGTCACCCATCAGGCAACCGCGGCGCTGCTGCTGGCGGCGATGATCTGGGCGGCACATGGTATTGGAACACCACGGCAGGCGCGCCGCATTTAGACAGGTATCATAATACCACACGAATTTGGCCCGGATTTGCTTGACTTTTCTGGGCTCACGACGCATTTGGCCGCCCGTCGGCGCCGTCAAGAGCCCGATCGTTTGAGGCGAAGCGTTCTGCGCTGCGCCGATGACGTGAATCGGGCTCTCATCAATGGTGACCTTGATTCACGCCCCAGGCAAAGCCTGGGACGATCACGGTCTTGGGGCGGCGCGATTGTTTTTAGGGCCGGCCCGCAGCGGACCGCCCCACATCATAAGGTCATGTCCATGAGGGCGCTCTCGAAGCAGACCAAGTCGGCGACGCCGTCGACGGTCGAAAAGAAATGGCATCTGATCGATGCGGAGGGGCTGGTTGTCGGCCGCGTCGCATCGATCATCGCCAACATCCTGCGCGGCAAGCATAAGCCGAGCTTCACGCCGCATATCGACTGCGGCGACAATGTTGTCGTGATCAACGCCGACAAGGTGCGGTTCACCGGCCGCAAGGTCGAGCAGAAGGTCTATTACAAGCACACCGGTTATGCCGGCGGCATCAAGGGCGTCACGGCGGCCAAGGTGCTGGACGGCAAGTTCCCGGAGCGCGTGCTGGAGAAGGCCGTCGAGCGGATGATCCCGCGCGGCCCGCTCGGCCGCGCCCAGATGCGCAACCTGCGCATCTTCAAGGGTGCCGAGCACGACCATGAAGCACAGTCGCCCGAGCCGATGGATATCGCGGGCATGAACCGCAAGAACAAGGTGGGCGCATAATGTCCGACACCCGTCAGTCTCTCGCCGATCTGGCGAACCTCACCGGCCAGGCTGCTGCTGCGGCTCCGGCCGCACCGGCCGCCAGCGCGGCTGCGTCTGCGGACGCTGGCACCGATGAGGTCGTTTCCAATTCCGGCCCCGCGCCCGAGCCGATGCCGCTGCGCGAGCAGATCATCGACAAGCAGGGCCGTGCCTATGCCACCGGCCGTCGTAAGGATGCGGTTGCCCGCGTCTGGATCAAGCCCGGTTCGGGCAAGATCACGATCAACGGTCGCGACCAGGAAATCTATTTCGCGCGTCCGACGCTGCGCCTCGTCATCAACCAGCCGTTCGGCGTTGCCGAGCGTGATGGCCAATATGACGTGATCGCAACCGTCACCGGCGGCGGCCTTTCCGGCCAGGCCGGCGCGGTCAAGCACGGCATCGCCCAGGCTCTGACCCGCTATGAGCCGGTGCTGCGTGCGCCGGTCAAGGCAGCAGGCTTCCTGACGCGCGACAGCCGCGCCGTCGAGCGTAAGAAGTACGGCAAGGCGAAGGCCCGCCGCAGCTTCCAGTTCTCGAAGCGCTAAGCGTCTCGCCTTCAACAGGCAGCGAAAGGCGGTCCCGCAAGGGGCCGCCTTTTTCGTTTCTGCCGGAGCGATCACGGGGGCGATCTGGCTTTGCCGCGCTGCGCCCTGCTGTGGCCGATCAGAAACGGAACTGGCCGAACAGACCGATCTCTCGGTAGCTGCCATGGCCGCCGGTCAGCAGCCCCGTCGGGTTGGGGCCGCCGATCACGCCGTTTTGCGTTCCGAAGATGCCGTTATCCACCGCCTCATGCTTGTAGACGAGCGCCAGGTCCACAAGCTTCACCGGCTCCCATTGGACACCGAAGTTGTAATATTGATCCTTCAGATTGTCGTTGGTCGTCTGAGTCGGCTTCACCCAGTCGTAGCGCCCGAATATGCTCCAGGTCGGCGCGAAGTTCACATTGCCGAACAGGCTATAGCCATCGGTCGTGTCGGTCGCGACGGTGGTGACGTTGTTCCAATTCCGGGAGTGGTAATATTCGACGCCGGCGTTGAGGAGCTTGTTCTTGTAACCCACCAACGCGTTTGCGCGCGTAGCCTTGTGCGGGGTCGGCGTGCCTTCGACATTATTCCCGCGGTCGCCAGCATAGCCGCCGGCACCGGCATAGAATCCGTGATAATTGACCGACACGCGCCCTTCGACGTCGACCGATCGCGTCACTTTGACATTACGATAGCCGCCCCCGTCGACGACCGAGATTTGGTAGCTGACCAGCCCCTGCCCGAAATCGCCGAGCACATGCACGCCCCAATCCGCCGAGATGCCGAAGTTGGTACGGTCGATCAGCGTATTTTCAATGTGGCGATAGCCATAAGCGCTCTCGGAGAAGGGAACCCACGGCAGATCGGCGGCACCCAGGCGTATGATCAACGCGGGGTTGAGCTTCGCCTGAAGATAGGCCTTCTTGATGTAGAAGCCCTTCCCGACCAGTGCAGGAAGGTTGGTGCCCTCGGGCGTGCCGGTCGAGGTGAAGTTGGCATTGTTCACCTGCCCGACCACATTGGATACGTCCATGGTCAGATTGCCCGCGAACACCGGGCTGAATGTATGATCTACACCAAGATAGAAGCGTTTGATGTTGAAGCCGGTCCCGTTGAGGGATCCCGCTCCGGTTGGCTTCGCGCCATTGACCTTGTCCTGGATGTTCGAAAAATTGAAGTACATCCGCCCGGAGATGGTGGTCGAATCCCACCATTTGTCTTTGATAAAGGTCGCCAGCTCCGTTTTCGCTGCTGCCGGTGCCGCTTTCGCCGCCGCCGTCGCGGCGTTGTTCGCTGCCGTCTGTGCCGCGCTCGCGGCCGACTGCGCTTGAACGGCCTGCGTTGCCGCGGCGCTCGCCGCCGATTGGGCGGTTGTGACGGTGGCGGTGGTCTGCCGCTGCGCCGCCTCGGTGGCATTCAGGCGGGCGGCGAGATCCGCCACCTGCTGCCGCAGCGCCTGAATCTGCTTAAGAAGCGCCGTATTCGAGCTGTCCGGGGTCGGCACGTGATGTACGGGTTTTGCAGAAGCGGGGGAAGCGGCAAGCCCCAGGGCACCCAGCCCCGCACCGACAAGCAGCGTTTGACGACGGCGCATTCGCTAACCCTCCAGGCCGCTTTCGCGAGCAGGCACGGCAGAACTAGAGAGCTTTTATGACACTTATGTGATGACGGGCGGGTGTTCACGACGTGATGGACAAACCTTCCCATATCAGCATTTCAATCAATATTATGACCGTAACATTACAATTTCATGGAAACTGTAACATTACCGGCGAGTCGCTGTTGCAGTTGCGCTCTTTGTAACATCTCTGTCGCATTCACCCGCTAGCTGCGGCCCCAACGGGATCAGAGATCCTACACCTAAGGGGCAATCGAACATGCGTACTTCTTCAGGCTTCCGCCTGCGACTCCTGCTGGGAGGCGCATTGGCGGCCGTCATCGCATCTGGCGCACATGCAGCGCCCGCCGCGCCTGCCGCCGATCCGGCTCCGGCAGCCGATGCGCCGGCAGTGGAAGGCATGCAGGGGCTCGACGAAATCGTCGTCACGGCCACCAAGCGCGAAACCAATCTTCAGAAGACACCGGTCTCGATCAGCGTCGTCGACACACAGCAGATCAAGGATCGCCACGTCCAGAGCCTGTACGACCTCGCCGACGGCGCCGTCCCCAGCTTGCGCGTCGCCACGTTTGAAGCGCGCCAGTCGGCATTGACGATCGGCATCCGCGGCATTGTTCCGCTCGACGCCAACCAGCCGGCGCGCGAACAGGGTGTCGGCGTCTATATCGACGGTGTCTACCTCGGCCGCCAGCACGGCTTGAACGCGGCATTGTTCGACGTCGAGCGTGTCGAAGTGCTGAAGGGCCCGCAGGGCACTTTGTTCGGCCGCAACACGGAAGGCGGCGCGCTCTCGATCGTCAGCAAGGCGCCGACGGGCGTGTTTGGCGGCCGCATCGACGGCGGCATCGGCAATCTCGGCTCCTATAACGGCGGCATTCACCTCGATTTGCCGTCGGTCGCCAACTTCTCGGTCAAGATTGACGGCGTCATTCAGCATCAGGATGCCGTGACGAAGAACCCGCTCGAGGGTCAGGCCGGCTTTGGCTATTTCAATCGTAAGGGCCTGCGCGGCACGGTCCGTTGGCAGCCGATCGACGGCATCACCAACGACTTTTCCGCGGACGTCGCGCGCGATGAAAACACGCCCTTCTACAGCCAGCTGCTCAACTACAATCCCGCCGGCTGCCTGAGCGGCGGCACCAATGCCGCACCGCTTGCCATCCCGGCGGGCAGCGCCTGCACCCTGCCCGGCACGGCCTTCACCGGCACATCCGGCACGATCAAGCCGCTGCTTCCCGGTGTTGTCGTGAACGGCGATTCCCTGATGCGTACCGCCGACATCGGCGTTCCGCAGAAGAAGAGCGTCGACAAGACGCACGGCTTCACCAACACCTTCAAGTGGAAGATCTCGCCCGAAATCGAATTGCGCTCGATCACCGCCTGGCGCGGTGTCGATGTGCAGCAGTGGGACAATTCCGGCGGAGCGCATCGCGTCCCCGTCGTGAATCTCACGGCCGCCTGCACCGCGGCCGCGCCCTGCGGGTTCAGCCGTTACAGCCTGGCCGATCTTCACCAGGATCAGTTCAGCCAGGAATTCCAGGCGGTCGGCACGGTTGGCAGCATCGACTACGTCGCCGGCCTCTATTATTTCAACGAGCGCGTCAGCGACGACGCCGCGACCCCCAACTCGATGGGCGCGATCGCCACCGTCAACAACGGCGTCGTCACCGGCGCGACCTATGTCCCGATCCCCTTCTGCACCGGGTCGACGCCTGATTTCGTCGGCGAAGCGGTCAATGGCTGCTCGATCGACCGCGCATCGGAAGTTCGCTCGCGTAGCTACGCCGCTTATGGCCAGCTGACCTGGAACGCGACCGACGCGCTGCACATCACCGCAGGCGGCCGCTACACCAAGGACAAGAAGGAAGGCATCCTCACCTACTCGCGCAACATCAATTATCAGACGAACACCGCCGCCGCGACGGCGAACGGCTACAAGCCGCTCGACAAGACCTGGAATCGCTTCAACCCGATGGTCACCGTCGCCTACGATTTCAGCGACACGATCCACGGCTACGCGAAATATGCGACCGGCTATCGCGCCGGTGGCGCCAGCTCACGGACGTCCAATTACCAGGCGTTCAACCCTGAAGACGTGAAGAGCTATGAAGTCGGTCTGAAGACGGACTTCTGGAACCACCGCGCGCGCTTCAACATCGCCGGCTACATCATGGATCGCAAGGACAGCCAGGTCGACCTGAGCACGATCCAGCCGACAGCGACCGGCAATTTCAACAACCTGGTCACGTTCAATGCGCCGGGCAACACCAAGATCCGCGGTATCGAAGCCGATCTGACGGTGGCGCCGGTCGAGGGCCTGACCCTGAACGCCTCCTACGCCTACACCTATACGAACGTCCCGGCCGTGCCCGTCACGTACCGCGAGTTCACCTCGGCGGGCGTACCGACCGGCAACGCGACCACGGTGAACCAGAAGTTCTACATCGTGTTCACGCCGCGTAACGCCGCGAGCGGATCGATCGATTACAAGCTGCCGCTGGGCAACAGCGACGCGTCGGTCCGGTTCCACCTCGACGCCAACTACGCACAAGCCACCCAGGCGTTCGATCAGTTCGCAACCAAGGCCGATGCCTCGTTCATCGTGAACGGCCGCATCTCCTTCGCGGACGTGCAGCTGGGCAGCGGCAACCAGAAGGTCACCTTCGGTATCTGGGGGCGCAACCTGTTCAACAAGCATTATGTGTATCGCCGCGACCCGTCGAACAGCCTGCCGGCCGTGCAGACGGCAGCCGCAGCGGGCGTGCCGAACATCGTCTTGGTCGGTAACAACAGCAACATTCTGGGCGACTACGGCAACTTCAACACGCCGCGTACTTTCGGCCTGGACGCAACCGTCCACTTCTGATCGCCGCAGACCAACAAAAAAGGCCGCCGGGTTCGCCCGGCGGCCTTTCTTTTGTCCGCGTCCGCGGGCTGCGCTCAGCCAGCCGGATCCCACAGCGGCTCGATCACGCCGGAGTCGGGATAGGCGACCAGCATATCCGCATCGTCAGACAGCGTGAGCGGAACGTCGCCCGTCACCAGCCATGCGCCGCCGGCTTCCAGCGGGCCATTGTCGATCTGACCGCCGCCGGACATGGGCACGAGCCACAAGGGCCGCCCATCGCTCTTCAACGTGCCGCTGCCGCCGCCGCTCCAGCGCTCCAGCACGAACTTCGGCCCGTCCGCGAGGATCGTACGCCCTTCGGCAATGGCGTGCGGCTTGTACGGCGCGACATAGGGCACCGGATTGCTGGAGGCGACGCCCGCATCCAGATGCAGCTCGCGCGAACTGCCATAATCGTAGAGGCGATAGGTCAGGTCGACATTCTGCTGCACTTCGATCAGCGTCAGCCCAGGCCCAATGGCATGGACCGTTCCAGCGGGCGTATAGAAGGAATCGTCCTTCTTGACTGCCTTCCAATCCAGCAGATGTTCGATCGAGCCGTCCTCGGCCGCCGCACGCAGTTCGTCCCGCGTCATCGGGTGCAGCGTGCCGATCGCGATCGAAGCGTGCGGATCGGCGGCCAGGATCACCCAGGCTTCATCCTTGCCACGCGGATAGCCCTGCTTCTGGGCGGTCGCGTCGTCGGGGTGGACCTGAACCGACAACCTGTCGCTCGTGAACAGATATTTGATCAGCAGCGCCGGTCCGTCGGTGCTGCCGTCCTGCTCGCCGGGCACTTCGAACCAGATCTCGCCGATCGGCGCGCCACCTTCCGGCACGGGATCGAAGGCGGGCCAGAGATCGCGTCGGCCCCACGGCTTTTCGACGCGCTTGATGGTCAGGCGGGTGGCAGGCATGTTTCAGTCTCCCGGGATAAAGTGAGCGCTACGGAACGCCTCATGCCGTCGAACGTCGGGGAAAGCGATGACGTTCCTGCGCACGATGCGGCGATTGCTGATGCTGGCGCTGATCGCATCGACCGGCGTGGCGCTGATCCTCGTCTATCTGCTTCCGAACCTCGCGCCGGAGGACCTGCCCTGGACCCCGCTCGACCTCGACGCGCCGGTAGGTCGGGCCACGGCCGGCAAGATCGCCCAGCTGGAGGGCGCCGCCTGCCGCACCCTGCTCAACGAGGCCGGGATCGCCCACCGCGCCTTGCCGGTTCGCCAGCAAAATATGTGCGGCTTCGACGACGGCATAGCGCTCGAAAAGCGGCGCGGCGCGGCGCTTTATGCGCCCGATGAACCCCCTTTGGCCTGTCCGGTGGCGGCCGCCCTGGTCCTATGGGAGCGGCGCGTCGTACAGCCTGCCGCCGAGCAGCACTTTCGCACACGGGTCACCCGGATTGATCATTTCGGCACCTATGCCTGCCGCCGGATGTATGGGCGCAATACCGGCAATTGGAGCGAACATAGCCGCGCCCGCGCGATCGACATTGCCGGTTTCGTGCTCAGCGATGGACGCCGTATTACAGTTGCAGCTGATTGGAACCGGGATGGCCCGTCCGGCCAGTTCCTCCATGATGTTCGGGACGGTGCCTGCCGCATCTTCGCGACCACCCTTTCGCCGGATTACAATGCCGCGCACCGCGACCATTTCCATTTGGATGAAGCCCGGCGCGGCGGCCTATGGACGGCCTGTCACTAAGCCAAACCGCCATCAGCCTCATCGACCTCGCGTCAGGACCGACAGACGCTTAATGCGGCAGCGGCTGCTCGATCTTGTCGACCCATTCCGGAAAGAAACAGGGCTGGCGGCTGGACCAGCCGGGCGCCGTCGCCGCCGCCTCGCTGATCGATTGGAGGAGGATGCGCCGCTTCTCCGGATGGAGGTGGGGCAGCGCAGCCGCCGCACAGAAGGCGCCCGGCAACCAGGGCCGTACCCCGCCGCCGATCAGCCGCTCGTAAAGAAACCGGTAGGAGGCGAAGCTCGTCAGGCGCCCCTGGCCCAGATCGAACGCGGTGATCGTGACCAGCGGCGAGAAGAAGGGCTCCATCTGATCGAGGCCGCTATCATCGGGAAGATGGTCGCGGATCTGATCGAGGCGGGCGTAGATGCGCGACTGGGCCTTAATGCTGGCGGCCTCCACGACGTCGCGCGACCACAAGGCCATCGCGTCCTGCCGGGCCAAGCCGATATCGAGCGAGCGGCGCACATAACGCTGTGTCGCTGCTGAGAAGCCGGCAAATTCCTTCATTTCCGCCAAGGACATTGCGCCATCGGCCGGTCTCATCTGAACGCCCATCTCGCCCTCCCATCAAAGAGAAGAACGCAGGGTGGTAACGTGCCGATGCTTACCGGGCCGTTAACCCTGTGTCGCTAGCTCTGACGGTAGAGAATCATGGATCGTGTTGCGGCGCAACATGTCATTATTGCAACAGATGACAAAATTGCGACGAGACGCGCCGCAGCTCGCCCTCAATGCTCTCCGGCAAGTCGGGCTTCTTCCTCCGGATCATAGCCGGACGAGGGAGCGGGATCCTTGCCCTTGCCGGGCTGCGTGCTCGATGGCGCGTCGGATCCGGGGAACGTCTCGTCGAGCTCGATCTCCAGCTTGGCATCCTCGTCGCTGGGATCGTTCTGCAATGCCTTGATGTCACCTGCATCCAGCGCACGCCGCACGGCGGGCTGCTGCAGATCGTCCGGATTGTCGTGGTCTTGCGAGCTGTCCTGGTTCATTCCCCGTCTCCTCGGTTGCACAACGACGGTTGCGGCCGGCCGTTCCTGCTTGCTCCGCATCAAACGCTCGAACATGGTAATTCTAGCTGATCCTTGAGGTTTTCGTCCCGCCATGCGCCACCTGCTGTTCGCTGCCCTGTTCCTCGCCCTGTCCGCACCCACGCTGTCCGCCCCCGCGCTTGCCGCGGATGAAAAGTCCGCCGACAAGATCGAACCTACGCCGCTGCCCGCCGACAAGACGGTGCGGCAAAGCGCCGTCATCGGCGGCAAGGCCTTGTCCTACGACGTCACTGTCGGAACGATCCCTGTGGAGAATGCGAAGGGGAAGAAGATCGGCGAGGTGGTCTATACCGCCTATACCGTTCCCAATCGCGGCGCCGGCCGCGCCGTCACCTTTGCCTTCAATGGCGGGCCGGGCGCGGCATCCGCCTTTTTGAACCTAGGGGCGATCGGGCCGAAGCGCGTGCAATTCGGCGCGCAGGGGGATGCACCCTCCGACAGCGCGGTTGCGCGGGACAATCCGAACAGCTGGCTGGATTTCACCGATCTGGTGTTCATCGATCCGATCGGGACCGGCTTTAGCCGTACGCTGGAGGAGGACGCCGATACCAAGCGCGACTTCTACACGGCCAAGACCGATATCGAATATCTCAGCCGGGTCATCTTCGACTGGCTGAACAAGAATGGCCGCATGACGTCGCGCCATTATCTCGTGGGCGAAAGCTATGGCGGCTACCGCGTGCCCCGCGTCGCTTATTATCTGCAGAGCCGGCTCGGGGTCGGCCTGAACGGCATTACGATGGTGTCCCCTTATTTGAACCCGCAAGCGGTCGACGGGGACGACAATGCGCTGTCGCCCCTCCCCTATATGGTCTCGCTGCCGTCAATGGCGGCCGCCAATCTGGAGCGGCAGGGCAAGCTTTCGAGCCCCGCCTCGCTGGCCGAAGTGGAAGCCTATGATCGCGGCGAGTTCGCGACCGATCTGTTCCGCGGCCGATCCGACCCGCAGGCGATCGAACGGCTGACCGCCAAGGTCTCCGCTTATACCGGCCTCGATCCCGCGCTCGTCCGGCGCAGCGAGGGGCGGATCGATATTCGCACCTATTTGCGGGAAATCCACCGCCGCGAGGGCAAGATCGGGTCGATCTACGATTCCAACGTCACCGCCTATGATCCCTTTCCCGGCGCGGCGGATCAGCGGTCGAACGATCCTATCCTGGATGCGATCATTGCGCCTACCACCAGCGCTGCAGTGGACCTGATGACCAATCAGGTCGGCTGGAAAGTGAATGCGCGCTACAATCTGCTGTCCTACGACGTGAACAGCGCCTGGGATCGCGACAATAGCGATTCACCGGTTGCCGATCTGCGCAAGGCGATTGCCAACGATCCGAAAATGCAGGTGGTGATCGCCCACGGCATGGACGACCTGTCCTGCCCCTATTTCGCCAGCCGGTTGATCATCGATCAGATGCCGAGCTTCGGCGTGGCACAGCGCGTCAACCTGAACCTCTATGCGGGCGGCCACATGTTCTACAGCCGTGGCGAAAGCGCGCAGGAGTTCCGCCGCGACGCCATGGCGATGTATTCGAAGTAAGGCCGCCGCAGGCAGACGAAGCGTTCCCGGCGGGCACGTTAACAACGGTGAAATAGGGGTGGTGGTGGGTTGACCCAGGCCACGTGAGCGACCATGTGCCTAATCGGAGTGAATCGATCCGATTAGAAGCTGATGCGTCTGTCCAACCTCGCCGATTATGCTGTCGTGATGCTCGCCGCTGCGGTGCGACGTAACAGCGCGCGCCTGAGCGCGACCTGCCTGGCGGAGGAAACGGGCGTCCCCCTGCCGACCGCGCAAAAGCTGGTCGGGCGGCTGGCTGCGGCAGGGCTGATCGTGTCGTCCCGCGGCAGTGGCGGCGGCTTTCGGTTGGCACAGGACGCATCGGATATCAGCCTCGCCGACATCGTCGAGGCGGTCGAGGGCAAGATCGCGATGACGACCTGTGTCGATCATGGCCGTCACGATTGCGCGGTCGAGAAGACCTGTCAGGTGAAGCCGCACTGGAACGCGGTCAATGATGCGATGCGCGGCGCGCTGGCGGGCGTGAGTTTGGCGAGCTTGGCGCAATTACCCGTTCGCCCTGAGCCTGTCGAAGGGCTGTCCTTCGCTTCGGACGATGTGAACAACAGGGCTTCGACAGGCTCAGCCAGAACGGTGCAGGTATAATCATGGCTACCAAGAATGCCGAGGCCTATGCGGCCGTCGAGAAGACCTACGAGTGGGGCTTCACCAGCGACATCGAGCAGGAATTCGCGCCCAAGGGGCTGAACGAGGACATCGTCCGCTTCATCTCGGCCAAGAAGGGCGAGCCGGAGTGGATGCTCGATTATCGGCTGAAGGCGTACCGCCATTGGCTGACGATGGAATCGCCCGACTGGGCCAAGCTCAACATCCCGCCGATCGATTATCAGGACGCTTATTATTACGCCGCGCCCAAGGAAAAGCCGAAGCTTGGCAGCCTGGACGAGGTCGATCCCGAAATCCTGCGTGTCTACGAGAAGCTCGGCATCCCGATCGAGGAGCAGAAGATGCTCGCCGGCGTCGAGGGCAGCCGCAAGGTCGCGGTTGACGCGGTATTCGACAGCGTCTCCGTCGCGACGACTTTCCGCGCAGAGCTCGAACGCGCGGGCGTCATTTTCCGCTCAATCAGCGAGGCGCTGAAGGAATTTCCCGATCTCGTCCGCAAATGGCTCGGCAAGGTCGTGCCGATCCACGACAATTATTTCGCGGCGTTGAACGCGGCGGTCTTCTCCGACGGCACCTTCGTCTACGTGCCCGAAGGCGTGCGCTGCCCGATGGAATTGAGTACCTATTTCCGCATCAACGCGGCCAATACCGGTCAGTTCGAGCGCACGTTGATCGTCGCCGACAAGGGCGCCTACGTGTCCTACCTCGAAGGCTGCACCGCGCCGATGCGCGACGAGAATCAGCTGCACGCCGCCGTGGTCGAACTGGTCGCGCTCGACGATGCGGAGATCAAATATTCCACCGTGCAGAATTGGTATCCCGGCGATGCCAACGGCATTGGCGGCATCTACAATTTCGTCACCAAGCGCGCGCTCTGCCAGGGCCGGAACAGCAAGGTATCTTGGACGCAGGTCGAAACCGGCAGCGCCGTCACCTGGAAATATCCGAGCTGCGTGCTCGCGGGCGAGAATAGCATCGGCGAATTCTATTCGGTGGCCGTCACCAACAATCATCAGCAGGCCGACACCGGCACCAAGATGATCCACCTCGGCAAGGGCAGCCGCTCGACGATCGTGTCGAAGGGCATTTCGGCGGGCAAATCGGATAACACCTATCGCGGCTTGGTACGGGTCGGTCCGACCGCCGAAAACGTCCGTAATTTCACCCAGTGCGACAGCCTGCTGCTCGGCTCCGACTGCGGCGCGCATACCGTGCCCTATATCGAGGTGCGCAACCCGACCGCGCAGATCGAACATGAGGCGACCACCAGCAAGATCAGCGACGACCAATTGTTCTACGCCATGTCGCGCGGCCTGGATCAGGAGGCCGCGGTCGCCCTGATCGTCAACGGCTTCGCCAAGGAAGTGCTGCAGCAGCTGCCGATGGAGTTCGCGGTCGAAGCGCAGAAGCTGCTGGGGATCAGCCTTGAAGGATCGGTTGGATGACCATCCCTGGCCCTGTCATGCCGGACTTGATCCGGCATCCCGCGTCTTCTGCGGCAGGGGAAGCGAGTGGGACCCCGGCTCAAGTCCGGGGTGACCACGCAAATATGATGAGCGCGGATTTCGGAAATTAAGATGCTGAAAATTGAAAACCTTCACGCCGAAGTCGATGGCAAGCCGATCCTCAAGGGCCTCTCGCTCTCGCTCAACGCTGGCGAGATCCATGCGATCATGGGACCTAATGGCGCCGGCAAGTCGACGCTCGGTTACGTCCTGTCCGGGCGGCCCGGGTACGACGTGACCGAGGGATCGGTGACCTTCCAGCCCAGCACTGTTCGCCCTGAGCCTGTCGAAGGGCTGTCTTTGGCTTCGGCAGATGTCGCACAACAGGGCGGCGCTTCGACAAGCTCAGCACGAACGGATGCGGGGCCAGTGGACCTGCTCGAGCTGGCGCCGCACGAGCGTGCCGCCGCGGGCCTGTTCCTGGGTTTCCAATATCCGGTCGAAATCCCCGGCGTGTCGAACCTGCAATTCTTGCGCGAGGCGCTGAACGCGCAGCGGCGGGCGCGCGGCGAAGAGCCCTTGTCCGGCGGCGACTTCCTGAAGCTGGCGCGCGCGCAGGCAAGCGCGCTCGGGCTGGATGCGGAGATGCTCAAGCGTCCGGTCAATGTCGGCTTTTCGGGCGGCGAGAAGAAGCGCGCCGAGATGGTGCAGATGGGGATCATCGATCCCAGGCTCGCCATCCTCGACGAAACCGATAGCGGGCTCGACATCGACGCGCTGCGGGCCGTCGGCGCGGGCATCAACACGATCATGCGCAAGCCCGACAAGGCGGTGCTGCTCATCACCCATTATCAGCGCCTGCTCGATTACGTCCGGCCGGACTTCGTCCACGTCCTCGCCGGCGGTCGCATCGTGCGGTCCGGTGGCCCCGAACTGGCCCATCAGCTGGAAGCGGAAGGCTATGCGGAGATCGCGGCGTGATCAGCGTAGCACGTAAACTCTTTCCCCCCTTATGGGGGAGAGATGGAGAGAGGGGCGCGTCGCGTCTGCGGCGCAATAGAACCGCTTTCCGCGTAAATTCAGGCTCGCGGGCATCGAGCCCGCTCGCCCGAACCCCTCTCCCTAACCCTCTCCCACAAGGGGAGAGGGGATGAACGCACATAATCTCCCCACGCGCCGCGACGAAGCCTGGCGCTATAGCGACTTCGCCGCGCTCCAGGCGGTGTGGCCGGTGCCGGTGCCGGACAAGATCATCGTCGCGGCGGGCGAGAGCCGGCAGGTGAGCCTGGTGCAGGACGCCGCCGCCGACGCAACCGCGGTTCGCGACTATACGATCGAGGTTGGCGTCGGCGCGTCGTTCGCGATGCAGCTGGTCAATAGCGGTGGCCGCCTCGGCCGGGTCGCACTCGATGTGACCCTGTACGAAGGCGCCTCGTTCGAACTCGATGCCGCGCTGATCGCGGGCGGCGAGCAGACGATCGAGCTGGTCACGACGGTGCGCCATTTCGAGGCGAACGCGACCAGCCGGCAGACGGTGCGCGGCATCGCCGGAGCAAGCTCGACCATTTCCTATCTCGGCAAGGTCGCGGTCTCGCGCGACGCGCAGAAGACCGATTCCGTCCAATCGGTGAAGGGCATGCTGCTCGATCGCAGCGCGACCGTGAACGCTAAGCCCGAACTCGAAATCTACGCCGACGACGTGAAGTGCGCGCACGGCGCGACCGTCGGCGAGCTGGACGCGCAGGCGCTCTTCTATCTCGCCAGCCGCGGCCTGCCGCCGGCCGACGCGAAGGCCTTGTTGCTGCGCGCCTTCGTGAGCGGCCTGTTCGACGGTGCCGAAGACGCGGCGCAATTTACCGCGGCGATTGATGCCGCGCTGGAGCGGGTGCTGTGAACGAGCATGCCACCTTCGACGGGCAGGCGCGCGCGCTGGACCTGGTGTCCGACTTTCCCGCCATCCCCGCCGGCTGGGCCTATCTCGACACCGCCGCCACCGCGCAGAAGCCGCAGCCGGTGCTCAATGCGATCGCGCGCGCTTATGGCGAAACCTACGCCACCGTGCATCGCGGCGTGTATCAACGCTCCGCCGACATGACGCTTGCCTATGAAGCGGCACGGCGGCGGGTGGCGCGCTTCATCGGCGCGGGATCGGACAGCGAGATCGTGTTCGTGCGCGGCGCGACCGAGGCGATCAACCTCGTCGCGCAAAGCTGGGGCGGCACGCACCTGAAAGCAGGCGATCGCATCCTGCTCAGCCAGCTCGAACATCATTCCAACATTGTGCCGTGGCAGCTGCTGCGCGATCGCGTCGGCATCGAAATCGAGGTGGCGCCGCTGACGCAGGACGGCCGGATCGATCTCGACGCGGTCGAGACGATGCTGACGCCGCGCCACAAGCTGGTGGCACTCGCGCATGTCTCCAACGTGCTCGGCTCGACCCTCGACGTGCGCCGCGCCGCCGATCTCGCGCATGGCGTCGGCGCCAAATTGCTGGTCGATGGGTGCCAGGCGGTACCGCGTCTCGCGGTCGACGTGGCCGCGCTGGCCTGCGACTTCTACGTTTTCTCCGGCCACAAATTGTACGGACCGACCGGCATCGGTTGCCTGTGGGCGCGGCCGGAACTGCTGGAGGCGATGCCGCCGTGGCAGGGCGGCGGATCGATGATCGACAAGGTCAGCTTCGAACGCACCACCTATGCGCCGCCGCCGACGCGGTTCGAGGCGGGAACGCCGCACATCGTCGGCGCGCTCGGGCTCCACGCCGCGATCGACTATGTCGAGGCGATCGGGCTCGATGCGATCCACGCGCATGAGACGGCGTTGGTCCGCCAGACCCGCGCGGCGCTACGCGACCTCAATAGCGTAACCTTGTTCGGGCCGGAGGATTCGGCCGGCATCGTCAGCTTCGCGGTCGAGGGGGTTCATCCCCACGATGTCGGCACCATATTGGACGAGGCACAGGTCGCGATCCGCGCCGGCCATCATTGCGCGCAGCCGCTGATGGAGGTGCTGGGGGTACCGGCCACGGCGCGGGCAAGCTTCGGCGTCTATAACGGCCCGGCCGATGTGGACGCACTGGTCAAGGGTATCGAGCGGGTAAGGCGTATCTTCGGATGAATGAGGAACGGAAGATCGAGATCGAGGAATTGAGCGCGGCGCCCCCCGCCCCGCCCAAGGCGCGCGCCGATGACGTTGCGGATGAGGCCGCGCGCCCCCGCGATTATCTGACGGGCTTTCTGCAGCCTGCGCCGGCGGTCACGCCCGGGGAAGTCGGCGGCGATCTCTACGAGCGCGTGATCGATGCGTTGAAGGAGATTTACGATCCGGAGATTCCGGTCAACATCTACGATCTCGGCCTGATCTATGGGGTCGATATCAGCGACGACGGTCATGTTGCCGTGACGATGACGCTCACGACGCCGCATTGCCCCGTCGCGGAATCGATGCCTGGCGAGGTCGAACTGCGCGTCGGATCGGTCCCGGGCGTCGGGCTCGCCGACGTCAACCTCGTCTGGGATCCGCCATGGGATCCGCAGAAGATGTCCGACGAAGCCAAGCTAGAATTGGGGATGCTGTGATGCTTACCCCGAACACCGTTCGTCCTGAGCCCTTCGACGCCGCCTGCGGCGTCGCTCAGGATGAACTACGTCGAAGGACGTATCCCGCCGTTTGCCCCACGTGCTTCGCCTTCGCCCAGCACCAACGGAGGTTTGTATGAGCACGGTCCTTCGTCAACGTCCCGCCGCGCTCACGCTGACGCCCTCCGCCGAGGGGCGCATCGCGCATCTGATGGCGCAGGCGCCCGAGGGTGCGATCGGCGTCAAGCTATCGACCCCGCGCCGGGGCTGCTCGGGCCTTGCTTATTCGGTCGATTACGTGAGCAGCGCCAGCCCGCTCGACGAGAAGGTGCCGACGCCCGGCGGCGACCTGTATGTCGACGGCGCCAGCCTGCTCTACCTGATCGGCAGCAAGATGGATTGGGTCGAGGACGATTTCTCGGCGGGGTTCGTCTTCGCCAATCCCAATGCCAAGGGCAGCTGCGGCTGCGGCGAAAGCTTCACCGTCTAGCAACCGCGGCGGCGCCCGGCGCGCAGATACTAGCAATTTGCCGCCACCTGACGCATGGGGCGAAACGACGTGCCGGCCTAGCTCAGATGGTAGAGCAACCGCCTTGTAAGCGGTAGGTCGTCGGTTCGATTCCGACGGCCGGCACCATTTTTCCCCGCGATCGATATCCTGCGCACGCTGTGCCCCATATCTATTCCCTAGTCGCCTGATAGGAATTATTTCTTTGCCCCGCCCGACGGCTGGCTAAGAAACGCCCAGTGACAAGGGCACCCGACATGGCTGATCTCTCCGCGCTGCCCCCCGGCAGCTATTGGAATATCGACGACATCACGGCCGGCCTGCGCGAGGCGCGGCAGCGCTGGCGCGACGCCCATCGCCGCAACACCGAACATGGCGCCGTCGGCTTCCCGTCGCGGCACGATCTCGACAAGATCATGGCGGCCTTGTGCGGCGCCTTGTTCCCGCTGCGTCTCGGTCCCAGCTTCGTGCGGCTGGAGAATGAGGACGCCTTCGTCGCGCAGACCCTGCAGACGGCCTTGGCGCGTATCTATGGCCAGATCCGGCTGGAACTGGCCTATGCGCGATCCGAGACCACGTCCGAGCGGATCGATGCGGATGCGGCCCATATCATCGGCCAGTTCGCTGCCGCGCTCCCTGCCTTGCGGGAGTTGCTGGACAGCGACGTCGAAGCCGCCTTCGCCGGCGATCCCGCCGCGCTGAGCGTGGACGAGGTGCTGATCTGCTACCCTTGCGTCCTCGCGATCATTCACCACCGGCTGGCCCATCTTCTCCATGGCCTCGGCGCGCCGTTGGTGGCGCGGATCATCGCCGAGATCGCCAATTCCAAGACCGGGATCGATATCCATCCCGGCGCGCAGATCGGGCGGAGCTTCTTCATCGATCACGGCACCGGCGTCGTCATCGGCGAAACCGCCGTGATCGGCGAACGCGTCCGCCTCTATCAGGCGGTCACGCTCGGGGCGCGCGGCTTCCCGGTGGACGATGACGGCGTGATCCAGCGTGGCCTTCCCCGACATCCGATCATCGAAGACGGCGTCGTTATCTATGCCGGCGCGACCTTGCTCGGGCGCATCACGGTCGGCCGCAATTCCGTGATCGGAGGCAATGTCTGGCTGACGGAGAGCGTGCCGCCGGACAGCTATGTCGATCAGGCGCGCGCCCGTTGCTTCGCCGCGGGACGCGATCTGGCCGACGATGAGGACGGCAAGGTTCACTCGATCAGGGGGCATTGAGTGCGGACGATGATCGCCACGGCGCTGGCCGTCCTTGCGGCGGTCTCCCCGGCCGCCGCGCTGACCTTGCTCAACGTCAGCTACGATCCCACCCGCGAACTCTATCAGCAGATCGACCCGTTATTCGTCCGGGCGTGGAAGGCGAAGACCGGGCAGGATCTGGTGATCAAGCAATCCCATGGCGGATCGGGTGCGCAGGCGCGATCCGTGATCGACGGTAGCCCGGCCGATGTCGTGACGCTGGCGCTGGCCAACGATATCGATCAGATCGCCGACAGGGGCCTGATCGCGCCCGATTGGCAAAAGCGTCTGCCGCTCAACGCGACGCCTTATTATTCGACGATCGTGTTCCTCGTCCGCGCGGGCAACCCCAAGCATATTCGCGACTGGAACGATCTGGTGAAGCCGGGCGTGGGCGTCATCACGCCCAACCCCAAGACCGGCGGCGCACCGCGTTGGACCTATCTTGCCGCCTGGGGCTATGCCAGCAAGACCTATGGCCAGGACAAGGCACGCGAGTTCGTGCGGCGCCTGTACAAGAATGTGCTGATCCTCGATTCCGGAGCGCGCGGCTCCGCCACCACGTTCATTCAGCGCGGCCAGGGCGACGTGCTCCTGACCTGGGAGAATGAGGCGCTGCTCGCGATCAAGCAGGCGCCGAAGGGTGCCTATCAGATCGTCTATCCGTCGCTGTCGATCCTGGCCGAACCGCCGGTGGCGGTGGTCGACCGCAATGTCGCGGCCCACAAAACCAGCGCCGCCGCCGAAGCCTATCTGCGCTTTCTCTACACCCCGGCCGCGCAGGAGATTGTCGCGCGCAATTTCTACCGCCCCCGCAACCCGGCGGTCGCCCGAAAATATGCCGCCCGGTTCCCCAGCCTGAAATTGTTCACGGTCGACAAGAATTTCGGCGGCTGGCGTCGCGTCCAGAAGGCTCATTTTGCCGATGGCGGCGTTTACGATCAGATCGTCGCACAAAATAACCGGTAGGCGAACTGCCGGAAAATAAAGGGAATATCATGGTAATTCGTTACGCATTGTACGGCCTTGCCGTCTCCACGCTCGCTATCGCGCAGGCTGACACCGCGGCGGCCCAGACCGGTAACGCCGCGCCGGCCAGCACTACGCCGCAGGACGCGACCGACGCAGGCGAAGAGATCGTCGTTACAGGCACGCGCACGGCGGGCCGTTCCCGCCTGGACACCGCCTCCCCGGTCGATGTGCTGAGCAATGCTGCCTTGAGCCGGCAGGGAACGACCGAACTTGGCGCATCCCTGGCCACGATCGCGCCGTCGATCGACTTCCCCCGTCCGTCGGCCGTGGACGGCACGGACGCCATTCGCCCCGCCACCCTGCGCGGGCTTTCTCCCGATCAGACGCTCGTGCTGATCAACGGCGTCCGCGCGCACACGTCCGCTTTGCTCAACATCAACGGCTCCGTGGGGCGCGGCGCCGCCGCCGTCGATCTCAACACCGTGCCGACGGTCGCGCTCGACACGATCGAAGTGCTGCGCGACGGTGCCTCGGCCCAATATGGCTCCGATGCCATCGCCGGCGTGATCAATCTGCGGTTGCGGCAGGCGCGCTCGGGTGGGGCTGCCAGTGTCACTTACGGCTTCTACGACACGAACGTGGATACGGCGCGGGGCGACCGCCACGTTTCGGGGGAACATACGCTGACGGCTTCGGCATGGCAGGGCTTCGGCTTCGGCAGCGACGGCTACGTCACGATCTCGGGCGAATATCTCGATCGCCGCCCGACCAACCGTGCGGATTACGATCCGCGCGTCACGCCGACGCAGATCACCGGGCGCTTCGGCGATCCGAAGACGCGGCAATATACTGGCTGGATCAACGCCGGTTCGTCGATCACCGACGATCTGCAGCTCTACGGCTGGCTCGGCTATCAGGAGCGCAACAGCGAGAGCGCGGCCTTCCCGCGCCTGGCGAGCGCGGCCGGCGCCGTCAGCGGCATCTACCCCAACGGCTTCCTCCCACTGATCCATACAACCTCGCGCGATCTCAACAGCGCGATCGGGATCAGGGGCAACCTTGGCGATTGGAATGTCGATGCGAACATCAGCTATGGCCGCAACCGCATCGCGTTCGAGACGCGCAACTCGGCGAACTACGCATATGGCAACAATTCGCCGACCGAGTTCAAGGACGGCGCGATGGTCTATGACCAGCTTGTCGCCGGCGTCGACGTGTCGCGCAAGTTCGATCTATTCCAGTCGCTGAACGTGGCTTTCGGCATCGAAGGACGGCGGGAGGGCTTCAAGATCACGCCCGGCGAACTTGCCTCCTACGGCTATCCGGAAGGCGCCGATCCCAGCAAGGTCGGCGCCCCCGGCGCGCAAGGCTTCGGCGGCTTCTCCCCTCTCAACGCGATCGAGAAGCATCGCGAAAATGGCAGCGCCTATGTCGATCTGGAGGCGCAGGTCACGAACAAGTTGCTCGTCGGCCTGGCCGGGCGCGTGGAAGATTATTCGGATTTCGGCTGGACCGGCAACGGCAAGCTATCGGTCCGCTATGATTTCACGCCCTGGTTCGCGCTTCGTGGCACCGCCTCCACCGGCTTCCGGGCGCCGGCGCTGCAGCAGCAATATTTCACCTCGGTCGCGTCGGTCGTGGTCAACGGGACACCGATCCTCACCGGCACCTACCCGTCCACCGCGCCGGTTGCGACCGCGCTGGGCGGCAGGGCGCTCGACCCGGAAAAATCGACCAACCTGTCCTTCGGCACCGTCATCCGCGCCGGCGGCTTCGATCTGACCGTGGACGCCTACCGCATCCACATCCGCAACCAGCTCGGCCTGTCGGAGAATATCCAGGCATCCTTCAGCCCGCAGGTCGCCGCCTTGCTCGCGCCCTATAATGTCTCGGCCGCGCGCTTCTTCATCAATGGCATTGCGTCCACAACCAAGGGCATCGACGTGGTCGCCCATTACCGCCTGCGCGCCGCCGCGGCCGGTACCTTCGACTTCACGGTCGCCGGCAACGTCAACGATACCGACGTGACGAAGGTGCCGACGTCGATCTCGGCCCTCAATCCCCAGCCGACATTGTTCGCGCGCAGCCGTATCATCACGCTGGAAGACGGCACCCCCGGCACCAAGGTGACCGGCACGATCGACTGGTCGCTCGACAATTTCGGCGCGACCGGGCGCGTGACCTATTATGGGAACGTCAACCAACCGGGCACGACCGCTGCCGCGGACGTCTTCACCGGACGGCGCGCGATCGCCGATCTGGAGCTGCGTTACCAGCCGAAGAAGGGTGTCCAGCTCGCCATCGGTGGCAGCAATCTGTTCGACACCTATCCGCGCAAATATCCGGCCGCGCTGAATTCAACGGGTGTGTTGGGCTTCCCCTTCTACTCCCCGTTCGGCTTCAATGGCCGCTATCTCTACGCCCGCGCGGGCATCAGCTGGTAGATTTAATATCCACAGCAGCCGGCATTTGGGTGGCGGCTGCTGTGATCAGCTGAGCGCGGAAATATCGTAGCGATCCACCAGCTCCGCCAGCCGCGACCGGATGTCGTCCGGCAGAGCCATAGGCGCACGATGATAATCGAACGTGCCGGCTACGCGCTGCTCGATCAGCACGTCATGCAGACTCCCCATCAACCCGTTGATCGCCGCTAGCGCGCGCGACATCTTATAGGCTTCCTCCCCGTCCGTGATCGTCAGCACGGTGACGTAGAAGGCGGACTGGCGGCTGATGATCTTGCGGGTGGCATGGAATTGCGCCCCGGTGATCGTGTTCCGCGCCAGCACAGAACGCAGCTGCTCCACCTGCGCCCGCACATAAGCGCGGAACTGGTTGGGCGTCGCCGGGGTGAACCCGTCCACCTCACGCTGGATCACACCGTAGACGGGGTCGGACAGCAGCAGACGGCAGAGCAGGGCATCGCGATAGACCTTGCCCCTTTGCTTGTTCTTGAAGCCGTCCTGCAAATGCCCCAGCGCCACGGTCAGCCAATCCAGCACGCGCGGATAGCGATGATCGTCGCGGAACAAGGCGCAGGCGAAGCGCAGATGCTTGAACTTGGCCCTGGCATATTTGAAGCCGAGCCGCTCCGCCTCCGGCAGATCGCGGTCGCGCTTCAGCGTATCGATCAGCGCCACCATCGCCCCGCGATGCACCCCGTCCTTCCACCATTGGCGGCACAGACGATAGCAGTCGACCAGCAGCGCCTGATCAAAATCGAGCGTGATGCGATCGGGCAGTTCGGTGTGGACATCGACAATGTCGTCGATCAGAACGGCTTCGAACAGCGCGTCGCATTGGGCGGCGGTGAACCGGGGCTCGTCGAGCGCGAGGGTGCGGTTCCGGGTCATAGGTCGACCGGGTCGGCATGCGGATGCTGTCGATAGCGCGCGCGGTTGCGATAGCTCGACAGCGTCGGGATCAGCATGAAGACGCCGGTCAGGATCGTTCCGATCAGGAACGCGATGCCCGCGCCGATCAGGCCCAGCATATGTGTCAGCACATAAAGCAGGCCGAGATAGATGACCGCCGAGGCTGTCTGGGCCGCCAGCGCGGTGCGCTGCCGATCGACCATATAGAGGAGCGATTCCAGCGGAAACGCCGCGGTCGAAACCACCAGCGACCAGGTCATGATCTGAAGCAGATCAAAGGCCTGCAGATATTTTTTGCCGAAGATGAAGCCGATCACCGGCTGCCCTCCGACGATCACCAGCAGCACCAGCCCGATGCCGATACAGGCCGAAAGCGCGCTGACGCGCAGGCCCAGCCGCCAGGGCTGCTTGCTGGCCGGATCCAGCCGCATGATTTCCGGATAGAAGCCACGGCTGAGCAGATCGGCGGGCTTGCTCGTCGAATCCATCAAGGTGCTGGCAATCTTGTACAGGCCGGCGGCGACCGGCCCGAGCACGGTCGCCACAACCAGATTGCTGAGCGGCCCCCAGGCCGAATAGATCGAATGGGCGATATTGGTCGTCCAGACGAAACTCCACGCCTTGGGCAAGCGGCGCGCCGTCGCGAACAGGCCGGGCCGGAACGCGTCGAACATATCGCGCCGCTTGAGTTCCCGCGCCGCGAGGAACCACAGGCACAGGTCCCCTGCCAGATCAGCCACATACCAGGTGATGACGAAGCCCGGGAAGCCCAGGTGCGCGAAATAGGCGATGACCGCGCCGATCGCGCGCATGATCGGCGTCACCACCTGCTGGCCGCCGATCAGGTCAAACCGGTCCAGCAGTCGCAAGACACCGACCGCCGTCGCCGCCGACATGGTGGGGACGAGCGTACAATAAGCGAAGGCGAGAACCAGGTTCTCGCCCTGAATGCCCATCCGCTCCGCCAGGAACGGCAGGGCGACCATCGCCAGCACCATGCCCACCAGCCCGCTGGCGATATCCAGGCCGAAGGCGAAGCGGATCGTATCGCGCGTGAAGCCCGTATCGCCCCGCAGCAAAGCGGGCGCGCCATAGCGTACGATGAACTGCCAGGTCTGGAATTTCACCAGCGCGCCGGCGCCCGTCGCATAGGTGTGAACGATCATCAGGATGCCGAACACAGCCGGGGTCAGCGCGTGACCGGCGCAGGCGAGCGAGATCAGCCCCAGCAGCGCCCCCGCGAGCTTGCCCGACCCCAGATAGCCGGCATTGCGGATGACGGACCGGAAAACGCCGTCGGCGAACCAGCGCTTCATGGGCGACGATCAGGGGTGGCGCGCAGCGGCATGGCGGCGGCCTGTAGCATCAGGATTGCGATTACGTCAGGCCCGTTCGGCCGCCAGTGTTTCACGAATAGCGCGTTTGGCCTGATCCAGCACCACATCCAGCGGCTGCGCCGAATCGATATCGACAATGGGCGCGCCGCCGAAGGTCAATTGCCGCACGTCCGAAATCTTCGTTTTCAGCGACGATGGGCGATGGTCGGGCTTGCGCGCGATCGCGGTGTCGAAATCGACGTTCAGCCGGATCACCAGATCCGGCTTGTGGCCCACCATCCAGTCATATTGGCGGCGCTCCCACCGGCTCAACGTGCGGATCAGCCAATTGCCCCGACCCGGGGCCGCAAGGCCCAGCCCGTCCATCGGGCCGGGGATCTCCACCTGCGGAAAGCGATCCGTCAACACGGCGATGCCGCGCCGGCGGATCTTCAGCATGTGCCGGAACCGACGCACGCGCCGCATCGAGAAAAGATAGATGACGAAGGCGGTCAGCGTGCCCGGTCCCTTGGGCGCCTGGGCTTTGTCTGCCTTCGTCCGCAGCGTCTTGGCGAAGCGCGGCCCGATCACCGGCCAGCGCGCGATCGCCCGCCCGATATTTCCGGTCTGCTTGCCAAGATGGCACAGTTCGGTCGGTCGCGCCTCGCGCATCCAGGCCAGCAGATTGGCGCCGACGGTCGACTTGCCCGAGCCGTCGGAGCCGACCAGTGCGATCAGCGGCGCGGGGCCCTGCCCGTCCGATCGAGCCGTCGGCATCATGATCTCATCGGCCATCGTCTGCATGCCCTGTTCAGGCGGCAACGCGAAGCGGATCGGCGTGCGTCAGGATCGGCTCGACCCGGGCGAAGGCTTCCCGGCGCACGCTGTCATAGCCGACGCGTGCGTCCAGATCGACGATGCGCGCGCCGTGGAAGCGCAAGAGCGGCGTTACCCGTACCTTTTCGCGCAGCAGGTCCGGCTTGTGATCGGGCTTGCGCATCAGCGCCGTTTCCGCATCCACGTTCAGGCGCAGCACCACGTCGGGCAGGAAGCTCGCCATCCACTCGTAGATATGCCGCTCCTGTTCCGCCAGCCACGCCACCACGGGGCTTCCGGCGCGGGCCGCCGCAAGACCCGGGCCATCGTAGAAGCCCGCAATTTCCGTTTGCGGATAGCGATCGGTGATCACCGTCACGCCCTTGCGGCGTAATGCCAGGACACGCTGGAAGCGGTGCAGCCGCAGCAGCGAGAAAGCGAACACGACCAGCGCGGTTGGCAAGCCGGGAATCGTCTTCTCCTTGCTGCGCGTCTGTTTGGCCTTGCGGGCCAGCGCATGCTCGACCCGGGGGCCGATCAACGGCCATTGCCGAATCCGATTGCCGAGCTCGCCCGATCCAAGCCCCAGATAACAGACTTCGGTCGGGATTTCGGCCGCGAGCGTCGCGCGCATATCGGCGGACAGCGTCGACTTGCCCGATCCATCGCACCCCACGATCGCGATCAGGGGCGCAAGCTTGGGTGGATGATCCCGCTCGGCCTCCAGCCGGTCGATCGTCGTCAGCCCCACGACGAGAAGCAACGCCGGTACCGCCATGTCCATCTCGACCAAGGCGCGACCAGCGTGAAAGGCCACCATCAGGATGGCCAGAACAAGCGCGACAAGGGAGACAGCGTGGAGGAGCCTCAAACGTGTGCGCAACGGGATCAGATGCTGCTGCATTGAGGCTAAATAAGTTAATGATGCGAAATTGTAACACCTCCGAAAGTATAGTTGAATCGGTTCGTCGCATCCGCGTGCGATGACGCTTGGCGCCCGCATCATGCCCGCCGCGGAGGCGTGGGCCGGAGAACCGCTATCCGTCGGAAATATCACAAAAATAAGGGCCCGACCTCGGCAGAGATCGAGCCCGCATGCGATCAAAGTGATCGATCTTTTTATTCGTAATCCGCGCCGAGATTCTGGGTCCGCGGGGGCGCCGCAGCCGTAAGGCGCAGCGCTTCGGCCGATGCCGACAGCGAGCCGATCGCGTCCGGCGCATCTTCCTCGTCGACCTGCACGCGCTGCAGGTTCTGCACGACCGCCTCTGTCAGGTCGGTGGGGACCACGGTTTCTTCGGCAATCTCGCGCAGGGCGACGACCGGGTTCTTATCGCGATCGCGATCGATCGTCAGTTCGGCTCCGCCGGAGATCTGCCGGGCGCGCTGGGCTGCGAGCAGCACCAGATCGAACCGGTTGGAAATTTTGTCGACGCAATCTTCGACGGTAACGCGCGCCATTTTGAACGCTCCGCTTGACCAAGCATTTTGGTGGTGTCTGGAAGGTCGGCGAAATAGGACGAGTGGGTGCAAGAGTCAACGAATCCATCCGTCGAGCCGCAGAAGGCCTCCCCCGACCCATCGGAGGCAGCAAGACATTTCACGGTTGATGGCAATCGGCTGACGCTGCTCGTGTCGGGGCGGAAGCGGCTCGAGGCCCTAATCGGGCTGATCGACGGCGCCGAACGCACGCTGCGATTGCTCTACTACATCTACACCGATGACGAGACCGGCCGCGAAGTGCGCGCCGCAATGGAGCGCGCGCTGGAGCGCGGCGTTCGCGTCTCGCTGATCGTGGACGGCTTTGGCAGTTCGGCACGACCGGAATTCTTCAAGCCGCTCAAGGCACTGGGTGCCGATGTCTGTCACTTCCTGCCGCGCTACGGCCGCCGCTACCTGCTCCGCAATCATCAGAAGCTCGCGCTGGCCGATGAGCGCCACGCCATTGTGGGAGGGTTCAACGTCGAAGACGATTATTTCGACGAGGTGAAAGGCTGGCGCGACCTTGGCATCTGTGTCGAGGGGCCGACGGCCGAGCGGCTGGCGGGCTATTTCGACGCGCTCGCAAGGTGGACGCATCAGCCCAAGGCCAAGCTACGCGATCTGCGCCAGGCGCTCGGCCGCTGGAGCAATCCCAAAGGCGGCAAGACCAGCTGGCTGCTCGGCGGCCCGACCCGGCGGCTCAGCCCGTGGGTCCGCACCTTGCGCGCCGATGTCGGCAAAACCCGGCGCCTGGACCTGATTGCCGCGTATTTCGCGCCGACGCCGCGCATGATGCGCGCGATCGAACGCGTCGCCCGACGCGGCGGCCAGGCCCGCGTCATCACGCCGTCGAAGACGGATCATAATGTCGCGATCGCGGCGGCGCGCCACACCTATCACCGCCTGCTGTCGCGC
Source organism: Sphingomonas sp. (assembly GCF_048595155.1). Taxonomy (GTDB): domain Bacteria; phylum Pseudomonadota; class Alphaproteobacteria; order Sphingomonadales; family Sphingomonadaceae; genus Sphingomonas_I. Next base: position 41,908 of record NZ_JBMDXN010000077.1, read on the forward strand.
GGCGTGAAGGTGTTCGAATATCAGCCGCTGAAGCTGCATACGAAATTGTTCGTGATCGATGATATCGTCCACATCGGGTCGGCCAACTTCGATGTCCGAAGCCTGTTCCTGAACCTGGAGATCATGCTGCGGATCCAGGACAAGGAATTTGCCGATCACATGCGCAGCTATTTCGAGGGAGAATTGGCCAATTCGCGCGAGATCAAGGCCGAGGAGCATGAAAGATCAGGCTTCCTCGCGCGCGTGCGCTGGGCGGCCGCTTATTATTTGATGGCCGTCGTCGACGCCAGCGTCACCCGCAAGCTCAACTTCGGCATCAATCAGTAAACCAGCGCATCATGGCGGCGGGCACGCCCTGCCGCCCGAGCGACCTTAGTCCTTCCAGGCCCAGTAGAGCTGCGCCGGCGGGATGTTGATCGGCTCGAACGCATGATCGATCCGCTCGAAGCCCATCTTCAGGAAGTCGCGCACCTTCGGCGAGAATTGATAAACGAGAAACGCTCCGCCGACGCGCAGCGCGGCCGAGGTCTCGGTCGCGATCTTGGCGCCGACGCCCGGCGGCAGGGTCGAGAAGGGCAGGCCCGACAGGATATAATCCGCCTGTTCGTGACCATGATCGCGAATGATCTGACGAACGTCGGCAGCAGATCCCAGTACCGGGAAGAAGCGCGGATCGTTGATCGTGCGGGCCAGATAGCCGATGAAGTCGGCATTGGTATCGATCGCGATATAGGTCGCATCGGGCGCCATCCGGTCCAGGACCGCCTGGCAAAACGTCCCGACGCCCGGGCCATATTCTACGAACAATTTGGTGTTCGCCCAGTCCGTCCGCGACAGCATCGTCCGGATCAGCTTGCGCGATGACGGGATGATCGAGCCGACCATGACCGGATGGCGCAGAAATTCCTTGAAGAACATCGCCAGCGGACCGGGGCCCGAAACCGGGCGACCGCGCGCGTTGCGCTTAAGCGCCTGCTCGGCGACGGGTGAATTCATTGTGGCACGATCCCTATGACTCGCAATGGTCGCCGACCCGTCGCAAAACTGACACGTATTGGCAAGAGACGCGCATGTGTCTCAAACGATGCCCATCGCAAAAGCATCGCCGACGAAACGTGCCCCTGGTGCGACCGGCGATGGCAATGGGCCAAACCACCACTTCGCAGCGGGTTAGCCCAAAGAAAAAAGGGTCGGCCCCGTTGGGAGCCGACCCTGAAAGTTTAGGAGAGGATGCCTGAAAGGCATGCTCTGTATGATGATTGCGCTAACATTGTGCAAGTGCGAAGAGGTATTTGGCGGTTGCGAATTGCGCAATTCGCATTCACAATCCTGCGCAACCACGTTGTTGCAGGCGCATCCGGTCCGGCCGGCTGCCGCCGTCCCTAGGGAGACATGATGTGCGCCGACTGCCACCGTTAACCGCCGTCGAGGCGTTCGTGCAGGTCGCTCGCCTTGGTTCGGTCAAGGCGGCCGCGGAAGAACTCGCTTTGTCCTCTCCCGCTCTAAGCCGCCGTATCCAAGCGCTGGAGCGGTTCGTCGGTCGGCCGCTGTTCGAGCGGCGCCATCAAGCGATGATGCTGAACAATGACGGCGAGCAATTGCTCGCGCGCGTTGCCCCTGCATTGGACGCGCTCGCTGTTGCAATCGACGCAACCACGGGCGACAGCGAGTTGCTGCGCCTGCGCCTCAATGTGCCGCCGCTTTTTGCATCGCAGCGATTGATCGGAAAGCTGCCCGAACTGAAGGCGCGGCATCAGTCGCTGCATATCGACCTCGATACGCAGCCCCATGCGCTCGCCCGGCTCGGCGAAGGTCTGGATGCCGCGATCGTTATCTCGCGGGACATCGATCCTGCTCTATATTCGCGCAAGATCGCACAAAGCCGTGTCGCGGCAATCGGCTCGCCCAAGCTGCTGCAGGGCAATGATGCCATCCGCCAGCCGGACGATCTCGCCCGCGCCACCATATTGGTGCACCGGGACATGCCGGAATTGTTCAACATCTGGCGCGAGTCGATCGGCCGGCCCGATCTGGAGCCCGGCGCCACCGATCATTTCGATTCGGGGCAGCTGATCCTCGATGCCGCAGCCCAGGCGCTGGGCGTGGCCTTCATGCTCGACGAACATGTCGAGGGATCGCATGATCCGCGCCTCGTGCGGATCTTCAACGAAGTGGCGGATTCCAGTTACAGCTACTGGTTCGCCTCCCGCCGCACCGGCCTCTCCAACCGGGCGGTGAAAATCTTCCACGACTGGCTGTTCGAGACGATCGCCTGAACCGCCAGCCGTGGAGACTATTCCTTAAGAGATGGTTGCCTTGACGATCTTGCCGGGCGCCCGCGGCGGCTCGCCCTTGGGCAGGGCGTCGACATGCTCCATGCCCGACGTCACCTCGCCCCACACCGTATACTGACGGTCAAGGAAAGTCGCATCATCGAACACGATGAAGAACTGGCTGTTCGCGCTGTTCGGATTGGACGAACGCGCCATCGAGCAGATGCCGCGCACGTGCGGCTCGGACGAGAATTCCGCCTTGATGTCGGGCTTCTTCGATCCGCCCATGCCGGTGCCGGTCGGATCGCCGCCCTGCGCCATGAAGCCCGGGATCACGCGATGAAACACGACGCCGTCGTAAAAGCCTTCCTTGGCGAGATCGGTGATCTGCTGGACATGATTGGGGGCAAGGTCGGGACGCAGCTTGATCACGACGTCGCCGCCGGTGTCGTTGCCGGTGTCCAGTGTAAGCGTCAACGTTTCTTCAGCCATTTGAATCTCCAGGTCTACGGGCAAAATCACCCTGAATTTCACCCGCTCATCCTGAGTAGGGATCGAGGAGCTGCCGTCGGCAGCGTCTCGAGAGCCCGTATCGAAGGACCGTGCTTCGATACGAGCCCTCGATACGGCCCTACGGCCCTACTCGGTCTCTACTCAGCATGAGCGGGAGGGGATTGGGTCAACACTAGGCAGCCGCCACCACCGGCGCCAGTCCATATTCGGCCGCCACCAGTTCGTACGAGCGTCGGCGTGCCTGGTGATCCGGCAGGATGTTGACCAGCATCAGCTCATCCGCGCCATAATCGGCGGCGACCTGATCCAGGCCGGCGCGCACCTGCCGCGGGGTGCCGAGCACCGTTCGCCGCCGCTGCCGGTTCGCCTGCGGATTGTCCGCCAGCCAGGCCAGCGCATCGTCCACCGACGGCACGGGGATGGTGGTTCCTGCGAACAAGTGCGCGAACATCATGCGCGCGGGCGCGGCCAGCCGTTCCGCGTCTTCAGACGTGGGCGCAGCGATCGTCCAGGTCGCCGCCATCACATAAGGTTCGGCCAGCTGCGCCGAGGGACGGAAATTGGCCTTATAGGCGCGCGCCAGATCGCCGCCTTCCGAGTTGATGAAGTCGGCGAAGCAATAAGGCAGGCCGCGTTCCGCTGCCCAATAGGCCGATTCGGGCGAAGACCCGAGCATCCATAGCTCGGGGCTGCCGCCGCCCGTCGGCAGCAGATCCTGCAGCGGCGCAAAGGCATGGCCGTCCGGCATCGTTCCCTGGAGATAGGCCGTCAGCTCGTCCAGCATGTCGGGAAAGTCGTTCGGCATGCGGCGACTGCGATCCCGTTGCAGCGCGAAGGCCGTGCGCTGATCGCTGCCCGGCGCCCGGCCCAGGCCCAGGTCGATCCGGCCCGGCGCCAGCGCCGACAGCATCGAAAAGGTCTCGGCCACTTTGAACGGCGAATAATGGGGCAGCATGATCCCGCCCGATCCGACCCGGATCCGCTCCGTCGCCAACGCTACCGGACCGATCAGCGCCTCGGGCGCCACGCCGGTCAGGGATCGCGACGCATGATGCTCCGCCAGCCAGTAGCGATGATAGCCGAGCGCGTCGGCGGTCCTCGCCAGATCCAGCGTATTGCGCAGCGCATCGACCGCGGTCGAACCTGCGGCGATGGGGGACTGATCGAGGACGGAAAGATGATAGGTCACATCCACTATATGGGGCGTGCATCCCGCTGATGAAGGGCTGACAAGGCGGATTGTGCAGCCTAAGCGGGCAGCGGCGTTGCGGGGAGGTGGTATGAGCGAGCGCGAACCCGACATCGCAGATCCGGACGAGCTCGCCCTCGCAGAGCCCGTCGCCGCCGAACCCTCGCATGACGAGGATGACCGGTTGACGCCGGACTTCGTCGATGCCGTCATCGAACATGTCGAGGCGGATGAGGTCGCGCAGGCGCGTGCGCTGGTCGAACCGCTCCACCCCGCCGACATCGCCGATCTGTTCGAACTGGCTCCGGCCGATCAGCGTCAGCCGCTCGCCAAGATCCTGGCCGAAATGCTGGACGGCGACGCGCTGGCGGAGATGAACGACTGGGTGCGTGACGAGGTGCTGGAAGCCCTCAGCAACCAGCAGGTCGCCGATCTCGCCTCCGAACTGGATACGGACGACGCCGTCGCGATCATCGAGGACATGGATCTCGAGGATCAGCGCGAGGTCCTGCGCGCGATGGAGCCGGACGATCGCGCCGCGATCGAGGAAGCGCTGTCCTACCCGGAGGAATCCGCCGGCCGCCTGATGCAGCGCGATCTGATCGCGGTGCCGGAACATTGGACCGTCGGCGACGTGCTCGATTATCTGCGCGGCAATGAGGATCTGACCGAGGATTTCTGGGAAGTCTTCGTCGTCGACCACGGCCATCACCCGATCGGCACGTGCAAATTGTCCTGGATCCTGCGGGCGCAGCGCAAGGTGCCGATCGCCGAGGTGATGGAGCGCGAGCAGACGCTGATCCCGGTCGACATGGATCAGGAAGAGGTCGCCCTGCGCTTCCAGAAATATGCGCTGATCTCGGCCGCCGTGGTGGATCATAATGATCGCCTGGTCGGCATGATCACGGTCGACGACATCGTCCATATCATTCAGGAAGAAGCCGGGGAGGACGCGCTGCGCCTGTCGGGCGCCGGCGATGGCGACATTAACGAGCCGCTGCGGCTGACCATTCGCACCCGCATGATGTGGCTGCTGGTCAACTTGCCGACCGCGATGCTGGCGGCCGCGGTCGTCGGCCTCTTCGACGGAGAGATTGCCCGGTACGCCCTGCTCGCCGCGCTGATGGGGATCGTCACCGGCATGGGCGGCAATGCCGGCACGCAGACGTTGGCCGTGGTGGTGCGCGCGCTCGCCACCAATCAGCTGACCGAATCCAATACCTGGCGCATGATCGCGCGCGAATTCCGCATCGCCGCCGCCAACGGCCTGTTGCTCGGCCTGTTCATCGGCGCCGGATCCTATCTGCTCTATCACCGTGTCGATCTGGCGATCGTGTTCGGGCTGGCGATCCTGATCAACAACCTTGTCGCCGGCTTGTCCGGTGTGCTGGTGCCGCTGACGCTCGAGAAGTTCCGGATCGATCCGGCCATATCCTCGGCCGTGTTCGTGACGATGTTCACCGATTGTATGGGCTTTCTGTCCTTCCTAGGGCTCGCGGCGATCGTCGGCCTGCACGGCTAACTTGAACGGGCGCGAACAGGCGCCAGATGGGGAATGTGCCCCTGCTTCACCTTACCAAAGTCGCCGTCGGCTGTTCGGACGCCGATCTGTTGCGCGAACGGCTAACCGGTCGGGCCGCGGCGGGCGAGACGTTCGTCACCACCCGCTACCGGCC
>NZ_JBMDXN010000078.1:0-11826 GCF_048595155.1 Sphingomonas sp.
GCCGCCGATGCGTCCGCACCATTGATCCGCACCTGACGGCGTTCGGGGGCGGCGGCCAACGTGCCCGTGCCGATGTCCACCGCATCGCCCAGCCGTGCATTGACGGCGAAGCCGCCCGGTCCATCGGCCCGCGCCATATCCGACAGGGTGGCGCCCCGCAGGCCCCGCCCCGGCGTCAGCAGCGACACTGCTTCCAATATGTTGGTTTTGCCGGCGCCGTTCTCGCCGGTCAGAATGACAAACCCCACGCCGGGCGCGATCAGCGCCTCGGCATGGTTACGAAAGTTGGTGAGCGAGAGACGGGAGAGGGCGACCATGAACGGCTCGAACTAGCATTTCGAGCCGACAGGTCACACCCGCATCGGCATCAGCACGTAGAGCGCGGGCGCCTTGTCATTTTCGCGGATCAGCGTCGGTGCGGCGGCGTCGGCCAGATGGACCTCCACCATATCGCCGTCGATCTGATTCAGGATGTCGAGCAGATAGCGCGCGTTGAAGCCGATATCGAATGACGTCGCGACATAATCGCCAGGCACCTCTTCCGCCGCCGTGCCGTTTTCCGGGCTGGTGACGGACAAAGTGATCTTGTCGCGATCGAGGCTCATCTTCACCGCACGCGTCTTTTCGCTGGCGATGGTGGCGACGCGATCGACGCCTTCCTCGAAGCTGCGCGGATCGATCTTGAGCAATTTGTCGTTCGAGGTCGGGATGACGCGCGAATAATCGGGGAAGGTGCCGTCGATCAGCTTCGACGTCAGGATCGCGGTGCCAAGGCCGAAGCGGATCTTGGTCGGCGACAAGGACACTTCGACCGAACCGTCGACCTCGTCGAGCAGCTTGCGCAGCTCGCCCACGCACTTACGCGGGATGATCACGTCGGGCATGCCTTCGGCGCCCTCGGGCCGCGCGACGGTGACGCGGGCCAGACGGTGGCCGTCGGTCGCGGCGGCCTTCAGCACCGGCGTCGCGTCGTCCGAAACGTGCAGGAAGATGCCGTTCAGATAATAACGCGTCTCTTCGGTCGAGATGGCGAAACGGGTCTTGTCGATGATCTGCTTCAGCGTCTCGGCCGGCAGATCGAAGCGCGTCGGCAATTCGCCTTCCGCGATCACCGGGAAATCTTCGCGCGGCAGCGTCTGCAGATTGAAGCGGGCGCGGCCGGCGACGACCTGCATCTTGCCCTCGGCCGCCGTCAGCTGAACCTGGCTGCCTTCCGCCATCTTGCGCGCAATGTCGAACAAAGTGTGCGCGGCGACGGTGGTCGCCCCCGGCGTATCCACCTGCGCCTCGATCGTCTCCACCACCTGCAGATCCAGGTCGGTCGCCATCAGGCGCAGCCCGCCCTCGGACGCCTCGATCAGCACATTGGAAAGGATCGGAATGGTATTTCGGCGTTCAACGACCGACTGGATATGGCTCAGGGCCTTGAGCAGGATCGCTCGTTCAATCGTCGCCTTCATTCTATCCCCCGGTCCCCGGTCGAGTTTGGTCGGCCACTATAGCGCGGCGTTCGGCACTGGCCAGAGGGGCGACCACGAAAAAGGGGCCGATGCGGTGCACCGACCCCTTCGAAATGGCGCCTTGTCGTCTTGGACCAGGCACGGTGCTTCGAATTAGAAGCGGAGGCCGACGCCTGCCAGCACCTGGTTGCGCGAAACGCCCTGTTCGTAGTTCGAGTAGCGATACTCGGCCTTGACGAACGCGTTGGGGCTCAGCGCATGCTCGATGCCTGCGCCGACGCGGACGCCATCGAGGTTGCCGTCGGCCAGGGTCACGCCGGTCTGCGTGCCTTCCGCCTTGAAGCGGGCATTGGTGTAGCCTGCCTTGACGTAGAGCAGGTTGTTGCCGCCCACGACGGTACCGATACGGCCGCCGACATACAGGTCGCGCGACGCCTTCTGGGTCACGCCGCCGAATTCCTCCTTCTGGGTGGAATCGGTGGCTTCACCTTCGATGCCGAACACGGTGTTGCCGCGACGAAGGTCATAGCCGGCGCCGACGCCATAGACGAAGCCATCGTCATGGCCATTGGCCTGAACGCGATCCCAGCCGCCGAGCGCCTCGACATGCGCGCCGCTGAACGGTGCGCCACCATCCTGCGCCAGAGCCGGAGCTGCAACCGCCGAAGCGAGCGCGGCTGCGATAAGGAACTTAGACATAAGATACTCCACTGCGATTTCATAAGCCGCATGCTTTTTGCTGCGGTCGCGAAGGCGTAAAGTCGCTCGCGTATGACAGTTTTGTGAATAGCCCGCTCATGTCACGTTTAGGTTGCGGGCAGGAATGTGGCGGACGATGAAAGCTGATGCGGTTCCATCACTCTGTCTTCGCAATCGCTCTGTTTGTCGCTGTTTTGCCACGGCTCGCCGCGCGAGAGACGATCGGCGGATATGCCACATGGGCGGCATTTTGTGACAAACCGCGAGAATGCTTTGCCATCAGCAGCCCTGCCGAGCGTCACGGGCGCCCGTTTCTGACGATATCGATCACCGGTCGCGACTCTCGCATCGAGACGTTCGTTGGGCGGGAGATCCGGACGGCCACCCTGCAGATTGGCGAAGCTCTGTTCCCGCTCACGCCCTCTGGACAGACGGCAAGCGCGGATAGCCGGACCAGTCGCCGGATCGTCGCCGCCATCCGCACCGGCGAAACGATGACCGTTTTCGGGACATCCTCCAGCGGGCGTTTTCGGCACCATTATAGGGTGGCGGGCGCGCCAAGCGCGATCGATGCCGCGGCGATCGCCTCTCTTAGGCATTGATCGGCCGGGTTGCAGGCGACGCCGGGAAGGGTGGGCTGGAAAAAAGACCGCGTTTCGACTAGGTAGGGCGCTCTCATGAACGCTGTCATGCCTATCCCCGGCCATATCGATCCGGTCCCCGTTCCGCGTGAGCCGGTTCTACGCGCCGATGGGCGCCGTGATCTGCTTGGTCGTTCGCGTGAGACGCTGCGCGAGATGCTGGCGGAAGAAGGGCTGGATCCCAAGCAGGCCAAGCTGCGCGCCAAGCAATTGTGGCACTGGATCTATAATCGCGGCGCGACCGATTTCACCGTGATGACGGATATCGCCAAGGCGATGCATCCGTGGCTGGCGGAGCGGTTCGTGATCGGGCGGCCGGATGTAGTGGAAGCGCAAGTTTCCAATGACGGGACGCGCAAATGGTTGCTGCGTTCGCCCGATGGCCATGATTATGAGATGGTGTTCATTCCCGACGCCGATCGCGGCACGCTGTGCGTATCCAGCCAGGTCGGCTGCACGCTGACCTGCAGCTTCTGTCATACCGGCACGATGCGGCTGGTGCGTAACCTGACTGCCGGCGAGATCGTCGGCCAGGTCATGCTCGCGCGCGACGCACTGGGCGAATGGCCGAGCCAGCCCGATGGCCGCCTGCTCACGAATATCGTCATGATGGGCATGGGCGAGCCGCTCTATAATTTCGAGTCCGTGCGCGACGCGCTCAAGCTGGTGATGGACGGCGATGGACTGGCGCTGAGCAAGCGTCGCATCACCCTGTCGACATCTGGCGTCGTTCCAATGATGGCGCGTGCCGGCGAGGAGATCGGCGTGAACCTGGCCGTTTCGCTGCATGGCGTCACGAAAGAGGTTCGTGACGAGCTGGTGCCGCTGAACCGGAAATATGGGATTGAAGAGCTGCTGGCCGCCTGCGCCGACTATCCGGGCGCCAACAATGCGCGGCGTATCACATTTGAATATGTGATGCTGAAGGGTCGCAATGACAGCGACGAAGATGCGCACGAACTCGTGCGGCTGCTGCGCAAATATAAGCTTCCCGCCAAGGTCAATCTAATCCCGTTCAATCCCTGGCCCGGCGCGGCGTATGAATGTTCCGATCCTGATCGTATCCGCCGCTTTTCGAATATCGTCTTCGAAGGCGGTATATCCGCGCCGGTCCGTACGCCGCGCGGCCGCGACATCGATGCCGCCTGCGGTCAGCTGAAAACGGCCGCCGAAAAGAAGAGCCGCGCGCAGCGGGACAGGGAAGCCGCCGAAGGGCTGACACAGGGGTAACGAAAAAGCGCTGGCGAGCGCGTAACTAGGCGCTAGAAAGCGCCATGCTCCTGTTCGATCGCGCTTTCAAAAAGCTCATCACCCAGGGTGAGCTGACCGTCACCGACTCCGATGGCAAGGTCTATCATTACGGCTCGCCTCATCCCGGCCGTGAACCGGTAGCCGTCCGCTTCACCACACCGTCCACATCGCGCAAGATCGTCCTGTCGCCATCGCTCGGCGCGGGCGAGGCCTATATGGACGGCCGGCTGGTAATGGAGAAGGGCGACATCTATGCCCTCGTCGATCTCGTCACGTGGAATAATCGATTCGAGAAGCGGACTGACGAGCGCAACCTGGAATCGCGATCCAAGCTGCTCGGCGATCCGCTCGGTTGGATGCGCACCTATAATCAGGAACGCCGATCCAAGCGTAACGTCGCGCATCATTACGATCTGTCGGCCAAGCTGTACGACCTGTTTCTGGATAGCGACCGCCAATATAGCTGCGCCTATTTCACCGATCGCAACAACAGCCTGGAACAGGCGCAGCGCGACAAGAAGGCGCATATCGCCGCCAAGCTCTATCTGAACCGACCGGGGCTGAAGGTGTTGGACATCGGTTGCGGCTGGGGCGGCATGGCGCTGTATCTGCATGAGAAGACCGGTGCGGAGGTGCTAGGCGTTACCCTGTCGGAAGAGCAGTTGAAGATCGCGCGCGAGCGCGCCGAGAAAGCGGGCGTTGCCGACAAGGTGAAATTCCAGCTGATCGATTATCGCAAGGTGACCGGCAAGTTCGACCGGATCGTTTCGGTCGGCATGTACGAGCATGTCGGCCCGGCGCATTTCCGGACCTTCATCGCCAAGTGCCGGTCGCTGCTGGTCGAAGACGGTGTGATGCTGCTGCACACGATCGGCCGCGTCGGCCCGCGTCGCACGACCGATCGTTGGACGACCAAATATATCTTCCCGGGCGGTTATATTCCGACGCTTTCAGAGATGTCGGAAGCCGCCGAATCGGCGCGCATGTTTACCAGCGACGTCGAAACGCTACGGCTGCATTACGGCTATACGCTGGAACATTGGCTCCGGCGGACCCAGGCGCACAAGGCGGAGATCGAGGCGATGTACGATGCGCGCTTCTTCCGCATGTGGGAATTCTATCTCGCCGGGGCGATGACCGGGTTCATGAACAGCTCGATGGTCAATTACCAGGTGCAATATATTCGCGATCGCCATGCGCTGCCGATCACACGCGATTATATGGCCGAGGCGGAAGCCAAGCTGCGCGACTAAGGCCCAGCGCTAGGGATTGGTGCTGTTGGACTCGCCGGCATCGCTGCCGGGTGCGCTCGCATGATTGTCGGCCGCCTGCTCGTTAGACGCTTCTTTCCCATCATCCCGCGACGCATCCGCACCATCATCGCTGCTGTTCGCAGGCTCCGCATCGCGCACGACCGGCGCCGGACCGCGGCTGGCTGACGTCGCCGCCGCCAGATCGTCCCGCGTCTTGGATGCGGTCGCATTGCGCTGGGCCGCATCGGCGTCCAGCGTCACGTCGGCCACGCCACTGCGGTTGCAGCCCGCCAGGGCGAGCAGCAGCCCCAAGGCAAGCCGACGGATCACGGCTGGGGCTTGTCGCCGGGCGCTGCTGGCGCGTCGCCCGGCATCGGAGCTGCGCTCTGTGGCAGGGGACCAGACGGTGCGGCGTCGTCACCCGGCATGGGCGCCGCGCTTTGCGGCAGGGCGCCGGAGGGTGCCGCTGTGGAAGCACCCGGCTCATCGCCTGGAAGCGGCGCGCCGCTTTGCGGCAGCGGTGCACCCGGTGACGTCGCGGCATCGCCCGCCGGAGTCGGCACGGTTTCGCCGGCCGGCTGCGTTGCACCCGGAACGTCGCCATCGCCTTCTTCGCCCGCATCCACAACCGCAGCAGCGCGACGCTGCAGATAAGCGGACCGCGCCGCTGCATAGGGATCGAGGCTGCTCTGGAGGAAAGCGTCACCACCGCTTTCGGTCAAATCCGATCGCGCGCTGATTACCTGCGCTGCGGTGAAGCCGCGCTTGTACCAGACATTCACGTCCGCCTGATTGACGGCGACGCGAACGGGATCCGCCACTGAGGCGACGCCCGTGCCCACGCCATCCCGCAACGTCGAAGGTCCAAGCACCGGCAACACCAGATAAGGGCCGCCATTGACGCCCCAGCGCGCCAACGTCTGCCCGAAATCCTCCGGTGCGGGGCGGATTTTCATGCGGCTTGCCGTATCGATCAGGCCACCGAGACCCAGCGTAGTGTTGACGACGAAGCGACCCAGGTTGCGCACGGCGCGCTTCGGCTTGCCCTGCAGCATGTTGTTGATGAAAGACCAGGGCTCGCTGAGATTCGAGAAGGCGTTGGTGACGCCTTGCCGCACGGGGCGCGGCGCGACGGCGCGATATACCGAGCTGACGGGTTTGATGACCACCTTGTCGGCGGCCATGTTGACGCCCCAGACGCCACGGTTGAATTTCTCGAGCGGGTCGCGCTCGGCCAGCCTATTTTGGCCGGGGACGGTCGCACATGCGCTCAGCAGGAGCATGGCGGTGGCTGGAGCGAGCAGCCGTGCTGCGTTGCGGCGCGGAATCATAGAGTTGCGCCTGCCATAGCGAGAGACACTCCACAAGGCGGATCACGCTTCGCGCTTGACGGCGCGCACGTGCACGGGAAGGCTGCGGCGATCATGACGTCGCCCCTTGCTATCTTTCGCGCCCTTGCCGATCCGACCCGGCTGCGCATCGTCGCCCTGCTCCGCCGGATGGAATTATCCGTTGGCGAGCTTGCACAGGTGCTTGGCCAGAGCCAGCCGCGTGTGTCTCGCCACGTCCGCATTCTGGCCGATGCGAAGCTGTGCGACCGGCGCCGCGAGGGAAGCTGGGTCTTCCTCGGCCTGGGCGAATCCGCCAGCGCCACGCTGTTGGCCATGATCGACAATTGGCGTGATGCGGCCGCCGATCGCTGGGAAGTCGCCGACGCGGCACGGCTGGAGGCGGTTCAGGCGGATCGTGCCGCCGCCGCCCAGGCCTATTTCGACGCCCATGCCGCCGAATGGGACGCGATCCGATCGCTGCACGTGGCGGAACGGCAGGTGGAGGCCGCGATCACTGCGCTGCTGTCCGACATGCCGATCGGCCGGATGGTGGATATCGGTACCGGCACCGGTCGCATGATCGAGTTGCTGGGGGAAACCACGAGCAGCGCGATCGGCATCGATCGATCGCCCGAAATGCTACGTTTCGCCCGTGCGCGCATGGCCCGGGCCGGGATGGAACGCGTCGACCTGCGCCAGGGCGACATGTATGCGTTACCGCTGGAAGACGGCAGCGCCGAAACGGTCGTGCTGCATCAGGTGCTGCATTATGCGCAGGCGCCCGCGGCCGCGATCGCGGAGGCGGCGCGGCTGATCGCGCCCAATGGCCGTCTGCTGATCGTGGACTTTGCCGCCCACGATCGCGACGATCTACGCGAACGCGAGGGCCATGCCCGGCTGGGCTTCGACGATGCGCAAATGGCGACCTGGTTCGCCGCGGCCGGACTGGAGCCGACCCGCACGGTGGAACTTGCCGGCGGCGAGCTGACCGTCAAATTATGGCTGGCGCAGCGCCATGCCGAGCGCCGCCTGCGCGCGGTCGGCTGATGCTCCGCTTGCTCTGGCTGGCCCTGCTGGCGGCGATCGCTGCCCCCGCCGCCGCCGCCGCCCCGACCCACATCACGCCCAGCCTGGTCGCGGAAACGACGAGCCCGGCGGCAGGATCGCGCGTCACATTGGCTTTCGCCATGACGCCGGAGCCGCAGTGGCATGGCTATTGGAAGAATCCGGGCGATGCGGGGCTGGAGACGCGGGTCGCGTGGAAGGCTCCTGCCGGACTGCGCTTCGGGCCGCTGCAATATCCGGTGCCACAGCCACTGCTGATCGCGGGGCTGATGAACTATGTCTATGAGCGCGATTACGCCGAACTGGTCGCGTTGGATGTTCCGGCCGGGCTGCCGCAGGGCACGAAGCTGCCGATCTCGGTGACGCTCAACTGGCTCGCATGCAATCCGCAGACCTGCGTACCGGAAACGGCGACGCTCGCTACCGAACTTACGGTGGGCAACGGCGCCATAACATCTGAGGATCGGGGCCGCTTCGACCGCTGGCGCGCCGAACTGCCGAAGCCGCTGGGCGCACCGGCCCATTTCCAAGTGGCGGGCGGGCGGTTCCGACTGGGCGTACCCCTGCCGGCCGGCGTCGACATCGAACAGCCCTATTTCTTTCCTTTGACCGACGGCGCGATCGACTATGCCGCGCCCCAGACCGTGAGCCGCGACGGCGACCGTCTGGTCATCGAGACCGCCGCCAAGGCGGGCGGGCCACAGAAGATCGAAGGCGTCCTGAGGATCGGACCGACGCTTGGGCTGGAACTGACCGCCACGCCGGGCGCGGTAGCGGCGGGCAAACCGGCGGCGCAGACGGGCGGCTTTTGGGCCACGCTGATGGCGGCGCTGGGTGGCGCCATCCTGGGCGGCCTGCTGCTCAACGTCATGCCCTGCGTCTTCCCGATCATCAGCCTCAAGGCGCTCAGCCTGGCGCGATCGGGGGGCACGGAACAGGAGGCGCGCCGTGAGGCCCTGGCCTATACCGCCGGCGTCGTGCTGGTCTGCGCGGGGCTGGGTGCGGCCTTGCTGATTTTGCGGGCGAGCGGGGTCGCGGCGGGCTGGGCGTTCCAACTGCAGGATGCGCGCGTGATCGCGGTGCTGCTGCTGCTGATGCTGGCGATCGGCCTCAACCTGGCGGGGCTGTTCGAATTGCCCGTCCTGGCCGGGGGCGACCGGCTAACCCAAGGTGGCGGCATCGTCGGCGCCTTCTGGACGGGCGCGTTGGCCGCATTCGTGGCGACGCCCTGTACCGGGCCGTTCATGGCGGCGGCGCTGGGCGTCGCGATCCTGCTGCCGACGGCGGCGGCGATGGCGGTTTTCGTCGGGCTGGGGGTGGGCATGGCGCTCCCCTTCCTGCTCTTGGGCTTCGTTCCCGCGCTGCGCCGCCGGCTGCCCAAGCCAGGTGCGTGGATGACCGTTCTGCGCCACATATTGGCGGTCCCGATGTTCGTGACGGCGCTGGGGCTAGCCTGGATCCTGGGTCAGCAAGCCGGAGTCGACGGCATGACGATCGGGCTCGGGGCAGGGCTGCTGCTGGCCTTTGGCCTGTGGTGGTCTGGCCGGCGGCAGCGGGCACTGAAATCGGGCGCATGGTGGCCGACACTGGTAGCATTGCTGGCCGCGATCGGCTGCGTCGCGATCCTTCCCTTGGGCGGAACACCGGATACGACCGCTGCGGCGACGACGCCCGGGCACGAGCGCTTCGACGAGGCGCGGCTGGCGGCGCTGCGCAAGGACGGCCGCCCGATCTTCCTCTATTTCACGGCCGACTGGTGCCTGACCTGCAAGGTGAATGAGAAGGCGGCAATCGAGCGATCCGAGGTCGCCAAGGCCTTTGCCGGCAAGCATGTGGTGACGATGGTGGGCGATTGGACCCGCGGCGACCCCGCGATCAGCCGCTTCCTGTCGGCACACGGTCGCTCCGGCGTACCCTTCTACCTCTATTACCCGGCTGGCGGCGGCGAACCGCGCGAATTGCCGCAGGTCCTGACGCCCGGAATGCTGGTGAACCTCGCCTGAGTGAGACGAACGCCGTGCGGGATGGGGCGGGCGACGACGTCACGAAAGCGCAACGCCGAAAGTTTAGGGTCATCCGGCGCTGCAGGGGAGCTGGGCAATGTTGCGAATGATTTTCGCGCTCGTGGTTGCGGTGATGGAAAAGACGCCGGTGCGGCACCGTTCAGCCTAGCGTTGCGGCGGAAGGCGCATCTGTTCACGCAATTCCCCGAGCGATCCTGGCCGGCTAAATAACGAGAGGCCCAATTCGGCCTCTCGACATGGCAAATTAATCATATAAATCACCCGCTGCTGATCGGCGCCGGAGCGCCGACGGCTGGGGAGATGTGCGTGACGATGAGCCCGGTCGATATTGCGGTGGTCGTGATTTATGCGATCGCCATTTTCGGCCTCGCACAATGGGTGTCGCGCGACAAGGCCGGGGCGGGGCCTAAGAACACCACCGACTATTTTCTCGCCTCCAAGGATCTGCCCTGGTGGGCAATCGGCGCCTCGCTGATCGCGGCCAACATCTCCGCCGAGCAGATCGTGGGCATGGCGGGGTCGGGCTATGCGATTGGCCTGGCCATCGCATCCTATGAATGGATGGCGGCGGCGACGTTGCTGCTGGTCGGCAAATTCTTCCTGCCGATCTTCCTGCGCAACGAAATCTACACGATGCCGCAATTTCTGGAGCGGCGGTACGGCCGGAATATCCGCACGCTGATGGCAGTCTTCTGGCTGGGCCTGTATGTTTTCGTCAACCTGACCTCGATCGTGTGGTTGGGCTCGATCGCGGTCAACAAGGTCGCCGGGGTCGATCAGAATATCGCGCTGATCGCGCTCGGCGCCTTTGCCTTGCTCTATCAGATACGCGGCGGGCTCAAGGCGGTCGCGCTCACGGATATCGTTCAGGTCACGCTGCTGGTGCTCGGCGGGCTGATCATCGTCGTGTTGACATTAGGGAAGCTGGGGGAGGGCGCCGGCCTGCTCGCGGGTTGGCACAAGGTGACGGCGGCCATCCCCGATCATTTTCACATGATCCTCAAGAAAGGCGATCCGCATTATATGGATCTGCCCGGCCTGTCGGTGCTGATCGGCGGAATGTGGATCGCAAACCTCAGTTACTGGGGCTTCAATCAATATATCATACAGCGCGCACTGGCGGCGAAGGACATTGCGGAAGCGCAGAAAGGCGTGCTGTTCGCCGCCTTCCTGAAGCTGCTGATGCCGCTGATCATCGTTGTTCCCGGTATCGCTGCGGTGCTGCTGGCGCCCGACCTTGCCAAACCCGACGAAGCCTATCCAACGATGATGCGGCTGCTGCCGCCGGGCCTGCTCGGCCTGGTGTTTGCGGCGCTAATCGCGGCGATCATTGCCTCCACCGCCTCCAAGATCAATTCGATCGCGACCATCTTCACGCTCGACATCTATGCAAAATTGAAGGGCCAGTCCGCGGAGGGATTGAGCGAACAGGACAAGCGGCTGCGCGAGCGGCGCCTGGTCCTGGTCGGGCGTGTCACCGCCTGCATCGCCATCGTGATCGCGGTGATCATGGCGCGGCCGCTGCTTGGGTCGTCGGATCAGGCCTTCCAGTTCATCCAGGAATTTACCGGCTTCTTCACGCCCGGCATCACGGTCATCTTCCTGTTGGGCCTGTTCTGGAAGCGCGCCAACGAGGCGGGCGCGATCACGGCGGCGGTGGCATCGGTCGTCCTGTCCTGGCTGCTGAAAGTCACCTGGGCGTCGCTGCCCTTCATGAACAGGATGGGCGTGGTGTTCCTGATCGCGGCGGCGCTCGCTATACTAGTATCCCTGATCACACCGGCGCGGCACGACACGGACACGATCGAGACACGCGATGTCGCGTACGGCACGCGCGCCAGCTTCAATGTCGGCGCCGTGGCCGTCGTCCTGATCCTGATCGCGCTTTATGCCACCTGGTGGTAACCGGCCCATGGGGAAGAGCGTGGAACAACCGGCCAAGATCGATCGCATCGGCAGTCGCAACCTCACCTTCGGGATGCTGGAAGCGCTTGGCCGAGAGATTGTGACGGGCGCGTTCGAAAATGGCCGCTTTCCGACGGAGGACGAACTGACCGCGCGGTTCGCGGTCAGCCGTACGGTGACGCGTGAGGCGGTGAAGA
>NZ_JBMDXN010000079.1:0-19103 GCF_048595155.1 Sphingomonas sp.
ACCGGGCGCAAATCGCCCTTCTCGCTTTATTCCGAAAAGGTCGTGACGTTCGAGGACGATCAGGGCGCCTATGACCAGCGCGACGCGGCGGGCTTCATCAAGCTCAACGCGCTGCGGCTGCGCCTGCTCGGCCGCCGCGACGGGCGCTGAACCCGGCCTCACGAAGATGAGCGACACGCCGCATGTCCCCTGGACGGCGGCGAAAGGCGGCGTGCTGCTCGCGGTGAAGGTGACGCCGCGGGCCGCCCGCACCCAGATCGTCGGGATCCAGCTGCAAGCCGATGGCCGGCCTGCGCTGGCGGTCCGCGTTGCTTCTCCGCCGGTCGACGGTGCCGCCAACGGGGCTTTGATCGCGTGGCTCGCCAAGCAGTTACGCGTTTCCCGCAGCGCCGTCAGCGTGCGCAGCGGCAGCACGGGACGCCTGAAGATTGTGCAGATTGACGGGGATGCGGCCGGCTTGGCTGGGGCGCTGGCCGCACTGGTGGATGGCGACGGGGGCTGAAGAGCGATTCGACCCGAGCGTGTGTGCCAGCCTATTAAAAAGGAACGTCACCCCAGCGCAGGCTGGGGTCCACGGACCGCGACACGCGCTGCACCGCTGGTGGGGAGCGACATGGATCCCAGCCTTCGCTGGGATGACGGTTGAGAGGTGCAACCGACTCAATTCGTGGTCATGTGTTCAGGGTCAGATAAAGATCATCCCAATCGGGATTGGCGGACGAGATGAGCTTGAGCTTCCAGCTGCACTGCCAGGCTTTCATCGCCTTTTCGCGGGCGATCGCTTCCTGGATGGTGGGGTAGGGCTCAACATGGACAAGTTGTGTCAGATCATAGCGCTTGCAGAAGTCGGCGCCCGTCCCGGACCGGTGCTGCGTGACCCGCGCGGCGATATCCGCCGTCACGCCGATGTAGAGCGTGCCGTTCGGACGATTGGTCATAATGTAGACGTAGCCGGGTTTCATCGGCGGCAGGGTGCGCGGAAAGGTTCGTGGATGCCAGCCTTCAGCGTAGGCTGAAGTTTATCCTGAGCGCCTGCCTTGCAGGCAGTCGAAGGGCTGGCATGACGTAAAGGAAGCTTCGTCACCCCAGCGGAGGCTGGGGTCCACGGACCGTGAAGCTTGCCCGAAATTTGATGGGACGGAACGCAGCCGCCCCTCAAAACCCCCAGTCGACGACCTCCCAGCCGCGTTTGGCGGCCATGTGGCGCAGGCCGCGACTCGGGTTTACCGCCACGGCGGTGTCAGCCCATTCCATCGCCGGCCAATCGGACACGTGATCCGAGTAGAAGCGCACCTTCACCTTGTCGCGGGCGAGACCCTGTTTCTCCATCCAGGCCTTGATCAGGCGCAATTTGGCAGGGCCGTAATTATTCTCGCCGTCGATCTTCGCGTGGATGATGTCGTCGAGGCCGGTGATGCTGCCGGTGGCGATGACATCGTCGAAGCCCAGCTTCGCGGCGATCGCCTCGACATAGAAGCGGTAGGAGGCAGTCGCGAGCACCAGTCGGCGGCCGGCGGCGCGATCCTCATCGATCTGACGCACGGCGCCGGGGTGAATGTTCGTCCGGATGACCAGATCGGCGAAGGCATCGACGGTGGGCGCCAGCCGAAGACGCGGCACTGCGCCGCCGATCAGCAGGCGCTGATTCCATTCCTTGAGCCGCCGGCGATCGATCAGCCGCAAGGCATAGGCGCCCATCGTCAGCGGTACGAGCGGCACCAGCGCCAGGCGCAGCGGATTCAGCGCCTTGGCTGCATGAAGCAGGAATGGCGTATAGGTGCCGGTGCGCGTGACCGTGCGGTCCATGTCATAAATCGCAAGTTCCATCATCGGCGGGTACATTCTCCTGCGCCGATCCATAGCGCCGACTGCGGTTTCGCTCGACACGAACCGATGCGCCGGTGCAAGGGCCAACAAGGAACATTACGTTTCCGTAAACGCCGCCGGCTGTGGCTCTGAAACGGCCGGTTGCGCTTTACGGTGCGTCCAATAGTCTGGCACATATGAGCGCACCCGCCGATTATCAGCTATCAGACGACGGCAAGACGCTCCGCTTTTCCGGATCGCTGACGCTTGCGCGGCTGGGCCAGCTGCCGCAGCGGCTGGACGATCTGGAGGCATCGCCCGACACGATCGATCTGGCGCCGGTCGAGCGGATGGACACGGTCGGCGCCTGGCTGGTCCACCGCATCGCGCGAGACGGCGATATCGCGATCGACGGCGCCAATCCCGATCAGGCGCATCTGCTGGAACAGGTTGCCGCGGCGGATCAGCCGCTGAAGATCCGGCCCGACACCCTGCCCGGCTTCAAACGCGTGCTGGGCCATATGGGCGAGGCGGTGGCACGATCCGGCACCACGCTCGTCGGCCTGGTCGGCTTTTTCGGCGCCGTGATGATCACCGTCTGGCATCTGGTGCGCAATCCGCGCCGGTTCCGCTGGAACGCCGTCGTCCGCCAGTTCGAGGTGGTCGGCGTCGACGCGCTTGGCATCATCGGCCTGATGAGCTTCCTGATCGGCATCGTCATCGCCCAGCAGGGCGCGATCCAGCTGCGCCAGTTCGGCGCCGAAGTGTTCACGATCAACCTGGTCGGGCGGCTCGACCTGCGCGAGCTGGGCGTGCTGATGACGGCGATCATGGTTGCCGGCCGATCCGGCTCCGCCTTCGCCGCGCAGCTGGGTTCGATGAAATTGGCCGAAGAAGTGGATGCGATGCGCACGATCGGCGTCGCGCCGATGGAGGCGCTGGTAATCCCGCGCATCCTGGCGGGCGTGACGATGATGCCGTTGCTGGCCTTCTATTCCGCCATGATCGGGCTGATAGGGGGCGGCCTGTTCTGCTGGCTGTCGCTGGGCATTCCGCCCGTCACCTTCATCGCACGGCTGCGGGAAGTCGTGCCGATCACCGATCTGTTGCAGGGGCTGCTGAAAGCGCCGGTCTTTGGGCTGATCATCGCGACCGCGGGTTGTTTCCAGGGCATGCAGGTCGAGGGTAATGCCGAGGCGGTCGGCCTGCGGACCACCGCCGCCGTCGTGCAGTCGATCTTCCTGGTGATCGTGCTGGATGCCTTCTTCGCCGTCTTCTTCGCAGCGATCGGGTGGATATGAACGCGCAGAGCGGCACGAACCCGGCCCGGTCCGCCAAGGGCGAAACCGTTATCTGCGTGCGCGGGCTGACCAACAGCTTTGGCGACCAGGTGGTCCACGACAAGCTGGACCTGGACGTGCGGCGCGGGGAGATATTGGGCGTCGTCGGCGGATCGGGCACGGGCAAGTCGGTGCTGATGCGCTCCATCATCGGCTTGCAGGAGCCGCAGGCGGGCGAGGTCGAGGTGTTCGGCGAGCCGATGATCGACCGCGACGACACGGAAGCGCGCGACGTGCGCCGGCGCTGGGGCGTGCTGTTCCAGGGCGGCGCGCTGTTTTCGACGCTGACCGTGGCCGAAAATGTGCAGGTGCCGCTGCGGGAATATTTTCCCCGCCTGGAGCCCACCCTGCTGGACGAAATCGCCGCCTATAAGGTGACGATGACCGGCCTGCCGCCCGATGCCGGGCCGAAATTTCCATCCGAACTGTCGGGCGGCATGCGCAAGCGCGCCGGCCTCGCGCGCAGCCTCGCGCTCGATCCGGAGCTGCTGTTCCTGGACGAGCCCACCGCCGGGCTCGATCCGATCGGTGCGGCCGCCTTCGACGATCTGATCAAGAGCCTGAAGGAAACTTTGGGCCTCACCGTCTTCCTGATCACGCACGATCTAGACACGCTCCACGCCATTTGCGACCGGGTCGCGGTGCTGGCGGATCGCAAGGTCGTGGCGGTCGGAACGATCCCGGAATTATTGGCGTTGGACCATCCGTGGATTCAGGAATATTTCAACGGCCCGCGCGGACGCGTCGCGCAGGCCGCGGCGGATCGCCAGGCGGAACAGGATCCGGCTGAAAATCTCAAGCGACGCCGGGCGGCGATGGACTCCGCCGGCGGCGACTCTGCGGTGAAGGATATGGGGGCGTGATACGCTGATGGAAAACCGCTCGAATCATGTCCTTGTCGGCGGGGTCGTGCTGGCGCTGATCGCGATCGCGCTGGCCTTCACCGTGTGGCTCGCCGGCTTCGGCGGCAGCGACGACAAGAAGTTCGACATCCTGTTCAAGACGTCGGTCGACGGCCTGGCCAAGGGCTCGGCCGTCACCTTCTCCGGCGTGCCGGTCGGCAAGGTCGACGAGATCGTCGTCATGCCCGACCAGCCCGAACTGGTTCGGGTGCGGATCGCCGTGAAGCGCGACACGCCGATCCTGCAGGGTACCACCGCCACCATCGCCGGCGTCGGCTTTACCGGCGTGTCGGAGATCAACCTGGACGGCGCCGTCACCGGTGCGCCGCCGATCGATCAGCCCGGCCCCTTCGGCCTGCCGCTCATCCCACCCAAGGCGGGCGGCCTGGGCGCGCTCCTCAATAATGCGCCCGCTCTCCTGGATCGGCTGAGCAGCCTGACCGAGCGGCTGACCGACCTGCTCAACCCGCAGAACCAGCGTTCGATCAGCAATATCCTGGCGCATCTCGACACGATTTCGGGCGCGCTGGCCAACCGCAGTGGAGATATCGCCGCGACGCTGGCGGACGCGCATGTCGCGATCAAGCAGGCGGGCGACGCGGCCGAGAAGTGGGGTCAGCTGGCCGATACGACCAACAGCAACGTGAAGCCGCTGCTCGCCAATCTGAACGATGCGGTGGCCAGCGCCAAGCACAGCATGGCCAATCTCGACTCGGCGATCACCGATGCCAAGCCGGGGCTGAAGGCGCTGTCGACGCAGACGATCCCGGCCGTGAACCAGCTGATTCGCGATCTGGGCCAAACCGCGGCGGCACTGTCGGCCGTCTCCAGCAAATTGGATAATGGGGGCGCCGGCGGCCTGCTGGGCGCTCCCAAGCTCCCCGATTACAAGCCGAGGAAGTGATGCAGAAACCGAAGCTCGCTCTGCTGGCGCTCGCCGCCGCCCTGCCGCTGGCCGGCTGCATCAGCTTCAGCCCGAAGCCGCCGCCCCGGCTGATGTCGCTCTCCGCGACCACGCCGCTCGCGCCCGGGCCGGCGATCACGGCAGCCGACAACCGCGCCGTTGCGGTCGCGCCGTTCAGCGCGATCCCGCAGCTCGGCACCCAGCGCGTGCTCGTCACCGACGGCCCGACCGCCGTCGCCTATCTGAAGGGTGGCCTGTGGGCGTCGCAGCCGGCGACCTTGTTCCGTTCGCTGGTGGCGGAGACGATCACGGTGCGTACCGGCCGGGTCGTGCCCGATCCGCGCCTGCTGGCGATCCAGCCCGATACCCGCCTATCCGGCCAGCTGTCCGCCTTCGGGCTGGATGGCCCCGGACGCGCGGTAGTGGTGACGTTCGACGGCACCATCGCCCGCACCGGCAGCGACAGCATCCAGAGCCGCCGCTTCTCCGCCCGGGTGCCGGTGGCGTCGGAACAGCCGGACGTGGTCGCGGCCGCACTGAACCAGGCCGCCAATCAGGTGGCCGGCGACGTGGCGGACTGGATTGGCCGATAGGCTGGCTGGGTGCCCACCCATGGTGCCACCGCGACTTTGACGGCATAGCTCGCGAGACGCTTCATGGACCCCAGCCTTCGCTGGGGTGACGGGGGTTGTTTGGGCAGACGTTGCGGGTCATCGTCATGCCAGCCCTTCGGCTGCCTGCAAGGCAGGCGCTCAGGATAAAGTTCAGCCTACGCTGAAGGCTGGCCTCCACGGAACTGTTCCCTTGCCCTGCCGCTTGCCGGGCCAGACCGATCAGCCCAGGCTTTTCGAAACCTGCTCGCCGACATCCTTGGACAGGCCGGGCGTGCCCATGATCCGTTCCAGCTGCTCGCGCATCGCCGCCGCGCGGGTCGGTTCGTAGCGGCGCCAGCGGCCGAGGGCGGCAACCAGGCGCGCGGCGCTCTGGGGGTTCTTGGGATCGACCGCCAGGATCATGTCGGCCAGGAAGCGATAGCCGCCACCCGCCAGATCATGGAACGCGCGCTGATTGGCGGCGAACGCGCCGACCAGCGATCGCATGCGGTTGGGATTGGTCAGCGTGAAATCGGGATGTTGCACCAGTTTCTGCACTGCCGCCGGCGTATCGGGGCGCAGCGACAACGCCTGCGCGCTGAACCATTTGTCGAGCACCAGCGCGTCGTCGCGGAAGCGCGTGTAGAATTGCGCCAGCGCCTGTTCGCGTTCCGGTGAATCGCCATTGGCGAGCACGCCCAGCGCGCCCTGGCGATCGGTCATATTGTCGGCACCGGTGAACTGGTCATAGGCCAGCCGCGCCGCGTCTTCGGCCTCTGCCGCGGCGATATAGCCCAGCGCCACCGTCCGCAGGCGGCGCGCACCCTTGGCGCTCGGCGTATATTCGTAGCGATTGGCGTGATGGGCGGCATAGGCATCGCGCCAGCCGTCGATCATGGTCGTCCCGATCGCCGCCCGCAGCGCATCCCGCACCTCGGCCACCTTATCGGGATCGACCTCCGCCAGCTGATCGCCGATCAGGGCTTCGGCCGGCAGCAACACCGCCTCGGCCTTGAACGCGGCATCGAGCGCAGGATCGGTCAGCGTGTTGCGGACTGCCTCCAGCACCGGGCCATGATCCGCCTTCCCGAGCGTCACGCCCGCGATCAGCGTGTCGAGCATCAGCTGTTGCATCGCTTCATAGCGCGCGAACGGATCGTCATCATGCGCCGACAGGAAGGCGAGCTCGGCCGGGCTGCGATCGCTCTCCAGCACGATCGGTGCGGAGAAGCCGCGATTGATCGACAGGACCGGCCTTTCGGCAAGTCCGTCGAACAACACTTCGCTCTTCGTCGCATCGAGCATGACGAGTTGCTCGGCTGCCACCGCGCGGCCGCTCCGCTCGCCCAGCAAAGCGACGCGCAGCGGGATCGGCATCGGCTGCTTGTCGGGCTGACCGGGCGTCGGCGGTACGAATTGCTCGAGCTTCAGCCGCGCGCGCCCGCCGGGCGCGTCATGCTCCAGCGACGCCTTGACCCGCGGCGTGCCGGCCTGGCTGTACCAGAGTCGGAATTGCGTGAGATCGGCGCCGGTCGCGTCTTCCATCGCCACCACGAAATCCTCGCAGGTCGCGGCATGGCCATCATGGCGATCGAAATACAGATCCGTGCCGGCGCGGAAGCCGTCCTCACCCAGGATGCTGTGCAGCATGCGGATGATCTCCGCGCCCTTATTGTAGACCGTCGCGGTGTCGAAGTTCGAGATCTCGATATAGAATTCGGGACGGATCGGATGGGCCAGCGGGCCGGCATCCTCCGGAAACTGGGCGGCGCGTAGCGCCCGCACATCCTCGATCCGCTTGACCGCGGGCGAGCCTTGATCGGCCGAAAATGCCTGGTCGCGAAAGACGGTGAAGCCTTCCTTCAGCGACAGCTGGAACCAGTCGCGACAGGTGACGCGGTTGCCCGACCAATTGTGAAAATATTCGTGCGCGACGACGCCGGCGATCGCGTCGAAATCCGCGTCCGTCGCGGTGTCGGCATCGGCCAATACGTAGCGCGAGTTGAAGATGTTGAGGCCCTTATTCTCCATCGCGCCGAAGTTGAAATCGCTCACCGCGACGATGTTGAAGATGGCGAGATCATATTCGCGGCCATAGACGCGCTCGTCCCACGCCATCGAGGCCTTCAGCGCGTCCATGGCGTGATGGGTTTTCGGAAGATCCGCCTCGCGCACCCAGATGCCAAGGGCGATGTCGCGGCCCGAGCGGGTGGTGAAGGTATCGCGGTTGGCGACCAGATCGCCTGCAACGAGGGCGAACAGATAACAGGGCTTGGGGAAAGGATCGCGCCAGACGGCGAAGTGGCGCCCGCCATCGGCATCGCCGCTTTCCACAGGATCGCCATTGGCAAGCAGGATCGGGAAGCGCGCCTTGTCCGCCTCCATCCGCACCGCATAGCGGCTGAGCACGTCGGGACGATCCGGAAAGAAGGTGATGCGGCGAAAGCCTTCCGCCTCGCACTGGGTGCACAGCAGACCGTTGGACTCATACAGGCCCATCAGCTTGGTGTTGGCCGATGGCGCGATCGCAACCTGCGTCTCGATCAGATGATCGTCGCCGGGCAAATCGATCACCAGATCGGCGCCATCCATCCGCCAGGCATCGTGCAGCTCCGCACCATCGATGGTGACGCGAGACGGCCGCAGGCCTTCGCCATTCAGCCGCAGCGGTTGGCTATGGGCGCCGTTCCGGTGCACCGTCAGCCGGGCGGTGACCAGCGTCTCTTCCGGATCGAGCCGGACATCGAGCGCTACATCCGGCACCAGCCATTCGGGCGGGCGATAATCCTCACGCCGGATCGGAGCGAGCGGGGCGGCGGCAGCAGTGGCAAGGGCGTCCATCCTTCGCATCTATGGTGGATGGAGGCCGGATTCCAGCTTTGCCGGCGCTGGCCAAAGCGAGCCGGATCGGCCACATCGGCGGCATGGCACGTCTTGTCTTGTTCGGGGCCGGCTATACCGGCACGCGCATCGCCGCCGCCGCAAGCGTGGGCGCCTTCGTGGTCGATATGGTCGGACGGGATGCCGCCCCCGAGGCGGTCCGCGCTGCACTCGGCGCCGCGACCCATGTCATCTCGACCGTACCGCCCAGCGAAGAGGCCGATCCGATCCTTGCCTTGTATGAGACGTCGATCCGGGAGGTGGGGTGGATTGGCTATCTGTCCTCCACCGGCGTCTATGGCGATACTGCGGGCGCCTGGACCGATGAAAGCGCGGCGCTGACGGGCCGGCGGGGCGGGCGGGTCGCCGCCGACCGCGCCTGGCAGGCGATCGGCGCGCGCGTCTTCCGTTTGCCGGGCATTTACGGCCCCGGCCGCAGCGCGATTGACCGGGTGCGCGCAGGCCAGGCCCACCGCATCGATCTGCCCGATCAGATTTTCTGCCGCGTCCATGTCGACGATATCGTGCGCGGCGTGCTGGCCGCATTCGATCGTGGTCCAGCCGGCGTCTATAATCTGGCCGATGATCTGCCCGCGCCGCAGAATGACGTGGTGGAATATGGCTGCCATTTGCTTGGGCTGCCGGTGCCGCCGTTGCGGCCGATGGAAGCGCTCAACCTCTCGCCTGCAGCCCGCGCCTTTTACGGGGAGAATCGGCGCGTCGCCAACGGCAAAGCCCACCGCCTGCTCGGCTGGCGCCCGCTTCATCCCACCTATCGCGAAGGCTTGCGCGAAATTCTCGCGGCTGGATAAGGCCGTGCGCGCACCGGCCGGGGAGTCGGCGGTCGGTGCGCGCAAGGCCATGCTACGCCCCTCACCGGTGCGGTCGAGTCCGAATCGCTCCGCCACGCCAAAGCGTGGTGGCTTCCGGCCAGATGGCCGATCGTCCCGCCCGCAACGGTTGATCGCGTATCGCGGTCAACCGCTTCTCCTGAACGGCGGCAGCGCCTAGCGTGGCGCGATGACCCCGCTCCCCTCTGTCGACAGCCTTGCCGCCGACGCGATCGCCCTGCTCGCCCGTCTGGTCGCATTCGATACCACATCGCGTGACTCCAACCTGGCGCTGATCGCCTTTGTCGAGGACCGGCTACACAGGCTGGGTGTGACCGCGACGCGCGTCCCCAACGCGGATGGCAGCAAGGCGAACCTCTATGCCACGCTTGGTCCCGCCAGCGCCGGCGGGGTCGTCTTGTCCGGCCATACCGACGTGGTTCCGGTCGACGGCCAACCCTGGACGAGCGATCCGTTCACACTGACCGAAAAGGACGGCCGCCTCTATGGGCGCGGCACGTGCGACATGAAGGGGTTCCTGGCGCTCGCGCTCGCGGCCGCGCCGTTCTTCGCCGAGCGCGATCGTCTGCGGCGGCCGATCCACCTCGCTTTCTCCTATGACGAAGAGGTGGGATGCCTGGGAGCGCCGGCCATGATTGCGGAAATCGCCCGCCACCTCCCTCGTCCCGATGCGGTGATCGTGGGCGAGCCGACTAGGATGGAGGTGGTGCACGGCCATAAGGGCATCACGTCTTATTACGTTACCGTCACGGGGCATGAGGCGCATTCCAGCCTGACGCATCTGGGTCTGTCGGCGAACATGGCCGCCATCCGGTTGATGCACAGCCTGAGCGAGCTTGCCGCGCGGCTGGAGCAACAGGCCGATCCCGCGTCTCCTTTCCTGCCAAAACATGCGACGTTGACGATCGGCCAGATCAATGGCGGAACCGCCGTCAATATCCTCGCCCGACAATGCGTGTTCGTGTTCGATCTGCGCTGCCCGCCCGGGACAGATCCGCAGGCCATCCTGGCCCCCTTCCTGGCTGAAGCACAAGCGCTGGATGCCGAGATGAAAGCCCGCTTCGCCGACGCCGGCGTGGCGGTGGTACGGCGCTCACTGACGCCCGCCTTCGCGCCGGAGCCCGATGGTGCGGCTGAGCGGATCGCACGACGGCTGGCGGGCGACAATGGGCCGCCGCGGGTGGTGGCCTATGCCGCCGAAGCCGGGCAATTTCAGGAAGCGGGCTTCTCCACCGTGATCTGCGGCCCCGGCTCGATCGAGCAGGCCCATCAGCCTAACGAATATGTCGAGCGCGTGCAGATGGAACGAGGTGCGGCCTTCATGCTGCGGCTGGCCGACATGCTGGCTGGGAATGATTGAGGCGCCTTGCCAGCGCCAATAGCGCAGCGGCAGGCACAGTTAAGCTCGCAGGAAGCGAGCCTAACTGCGGTAGTCGCTGAGGATATGGGTTAGCCGTGTCCCATCGAGGCCAGTTGCCCCAACAGCATCAGCGCGATCAACGCAATCGCGATCCAGAGCGGCCAGCGCACTTTGCGCCCGTCGCCCCGCCTTCTGGTCAGCCAACGCGAAATCAATAGCCCAACGGCAAAAATTACACCGTAGATCACTAAAAGTGACAGGAGGAAGCCAACGCCCACCCCCGCATTATAAGCAGCCGATTGGTCCACGTTGAATCCTCCCACCTGTGCGATAGCAGCTAGCATGCGGCATCATCGCCCGCAATTCATTGCGTGCAGCGGGTGCGGCGGAATCCTTCCTACATCCGAAAACTTGTCCGGATGTTGGCTGGGGACCAACTTTGTTGAGTAAATTCCCAAAACGACCATGATAAGGTAAGGCTGTCGCAGGAGAATTTCCCTATCAGACAGATTGCCGCCCTTCCCTACAAGACCGATGACAATGGCGCCGTGCGCGTGCTGCTGATCACCAGCCGCGAGACGCGGCGATGGGTCGTGCCCAAGGGCAATCCGATCCGCGGCCTGGCGAGCCATGAAGCCGCGGCGCACGAAGCGTTCGAGGAAGCGGGCGTCAGCGGCATCGCTTGCCCCACCCCGCTTGGCCAATACCGGTATCTGAAGAAGCGACGCAGCGGACAGATCAAGCGCGCCACGGTGGCCCTTTTTCCCTTGGCCGTGACCGGTCAGGCGGACGAATGGCCGGAGCAGGATGAGCGCGAAACGCAATGGTTCGATCTGCCCAGCGCGGCCGCGGCCGTGGACGAACCCGACCTCGGTCGGCTTATCGAGGGGTTCCGCGCGCCGTTGCGTCCTACTGGACGGCGCGAGCGGTTGTTGTCATGGGCGCGCAGACAAGGGGAGTATTTGCCAATGTTGCGCTGGTTCCAGGCGCTTATGCCCAAACAGGGCCGTTTCTTCGACCAGTTCGAAGATCACGCCGCGACGCTCGTCGCCGGCGCCGATGCGCTTGCGCGCCTGCTGCAGGGCGGCCCCGACATCGCCGCGCACGTCAAAGAGATTTACGATCGCGAACATGAAGCGGACGATATCACGCGCGACGTGTTGCAGGACGTGCGCCGCATCCTGATCACGCCGTTCGATCGGACCGCCATCACCGGGTTGATCGCGGCGATGGACGACGCCATCGATCAGATGAACGGCACGGCCAAGGCGATCACGCTGTACGAGCTGTCCGAATTCCAGCCGCAGATGCGCGACATGAGCGGCATCATCGTCGAAGCCGCGCGGGTGACGTCCGAAGTGATGCCGCTGCTGCGATCGATCGGCGACAATGCCACCCGCATTCTCGAGCTGACCGCCCGGCTGGTGCAGCTGGAAGGCCATGCCGACGAGATCCACGATTCCGGCCTGAAGACCCTGTACAAGGCGGCCGAGGGCGACGAGAAGCCGATGTTCTTCATCGTCGGCCGCGAAATTTACGGGCATCTGGAACGCGTCGTCGATCGGTTCGAGGACGTCGCCAACGAGGTCCAGGGCCTCGTACTCGACCACGCCTGACATGAAGACCGAATTCACAACCGTTCGCCCCGAGCGAAGTCGCGGGGCATTGCCGAGCGTAGCCGAAGCCTTCTCGACATCGCGTGAAAACGCGTCTCGACGTCGCTCGACACGAACGAATTCTGGCGTAGACGCACCCCGATGACGCATCTCGCCCCGATGTTGCTGTTCGGGCTGATCGGCATCGCCTTGCTGTTCGATCTGCTGAACGGCTTGCACGACGCCGCCAATTCGATCGCCACGGTCGTCTCCACGCGCGTGCTGAGCCCCCAGGTCGCCGTGGTCTGGGCGGCGTTCTTCAACTTCATCGCCTTCCTGGTGTTCAGCCACAGCGTCGCGTCGACGATCGGCAAGGGCACGATCGCGCAGGACGTAATCGACGCGCAGGTCGTGTTCGGCGCGCTGATGGGGGCGATCAGCTGGAATCTGATCACCTGGGGCCTTGGCATCCCCTCCTCCTCCAGCCACGCCTTGATCGGCGGACTGGTCGGCGCCGGTACCGCCAAGGGCGGCCTGGGCGCGATCGTCTGGTCCGGCGTCGGCAAGACCGTCGCTGCCATCTTCCTGTCGCCGCTGCTCGGCCTGGTGCTAGGGCTGGTGATGGTGCTGATCACCAGTTGGCTGTTCGCGCGCAAGACGCCTGCCATGGCCGATGGCCTGTTCCGAAAACTCCAGCTCGTCTCGGCCGCCGCTTATTCGCTCGGCCATGGCGGCAATGATGCGCAGAAGACGATGGGGATCATCACCGTGCTCCTCTATTCGCAGGGGATGCTGTCCGGCGAATGGCATATCCCGCTGTGGGTCGTGATCTCCTGCCAGGCGGCGATGGGCATCGGCACGTTGGTCGGCGGCTGGCGCATCGTCCACACGATGGGATCGAAGATCACGCGGCTGACCCCTCGGCAGGGTTTCTGTGCGGAGACGGGCGGCGCGATCACGCTGTTCCTGGCGACTTTGGGCGGTATTCCGGTCTCGACCACGCACACCATCACCGGCGCGATCGTCGGCGTGGGCGCGGCGCGGCGCATGTCGGCGGTCCGCTGGAGCGTCGCGTCCAGCATCGTCGTGGCCTGGTTCGTGACCCTGCCGGCGGCGGCGCTGGTCGGCGCGGCTTTCTACGAGCTGACGCGACTGTTTTGAACACCTTAGAACCAAAGCCGTTCGTGCAGAGTAGAGACCGAGCAGGCCTGCAAGGCCGTATCGAGGGCTCGTATCGAAGCACGTCATTCCCAGGATCCTTCGATACGGGCCCTCGATACGCTGCAGTGCAGCTACTCGGTCCCTACTCAGGATGAGCGGATGGGAGGTGGGGCTGTTCTAGCGCACGGGATTCACGCCGCGCCCCGTCTGCTGTAGGATGCCCCGCATGACGCCCGTGCTTTCCGTATCCCGCTCCATCCTTGGCCAGCCCTGGCGGTGGCGCGGGTTGGAAGGGGAGCGGCGGGATGCGGGGTTCGCGCCCGACGATCTGGTGACACAATTGCTGCTGGCGCGCGGGGTCGATCGCGATGCGTTGGAGCAGCATCGCACCCCCACCATCCGTGGCTTCATGCCGGATCCGTCGATCTTCCGTGACATGGATGTCGCCGCCGAACGGCTGGCGAAAGCGGTCCTGGCCACGGAAGCCGTCACCATCTTCGGCGATTATGACGTCGATGGCGCGACGTCGGCCGCTTTGCTGATCCGGCTGCTGCGGGAGCTGGGGCTGGACCCGCAGGCCTATATTCCGGACCGTCTGATGGAGGGCTACGGCCCATCGGGCGAGGCGCTGGTCAAGATCGCGCGCGGCGGCGCCCGGCTGATCGTGACGGTCGATTGCGGCGCGCAGGCGTTCGACGCGCTGGATATGGCGGCGGCCGAGGGTGTCGATGTGGTCGTGGTCGACCATCACAAATGCGCGGCGGCGCTGCCCAAGGCGCTGGCGCTGGTGAATCCCAACCGTCTGGATGAGGAAGAAGGGGCGGCGCACGGCCATCTCGCGGCCGTCGGCGTCGCCTTCCTGCTCGGCGCGGCCCTGATCCGTACGCTGCGCGCGCGGAGATGGTTTGCCGACCGGCCCGAGCCGCGGCTGATCGACCTGCTCGATCTGGTGGCGCTCGGCACGGTGGCGGACGTCGCCCAGCTGAAAGGCCTCAATCGCGCCTTCGTGGCGCAGGGGCTGAAGGTGATGGCGCAGGGCCGCAATATCGGCCTGACGGCGTTGGCCCGCGCCGCCGGCCTGGTAAAGGCGGTGACCTGCACCGATCTGGGCTTTGCGCTGGGCCCGCGCATCAACGCGGGCGGGAGGGTCGGCAAGGCGGATCTGGGCGTCCGGCTGCTGACCACCACCAGCGAGAGCGAAGCCGAACAGATCGCCGCCGAACTCGACCGGCTCAATGCCGAGCGGAGGGCGATCGAAGCGGCGGTCACGGAAGCCGCCGAGGCCATCGCCCAGCATCAAGGCAACCGTGCCGTCGCGGTCGTTGCGGGGGAAGGCTGGCATCCCGGCGTGATCGGCATCGTCGCGGGACGGCTGAAGGAAAAGTTGGGCCGGCCCGCGATCGTCATCGCCCTGGACGAACAGGGTGTCGGCAAGGGCTCCGGCCGCTCGATCAGCGGCGTCGATCTCGGCGCGGCGGTGCTGGCGGCCAAGGATATGGGTCTGCTGGTGGCGGGCGGCGGCCATGCCATGGCGGCCGGCCTCACCATCGCCGCCGACTGCATCGATGCCTTCGCCGATTTCCTGGACGCGCGCCTGGCCGAGGGCGTCGCCCGTGCCCGCGACGACCGCGCGCTCCTGCTCGATGCGGTGCTGAGCTGCGGCGGCGTGGCGCCGGCGCTGGTGGAAGCGCTGGAGGCGGGCGGCCCCTATGGCGCGGGCTGGCCGAGCCCGCGGGTGGCGGCGGGGCCCGTCCGCGTCATCAAATGCGATGTCGTCGGCAACGGCCATGTCCGCGCCGTCGTCGCCGGCGAGGACGGCAAATCGATCAAGACGATCGCCTTCCGCCCGGCGGACAGCGAACTTGGCCAGGCCTTGTTGGGGGCGGGCCCGCACCGCCGCCTGTGGCTGGCCGGACGGGCCAAGATCGACCTGTGGAATGGCGGATCCCAAGCCGAATTGCACATCGATGACGCTGCCTGGGCAGATTGATCGCACAAGAAACGCTCGCCACGATTGACCTCCCGGCCTTCGCCCCCTAAGCGGGCGCCCGGATGGCCCCTTCGTCTAGCGGTCTAGGACGCGGCCCTTTCACGGCTGAAACACGGGTTCGATTCCCGTAGGGGTCACCATCCACTGTCGGGCATGACAGTTTGGGCAGCATGCGCCTTCGTGGCACAGCACCTCCACCCATGGTCGACAAGCGCGCGCGCGTCGTGCGGCGCGTCAGCTGCGGACGCTCCGGTCGATGTGGACGCGGATGGCGTCGCGCCGCCAATATTCGTGCCCATATCCGACCACGCGGCCGTGCTTGGCCAGGCAGGGGCGCATATCGACCCGGTTGCGCGCTACCTTCAGGTCATAATGCTGGGTCGGGATCTGCGTAGTGAAGTGACGACGGCGATTGCCTCTGCGGATGCGGGCCGGTGCGCCGCGCAACTCGATCAATTGCTGCAATGGTTCGTGCTGGATTGGTGACAGCTGTGCGCGTTGCATGGCGTTTGCGGTGCAGGACGATCAGAGTTCCGCCAACTTGAGCAGACGTTACGCGCGGCGGCAACGCCGATGGCACAGCAGCTGATCATGCGCACCAACGGCGCGAGCGCCATGCTGGTATTAGAGGAACGCGTTCTGCAGCATCTGATTACGGACGATCCCCGCTCACGAGCGTAAGTATAGGGTGACGGTGCCGCCACCAGAACGCGGCGACACCATTTTCCAAGCGTTGTCTAGCGGCGGCAGAAGCCCCGGATACCGCCGAAATCGCCTTCCCTGAGCTCGACGCTGACACGGTCGGTGAGCTGTTCCGACGAGGCGCCCAGCATCAGGCGATACGAGCCGCTGGCGACGTGCCAGCAATTGCCGCGTTCATCCCAATCGGCGAACAGACGCGGATCGAGATCCACCGTCATCGTGCGCGACTGGCCTGGATCCAGCGCCGCCTTGGCATAGCCGACCAGCCGCATCGGCGACTGCCATCCCTGCCGCGACGCATAGACCTGACCGACCGCCTTACCGGCGACCGCACCACCATTGGTTGCGGTGAACGAGACGCGGACGGCGCCGCGATTCTCCACGGCCTGCAGATTGGCATAACCAAAGTTGGTGTAGGACAGGCCGAAGCCGAACGGGAAAGCCGGCGTCTCGCGGCGCGACTGGTACCATTTGTAGCCGACCAGTTCGCCTTCGCGATAGATGACGTCGCCCTTGGCCGGCGCCTCCGGACGGGGCAGCTGATTGGCGCTGCGCGGGAAGCTGACCGGCAGTCGGCCCGACGGATTGACCTGACCGGTGAGCACGCGCGCGATCGCGGCACCGCCGCCCGAACCCGGGAACCAGGCCGCCAGCAACGCACCGACCTTGCCGGCCCAGGGCGTGAGCACCGGGCCACCGGATTGCAGCACGACCACCGTCTTGGAATTGGCGTCGGCGACCGCACGGATCAACGCGTCCTGGTTGTCGGGCAGGCCGAGCGGCACGTCGAACGATTCGCCTTCCCACCGGTTCGCGAAGACGATCGCGACGTCGGCACCCCGCGCCGCGGCCGCGGCCTGCGCCGCATCGGTGCCGTCGACGAAGGTGATCGACGCGCCGGGCAGTAGCCGGCGCAATTCGGTGACCGGTGCGGACGGATAATACATGATCGGGCCTGGCCAGATCTTGGGTTCCAGATCGGGCACGGCATTGCCCTCGACCGGATAGACGAGCGAGGAGCCGCCGCCTGCCAGCACGCCCTTGTCGGCATAGCCGCCGATGACGACGATCTTCTGGGCAGACGCCACCAACGGCAGCAGGCGGCGCTCGTTCTTCAGCAGCACGATACCTTCTTCGGCCGCAGCCTGGCTGATAGCCTTGTCGGTGGCGAGCATGGCCGGCGAAAGATCCATCGGTGCGGCCTGGATCGGGTGATCGAACAGGCCGTGCCGGAACATGGCGTAGAGGATGCGCGACACCATCGTGTCGAGCTGCCCCGGGGTCACGCTGCCGTCCGCGAGCGCCTTCTTCAGATTCTCACCGAAATAAGGCTGTTCGTCGAAGGGATAGCCGGACTGCTGATCCAGGCCCGCAGCAATGGCGGGCGCGGTCGAATGGGTCGCGCCCCAATCGGACATGACATAGCCCTTGAAGCCCCAGTCACGCCGCAGGACGTCGGTCAGCAACCACGGGCTTTCGCATGCCCACGGCCCGTTGACGTGGTTGTAGGCGCACATCACCGATCCGGGATCGCCCTTGCCGATCGCGATTTCGAACGCGAGCAGGTCCGACATTTTCGCGGCCTTCGGATCGATCACCGAATTGCCGGCATTCCGATCGGTTTCCTGATCGTTCATCGCATAATGTTTCACGGTCGAGATGACGTGGTTGGATTGAATGCCCGCCATCTGCGCGCCGACCATGGTGCCGGCCAGCCACGGATCCTCCCCGCCATATTCGAAGTTGCGGCCGTTGCGCGGATCACGCGTGAGGTTGACGCCACCGGCCAGCATGACGTTGAAGCCGGAGGCCCGTGCCTCCGCCCCGATCATCGCGCCGCCCTGATAGCCGATCGCCGGATTCCAGGTGGCCGCTATGGCGAGGTTCGACGGCAAGGCCGTACGTCCGCGCTTCTGGGCCGCGCCGCCCTGGGTGGCGACCCCGATGCCAGCATCCGTCTGCCACTGCGCCGGAATGCCAAGGCGCGGGATACCCGGCAAATAACCTGCAGAGCCAAGGCGCGAGCCGGCGGGCGCGCGGAATTGCTTGGGCGGGAAATCGGTCGCGAACTGGCCGAACACCAGCGTCAGCTTCTCATCACGGGTCATGCGCGGCAGCAGCAGCGCCACGCGCGCTTCCGGCGTCAGCGACGTCTTCATCCATGGCCGCGCCGGCACGGCGCGCTTGGCGCGTGCGGCGGGTGCCGTCGACGCACCGACCGTGACGACCAAGGTGGCGGTGGCGATCGCCAAGGCCGCGAGACTGGACTTCATGACAATTCTCCCCTGTTGAACGGCGACGCTTTGCCTAAAGCAGCGCGCGCCTCGCCGTTTCATGACGGATATAGCGCAAAACCTCTTTAGCCGGACCGACGCCGCAGCGGCTAGACCGCATATGGTCGGGGTCAGCGCAGCACATCACTGTTTTCCGCCTGATCCACGATCCGATCCGCATCTTCCGGCAACAGCCAGCCATTGCGGAGCTGGGCCGCCGCGGCGGTGCGGACGCGCGCGACGAATCCGGCATGATCGGCATAGCGTTCTTCCAGAGAGGGCCGGGGATCGCGACTCGCCAGGCGGGCAGCGCGTGTCTTGGCAAAGGGGATGAAGCCGCCAATGAACCCGCAGCCGCCTCCTGCGCCATAGCCCGCGCGGCGGACGTTCCAGCCGGTGTAAGTGCCGATCGGCACCTGCAGCTGAACCGACGGGATGCCGGCTGTTTCATTGCCGTCCGCATTCACGCGCGGGACGCGCGAGGGAAGTTCACGAACCGCCGGTGGCTGACGCGTGATCGCGCCACTGACGTCGACATAATGGAAGTCGGGACCGAAATCATAATCGAGAAAGCTGTTGAGCTTCCCCTCCGGGGTCGGCGCACCGGGAATGGCGGGCCATCCCATCGCCCGTGCGGTCGGCGGGACCAGATCGCCCTGGGCGAGTGTCGGGTAGCGACTGGGCGGCGGTTCCTTGTCGGACGAGACCCAGTCGCGCAGCGCCTTCAGCAAAGCGCGCATCGTATC
>NZ_JBMDXN010000080.1:0-5010 GCF_048595155.1 Sphingomonas sp.
CGGATCGACCACGCTGGAGCCGCCCAAGGCCGATCTCGCCATCAACCGCTGGATCATCGCCCAGACCGTCAAGACCATCCAGTCCCTCGATCTCGCCCTCGCCGACCTCCGCTTCGACGAAGCCGCCAACACCATCTACCACTTCACCTGGGCCAGCTTCTGCGACTGGTACCTGGAGCTGATCAAGCCTGTCCTCTCCCCCCTCCCGCTTGCGGGAGGGGTCGGGGGAGGGGAGTCCGACCAGGCCACATTCTCGACCCTAGGCGAGGAGGCCAACCCCACCCGCGGGCAGAACGAAAGCCCCGCCGCCGTCGAAACCCGCGCCGTCGTCGGCTGGGTCCTCGATCAGATCCTGGTCATGCTCCACCCCTTCATGCCCTTCATCACCGAAGAGCTGTGGCACGCGCTCGCCGATCGCCCGGACGATCTGATCGTCGGCCATTGGCCGATGGCGGATGCCCGCGCGATCGATCCCGCCGCCTCGGCCGAGGTCGAATGGCTGATCAAGCTCGTCAGCGAGATCCGCGCCGCCCGCAGCGAGCTGAACGTGCCGCCCAGCGCACGACTCAACGTCCTCGCGCATGAAGCAGATGAGGAAACACGAGAGCGCTTCCGGCGAAACGGGCCTGCTATTTCGAGAATGGCGCGCTTAGACGTTGCGGCCTTCACGATGAGCGGCTTGGTCGTCGATCTAAAGACGGCGACGACCCTGCCTTATGATGCGTCGGTATGGCCCAAAGCCAATATGCTGCAAGTGACGATCGACGGCGCAACCTACATGCTGCCGGTGGGCGATGTGTTGGATCTCGCCGCCGAACGCGCCCGCCTCGCCAAGGGGGCCGAAGCCGCCGAGAAGGAACGCGACAGCCTCGCCGGCCGCCTCAAGAACCCCGCCTTCGTCGAAAAGGCCAAGCCCGAGGCCGTCGCGAAGGCCCGCGAGGATCACGACGCCAAGGCCGCCGAAGCCGATCGCCTCCGCGCGGCCCTGGCCCGGCTGGGATGACGCGCTCCCGCCGTCATCCCGGCGAAAGCCGGGATCCCGCTGCCTTTACCGCGCGAGAAGAAGCGGGATCCCCGCGTCCGCGGGGATGACGGAAGTGCGCCCAATGGCTAAAATCGCGCCCCTCGCCCCCGACGAAACCGAACAGGCGATCGACCTGTGGGACGAAGCCAACCTGCTCCAGCCCTGGAACGATCCCCGCGCCGACATCGCTGCCGCGCTCGCCTGCCCCAGCTCGACCATCCTCGCCGCGCGCGACGGCGGCCGCATCGTCGGCACCGCCATGATCGGCTATGACGGCCATCGCGGCTGGTTCTATTATCTCGCCGTCGCCCGCAGCCATCGCGGCACCGGCCTCGGCCGCGCGATCGTCACCGCCGCCGAGCAATGGTTGGTTGGGCAGGGCGCCTCCACCATCCGCCTGATGATCCGCGCCGAAAACGAACAGGTCGCCGGCTTCTACCGCGCGCTCGGCTACGAGCAGGGCAATCTCATCGTGATGGGAAAAAGGTTCGGCCAGGGCTAACCTTCAACCGTCATCGCGAGGCGCGTCAGCGCCGTGGCGATCCAGGCCCGCACTGGATTCCTTCGCTACGCTCGCAATGACGAAGCGAGGGCTCGGCGATCCGTCAGCCGCCGCATTGGCTAGGCAGGGTGATCGGGGCATTGCCCTTCACCGCCCACGCGCCGCCGACATTATAGGCCCGGCCCGGCTTCAGCTTGGCCAGCGTGTTGCAGCCGACCGACACCGCGAACGCCTCGATCGGCACGTTCTTGGCCTGCGCGACCTGGGTATAGCCCTGGCGGCGCTTGATGTTGATCGCGTCCACCTCGGCCTTCAGCGCGGGCGAGGGCGGGCGGGCAAAACCCAGATAGCCGTCGGCCTGTTCGCCGACCGCGCCCGACGCCAGCGCGGCATCGACCGCCGCGCTCTGCGCGAGCGCAGGGGCCGCCAGCAACGACAGGCTGGTGAGAGCGGCGGTGAGGAAGTGGCGGTGCTTGGTCATTTCGGGAACAGATCCGGGTTGGAAGCGATGAAGTCGCTGGCATCCTGCTTCAGGCTGACGACGACTTCCTGCTTCACGTTGATGTTCAGGTTGATCTCGATCGGCTTATCGGGGGCCTTTACTGTAACGCAGCCCGACAGGATCAGGCCAACGCCAACAACAAGAGGCCACCGATTCATCGACCATGGGCTCGCACCAGAACGATGCATCGTCAAGCATGGGCTATTCATCGCACGACTCCGCTTGCGGGGGGCTGAATATTCGGTTCAGCGTCGGTTGGCTTGGGGGATGGCGGCACCTGCGTCAGCAGCAGCCGCGGGTCGATATAGGAACGCGCGGACCCGACCAGCCCGCGGAACGGCGCCCGGATGGCGATATTGAAGCGGAACGGCAGGTTGCGGATCAGGCGCGTGACCAGGCTCTGTTCGGGTGTCGCCTCGCGGATGCCGGTGAAGCGCACTAGGCTCACCATCTCGCCGTCCAGCCTCCCGTCCAACGTGATGTCCAGCGAGGAGTAACGGATCGCCTTCAGCGCGTCGAAGGCCAGCTTGCCCATCATGCCCAGCTGGGCGTTGGTGAGCTCGCCGACATAGGCGATGGTCCCGCCGCCCCGCGCGACGATCTGCCCCTTCTCGATGCGCCCCCCGGCTTGGTCGAACACCATCGGCAGCTCGCCATCGAAGGTTCCCGTGGCGGAGATGTTGGGAAAGTCCAGCTGCTGCACGAACGCCGCCGCATCCAGCCCGCGAATGCGGAACGTCAGCCTGCGCTCCGCCCCGCCAAACGCCACGGTCGCCGGATCCAGGCTCAGATTGCCGCCCGCAAACGGCCAGTCGGCTGCGTTGATCTGGACGCGGTTGTCGCCAATCAGCTGGTAACGCACCACTCCGTTGGTCACCGCGACACCCGGATTGATCTCGGCGACGGTCGCCTCCTGGTCCGGCGCGGTCACCAGGCCCAGCAGATCGGTGAAGTGGATCTTGCCCTTCAGCCCCACCACCGGGCCGAACGCCGCGGCAAAGTCGGCGCGATCGGTGGCGAAATCGCCGCTGCTGGTGACACCCTGACTGTTCCAGTCGATCCGCCCATTACCGAAAACGGTGCCCGCGACGTTGGCGATCACGCCTAGCGTCAACGGGGTGATCTGTTCCGGCTGCAGGCCCTTGGGCACGAAGGTGATGCCGGGCACATCGAGCGTGGCGTGGCCGGTGCCGCTCGACAGGTCATGGGTCAATGCAACCCGCGTCACCTCCGCCCGGCTCTTCGGCTCCCGCAGCGTTGCGTTGGCCGTGATGATGCCGCCGTCCAGCCCCAGGGTAGCGTCGTCGGTCGCGAGCGGGCGAAAGCGCGGGGCCAGCGTCTCGGCATCGCTGACGTTGAGCATGCCGGCCAGCTTCAGTCGGCCATCGGCGAGCGTCCATTCGCCCTGCGCATCAGCCAGGTTCAGCGGCACGTTCGCGATCGCACCGCTCGTCCCGGCAAAGCGCCCGCCGACGCGGCCGTTGCGGATCGTGCCGCCCAGCGTGTCGATGGCGAGGTGCGTCTGTTGGCCCGCGCGCCCGAGCGTCGCATCGACATTGCGCGCGGCCAGGCCGGAATTGCTGAAGTTCGTCTGGGTGGCGCTCAGCGTCACCGGCGCGCCGTCGCGAGTTCGGCCTATCAGGCGAAGCGGGCCAGTGCGCGCATGAATCTGCACCGCGCCACCCGCACTGCGCTGGACGATCGGCTCTCCGCACACCGGCAGGCGCGCTGCATCGAAGGTGAAGGAGGTGAGCTGCAGCTGCTGGAAGCTGATGATGTGACAGCCCGGATCGAGCGTCAGTGCGCCTGCCGCGGAAGCGGTGCCGCGCACCGGGAGGGTCAGTGCGCGCACCGACCCACCGCTGAACGGCCCGTCCAGTGTCAGCGACGTTCCGAACCGCGCCATTTGCCCATCCCACGCAAATTGGACCGGTGTCGCCGTCAGCTGCGCTGCGCCCGCCCGATAAGACTGGATCACCGCCTCGCCCGTCAGCGGTGCGCCCGCTTTGGTCTGGCGGAGGCGCAGCGCGAGCGTTGGCAGGTCCCCGCCCGATGTCGTGATATTGGCGTCGCTGTGCAGCCCGGCGGCGGTCCAGCTGAGCCCGCCCCGTTCGATCGCCTCCAGTCGTGCGCCATTCTCGCCCAGCAGCGTCACGCGATGCAGCCGCACCTCGATCGGCTTGCCTGTCCTGCCGAGAAGATCGAGATCGAGTGTGGCGTCGCTACGCCGAAGCAATCGTGCTGCGGCGGCGACAGCGCGGGTCACGGCAGGGCCGGCGGGCGTGCCGTCGGCGCTGCCGGAGAGCGCGGCAATCCGCTTCACGAGCGCGGGGGCGGAAAGCGACTTGAGGTTAAGCCGACCCGTCGCGCCGAAGCCGGTGGACGACCGCGAACCGGTGATGGCGCCGTCCATCGAGCTGATCTCGACCGACTGAAGGCGACCGCCGAAGCCTGCAACATTGGCGTCCAACGTAAGCCGTTCCAACGCTGCATCGGCCGTCAGCGCGATCTGCGCCGCGCCTTGCCCCAGTTGGATTTTCTGCCCGGGGCAGCTGACACCGCTGGTGCGCACCGGGCCTTGCAGTGAGGGTTTACCGGCCCGCGTGGCGATCTTCAGCACGGCCGCGACATCGTTCGCGGCGCAGCCGCCGGCGGTGAGCGCAAGGGATGCGATCCGTGCGTCGCCGGCGAAGGTCCGCGCTGGATTGCCATCCCCCGCGATCGCCAGGCTCAGCGCGCCGATGGGCGTTTCCAACGCAACTTCCGTGTCGGCAAGGGAGACCGCGATGTCCGGCAAACCTGCCTTGCCGGTGGACTTGGGCAGCAGTCGATCGAGCGCGCCGAGATGCACGCCCTGCCCATCATAGGCGCCGCGCAGACGCACGCCGTCGACGCTGACCCGCCGCACAAACGGCCCGCTCAGGCCGTAGCCAAGATCGACGTCGATCCGCCGCGCGATGAGATCGGGGGCTGCCGGATCGC
>NZ_JBMDXN010000081.1:0-24127 GCF_048595155.1 Sphingomonas sp.
GGTGATCTCCACCTCGACCAAGTCGCCGATCTCGCCGCCGTCGATCAGGACGGATTGCAGCCAGGGGGATTTGCCGAGCTTCTGGCCGGGGCGCTTGCCGGCGCGCTCGATCAGCACGTCGCAGGTGCGGCCGACGGTGGCCTGGTTGAAGGCGAGCTGTTGCGCGCCGAGCAGGGCCTGGAGGCGCTGGAGGCGTTCGTCCATGACATCCGGGGCGATCTGATCGGCCATGGTAGCGGCGGGGGTGCCGGCGCGGGGGCTGTATTTGAAGCTGTAGGCCATGGCGTGGCCGACGGCGCGGACGGCATCCAGCGTCGCTTCGAAATCGGCTTCACTCTCGCCGGGAAAGCCGACGATATAGTCGCCGGAGATGGCAATATCGGGCCGAACGGCGCGGACGCGATCGATCAGGCGGAGATAGGAGGCAACGTCGTGGGCGCGGTTCATCGCCTTCAGGATGCGATCGCTGCCGGACTGCACGGGCAGATGGAGGAAGGGCATCAGGCTTTCGACGTCGCCATGCGCGGCGATCAGGCCGTCGGCCATGTCGTTGGGGTGGCTGGTGGTGTAGCGGATGCGGGCGAGGCCGGGCAGCTTGTCGAGCGCGCGGATCAGGCCGTCGAGGCCCTGGGGGCGGCCGGCTTCGTCGGTGCCGGCCCAGGCATTGACGTTCTGGCCGAGCAGGGTGATCTCG
This sequence comes from Sphingomonas sp., assembly GCF_048595155.1. Taxonomy (GTDB): domain Bacteria; phylum Pseudomonadota; class Alphaproteobacteria; order Sphingomonadales; family Sphingomonadaceae; genus Sphingomonas_I. Next base: position 695 of record NZ_JBMDXN010000081.1, read on the forward strand.
CGGGCGCCGCCGTCGACGAGCGCGCGGGCCTCGTCCATCACCGCCGCCCAGGGGCGCGAGACCTCGGCGCCGCGCGTGTAGGGGACGACGCAATAGGTGCAGAATTTGTCGCAACCTTCCTGCACGGTGAGGAAGGCGGAGGGGGCGCCGGCGCGGCGGCCGGGCAGCGCATCGAATTTCGACACGGCCGGCATATCGGTATCGACGGCGGCGCGGCCGGCGGCGGCATCGGCGATGAGGCCGGGCAGGCGGTGATAGGCCTGGGGGCCGACGACCAGATCGACGGCGGGCGCGCGGCGCGGGATTTCGGCGCCTTCGGCCTGGGCGACGCAGCCGGCGACGGCGATCATCGGCTTGCCGGCGGGGCGTTTGGCGAGGCGGCCAATGTCCGAATAGACCTTTTCGGCGGCCTTTTCGCGGATGTGGCAGGTGTTGAGCAGGACGAGATCGGCCTCGTCGGCGCCGGCCTCCACCATGCCCTGCGCCTGCATCAATTCGGCCATGCGGGCGCCGTCATAGACGTTCATCTGGCAGCCGAAGGACTTGACGTGGAAGGATTTAGGCGCGGGGCGGGACATGGCGCGCGCCATAGCGGAATGGGGGCGGGGTGGGTACCATGATTTGGGGTGGCGTTTGCCGGGGGCTGGATTGGGTGGCTGGGGTGGGGCGTATGGCCGTATGGTTGAGGACGTGGCATCCTCCCCCTCCGACGCCTTTGGCGCCACCTCCCCCTGGCGGGGGAGGATTTTTGCGAGGATCCTCCCCCCGCAAGGGCGAGGTGGCAGGCGTAGCATGAGGGAGGGGGCGGATGCGGCGTGGCGGGGTGATTGCACCCGAGCCTTCGCCGTAGGGAGGCGGGGCCTGAAACTAGGAAGCGGCCCGGCCGTGAGGCCGAACCGCTTCCCGCCACCCTGTCAGTGACGGCATCCTCTCCACCGTGCAGGTTATGTTTTCTGTGGCCCTGCCGACCGTTTCCGCTGCCGTTGCGGATCGGACTTGCCTCCTAGGAGCGCTGTAACATTGCGGCAATAGCGTGGCAGAGACTATCGGAAAATAAGGCGCACCATTGCAAATGAGCAACAATCGTGCTCGCAAGCGCAGCATGTGTGAGTGGGTGACGCGGGCGCGGCGGGGCGCTAAGCGCACGACCTATGACCGCTTCCGCGCCGCTTCGCCTGATCCTAGACGGCTCCGCTTTGGTTGCCAACTGGCGGTGGCTGGCGGCGCGCAGCGGGGCGGCGGCGTGCGGCGCGGCGATCAAGGCCAATGGCTATGGGCTGGGCGCGCGCGACGTGGCGGCGCGGCTGGCGGGCGCGGGGTGCCGCGACTTCTTCGTGGCGACTTGGGGCGAGGCGGCGGCGCTGGGAGCGCTGCCCGATGGCGCCGCCGTGTCGGTGCTGCATGGGGTGCGGGCGGAGGATATGGCGGCGGCGGCGACCTTGCCCGCGCGCCCGGTGCTCAACAGCGTCGAACAGGTGCGGCGCTGGCGGGAGGCGGGCGGCGGGGTTTGCGACGTCATGGTCGATACGGGGATGAACCGGCTGGGGCTGACGATCGAGGAGGCGACCGGCGGCGCGCTGGAGGGGCTGACGATCGACACGCTGATGAGCCATCTCGCTTGCGCCGAGGAGGTGGACCATGCGCTGAATGCGCGGCAGCTGGCGGCGTTTGCGGCGGTGCGGGGGCAGGTGCCGGCGCGGCGCTATAGCCTGGCCAATTCGGCCGGCATCCTGCTGGGAGAGGCCTATCGTTTCGATCTGACGCGGCCGGGGGTGGCGCTGTATGGCGGGCAGCCGACGGCGGAGGCGGCCGCGATCCAGCCGGTCGCGGCGATCGAGGCGCAGATCTTGCAGGTGCGCGATGTCGCGGCGGGCGAGAGCGTCGGCTATGGCGCCTGCTGGCGAACGCTGACCGATGCGCGGGTCGCGATCCTGAACCTGGGCTATGCCGACGGCTATCGGCGCGCGCTGGCGGCGGGATCGTGGGCGGAGGCGGGCGGTGTGCGCTGCCCGCTGATCGGCCGGGTGTCGATGGACCTGATCGCAATCGAGGTGACGGCGGCGGCGGTCCGCGAGGGCGATTGGGTGACCCTGCCGCTGGATCTGCCCGCGCTCTCCGCCCGATCGGGCCAGTCCCAATATGAGATCTTGACCGGGCTGCAGGATCGGTTCGAGCGGCATTGGCGGTAGACGGGCCGCATGCGCTCCGATCCCGTCCGCACCGCCATCGCGCAGGGCACGCAATTCCACCAGGCGGGGCGGCTCGCGGAAGCGCGCCACTGCTATGAGCGCGCGCTGCAGATCGACCCGCGCCAGCCCGACGCCATCAATCTGCTCGGCATGATCGACTATGCGGCGGGCGACCATGCGCGGGCGATCGGGCGGATCCGCGCGGCGATCGCGATCAATCCGCGCGTGCCGGGGTTCCATACCAATCTGGGTACGGTGCTGCAGGCCGGCGGCGACCCCAAAGCGGCGGAGGCGGCGTTTCGCGCGGCGCTGGCGCTGAAGCCGGACCATCTCGCCGCTTTGTATAACCTGGGCGTGGTGCTGCAGGCACTGGGCGACATCGAGGCGGCGGCCGCGACCTATCAGGCGGCGTTGCGGCTCGACCCGCGGCTTGGCGAGGTGTGGAACAATCTCGGCACGTGCCAGGTGCGGATGGGGCAGACGAAGGCCGCGCTGGAGAGCTTCGCCCGCGCTATCCAGAGCAACCCGCACTCCGCTGCCGCGCACATCAACGCGGCGGGCCTGCTGCTCACGACCGGCGCGCTGGACGAGGCGGAGCGAATCGCGCGGCAGGTGATCGCCCGCGATCCGCGCCAGGCGGAGGCGCACTATCATCTCGGGCTGGTGATGATGAAGCGCGATCGCTTCGGCGATGCGGCGGCGGCGTTCCGGGCGGCGCTCGCGGTAAAAGCGGATTATCCCGATGCGGCGCTGCAACTGGGCCTCGCCTTGTTCGAGCTGGGGGAGCGGGATGCGGCGATCGCCTGTTATCGCGCGCTGATCGCGCGTGCGCCGGACCATGCGGCGGCGCGGCTGGCGCTGCTGGTGGCGACCGTCCCGATGATGACGGGATCCGCGGCGGAGAGCCAGCAGGTGGCGCAGCATTTCATGGCGGCGACGGCGGACCTGGACGACTGGGCCGGGACCCACCCCGGGCGGCTGGCGGCCGCGATCGGCACGGTGCAGCCGTTCCTGCTGGCCTATCGCCCCGCCGACCTGACGCAAGCGCTGGCCCGCTTCGGGCGGCTGATCAGCCGGGAGGCGTCGTCGCAGCCGCGGCCGCCGCGGGCGGATCGCGTCGTGCAGGGCCGGGCGCGCGTGCGGCTGGGCATCGTGAGCGGGCATGTGCGATCGCACCCGGTCTGGCAGATCATCCTGCGCGGCATGATCGCGGCGCTGGACCGCGAACGGTTCGACCTGCGTTTGTACGAGACCGGACCGTTGCGCGATGCCGAGACGGAGTGGGCCGAGCGGCAGGTGGATCATGTCCAGCGGCCGTTACGTTCCGCCGAAGCCTGGGCGGAGCATATACGCCAGGACGCGCCGGACATGCTCTTCTATCCCGAAGTCGGGATGGACCCGGTGGCCGGGGCGCTGGCGCCGCTGCGGCTGGCGCCGCTGCAAATGGCGAGCTGGGGCCATCCGGTCTCGACCGGCCTGCCGACGATCGACCTGTATCTTTCGGGCGATGCGATCGAGCCGGCCGACGCCGATGCGCATTATAGCGAACAGTTGATCCGGCTGCCGGGAACGGGTGTCTTGACCCGGTTCGAGGGAGGGCCGCCGGAGGCCTGGCGTGGCCCGGCGCGGGAGGCGAACGCGGTCCGGTTCGCTTTGTGCCAGCAGCCGATGAAGTTCGATCCGGCCGACGACGCGCTGTATGCGCGGATCGCCCAGGAGATTGGCGAGGCGCAATTCTGGATCGTGCGGTCGCGCAAATATCCCTGGGCGAGCGAACGGCTGATCCAGCGGCTGGCCGCGACCTTCGTCGCGCATGGGCTCGATCCGACGCGGCATCTGCGATCGACCGACTGGATGGGGCCGGCGGCCTTTTCGGGCTTCCTGGACGCGATGGATGTCATGCTCGATTGTCCGGCCTTCTCCGGCTACACGACCGCCTGGCAGGCGATCCATCGCGGGACGCCGATCGTCACGCTGGAAGGGCGTTTCCTGCGGCAGCGGCTCGCGGCCGGATTATTGCGGCAGATTGGGTGGACCGACGGTATCGCAGGGGATGCGGACCAATATGTCGCGATGGCGGTGGAGCAGGGCGTGCGTAGTCGCACCGGAGTCGATGACGTGCGCCGCCGGCTGGCGGGATCGGCCGCTCGCGCCGATGATAATGTGGAGGCGATCCGGGCGATGGAACGGGTCCTTCTCGCCGGGTGAGGGCGGCTCAGGTCCGCCCGTGGCCGCTGGCCGAGAGGATGCGGTCCACCCATGCCGGAACCGTATGCGTGGCGGGGCCATGTTCGGCGTCGTCGAACAGGCTCGACCCCGCCGAAGGCTCCAGATTGAGTTCCAGCGTTTCAGCGCCGGCCGCGCGCGCGATGCGGACGAAGCCGGCGGCAGGGTAAACCGCGCCGGAGGTGCCGATCGAGACGAACAGATCCGCCTGCATCAAGGCGTCCTCAATCTCCTCCATCCGATAGGGAATTTCACCGAAGAAGACGATGTCGGGGCGGAGGGCGGCGGTGTGGCCGCAGGCGGCGCAGGCGGGATCGTCCAGCATGCTGCCGGCGAAGGCGGCGCGCGCGCCGCAGCTCTGGCAGAGCGACGACAGCAACTCGCCATGGATGTGGATCAGCCGGCGGGCGCCGGCGCGTTCGTGCAGATCATCGACATTCTGGGTGACGATCAGCAAGTTGCCCGGCCACTCGCGATCAAGCCGGGCCAGCGCGTCATGCGCCGCATTGGGCTGGACCTGGGCGAGCGCGGCCCGGCGCGCGTCATAGAAGCGCAGCACCATATTCCGATCGCGGGCCAGCGCCGCGGGCGTGCAGACATCCTCGACGCGATGCCCCTCCCACAGGCCGTCCGGCCCGCGAAAGGTGGCGAGCCCGCTTTCGGCGGAGATGCCCGCGCCAGTAAGGATAACGATATTGGCGGTTTTTGTCATGATCGCGGGGGCCCAGGTTCGTGTTGGAAGATGTCCTCGATCCTGAGTTCGAACAAGGCGGCAATCGCAAAGGCGAGCGGCAGGCTGGGGTCGTAGCGCCCATTCTCGATCGCGTTGACCGTCTGGCGCGATACCGACAGCGCGTCGCCGAGCGCGCTTTGGCTCCAGCCGCGCGCGAGCCGCAATTCCTTCAGGCGGTTGTTCATCGGTAGCGACGGGAGGCGACGGCGACGCCTAGTCCCCAGAGCGCGCCCATGATCGGCCAGACCGCAAAGGCGCGCAGGTGCGGTGCGCCGCCGCCTTCGGCAAAGCCCCATCCGAACGTGATCAGCGCGGTGCCGATGAACGATAGGGAGATAGCGTGGAACTGGATCCGGCGTTGCAGCTCGTCCATCCGCCAGAGGTGACGCAATATGACCCAAGCCGCGACCAGCACGCCGATCATCGGCACGAGGTTCAGGAGCAGCTTGACCGGCCCGTGCGGATCGGTGGCGCGTTCCACCATGTTTGCGCCGACCAGCAGCAATCCATAAAGCGCCATCGCGGCGAATAGCTCGACCACATATTGTTTTGGTTTGAGCATGGCATCCTCCTGTAAAGGACCTTTTACAGGGCGGGCCGGCCTTGTCAAGGAAGCTTTCCATTGAGAGTGGCGCCGCGGACGGGGCGCACCGGCGTGAGGACAGCGCGCGGTCGCTAACCCAGTGCGGGGAAGGGGCGGCCTGGGAGGTCAGGGTGATGGGTGCCGGCGCACTTCGCTTGTGATCTCGCCCAATTTGGAGGCGGCATCGGTGGTGGCCGGCCCCCGATACAGCGTTGCCAGATAGGCGGCGTCGAACGCCGTCAAGCCCTCGGGCAGATTCGGCCGGCCGGCGAAGAGCGACAGGATCGTATCGCCCGGGCCAGCATAATCATTGGTGCGGGCGAGCGCGCGCATGACGACATAATCGGCGAGCTGGCGCGGCGTCTTGCCGATCACCGCGTCGCTGGGCAGAACGACCACCGCGCGATCGATATCGTTGCGGGCAGCGAGGCCGAGGCCGGTCGAACCGGGGATCTTCATCGACGCAACTCCCGCGAAAAAGCCAGTCATCCGGGCTTCGCGACGCTGGTCGCCATCGCGGCTGCGTTCGGTCGTGATGAACCGCACCAACGCAGGGCCTTCCTTGCTGTCGCGCGCATCCAGCATGTGGCGCGCCTTCTGGAAGCCTGCACTTGCCGGATCGCCGACGAAGATGTGCACGTTGGGGCTGCAGCCGTTGCCGGCCAGGGGGACATGCGCAGCCTGCGCGTCATCGACCATGCGGTTGGCCATTTCGACCGCGAAATCGTGCGGCAGCCCGGCGACGCTGAAGCAGACCGGCATGTTGAACCGGGCAAGCGCACGATAGCTGGACGGATAGGGCGATATCGCCCGCACCCAATCCTGCGCGCGGTCGCCAGCAGCCGGGCGCCTGCCTTCGACGATGATCGAGTCTCCCGCTGAGGAAGGTACCTGCGCGGAAGCGTTCCGGCCCGCCAGCAAGGCCGCCAGAAGCGCAGCGACCGTGCCCGTTCTCATGCGGTTTGACATCGGCAATGTCCCTTCGCGGCAAGCTTATATTAGCCCCACTGGTTACGAAACCTCCGTTACCGCCATTCTTGCGGCAGCTAGCCTTGGCCGGGCGATCACAGCCGGAAGTGAATGGCCCGGCGGTGGAGCGGCCAGAGCAGTCCGGTGATGAGGATCAAGATCGCGATCGCGCAGGCGAGCGAGGCCAGCTTCGGATCGGGGATGATTGCGTGCGCCAGGGCCATGCCCCACGCCTGCGGCGTCTGCGTGCCGCCCCGGAAGATCTCGTAGGAACTAAAGATGCCGAGCAGGATCGACAGCACGAAGGCGAGGGTTGCATTGCCCCCCAACACGCGCAGCGGATAAGCGGCAATGCGTGCGGTGTGGCTGCGCAGCACGAGGGCGAGCAGGGCGAATAGGATCATGCTGACGCCGCTGCTGAGCAGAGCGAAGCTGCTGGTCCAGATCCGCTTGTTGATCGGGAAGAGCGGATCGAGCGCAAGGCCGCCGAGGACGAGCAGAGCGCCCGCGACCCCCAGGACCAGCATGCCGCGCGGGGTGGGCGCCTGCTTCCAGGCCCATCCGGCCAGCACCCCGATCAGGACGTTGACGGTCGCGGGCAAAGTCGAGAGCAGCCCCTCCGGATCATAGACGACATCGCCGTTCGCATTGGTGCCGAGCGACCAGAGATGCGCGGTGGTGAACAGGCTGCGGTCGATGAAGGCCGTGAGATTGCCTTCAGGGTCCAGCCGACCCGGACCGAAGCCGGGCACGGGCACGAACGTCAGCAGAGCCCAATAGCTCACTAGCAGCAGGATGATCGCAGCGCCGATCGCGGCGAGGTTGATCGTCGCCAGGCCGTCCCCGCGCCGTCGGGCGGTGGCAAGGACCAAGCCGGCGCCGATCGCATAGCAGAGCGCGATCCGCTGCAGGATCCCGGGCAGGCGCCATTCGGTAAGGCTCAAACTGCCGAGCAGATTGAGGGCAAGGCCGAGCGCGATCAAGGCCAGCGTCCGGCGCAACAGGCGCGACCAACTGCGCGCACGATCGGCATCGGAGAGCGCGCGGGGAAAAGATAGGCCCACCGCCGTCCCTACCGAAAACAGGAAGGTGGGGAAAACCATGTCGGTGGCGGTGAAGCCATTCCACGCGGCGTGATCGAGCTGCTCGTAGAGAAAGGACCAGGATCCGGGACTGGTGGACAGGATCATGCCCGCCACAGCGAGCCCGCGCAGCGCATCCAGCGCGATCACCCTTTTTGTCATGCTCATCCCCTCCGGGGCGACGCTATCCAGACGTGCGGCCGCTGGCAACCGACGCCCCAGCCCCTCGCCAAGGCGAACCCCGTGTGCCAGATGGCGCGCATGAACGTCAGGATCGGCATCATCGGAGCCTCCGGCCGCATGGGCCGCGCCATCGCCAACGCCGCGGCAGCGCAGGATGCGGTGATTGCGGGCGGGATCGACCGCGAGGGCGCAGTGGAAGGGCAGCATGACGATGCGGCCGCCTTGGCCGCGGCGGCAGACGTCCTCGTCGACTTTTCCTCGCCGGAGGCGCTGGCCGGAACGCTGGCGGCGGCGCGCGCGGCGGGGACGCCGATCGTGATCGGAACGACCGGCCTGCAATCCGAGCATCATGCGGCGATCGATGCGGCGGCCGAAGAGATCGCGATCCTGCAGACCGCCAACACCTCGCTCGGCATGAATGTGCTGCGGCGGTTGGTGGAGCAGGCCGCGCGCGTGCTGGGCACGGACTGGGACATCGAGATTGTCGAGATGCACCATCGCCACAAGCTCGATACGCCGTCGGGTTCGGCGCTATTGCTGGGGGCGTCGGCCAATATCGGTCGCGGTGCCGCAAGCCCGATCGCGCTCAATCGCTTCGATCGGATGCAGGAGGGGCCGCACGCCCGGGAAGAGGGCGGCATCTATTATGCCAGCCTGCGGGGCGGATCGGTGGCGGGTGACCATCAGGTGGTATTCGCAACTGACGGCGAGCGGATCGAACTGGGCCATCGTGCCGAAAATCGCAGCATCTTCGCCAAGGGGGCGATCCGGGCGGCGCTGTGGCTCGCGGGCAAGCCGGCGGGCCGGTATACGATGGCCGACATGCTGGGCTTTTAGGGGCGGTTGATTCCATTCACCCGTTCGCGCCGAACAGTCATCGAGCGTGTCGAGATGACGTGTCGAGATGGGCTGGTTTTGAGAATGTCTCGATGCGCGTTCTCGACAGGCTCGAACGCTACTCGACACGAACGGATTCCGGTGAGCACAAGACACCCATGAAACGCGACGACGTCTTCGAATTTTATCGCCGGCTGGCGGAACTCGATCCGTCACCGGAGACGGAGCTGCAATATGTGAACCCCTATACGCTGCTGGTGGCGGTCGCCCTGTCCGCGCAGGCGACCGACGTCAGCGTCAACAAGGCAACGCGGCGCCTGTTCGAGACGGTGACCACGCCGGAGGCGATGGTCGCGCTCGGGGAGGAGGGGCTGAAAGAGCATATCAAGACGATCGGCCTGTTCAACATGAAGGCCAAGAATGTCATCGCGCTGTCGCAGAAGCTGATCGCCGAGCATGGTGGCGAGGTGCCGGAAGACCGCGCGGCGCTGGAAGCGTTGCCCGGCGTCGGCCGCAAGACCGCCAATGTCGTGCTGAACGTCGCCTTCGGGCATGATACGATCGCCGTAGACACCCACATCTTTCGCGTTTCGAACCGCACCGGCCTTGCCTCCGGCAAGGACGTGCTGGCGGTGGAGCTGAAGCTGGAGAAGGTGACGCCGCAGCCGTTTCGCAGCCATGCCCATCATTGGCTGATCCTGCACGGCCGCTATGTCTGCAAGGCACGCAAGCCGGAATGCTGGCGCTGCGTGGAGGTGGATCTGTGCGCCTATCGCCCGAAAACGCCGGCACCGAAAACAAGCGCGGTAAAATCGCAGGCATGATTTGCCGGAGCGCGCGGGCTTTGCTAAGCGCCCTCCCAACGCACCGGCACCCGTAGCTCAGCTGGATAGAGCGCTGCCCTCCGAAGGCAGAGGCCAGGGGTTCGAATCCCTTCGGGTGCGCCATTGCCAAAGATCGCGGAAGTCGCAGCTGGATGCGTTCGTTCTGGCGCCGGCCGAACGTGACGGCTCGAGGTGGAGAGTGCGCGTGCACGCACCGAACACGTGTCAAACGACCATGTAAACCCGCCGTCGTGCCGCTTTGGTTTCCTGTACCGGTGGCAGGCCGAACAGGCGTCGATATTCCCGCGTGAACTGCTGTACGCTCTCATAGCCGACCGCATAGGCGGCGTGGCTGGGTGGGGTGCCGTCGGCGAGCATGATCCGTCGCGCTTCGATGAGGCGCAATTGCTTCTGGAATTGCAGCGGTGACAGCGACGTGATGCTGCGGAAATGATGGTGGAAGGTGGAGGGGCTCATCCCCGCGATGGCGGCGAGCTGCTTGACCCGCAGCGGTGCCGCGAAACCAGCGCGAATGGCTGCCACCGCCCGGCCGATGCGGCGCGCATGGCTGTCGGGAAAGCCCAGGTGGCGGATGGCCGGGCCGTGCCGGCCCGCGAGCAGCCAATAATGCATCTCGCGGATCAAGGATTCCTTGAGAACGGGGATCGATGCCGGACGATCGAGCAACCGCACCAAGCGCAGCGCCGTATCCGCGACCTCGACATCGGTGGGCTGCAGGGTCAGCGGCATCGCCTCTTCCAAGGGCGCGACCTTCATTTCCGCGGACAGATCGGCGATCAGCGCTGGATCGAGATCGAGCGCGAACGATAAATAGGGGGCAACCCGGCTCGCTTTGCTGATCTGGCTGACAGTCGGCACGTCGGCGGTGATCAGCATCGAATCGCCCGCTTGGAAAGAGAGGGTGCGGCCGCCTATCGTCACGTCTTTCGTGCCCTGCAGCACGAGGCAAATCAGCGCATGCTGGATGCCATATTGAAGCTCGCCCGTAGTCGTCGTGCGGACCAGGTTCAGCCCGGCAATCTTCGCCGGTGCGGTGCCCGCCGGATCGTCATGCGCCTCCGTATAGCGCTGGACGGCGTCGAGGAGCGTTCGGGTCATGACGGCATGCTAAACGTCATGACGAGCCGGGGGAAGCTGGTTCGGAGGAATAGGCAAAGCATCCCCAGCTTCGGGCAACACGCCTCCGTGATCGCCGTCTAGGTACCAGGCCGGTCGGGCGAGACGGCAACGCTTCCTCGCGACCGTATCCAATGGGCGACGCCCTTGAAGGAGATGCCACATGAGCAAGATACTGATCGTTCTTTCGGCCGCGAACATTTGGACGCGCGCGGACGGCTCCACATATGAGAGCGGCGTTTGGGCCGAGGAGTTCGTCGTCATGGACGAAAAGTTCGTCGCGGCCGGCTGCAGCGTCGATATCGCCACGCCGGGCGGGGTTGCCCCGACGATCGATCCGCACAGCATGAATCCAGCCGTTGTCGGGCAGGACAATGTCGATCATTTCAGGCGATATCTCGATGCCGTTGCCGATCGGTTGGCATCGCCCTTGGTGCTCGCCGATATCAAGGCCTCCGACTATGACGCGATCGTCATTCCAGGCGGCCATGGCCCGGTTGAGGATCTCTACAAGGACGATGACATGGGCCGCATCCTGATCGAGGCGGATCGCGCCGGTCGGATCATCGCGCCTGTGTGCCACGGCCAGGCCGCACTGCTCGCCGCGAAAACCGAGACGGGCGGATGGCTGTTCGCGGGCCGCCGGATGACCTCCTTCAGCGACGAGGAGGAAGTGGAGCTGGGCACCGCCGACAATGCGCCGTGGCTGCTGGCCGAGACACTGCGCACATCGGGCGCCGCCTATGAGAAAGGCCCCAACTGGGCTGCCTATGTCGTGCGCGACGGCAACCTGCTGAGCGGTCAGAATCCCGCGTCCAGCGCGCCACTGGCCGACGCGGTGCTGAAGGCGCTCGCGTAAGGAGCCGGGCAGGCCGGCGTCTTCACGAGGCCGGCCCATGGTGCGTCAGGATGTGCGGAACCGGCGACGATGGCATCTCGGCACGTCTGGTCGATGTTGTGCGCCTGGCAGGGCCTTATACCTCTGCCTCCAAGCGGCCATCGCCTCTTGCTGCATCATAGGCCATTTGCGCCGTTGCGAGCGCGCCGCCGTTGGCACGCGACCAATCGTAAAGCGCGGCGAACGGCTCCCGGAGCGAAGCCCCTAGCCCTGTGATGGCATATTCCACACCGATCGGCTGCGTCGGCAAGACCGTCCGGCTGATCAAGCCGTTACGTTCCAGCCGCTTCAACGCATCCGACAGCGCCTTGTGAGTGATGCCTTTGAGCCGACGTTTGAGATCGTTGAACCGCGCCGGTTGCGTGCACAGAACGGTGAGGATCAGCACGGCCCACTTATTGGCGATTTGTTCGAGGATGGGTCGCGTCGCGTTCACATCGAGCGGGAGTTCGATTGGGTCCGCCGTCATGGGTATACGTCTTCCTATCTAGGCAATGCCAGGTGCGTTCTTGCACCTAGATATAGGATGTATACCTACCGCGTCATCAGAATGACGTGAGGAAAATATGGGTAGGCTTTCACACAAGATCGCGGTTGTGATTGGCGGGTTTGACGGGATTGGCGGGGCGATTGCGGAGCGCTTTGCCGCGGAAGGCGCCACGGTTTACGCAACCAGCCGGCGCGCAGAGGAAGGCGAGGCGGCTTTCGGCGCGGGAGTCCTGCGTTCGCGCCGTGTCGACGCCGCCGATGCCGCGGCGCTCACGGCCTTTTTCCAAGCGGTGCGGAGCGAGTCCGGGCGGGTCGATGTCCTGGCGGTGAGTGCGGGTATCTCCGAGTTCGCAACCCTGGACGGCGTCAGCGAGGATCATTTCGATAGGGCATTCGGCCTTAACGTGCGCGCGCTGCTGTTCGCCACCAAGGCTGCGACCGCGATCATGCCGGATGGCGGATCGGTGGTGCTGGTGGGATCGATCGCGGACGAGGTCGGCACGAAGGGATATGGCGTCTATGGTGCGACCAAGGCGGCGGTGCGTTCGTTCGCGCGCACCTGGGCCAACGAACTGGCGCCCCGCAACATTCGCGTGAATGTCGTGGCGCCGGGGCCGACCGACACCGCGATGTTCGCAGCCGCATCGGACGACGTGCGCGAGACGCTGACGAAGCTGATCCCGCTCGGCCGCCTGGCGCGGGCGAGTGAGGTTGCGTCGACCGCGCTCTTCTTCGCCAGCGAGGAGAGCAGCTTCACCACGGGGGCCGAACTGGCGGTCGATGGCGGCATGGCGCAGGTCTGAAGCGCCTAGGTCGAAGGAGGCGGGCGTTTCACGGCAGAACAAGATCGGGTGGCAGACGACCGGCCCGGAAAGCTCTTCCGGTTTGCTCCGGTGTGGCTATGGCCATCCCGCACAGGGTTGGACCGTTTGAGGTGAGCCGATGATCTTGCGGAGTGACGAGACCCAGGACGTGGAGGTGCCCGGAGCCGGCGCCATGCGGATGCACCTGTTTCGGCCGGCGGGGGAGGGGCGTTTCCCGGGCGTGCTGCTCTTTTCGGAAATCTATCAGGTGACCGCGCCGATCCGGCGGCTGGCGGCGATGATTGCGGGCAACGGCTATGTCGTCGCCGTGCCGGAAGTCTATCACGACTATGAGCCAGCCGGCGCGGTCCTGAACTATGATGCGGCGGGAACGGACCGGGGCAATGCGCTGAAGATCACCAAGCCGGTCGCCGCCTATGACGCGGATGCCAAGGCAGGCCTGAGCGCGCTGGCGGCGCACCCGGCCTGCAACGGCAAGCTGGCGACGTTCGGCGTGTGTCTGGGCGGGCATCTGGCCTATCGCGCCGCGCTCGATCCGCGTGTCTCGGCGGCGGCCTGCTTCTATCCGACCGACATTCATTCCGGCACGCTGGGGGAAGGGCGGTCTGACGACAGTCTCGCGCGCATGGCCGAGCTCAAGGCGGACGCCATGTTCGTGTGGGGGCGGCAGGATCCGCATGTTCCTTATGCGGGGCGCGAGGTCATCCGGGCACGGCTGGAAGAGGTGGGCGCATCCTACGAATGGCATGAGGTGAACGCGCAGCATGCCTTTCTGCGGGATGAGGGCCCGCGTTATGATCCGGCGCTGTTCCTGGAGGCGATGCTGCTGACGTTCGCTTTCTATCGGCGTGCGCTCGCCTCATGACGGTGCGCCCGATATGTCGGGCGAACCATGCCTGTCAGTCCCGATCATCATTGGGATCGGGTTGCTGAACCTTCCCGCTGCCTGGCGCGGCGAATTTGAACGTCGGCAACCGATGTGGGATGGGCTCTCGTCATGATCGAGCATGAACTGATCGGGCGGCACATATCCGAATTTTCCGAAATCTTAGGCTATTCTCTGGCTGCGCCCGGGCAAGTCGCCGAAGACGATCCGGAATATGGGATGGACATGTCGATCGAGCAGCCCGATCGAGGTCTTGGTCTGGCGGTCGACAGTGCAGGGATCTGCACCGCCGTCTACTTCTATGGCGCCGGTCGTGAGGCGGGCTATCAGCAATATGCCGGCTCCCTGCCGGAGGGATTGTCGTTCGCCAGCACCCGCGCCGAGGTTCGGGCCGCCCTGGGTGAGCCGGTCGCGCACCGCGACACGGGCGGATTTCTTCCGCCGCTGCGCCATTATCCGTGGGACTGGTTCGTCTATGACGGCATCAAGCTGCACTTCGAATATGATGACAGCCTGAGCCGCGTTCAGCTTGTTACCGCCATGCCGCTGCCGGATTGACGCCCCGCTTCTCTCACCGTGCGACGAAGGATGGCGTATCCCGCGCGGCCGGGACGATCGCCTCAGCCTTCTGAGATGTAGAACCAATGGGCCGACAAGCGCCGGCTGGTTATCAGGCGTAGCGATTGCGGGGCCGATCCGTTCGGGCTGTACAGGAAGGAATTCACCCACGGTGTCCCGCCGACAGCGCGCTCGCTCAGTCCGATTTCGCCAGTCGGGTTGCGATAATATCCACCGAGCGAAAGCCGCGCGAGAGAGTTGCCGAGCGCCTGGTAGGTGGCCAGGGGAACGCCCAGCTGGCGCAACAGGTCGCGCTCATAAAAACGGGGTTGCGATGCGTGCGGGTTGGCGTGTTCGCGATCGGCGGAGATCAGTTTACCATTGAGGAAGCAATAATCCTTGCCATCGCCCAGCTCCAGATCGGAGATGGCGGGCACGGCCTGGATCTGCGTGACAAGAGTGTCGAGCCGCGACCGGTTCAGCCAGAAGAAGCCGGGCACGGTTGCGAAAGCGGCATAGAAGACCAGCCCGGCGATCAGCGTGCAAAGCAGAGCGGCGCGCAACCTTAGCGGCAGCCCATGGCGGAGCAGGACGAGCAGCACGATCATCGCCGCAGCCGTCCCCGCCGGCGCATACGCAGCCAAGCCCCAGATCAGCGACACAAATGCCATGACGGCCCCGATCGAGGCAAGGAACCGGCGATCGCCCGCTGCCGTCCATGCGGATAACGGCGCGCGACGCGTCATATTTGGGTGAAAGACCCTGCTCTGTACCAGTGGGTCAGCATCTTCACCGCCGGACGGCGCGCTCAATAATAGATGTCGACATAGTCGGTGAGGCCGTCGCACTGTTCCATTTGCTGCAGCCGCCAATAGCGGCGCTTGCCGGTGACGCGGAATTCGTAATCGCCGTCGCGCAGGCAGTGACGGCCCTTGTCGGGCGCGTCGCTGATCTCGATCTTGCCCCGGAAGGTGAACCGCCGCGCGTCGATCTGAACCACGTCGCCGTCCAAGGTCACGAGCCCGCCCTTGTCCGGATCGCGTTGCTCCCCCTTCAGATGAACCAAGCCGTTCTTCGTATGGACCCGGACATGGCCGCGCGTGTCGCCGGCTTCGAAGCTGATCCATTGCAGGGTGATGCCGCTATTGTGCTGGAGTCGGCGCAGGGCGGCCGCATCCTTGACGATCGTACGCTCCGGCGGGGTCGCGGCCGGCAGCGGCAGGGCGATGAGCAGCATCGTCATACCAGCAGCAAAAAACCGCATGCCTCTATCCTCCAGTCGTTGCTATTCCGCTGCGGCTGTCCCTACCCGCAAGTCACGCCGATTTAAAAGCCCGCTCTGTCGCCGACAATCGGGCCACCCATTTGCGAGACAAGGGTGGACAGTTCGGCCGCCGCCGGGAAATCAAAGCTGCGTGCCATCGCTTTACTTCGTACGCAGAAACAGCAAGCTCTCGGGATGATGGCGTCGACCCTGCTCGAGCGAGTGCTTTTTCCTCACCAGAAGGTGTCGGCACAGGCGCTGCGCAAGGTCGTGGCAGGACGCACGATCCTGATCACCGGCGCAAGCTTCGGGATCGGCGAGCAGGTCGCCAGACGGTTGGCGCATGCCGGGGCGCGGCTGCTGCTGGTGGCGCGTACGGCGTCGCGGCTCGAGGCACTGGCCGCCGACATCGCGGCGGCCGGCGGCAGCGCCTCCTGCCATCCGTGCGATCTCAACGATATGGCTGCGGTGGAGAGGCTGGCGGCGATATTGCCCGCGCTGCGGCCGGACATCGTCATCAGCAATGCGGGCAAATCGATCCGCCGGCCGGCAATCGAAGCGCTGGATCGCTTCCACGACATCAGCCGCACCAACATGATCAACTTCCTCAGTCCCTGCCGCCTGATCCTGGCCGCGCTTCCGGCCATGCTGGAGCGGGGCGGGCAGATCGTCAGCGTCTCGGCGGCCAACGTCCTGTTGCCGCCTGCACCCTTTTGGGCCGCCTATCAGGCGTCGAAAACCGGTTTCGATCAGTGGCTGCGCAGTGCCGCGCCGGAGCTGCGCGCGCGGGGCGTGGCGGTAACCTCGATCTACCTGCCGCTGGTTCGCACGCGCATGATCGCGCCGACGGCGTCTTATGACGATGTGCCGGCGATGCAGCCGGATCAGGCGGCGGCACGGATCGTCGCCAGCCTGATCACGCGGCGTCGGCATTGGGCGCCCTGGTGGTTAGGCCCTGGCCACGTCCTGGCTCCGGCGCTGCGCACACCCTGGGATGCCTGGACGGATTGGCAACAGCGCCGGGCGCTGCGCTGATGGCGAGGGGGGCTGACCCGAGGTGGATCATCAGCCGCCTGTTCAACAGCGGCCTGATCCGGCCCGGTACCTTGCTCGCGCTGGCGCGCGCCTGGCGCGCGTCCGGTGCCAATCTTGTCGCGCTGGCGCGATTTGGCGCATCGACCGCGCAGCCGCCGCCAATGCTGATCGACGAGCAGGGCAGCGTCTCCCTTGCCGGTCTCGCCGAGGAGGCGGAGCGTCTGGCCGCGATCCTTTGGCACGCGCATCAGGTCGCGCCGGGCGAGCCGATCGGGATATTGGGCGAGAATAGCGTCGCGCTGGTGCGGGCGCTGCTGGCCGCATCGCGCCTCGGCGCACGCGCCATTCTGCTCAACCCGCATTTGCCCGCGGCGCAGCTCGCGCAATTGCTGGATCGACACGGCATCCGCGTGATCTTGGCTGCGCATTATACGGGGGGGCTGGCGGAGTTCGGTCGGACCGTCTGCGATCCCGATGCGCTCCGGACGTCACATAGCGGGCCGCAGCCCCCTTTGCCGCGGATGCGGGCGGGCGAGATCGTGGTTCTGACCGGAGGCACGACCGGATTGCCCAAGGCGGCGCGCCGCAAGGCAGGCGCAACGTCGGTCCTGCGCCTCTTCCTCCATCTCATCGCGGCGCTTCAGCTGGAGCGTCGGCGTTCCGTCTTCGTCGCCGTGCCGCTGTTCCACGGCTTTGGCCTGGCGGCATTGATCATGGCGCTTGCGCTGGGGCGAACCGCTTATCTGCGGCGCCGCTTCGATGCGCCGGCTGTGGCGGCGCTGATCGAGAGCGAGGCGATCGATACGGTCGCGGTCGTGCCGACGATGCTGCAGCGGCTATTGCCGCATCTGGGCCAACGCCGGACATTGCGCTGTATCGTCTCTGGGGGCGCGCCCCTCGCGCCGCAACTGGCGGGCCAGGTCCGCGCGCAATATGGCGACGTGCTGTTCAATCTGTACGGCACAAGCGAGGCAGGGCTTTCCCTTCTGGCGACACCGGGCGACCTCGCCATCGCGCCCGGCACGATCGGCCGCCCGGTGTGGGGAGCGGCGGTCGCGATCCGGGATGCCGCCGACGGGATCGGCGCGCTGTTCATCCGTAATCGTGCATCGGTTTCGCCGGGCGAATGGCTGGGCTCGGGCGATCTGGCCAGCCGCGACAGTGCCGGCCGCCTGTTTCTCCACGGGCGCGTCGATGACATGATCCTTTCGGGCGGTGAGAATGTGAGCCCGTGGGAGGTGGAATCCATCTTGCTCACCCATCCCGATATCGCCGACGTCGCTGCAGTGGGCGTGCCCGATCCGGATTATGGGCAACGACTGGCGGTTGCGGTCGTCGCCCGGGAGGGCTGCCGAGTGGAGGCTGCCGGCCTGCAAGATTGGCTGCGGCCGCGGATCGCCCGGCATCAGGTTCCGCGACATATCGCGGTGATGCCGGCGCTGCCCTTGACGGCGATCGGCAAAGTCGATCGCAAGGCTTTGGGGGCGCAATTCTCGTGACAGGCGCAAAGATCGACGGAAATATCTGAATTCGGCCCTATTATTTGCTAGAGGCGCGCGGACCGCGTGGTTAAGACGCCATAGACGATCGTGCGCGCATGTTCGCGGGGGCGATATCGCACAAGGCGGGAAAGGGGCCGGCCGGCATGAAGGGAAGCGGTGATCATGAGCTCTGATCTGGAGATTTCGCGCCGCGGCATGTTGGCGGCCGGCGCGGCTACGGCGGCGCTGACGGTGACACCGCAGGTGCAGGCGCAGCCCCGGATGCAGCCGGCGCCGGCGACGATGCCGGTCAGCCTGACCGTGAATGGCAAGCGCCACGATCTGCAACTGGATACGCGTACCACCCTGCTGGACACGCTGCGCGAGCATCTGCAGCTGACCGGCACCAAGAAGGGCTGCGATCATGGCCAGTGTGGCGCCTGCACGGTGATCGTCAACGGCACGCGCATCAATTCGTGCCTGAGCCTGGCGGTGCAGCATCAGGGCGACAAGGTCACCACGATCGAGGGGCTGGGCACGCCGGGCGACCTGCATGCGATGCAGGCGGCGTTCGTGAAGCATGACGGCTATCAGTGCGGCTATTGCACGCCGGGCCAGATCTGCTCGGCGGTTGCCGTGCTCGATGAGATCAAGGCGGGCGTCCCGAGCCATGTGCAGGCGGATATCACCGCCGCGCCCCAGGCCACCAACATCGAAATGCGCGAGCGGGTGAGCGGCAATATCTGCCGCTGCGGGGCCTATTCCAACATCGCCGAGGCGATGGCCGACGTCGCGGGGAGCCGGGCATGAAACCCTTCACCTATGAGCGCGCCAAGACGCCGGCCGAAGCCGCTGCCGCGGTGGCCCGTCAGCCCGGCGCCAAATTCCTGGCCGGCGGCACCAACCTGCTCGACCTGATGAAGCTGGAGATCGAGACACCGCCCCATCTGGTCGACGTACAGGACCTCAAGCTCGACCGGATCGAGAAAACGCCCGAGGGCGGGCTGCGGATCGGCGCGCTGGTCAGCAATACGGCGCTTGCCGCCGATGCGCGTGTGCGCCGCGATTATGGGGTACTGACGCGGGCGATCGTCGCCGGCGCGTCCGGCCAGCTCCGCAACAAGGCGAGCACGGCGGGCAATCTGCTGCAGCGGACGCGCTGCCCGTATTTCTACGACACCAACATGCCGTGCAACAAGCGCAAGCCAGGATCGGGCTGCGCGGCGATTGGCGGCTATTCCCGGCAGCTCGGTATCATCGGGACCAGCGACAAATGCATCGCCACTTATCCAGGTGACATGGCGGTCGCGCTGCGGGTGCTGGATGCCACGGTTGAAACGGTCAATCCGCAAGGGCAGGCGCGGGCCGTGCCGTTCGGCGACTTCCATCGCTTGTGGGGCGATACTCCGCATATCGAGACGGTGTTGCAGCCGGGAGAGTTGATCACCGGCGTCACCTTGCCGAAGCCGCTGGGCGGCACGCACATTTACCGCAAGGTGCGCGACCGTGCGTCTTATGCCTTTGCGCTCGTGTCAGTCGCGGCGGTGGTGCAGCCTGACGGCACCGGCCGGTTTGCGGTCGGCGGCATCGCGCCGAAACCCTGGCGCGTGGCAGCGGCGGACCAGGCCTGGTCGCAAGGCGCCAAGGCGGCGACGGCGTCGCTGCTCGCGGGCGCCCGGCCGACGGAGGATAATCGGTTCAAGGTCACGCTGGTCGAGCGAACGATCGCCCATGTCATGAACGAAGCGAGGATCGCATGAAGTTCGACAAGCCCGCGGGCAACAATCCGATCGATCAGCTGAAGGTCGTCGGTCGCCCGCATGATCGGGTCGACGGGCCGCGCAAGGTCACGGGATCGGCGCCTTATGCCTATGAGCGTCACGATGTCGCGCCCAATGCGGCCTATGGCTTCATGGTCGGTAGCGCGGTCGCAACGGGGCGGGTCAACCGCGTCGACGTGGCGCAAGCCAAGGCGGCTCCCGGCGTTCTGGCCGTCGTGACGACGCTGGACGTGCCTGAGCCGATAAAGGGCGACATGAACACCGCCAAGCTGTTCGGCGGTGCTGAGATCGAACATTATCATCAGGCGGTCGCGGTCGTCGTGGCAGAGACGTTCGAGCAGGCGCGCGCGGCGGCATATCTGGTGCAGGTCGATTATGCGCGTGCGTCCGGCAAATATAATCTGGCCAAGGAAGCACCGAACGCGCCCTTGCAGGGCGGCGGCAGTGGCGAGGGCAGCGGCGCCCCCAAGGTGGACGAGGTCGGCAATTTCGCCCGTGCCTTCGCCGCCGCGCCGGTGAAGATCGACCGGGTCTATACGACGCCGGATGAGAGCCATGCGATGATGGAGCCGCATGCCACGATCGCGGCGTGGCAGGGCGACACGCTCACCATCTGGACGTCGAACCAGATGATCGCCTGGAACAAGCGGGAGCTGGCGAAGGCCCTGAAGCTCGATCCGGCCAATGTCCGCGTGGATTCACCGTTCGTCGGCGGCGGTTTCGGGTCCAAGCTGTTCCTGCGCGCAGATGCGGTTCTGGCGGCCCTTGGGTCCAAGGCGTGCGGCCGTCCGGTCAAGCTCGCGCTGGCGCGTCCGCAGATCGCGAACAACACCACGCATCGTCCGGCCACGATCCAGCATGTGCGGCTGGCGGCCGGGCGGGACGGTCGGCTCACCGCGATCGCGCACGAAAGCACGTCCGGCAATCTGCCGAAGGGCGATCCCGAGACCGCGGTCTCGCAGACGAAGCTTCTCTATGCCGGCGCCAATCGGTTGACCTCGATGCGTCTGGCCGAACTGCATCTGCCGGAGGGCAATGCCATGCGTGCGCCGGGCGAAGCGCCCGGGCTGATGGTACTGGAAATGGCGATGGACGAGATGGCCGAGGCCCTCGCCATGGACCCGATCGAATTTCGCATCGTCAACGATACGCAGGTCGATCCGGAAAAGCCGGAGCGGCGTTATTCGCAACGGCGCCTGATCGAGTGCCTACGAACGGGTGCGGATCGGTTCGGCTGGTCACGGCGCAACCCCAAGCCGGGGCAGGTGCGTGACGGATCCTGGCTGATCGGCATGGGTGTGGCGGCCGGCTTCCGGAACAATATCACGATGAAGTCGGGTGCCCGCGTGCGGCTGGGTGCGAAGGGGGTCGTGACGGTCGAAACCGACATGACCGACATCGGCACCGGATCCTACACCGTCATCGCGCAGACAACCGCGGAGATGATGGGCGTCGACATCGACAAGGTCGTGGTGCGCCTGGGTGATTCCAGCTTCCCTGTCTCGTCCGGCTCGGGCGGGCAGTGGGGCGGGAACAGCTCTACCGCGGGCGTCTATGCAGCCTGCGTTCGTCTGCGCGAACAGGTGGCGCAGCGGTTGGGCTTCAATTCGACCGACGTCGATTTTGCCGACGGCAAGGTCAGCAGCGGCGGCCGCACGATCGCGCTGGCCGATGCGGCCCGGGACGGCGAGATCGTTGCGGAAGACAGTATCGAATTCGACCGGGCCTTCTCGAAATCCTATCAGCAGTCCACCTTCGCCGCGCATTTCGTTGAAGTCGCCGTGGATGCTTATACCGGCGAGACGCGCATTCGCCGGATGCTCGCCGTGTGCGACGCCGGCCGCATCCTGAACCCGAAGACGGCGCGCAGCCAGGTGATCGGCGCGATGACCAGGGGCGCGGGCGCCGCCTTGATGGAGGAGCTGGCGGTGGACACCCGCTTCGGCTTCTTCGTCAATCACGATCTTGCAGGCTATGAGGTGCCCGTGCACGCCGACATCCCGCACCAGGAGGTCATCTTCCTGGATGGCGCGGACGACAAGAGCTCACCGATGAAGGCCAAGGGCGTGGGGGAGCTCGGCATCTGCGGCGTCGGCGCGGCAATTGCGAATGCGGTCTACAATGCCACCGGCGTGCGGGTGCGCGACTATCCCATCACGCTCGACAAGCATCTGGCCAAGCTGCCGCAGATGGTGTGACGGACCAGCCGCCGGGCAAGGCGGCTGTTTAGAGATCCGGTCGTTCGGCTCAGCCGGATTTGCGGGGTTGAGGTCGCAATCGCAACGCATCGCTTGCCGCTCAGGAGCGATTGGCGCCCGCCATCGTTACGCCACAGAGCCCATGAAGGGCGCGCGTGTGCGCAAGGGGCGGGGATCGGTGCCTGATAAAAGGTGCGTCAGTCGGGACAAGACCATGAACGAGAACAGCCCGCCGCAGCCGAACTCGGTAGAGCGCGTGCAGAGGAATATGCTGGCGGCGCTGGAGCGGCGCCTGCTCAATTTCCTCTGCCGCCAACTGCCGCCGTGGGTCACGCCAGATACCCTGACGGGCTTCGGCATGGCCGGATCCCTTGCGATCTTTGCCGGCTATGTCGGGAGCAACGTTTCGCCCGCGTGGCTATGGCTGACGCTGGCCGGGTTCGTGATTCAGTGGTTTGGGGATTCGCTGGACGGGAGCCTCGCACGATATCGGCATATCGAACGGCCCTCTTACGGCTATTTCGTCGATCATAGCTGCGATGGCCTGACGACGCTGCTGATCCTCGGCGGGATGGGGCTTAGCCCGTATGTGCGGCTGGATGTCGCGCTGATTGCCCTGGCAGGCTATCTTCTGCTCTCGGTCCACGCCTTTCTGTATGCGCGCGTCGGCGGACAGTTGAAGCTCACCTTCCTTGCGGCCGGTCCGACGGAGTTGCGCTTCGTGCTAATCGGCCTGACGGCGGCGATGATGCTGCTCGGCGCCAGTCCCGGTCTCTTCGGAAAAGTGTCCGGCTTCGACCTGTTCGTCGGCACCATCGGCAGCATCCTGATCCTGTTGTTCGTGGTGCACACGATGGGGACCGCCCGGGACCTCGCAAAGGTCGATCGGCGTCCTTAGACAGCATAGCCGGCGGTGACGGGTGCCGCCGGCCCTGCTTCGACGCGGCGGCGTCAGGCGACGATGTCGACCACCGCTGCCGGATCAACCGCGCGCTTATAGCCCCAGTCGGTCCGGATGGGCGCGCCGCCCTTGGCAACGGAGTCGAGGATCGCCTGGATCAGGCGGACGTCCTGCAGGCCTTCCTCACCGGGCGAGACCATCGGCGCCTTGCCGCGCACGACATCGGCCATCCAGTCCATTTCCCGCGCGAACTGGTCGATTTCGGTGATCTCCACCGTCTTGCCATTGGGCGCGCCGAAAGTGAGGCGATTGCCGCCATAGAGGCAGCCCGGATCGGCAACCACCAGCAGGATGA
>NZ_JBMDXN010000082.1:0-28372 GCF_048595155.1 Sphingomonas sp.
CCGCCGGCTGACGCCGCAGGTGCGGTTCGCCCATCGGAAAGGCCTGCGCCACCCCCAGCCCCAGCAAAGCCGCGAAGATATATTGCACGCCGGGGATCTGAAGACTGAAATCCAGGGCCGAATGCACCGCGACCAGCACGCCTGCCGCCACCGCGAGCGCGGGTAAAGAGCGATCGCGCTCCCGCCGAACCACGCCCGACAGTGCGATGAGCGCGAACCACAGCAAGGCCAGGACCATCGCCGCCGCGGCGGGGATGCCGATCTCCATCGCAAGTTCGAGATAGGTGCTATGCGCCATCTCGTAATTCATCGGCCCCGGCAGGCTGGTATCGCGATACATCGGGAAGACGGTTTCGAAGCTGCCATAGCCGCTTCCGATCAGCGGCGCGGTGGCGATGGCGCTGCGCGTGAGGGCGATCAGCTCCGGTCGGCCGCTCAAGCCCCCATCGGCGATGCGATCGTAGGTGGCCGCGCCGCTCGCATAAAAGGCGCCGGCGACGAGGATGACGATGGTGACGATCGCGCCGCGCCCGCGCAGCTGCCGTGACAGGCTCAGCAACAGCAGCAGCGTGAGGAAGCCGGCGAGCGAGGCGAGGAAGCCCATGCGGGAATGGCTCTGCAGCAGCGCCATGGCATCGATCAGCGCACCGACCAGATAGACGGCGGGCCAGCCCGCAATCGCGGCCTGGCGCCGGCCGATCCAGCTCAGGGTCGGATCGCTTTCCCGATAGGCGCGGCGATAGGCGTCGATGAACAAGGTCACCAGGGCGAGCAGGCCGATGCCGGCGAAGGTGGCATAGGTGTTGCGATTGACGAAGGTGCCGGTGACGTCGCCGAGATAGGCCCAGCGCTCATAGACGAGCAGATAGTGATTGCCGGATATGTAATTGACGAGGCCGTACAGGGCGATCAGCGCCGCCGCGCAGGCAAAGCCATGGACCAGCTCGATCGCCCGTTCGCGCGCGCGGGCGAATTGCAGGACCAGCCAGAAGATCATCGTGGCCGAGAGGAGGCGCAGCAACGCCACTAGGCCCGCCTGCGGATCCGCGCTGATGCGGCGGTGCACGCCCGTTCCCAGTTCGGCCGAGGCCAGATCCCAGATCGGGTGGGCGAGCGATGCCGGCGCGGGCCAGAATATCTGCACGAGGATCCAGAGGAGGACGGCGCCGAACAGCAAGGCCGGCGGCCAGAACCATCCCCGCCAGAAAAGCCGCATGCGCCCCATCGCCACAGCCGCCATCCAGCCGAGCGCGATAAGCGCGACGACCACGCCTTCGATGCTCCACACGCCGGTGCGGAAGCTTCCTAACGGGATCGGCACCACCAAGAGCAAGGTGAGAAGCGCACGCCAGATCAGCTTGATCAAGGCTGTGCCTCCGCCCGCTGTTTCAAGCGTGAACCGGCCGCCGCGACCATGGCGCGTGTCGCGCGCTCGAAATCCGCGGCTTCCTCACTGCCGGCCAGAATCGCGCGCACCGGCGCTTCGATGCCGCCGTGCCGTGCCGCCGCCGCCAGCGATGACGGATCGCCTTGCGCAAGCACCCGCACCTGATCGGTCACGGACGCCGCCATATCAGGATTGGTCCGCAAGATCCGCATGCCCAACAGCAACCGCGCCTGCATCACATTAGGAACATAGCGGCCGACGAGGACCGACATTTCCCAAGCCCGCGCGGCGCCGCGCTGATCCCCCCGCTCCAAGCGCAGAAAGGCCAGCAAGGTCCAACCATAAGGGGACATGGGCGCGGCCGAGAGCGACGCGCGGACGAGCGCCTCAACCTGTGCGCGTTCGCGTCGACGATTTGGCCCCGGAAGCAGCAGCACGGTACGCGCAGCGCGGAGGTTATAGCGGGAATTGTCGAACCATCTGGCCGCCTGGGCATTGGCCGCTGCCGCCGCTTGCGCGCGCTCCGGCGAAACGGCCGGTGATGGCAGAGCCGACGACGCATCGGCGCCGGCGGGCAGCGCCGTGACGAAGGCGATTGTGGAGCTAACGCTGAGCCAGGCAAGCAGCCCCACCAACGGAGCAGAGATGAGAATGGCGGCGAGGCTAGCTCGCCGTGCCATAATATTCGCTGTATTTGGAATAATGATAGCCATAGTCGCCAAAGCCATATTTGGCATGGCGAAGCACGTTCACCTGGCTCAGCACGGATCCGGCCAGCGGAGCGCCAACGCGGCGCATCTGCTTGATCGTCGATTGCACGACCGGCAGCGGAGTTTCCCCCCAGCGGACGACGAGAATCAGCTTGTCGACGACCTTCGCCAGGATCTGGCTGTCCGTCAGCGGCGCGAAAGGCGGCGAGTCGATAACGATGAACTGATACTCATCGCGCAACCGCTGCAACAGCCGCATCATCTGATCGGAGCGCAGCATATCCGCCGGATTTACGGCGCCCTTGCCCGCGGACAAGACATGCAGGCCGGTGGCGCTGTCCACCTGCAGCGCATCTTCCAGCGCGGCCGTCCCACTCAGAACTTGGACCAGCCCGACCTCATTGTCGAAGCCCAGAGCCTTGTGCACGCGCGGGTGGCGGGTGTCGCAATCCATCAAAATGGTTCTCGCCCCGGCCTGAGCCGAAACGCGGGCCAGACCGACGCTGGTGAAGGTCTTGCCCTCGCCAGGAACGGAGGAGGACAGCATCACCATCTGCGGAGGATTGTCGACGTCGGCCAGGGCCAGGGAGCTCCGCAGCGTCCGCAATGCCTCTGGCACCATCGAAGCCGGGCGTTCCAGAACGACGTCTTCCGGCCGTTCCAGATCGGTCTTCACGGTCGGCAGGAAGGCGAGCGTGGCGCCACCGCCCAGATTTTCGAGCAAGGTCGCGCTGCGAACGGTGTTGTCCAGGCGCTCAAGCGCGAACGCTAATGCGCAGCCGCCGAGCAAACCCAACAGGATCGCGACCGCGAGCGTTTGACGGACCTTCGGGAAGGAGGGGCCCAGCGGGATGTCCGCGCCAGAGACAACGCGGGCATCCGCCTGCTGCAAATCGACCTGCTGGTTGGTTTCCTTCAGGCGATTGAGGAAAACCTCATAGATCGACTTATTGGCATCGGACTCGCGCTGCAGTTCGCGCAACCGAACGCCAGCCGATCCGCCGGCACTGACCGCATTCTCCACCTGCCCCAAGCTTGCGGACAGCGTCGCCTCGCGAGCGCGCTCGATGGCAACATCATTGGCGGTGGACGCCGCAACCTTCCCGACCTCATCGCTGATCTTGGCGCGCAGATCGCGAAGTTCCGCTTCCGCGTTGATGATCTTCGGGTGACGCTCACCGTAGGTCGACCGCAGTTCGCCGATCTTGCGGACGACTTCGCCTTCCTGGCTGCGGAGTTGCTGAATGACCGGCGACTGCAAGATGGCACCGGAGGCTTCGACGCCACCGTCGCCGCCACCTGCGCGCAACCGGCGGAGCTGCTGCAGCTGCGCTTCCTTCGCAGCACGCTCGGCCCGCGCCATAATGAGCTGTGAATTGAGCTGCGACATTTGCTGACTGGCGACCGTCGATCCCTGATCCGAGCCGACCAGCCCCGCCCGCGCGCGATAGCCTTCGGCCGCACGATCGGTCGCAACCGCCTGGGCACGCAGCTCATCTACGCGCTGCGAAAGATAGGCCGAGGCCTTCTTCGTGGCATCATATTTGGCTGCGATGCCGTCGGTAATGTAAATATCGGCCAGGCTGTTGGCGATCTCCGCCGCCAGTTGCGGCGACTCCGAGGTTGCCGTAACCGTCAGCACATAGGACCGGGGCACCGCCGCGACCGTGATGGCATCCGCTACCCGTGCAACCAAACTTGCCCGCTCGCGTGACGCCTCAAGCGCCGTCGGTTGCTTCTTTGGCGCCGCGTCGCTCGAGCCGAACCAAGTAGAGGGGCGCAAGATAGAGAAACCGTCCCCCTTCCGCATCGCCGGATTGAACTCCGGCACCTGATCCAGGTGCAGCTTGTCCGCGACAAGGCCAGCCAATCGGCGCGAGCGGAGGATCGAGGCCTGGGTCTCCATGGTCGCCTGATCGGGGGCGAGCCCCGACATGACGTCCTGAATATTCACCACCTGGGTCTTCTGCGTCTGCACCGCGACCGAAGCGGTGGCGGAATAACGCGGCTTGACCTGCAAAAGTGCAAGGGCCGTCAGCACGGCGACGATCACCGCCGTGCCGAGGATGATCTTCCAGCGCCGCTTCGCAAACAGAAGCAGACCGCTCAGATCGATTCCGGCCCCCTCGCCTCCGAACATGCCGCTTGCGGGCTCACGCTCAACCCCGCCGGTCGCCCCGGCCAGTGACGGCATATACATGGTACGAAACTTTCTTAGAGCTGCAGCCCCAGCGTGGCAGTGATGCGATTCCGGTTAAATTCGAGGCCGGGGCCCGAGAAGCTCGAAGTCCGCTTGGTCCAATCGTAGCTCAACCCGCCGTAGAAGTTACGGTTGAACAGGTAGCGTGCACCGATCGTCCCGCCGTAATAATCGTCATTGCGGGTCGTGGTCACGAGGCGGCTGCCGCGGTAGTCGTCGTGGCTATAACGCACCACCCCGGTCAGGATGAGCGTGCGCAGCACTTCATAATCCAGCGTGATCGTTCCGGCGGTCGACAGAAAGCCACGCGCATTGGCGACGACGGTTTCCTGGACAGTGCGGTCAATATTGAAACGCACCGTGGCAAGCGGCGTCGGGAACCAGGTCAAGTTCGCACCAAAAACCGGCGCGGAAATGTCAGCGAAGCGCGGATCGGTGTACGTGCGATTGAGATAGCCGCCGAACACCTCGCCCTGAAGCAGGCGGGTCAGTTCGAACTGGACACCCAACGTGCCGCGGACCTCCTTCGAGTCACGGTTGAAGCCCGCGTCGTCGAAGTTCAGATCATAATCAATCTTCTGATAACTACCGCGTGCCAAGATCCGATAGCCGGGCGAAAGCTCGAAACCCAGACGACCCGCAACACGGTACTGCTTGCGATCGCGGTCCTTGTTATTGACGAGCGCGCCGCCAATCTGCTGATTATTGGCGAAATCATATTCACGATACGATGCGTCAATGCCGTAAGACACGCGCTGCAAATCCGACGACAAGCCGAAGCCGCCCTCGGTCAAATTATATTTGGTCGGCGTACGATCGGTGTAGAGGGCGTTAGGATCACCGCGATCTTCGTGCGCCTTGCTGTAACCGCCGGCACCGTAGATGAAGATACCGCGGCTTGCCTCAGCCTGAGCATTGCCGCCGATGCTCCAATCGGTCCGATTCTCGGTCGTGCGATCGAAATATTGGTAACGGTCAAGCACGCCCCGCAGCGCGGTCGTAAAGGTGCCGAAGTCGCCACGCAGCTCGGCCGATGGGCTTATACGGGCAATGAAATCGTCCGTCTTGTTCTGCAAGGCGTAGATATTGTCATTGTACGTCAGCTGCGTTTCCAGCTTCGGAAAGAGCGTGAACGATCCAAAGCGTGCGCCAACAGGCTGCAGCGCCAGACGCGCGGCATCATCGTCTGCGACAACCTGGCTGGTCGTGCGATCAGGCAAGGCGCTTTGACTGGCAACGCTGTTATTCACCCGTGGCGGAATGGTGCTCGTTGTCTGCGCATAGGCAGACGTAGCAAGGACGAGCGCGGTCGAAGCCGCGAGATAGGCTGTGAAGCGCATAGCTTCCCCCCGTTAGCAATATGAACAATGATGCAGTGCATGGCCGCCCCCAAGACGGCCCGCCATCAAATCAGGTCGGGCTGCCGCTATTGCCCTTGGAAGGATCCGTCGCCGGCGGCTCTGCCGCAGTCGTATCCGGTGGCGTCGTAGCCGTATCCGGTACCGGGATCGCCGCCTGCTCACCCGCCGTGGGCGTGAAGGACACAACAGTATCGCGATTCGCAACGCCGACCGGCGGAAGGCCAGCAAGCTGCAACGGCCCGGCGTTGAGCGCCGCACTAGCCAAAGCATCCGCCGGCCCGACATTGCCATTGGTCGCAGAGACCGCATTCGCCACCGAAGTCGCGGGCACGCCGGCGCCACCCGAAGCCGCAGCAACAATGGCAGCCGCGGCATTCGCCTGCTGGTCCGCCGGCAGAGCCGATACGGCCGCAGCCGCAATCTGGTTTACCGCCTCAGGATGCGCAGCCGCAGCAGCCGACACGATCGAGGTTGCGAAATTCGGATGAGCCGCAACAGCAGCAGATACCAACGCCGCGATCTGATCGGGCGTCGCGTTGATGCTGGCAACGGCAATGATGTCATTGACCTGCTCCGGCGTCGTCGCCGCCTGGAGCTGGGTGACGGTATCGGCAGCAACGGCGACACCGGCCGGCGCAGAAGCCTGATCCTGCGCCAATGCCACACCGGCCACCGATGCTGACAGTAGCGCCCCGAGCAAAGCGGCCCGCCGCAGAGGCGCGGCACCAATCTTGCCAATGGTCATGATCAACCTCTATCCCCTGTTGCGTTCCGCCAGTAGCGCAATCGCTCTACCGCCCCCTCCCGGTACCAGAAACGGGGGAGGAGTAAATGGCTTTAGTCTAAATCCGACACGATTCGTGCACTTATGTTGCAGTGCGATCACAAGATCAGCACCTCGCCTCCCTCGATCGCTGCGCAGGCAAGGTTACCCGTAGCATAGGCCCCTATATCAAGCGACACCCTGTTCTGGGAAATAATCGGTTCGGCTACAATCGTGTGACCGTGAACGACTCGCCACTGCGTTTCGCCGCAGTGCGATAGAAAAGGCTCGCGTATCGTCAACAGATCGCGGCGGGTTTGCT
Organism: Sphingomonas sp.; assembly: GCF_048595155.1. GTDB lineage: Bacteria > Pseudomonadota > Alphaproteobacteria > Sphingomonadales > Sphingomonadaceae > Sphingomonas_I. The sequence continues at coordinate 6,744 of NZ_JBMDXN010000082.1, forward strand.
TCGCCAGTGGCACGGCTGGTCTTATCCCGGCATGAACAAACAGAAATCCTTCTGCCTCGATGAACAATTCGAGACTTCGCAGGAACTCCATATGCTCTGCAGGAAGGGCTTGCTGCAGCTTTCGGGCTATCTCGGGCAACTTGCTCGTAGTGAGCGCTGCGCCTGTGAAGATGCCGTAGCTCGCCAGCGTTGCCGTCCCACCGAAACTCAGCCAATCCGCTCCGTCGCGAGGACTGGAAAGAAAATGTAGCATAGCATCTTCGTGATTGCCGATCAGAAAGCGTGCCGGAAGCCCCGCAAAGCTCCGCGAACAAAGCCGCTGGATAACCTCACGCGAACTTGCGCCGCGATCGATATAGTCGCCGAGGAAAATGACGCTTGTTCGCGTCGGGGCGGGGCGCGCGCCGAGATCTGCCAGGATCTTCGCTTCGACCTTGTCGAGGCTGGCGAGATGGCCATGGACATCGCCTATCGCATAGATACGTTCACCATCGGGCAAGCGGTGATCGGCTATTGGCGCCGGCGGACGGCGAAAGAAAAAGCGTTTTGGCATGGCAGTGTCCGCGCTTATGAACGCCGGGGCAAAATTGTGCAAAAATGGGATCAGTTGATTATGGGGATTAAAGCGGTTCTCGGCCTGCTTGCGCTTCTGTCCGGCACCATGTCGCCTGCTCTTGCACAAAACGCCGCCCCTTCGGCCGAAAAGGCAGCGGTTGCCACCGCGGCAACCGACTTGGCGACGGCCGGTGATTCTGCGGCCTATCGCCTGGGTTCGGGCGACAAGGTCCGGATAACGGTTTTCAACGAAGAGACGCTTTCGGGCGAATATGAAGTCGACGGCTCCGGCACGCTGGCGTTGCAATTGATCGGATCGATCAAGGTGCAGGGCAAGACCATTCCTGAGGTCACGGCGATCATCGTCAGCAAGCTGAAAGAAGGGTATCTTCAAAATCCGTCGGTCGCGATCGAAGTTCTGAACTATCGACCCTTCTACGTTCTTGGCGAGGTAAAGGAGCCGGGCAAATATCCTTATGTCAGCGGCATGACCGTCCTGAACGCGATCGCGCTGGCGGGCGGCTATACCTATCGTGGCAAGAAGGACCGAGCGATGGTGATCCGCTCCAGCGATCCCGAAAAGAAGGAACAGCGGGTTGCGCCCAACGACATCATCATGCCTGGTGATATCATTAGGGTACCGGAACGGGTCTTCTGATCTCTGAACTTCAGCGCGTTAAGGGGCACCGTCGCGGAACAAGCGACGCGTGCCTCGTTAATGTTTCGCCCTGAGCGCGTCAGAAGGCGTTGGGGTGCAATATGACCTTCAGCGTGGCGATCAGAATGCGCACGTCGCGCTTCAGGGTCCATCCGGTCAGATATTCGAGATCGGCCTGGATGCGATTGGTGAGATCCGCCGCAGTGGATGTGGCGCCGCGAAAGCCGCGGACCTGGGCAAGGCCAGTCAAGCCGGGTTTGGCGGCGTGACGCAGCCAATAACGCTCATCGACCTCCCAGAATAATGCGTCGCCTGCGGTAGACCCGATCGCATGCGGACGCGGCCCCACAATACTCATGTCTCCCTTCAACACGTTGAAGAGCTGCGGTAATTCATCGGCGCTTGTCTTGCGCAGCAGACGCCCCACCCGGGTTATGCGATCGTCGGTCCGACTGGTCGACCGATGTCCCTCCGCATCATTCTGCGCAACGCGCATGCTGCGGAATTTGTACATTCGGAACTGGCGATTGCCCAACCCGATACGGTTCTGGACGAAGAAGATCGGGCCGCCATCGTCCAGTTTGATCGCGACCGCCACCAACAGCGTGATCAATAAGAAGGGCGGCAAGATGAGGAATAGAACCGACAGATCGAAGGCACGCTTCACAATTTCATCGCGCGTGCCGAGTGGTCCACGCGCGACCAGCGCCGTCAGCTGGTTGCCATAGCTGGACGTCGCCAGCAGGCCCAGTTGTTCGACTTCGGGAATGAGCACTTCGATATTGACGCCCAAGCCTTTAAGCGCGCGTGTCCAGGCCTGGCGCCTTTCCGGCTCACATATGACGATCACCCGATCCGCATTGCGCAGCGCCTTGCCGATCCGGTCGAGCATCTGGGCCGAGGTGAGGATAGGCCGCAGGCCGTAGGTTTCGGCATGGATGATCTTCGCATCCGGCAAGGCCACGGTGGCAACGCCATCGCACAGAACGACCTCTTCATGCAGGTTGTCCGCCATCAGCCATGTCACGGCCTGCTTCACGAGATACCGGAACAGGATCAGCAGGGCAGCGGAAATAAAGAAGCCGACGATGATCGCCAATCGCGAATATTCCGAGCTCACCTTGAGGGCGAACCCGATGCCAACAACGATAAAACCGGTCATAATCAGAGCGTAAAGCGAGCGACGAACTCCGATCCGCCAATCGCGCAGCACGGTCACGCCATAGGCATGATTATTGAGAGAAAGCCCCAGGAAGAAGGGAAGCAGCACAAGCAAAACTTTCACCGTCTGCTCGGACCAAGCTTCATGCGTTCGGAATTGCGATGCCGCCGCCATGCCCCCCAGCACAGCGACGATATCTCCCAGCGCCAGCATCTCGAACAAGCGCCATCGCAGAACGGCCTTGCGCGACTGCCGGGCACGGGCCCGCAAATTTGTGAAACCCGATGTTACGTTATCCCCCACGACCCCCTCTATTCCCCAGCGGTCCGTCTGACCTAGCGTCGACCTATACTCCAATATGACAGACCTGCCCGTTCAACCTGCTCGGGCGGATAGATGTTGCGCAGGTCAACCAGGATCGGCGTCTTCAACACAGACGCGATACGCTTCAGATCCAGTGCCCTGAACGCATCCCATTCTGTCACGATCACCAACGCGTCAGCGCCTTCTGCGACCTGATAGGGCTCCGTCCCGAACTCGACATTGGACAGCAGGGGACGCGCCTGTTCCAAACCCTCCGGGTCATACGCCTTCACGATCGCTCCCGCATCCTGCAGAGCCTGGATCAACGCCAATGACGGCGCATCCCGCATGTCGTCCGTATTCGGCTTGAAGGTGAGACCCAGGATCCCGACCACCTTGCCACGCGCGTCGCCCCCCAGCGCCTTGATCACCTTGCGCCCCATCGCGCGTTTGCGCGCTTCGTTGACCTGGACGACGGACTCGACGACCCGTAGCGGAACATCGTTGTCCTGCGCCGTCTTCAGCAGTGCCAGCGTATCCTTGGGGAAGCAGGACCCGCCATAGCCCGGCCCGGCATGCAGGAACTTGGAACCGATGCGATTGTCCAACCCGATCCCGCGCGAGACGTCCTTCACGTCTCCGCCCACGGCCTCGCACAGATCGGCAATCTCGTTGATGAACGTGATCTTGGTCGCCAGGAAAGCATTGGCCGCATATTTGATGATTTCCGCCGTCCGGCGCCCGGTGAACATCAAAGGCGCCTGGTTCAGCGACAAAGGCCGGTAGACCTCACGCATGACCGCCACCGCTTCCTCATCCTCGGTACCAACAACGATGCGATCGGGACGCTTGAAATCTTCGATCGCGGCACCTTCGCGCAGAAATTCCGGATTGGAGACCACCCATGCCGTCGCCCCGACTTCCCGCACGATCCGCTCTACCTCGTCTCCCGTGCCGACAGGAACGGTCGACTTCGTGACGATCACGCACGGTTTGGTGATATGCTCGGCAATTTCCTTGGCGGCCGCGAAGACATAGCTCAAATCGGCATGACCGTCGCCGCGCCGCGAAGGGGTGCCCACCGCGATGAACACGGCGTCGGCATCTTCCACCCCCGCGGCCAGATCGGTCGTGAACGTCAGCCGTCCCGCCCGGACGTTGCTCTCGACCAGATCGGCAAGGCCCGGTTCGAAGATCGGCATGACGCCACGCTTCAGCGCGGCAATCTTCTCCTCCGCCTTGTCAACGCAGGTGACGGTATGACCAAAATCAGACAGGCATGCGCCGGACACCAAGCCGACATAGCCGGTGCCGATCATTGCAATACGCATAGAGTCTATCGCCTCGTTACTTGGATCGAAGGGAACATGCCTTGGGCCTTTGACCACAAAGCAGGGATGAAGTTAACCCGCATTTTTGCACTGCAGCATTTATATGATCTTTCGTCTGCATGTTCTTTGGCTGATCTTACCGGCGCGCAGTAATGGCAGCGATCCGTCATTCCGGCGAAGCTGATATCATGCCGCCAAATCCCAATCCTGCGCGGGCTCTCTCAAGCGCTATTCCGGCAAGATTGTGACTGCGGCGAACATGTCGCAGGCTTATCCGATCGAAAGCTTCAGCCCTGCGTCCGAAGGTGGCCAAATGCGCCTGAAGGTTCGCCGAACGAGCGGGCCACGCGCCGCTGGCCTGTTGCACGACAAGGGTGGAATCTCCCACGAAAAGCGGGTCCGCTATGCCGAGATCGCGCGCAACGTCCAAGGCGTAAAGCAGCGCCTGCCATTCGGCATCATCGTTCGTGCCAACGGCAATCCCCCTCTTAAGATAGGTCTGGCCTCTGGCCACTACCGCGACGTCGATCGGCCCTGGGTTGGGGCGGCATCCCCCGTCGAAGAACAGCTTCCGTGCAGCCACTGCGCTTGCTCTGGTCCGCGGCTCAATCCGCCGCCACGCGGCGTTCGATATCCCGCCACAGCGCCGAGATAACACCGGTCACCGGCGACCGCCCGGCATAGGTGCCCACCGGCGCATGACGGTCCGCCATCTGTTCGACCATGCTCGCCATCGGCAGCACATGCTGGTCGGGCGCGGCCGCCAAAGCGGTGCGATGCGCCAGGCGTCGGCGGTCGACCAGGTTGAAGACCGGCACGACCGGCGGCGCGCCCTTGCGTCCCCCCAGGTGCTCGATAAGCTCGCCGGCCGCCCGGCTGGACAAGGTCGACGGGATCACCGGCAAAACGATGAGGGAGGCTCCGCGGATGATCTGATCGGCGGTCACGCCCAATCCTGGCGGGCAATCGATGATGATCCGATCATAGTTTTTGTCGAGCGCCTCGGAAATGCGCAGCAGCCGCTTCTTGCTGTCGATCTCGGCAAACAGCAGATCGAGCGTGCGTAGCGAGGCGTCGGCGGGCAGCAGATCGAGGTTCGGAACAGGCGTTGGAACGATCAGCTTGCGCGGCGCAAGATCCCGCTCGATCACGGCGCGTGCCTCGTCGCCGCCGGAACGGTTCGGGCGGAGGATGAAGCTGGCGGCCCCTTGCGCGTCCAGATCCCACAGCAAGGTTCGGCGGCTCGAAAGCGTCGCCGCCGCCCAGGCGAGATTGACGGCGATGGTCGTTTTCCCCACCCCGCCCTTGGAGCTGTAAACCGCTATCCGGGCCATCACACGCGCCTCATCATCGCAGGTCCTGTTGCCGTCCGCCGTCAGAAATGCTCGGACGCCCTCCTTTGGCAAGGAATTCCTGCATTGCCGCGACTATGGTGCACGGCAAGAGCGGCGCGCCGTAGCGCCGCCGCCGGCCGATCGTTCAGGCGTGATCAGTTGCCAGTGCGGCCCTGATGAAGATGGCCGATCCAGCGAGGCCCTAGGCCGCCAGCCCTTTTGCCACGCGGCGCAGCATCCTTTGCTTGGCGGTTGCTTATTGCGCAACGCCGTGGCCGGCCGGCCAATGCGACGCCGGCAGTGTGACGATCACACTGGTGCCGGGATCAACCGCCGAAGTCGCCAAGGTCACCCGATATTGGCCCGCGGCCACCGTCCAGCCAGGCTTTGCGCTGTCCCACATGCCCAGCAGGCGCGGGTCGACCATGACCGATGCCTGTTTGATTTGGCCGGGCGCCAAGGCCAGTTTGGCAAAGCCGCCCAACCGCTTGGGCGCTTCCCAGCCGCCATTCACGGGTGCCACATAGATCTGGGCGACCGATTTTCCGGCCGCCTGTCCGTCATTTCGCACGCTGAAGCTGGCCGATATCGTGCCGCCTTTGACGCCCGCTTTCAGACCGCCCTGGGTAAAGCTGGTATAAGACAGGCCATGTCCAAACGGGAAGAGCGGGCGCGTGCCGTTCTTGTCGAACCATTTGTAGCCGACCGCAGCCCCCTCGGTGAAGCGAACGTCGAAGACCTCTTTCTCGCCCCGGTTCAATCCGTCTATCTCCGCCCGCGGCCAATCAGCGGCGGCACGGCCGAAGGTCGCCGGCAGATGGCCGGAGGGATTCACTTTGCCGGTGAGGATGCGCGCAATGGCTTCGCCGCCCTTGCTGCCGGGATACCAGGCCTCCAGCGCGCCTTTGACCCGATCGATCCAGGGCATCAGCACGGGTCCCCCCGTCTGCAGCACCACGATCGTGTTGGGGTTGGCGCGGGCAACCGCGTCCACCAGCGCATCCTGATTGTCCGGCAGCGTCAGCGGGAAATCGAGCGATTCCGCTGTCCATTGCGTGACGAAGACGATGGCAACGTCGGCGTCACGTGCCGCGGTCTCGGCCGCCGACACATTGCTGCCGTCCGCCCAGGCAATCTTTGCCGCCGGGCGTTCCGCCTGCAGCGCCTTGAGCGGCGAAGACGGGGCATAGACGATCGGGCCCGGCCAGGTCTTCGGACCCTCCCCCTGCACCGCCGATCCGCCGCGGGGATAGACCTGTGCCGAGCCGCCACCTGTCAGCACGCCGACGTCGGCATGGCCGCCGATGATCGCGATCCGTTGTGCTGACGCTGCGAGCGGCAATATTTGCCCCTCATTCTTCAGGAGCACGATACCTTCTTCGGCATCGGCCTGACTGATCGCTTCGTGCGCCGCGAAATCGATCGGCTGATCGGCGGTCGGGGGATTGTCGGCGGCGCCGCTGGCGATGAGGGCGCGAGCGATGCGCCGCACCTTGTCGTCGAGCACCGACATCGGCACGCGTCCGTCCGCGATCGCCGCCTTCAGCTTGTCGCGATAGACATAATCCTTGGGCTCCTGCACGCCCGCTTCTTGATCGAGCCCGCCCAGCGCATCCTTGACCGTATCGTGCATCGCGCCCCAATCGGACATGACGAAGCCCTGATATCCCCAGTCGCCCTTCAGCACCGTGTTGAGCAGCCACGGATTCTGACAGGCCCACTCGCCATTGACCAGATTGTAGCTGCACATGATCGCGCCGGGATTGCCCTGCTCGATCGCGATCTGGAAGGCGAGCAGATCGGACATGCGCGCCGACGGCTCGTCCACCAGGATGTTGACCGTAGTGCGCCGCCGCTCCTGATCGTTAAAGGCGAAATGCTTGACGGTCGTGATGATGTGGTTGGATTGGATACCGCGCACGATCGCGCCCACCATCGTCCCCGCCAGCAACGGATCCTCGCCGCCATATTCGAAATTGCGGCCGTTTCCGGGCTCGCGCAGCAGGTTCACGCCGCCGGCCAGCATCGTATTGAAGCCGGATGCGCGGGCTTCCGCGCCGATCATGGCGCCGCCCTTCACCGCAAGATCCGGATTCCAGGTAGCGGCGGTGAGGATGCCCGCGGGAAGCGCGGTGCGCTGCAGATCGGCGACGGCCACCCCTTGGGTGGCGACACCGCTGCCCGCGTCGGTCTGCCATTGCGGCGTGAAATGCAGGCGAGGCACGCCCGGCACGAAGCCCGCCGATTGGCGACGCGCGTCGGGATGGCGATATTGATTACGATCAACCTGCGTGCCGTAATAGCTCGTCACCAGGACCAGCTTCTCATCGACCGTCATGGCGTTGACGAGCAGGTTGGCGCGCGCATCCGCCGACAACGCCTTATTCTGCCAGGCCAGCGGCGCCGTGGCGGCTCCCACCGGCGCCGCCGCAGCCAGCATCGCGGCCGTGATCAGGATGCGCGTAATCTTCATGCCCGAAGCCCCTCTCGATTATTTAAAATCTCTTTAAGAAGGGGTTCGGGCGCGCGCAATCGTGCTGTGGGCGTAAGCCGACAGGCGTAACTTCAAAGTGTTGCGGCGATGGCGCGGGCAGCCGCGTCCGGATCTTCGGCGCGCGTGATGGGACGTCCGATCACCAGGATCGACGCGCCATTATCGAGCGCCTGACGCGGCGTCATGACACGTTTCTGGTCGCCGCTCGCGCCGCCCGCCGGGCGCACGCCCGGAACGACGAAGAAGCCATCGCGCCACAATTTGCGCGCGGCCGCGACCTCGAAGCCGGAACACACGACCCCGTCGAGACCGGATTCATGCGCCAGCGCCGTCAGCCGCTCGACCTGCTGATGTTCGTCGCCGCCGACGCCGATCGATCCGAGATCGTCCGCATCCAGGCTGGTGAGCACGGTCACTGCGACCACCTTGGTTGAAGGCGGGGCGGCTGCCTTGGCATCCTCCATCATCGCGCGGCCGCCCGCGGCGTGGATCGTCAATATGGACGGCGCAACCCCATGCAGGGCCTGGATGGCGCTGGCCACGGTATTGGGGATGTCATGCAGTTTCAGGTCGAGGAAGATCGGCAGTCCCAGCGCCGCAAGCTCCCGCACCCCATGCTGGCCATGGGCCGAGAAAAATTCCAGGCCCAGCTTCAGGCCACCAACATGCCCCTTCACCTTGTTCGCCAAACGGACGGCCTGGGCGAGATCGGGCGTGTCGATCGCCACGTAGATACGGCTGAACATCAATCTGCCTTGAACGGATCCGGCGTCTGCGGCGGGGATGCCGGAGCCTCCTGAAGATAAGCGGGCTGTGGCGGCACCGGCATAGGCGCTGGGGATGCAGCAGACGCTGCGGGAACGACCGTAGGCGCCGCCACGCGATCGACCAGCGCCAGCTTGCGCGCATGCCGCCAGCGAAAGGCGCGATGCCATGCATAAGGCGGCACAAAGCCGATCAGGAACATGATCAGCAGCAGCACCGGCAGCTTCACGTCGGCCTGCAGATCGCCGAACAGACTGATCGTCACCGCGGACCAATTCCGGATTGAGAACACCACCACGATCACCGTGACGACGATCCAGAAGAGGGTGCGCAGAAAGGCCATGGCTCGAGATTAGGACCGAAACGACGGCATGGCCAGTGTCACATTGCCAGCACGTCCTGGCACCGCTATGTTCTTGCTTCGTTCGATCGACGGGACCACGATGGCAAAGCCTCAACGCCGATATACCTGCCAGCTATGCGGCAGCGTCTCCAGCAAGTGGCAGGGCCAATGCGTCGATTGCGGCGAGTGGAATACGCTGGTGGAGGAAACCGGCAGCGGGGTGGTGACGCCGTTCGCCGCCAAGCATGATCTGCGTTCGGGCGGCCGCACCATCCTCGTCAGCGGGCTGGACACCGACGTCGCGCTGCCGCCGCGGCTGGTCACCGGCATTGGCGAACTCGATCGCGCATTGGGCGGAGGTCTGGTCGCGGGATCGGCCACGCTGATCGGCGGCGATCCCGGCATTGGTAAATCGACCCTGCTGTTGCAGGCAGCGGCAAGGCTGGCGACGTCCGGCGCGCGCGTTACCTACATCTCTGGCGAGGAGGCGGCCGATCAGGTTCGGCTGCGGGCGCGACGGATGGGGTTGGGCAACGCGCCGGTGCAGCTCGCCACCGCAACCTCGGTGCGAGACATTTTGACGACGCTGGACAGCGGCGCCCCGCCCGCCCTGCTGATCATCGATTCGATCCAGACGATGCACTCCGATCTGATCGAGGGCGCGCCCGGCACGGTCAGCCAGGTCCGTGCGTCCGCACAGGAGCTGATCCGCTATGCCAAGGAGCGCGGGAGCGCCCTCGTCCTGGTCGGCCATGTCACCAAGGACGGCTCGATCGCGGGCCCGCGCGTGCTGGAACATATGGTCGATACGGTGCTCAGCTTCGAAGGCGAGCGCAGCCATCAATATCGCATCCTGCGCGCCGTGAAGAACCGCTTCGGCGGCACGGACGAAATCGGCGTGTTCGCGATGGGCCAGCTCGGCCTGGATGAAGTCACCAATCCCTCCGCCCTGTTCCTCACCGAGCGCGGCGAGGCGATCAGCGGCGCGATCGTCTTCCCCGCGATGGAAGGCACGCGGCCGGTGCTGGTCGAGATCCAGGCGCTGGTCGTCCGCCTCGCCAGCGGCGCCACCCCGCGCCGCGCGGTCGTCGGCTGGGATAGTGGCCGCCTCGCCATGATCCTCGCGGTGCTGGAAGCGCGCTGTGGCCTCAGCTTCTCGACCTGCGAAGTCTATCTGAACGTCTCGGGCGGCTATCGGATCGCGGATCCGGGCGCGGATCTGGCGGTCGCGGCGGCATTGGTCTCGGCACTGGCGGAACGGCCCATCGCGGCGGATACGGTCGCCTTTGGCGAGGTTTCGCTGTCCGGCGAAGTGCGCGGCGTTGCGCATGGTGCGCTGCGCATGAAGGAATCCACGAAGTTGGGATTCGGCCGCGCGCTGTTGCCCGGATCGATGCGCGAAACCACCCAGGGCATCGCCACCAGCGGTTTCGCGACCTTGGGGGCGCTGGTGGACAATCTTCTGGGCCGCTGACGACAGGCCCGAGTCTTAGGAGCTAGCCGAGCGCGACGCGCCGTTGCGCCTGCTTGGCGGACGTATCGCGCAACGCCCAGCGGATCAGCGTGCCGACGCCATGAACCCCGGCGCGGATCGCAGGCGCAGGCACGGTGCGCAGACCATGCATGCGCGCAGCCCAACCCGGCAAGAGATTGATCCCGGCCTGCATCATCAGCGTTCCCACCGGCACCAAGGCGGCATTCGGGGCGGATTGCTTGAGCAGGGCACCCGACACTTCGCGCGTGCGCGCGTCGCTGCGCAGCTGTGGGCGAATATCGCGCAGATAGTGGTCGAGCGCTGCCCGCGTCGCCGGCACCCCTTCCGCGCCGAGGCGCCGCGCGACGATCGCGGTTTCCGCCAGGTAACGATCCTGCTCGGCAATCGGAAAGTCCGGATCGCGATAGCGTATATAGGCTTCCAGGAAGCAGGCGACTTCGGCCGCATGGACCCAGGTCAGGAGATCTGGATCGTTGGCGGAGTATGGCGTCCCGTCCGGGAGCACGCCGGAAACGCGATCATGAATGGTCTGCACACGCGTGATCAGCCGTTCCGCCTCCTCGGTTGAGCCATAGGTCGTCGCGGCCACGAATTGCGCGGTCCGGCGCAGCCGTCCCAGCATGTCATGGCGGAAGTTGGAATGATCCCATACGCCGGCGAGCGCGCCGGGATGGAGCATCTGCATGAGCAACGCGGCGATGCCGCCGATCATCATGGTGGTGAAGTCGGCATGGACTTTCCACGACGCCGACTGGGGGCCGAACAGCCCGCAATCGCCATGCATGAGATCGATATCGCCCGTACCATGGCCGACCAGATCATGGATCTGTCGTTCGAGAAGGGTCCGCACGTCCAGCATATGGGGCCGAACGCGCCGAACCAACGGACGATGCATCGCCTCTCCACACGGCGCGTTGCAGGATGATGTTGGTCTTCCTGGATTTCGAAGCGTCCTCGCTCGCCAAACCATCCTATCCGATCGAGGTGGCATGGATCTTCGAGGATGGGCAGAACGAAACCTATCTCATCCGTCCTGCCCCAGGTTGGGGCGATTGGGATCCCCGCGCCGAGGCGATCCATCATATCCCGCGCGACACCCTACTGCGCGACGGCACGCCGCATGATGCGGTCGCGCGCCGGATGGTCGAGCGCCTGTCCGGCCACGACCTCTCGGCAAGCGCGCCGTCGTGGGATGGGAAATGGCTCAGCACGCTCCTCCGCGCCTCGGGCCTGCCGCGCCATGCGCTGCGCCTGCGCGCGACGCTGGAGGTTCGGCGCGACACCGCGCGCGCCATCGTCCAGGGCCATGTTCCACCGGATCGCGAAGATGCGATCGTCACCGCACTGGTCGAAGCTGCACGTGATCCCGGGCAAAACCGGCCGCCCCGCCATCGCGCCCTGGCGGATGCGATGGACGAGCGCGATCGCTGGTTAAGCGTGCGTCGTGCCGCGGAGCAATTGGTCCTTTCCTATTCCGCCCCGCCTTCGTAGGGGCGACGGAGGGCCCGACCACAGAGCCGCACGGGAAGACGAACATTGGCGACGAAGCTGGTAACGATTGACATCGGCGGTACGCACGCGCGTTTCGCCCTGGCCGAGGTTGAGGACGGTCGCGTCGTCAGCCTCAGCCCCGAATCGACCTTCAAGACGGCGGAGCATGCCAGTCTGCAACTGGCGCTGGAGGCGTTTGCCGACGAGCAGCAGGAGCCGCTGCCCCGCAACGCCGCCATTGCGTTCGCCGGGCCGGTCCATGGTGAGGTGCTGAAGCTCACCAACAATCCCTGGATCATCCGGCCCGCGCTGATCCCGGAAAAGCTCAACATGGACCGCTATACGGTGGTGAACGATTTCGGTGCGGTGGCGCATGCGGTCGCCCGCTGCGACCCGCAGCATCTGCGCCATCTCTGCGGCCCGCAGCACAATCTTCCGTCCAAGGGAGTCATCAGCGTCGTCGGGCCCGGCACCGGGCTCGGCGTCGCGTATGTCCTCTGCCAGGATGGCACCTACCATGTCGGAGAAACCGAGGGCGGCCATATCGATTATGCCGCGCTCGACCCGATCGAGGACGCAATCGTCAAGACACTGCGCAGTCGCTATCGCCGTGTCTCGGCCGAGCGGGTCGTTTCCGGCCCGGGCCTTACCAACATTTATGGCGCACTATCGACGCTGGAAGGCCGCTCCGTCGCGCCCAGCGACGACAAGACCTTATGGACTGCCGCACTGGAGGGGAGCGATAGCCTCGCCGCCGCCGCGCTCGACCGTTTCTGCCTGTCATTGGGGGCTGTCGCAGGCGATATCGCGCTGGCGCAGGGCGCAACCGGTGTGGTCATCGCCGGCGGCCTTGGCCTGCGGTTAGCGGATCACCTGCCCCGCTCCGGTTTCGCGCAACGCTTCGTCGCCAAGGGCCGGTTCGAGCGGATGATGTCCGATATACCGGTCAAGCTCATCACCCATCCCCAGCCAGGCCTGTACGGCGCCGCCGCCGCATTCGCGCAAGAGCATCACGCCTGACTGATGCCTCGCCCTCGCCGGCGCTGACGCCGCCTGATCGCGCCATGCTGGAAAGGGTGGCGCAGCAGGGGGACTTCATCGTCACGCGTGCGATCGAATGGTGCGCGATCAACAGCGGCAGCCACAATTTGGACGGCCTGACCGAGATGGCCACACCGCTGGTCACGACCATGGCGCGACTGGGCGATGTGGATCGCATCCGCCTTGCCCCGACGCAGGCGGTTGCCTCCGACGGCACGGTGCAGACTGTGCCTTCCGCCGATGCGCTGCGCCTGCGCGTCAGACCACAGGCGCCGGTGCAAATCGCTCTGACCGGCCATTACGACACCGTCTATCCTGCCGAGACGAGGTTCCGCAGCGTCACCACGCGTGAGGACGGAGCGCTGCACGGTCCGGGTATCGCGGACATGAAAGGCGGCATCAGCGTGATGCTGGCCGCCCTGGCAGCATTCGAAGCGCATCCCGCCGCCGACGCGCTCGGCTACACAGTTCTGCTGTCGCCGGACGAGGAAACGGGCTCGCTCGCATCCGCCCATCTGCTGGCGGAGCTTGGCGCGGCGGCCCATGTCGGCATGACCTATGAGCCCGCACTTGCGGACGGAACGCTTGTCTCCGCCCGTAAAGGTTCGGGCAATTTTCACCTGCGCATTACCGGGCGCGCAGCGCATGCCGGGCGCGACTTTGCGAGCGGCCGTAACGCCATCCTGGCCGCGGCCCGCATCGCCCAGGCGCTCGACGCGCTTAACGGCCAGCGCGAAGGCGTCACTGTCAATGTCGCACGGATCGACGGTGGTGCGCCGCTGAACATGGTGCCGGACATTGCCGTCCTGCGCTTCAACGCCCGCCTGCCCGACGCGGCCGCCGAAGCCTGGCTGGAAACCGCCATTCGGGAAGCCATGACGGACGGCGAAGGGGACGGGATCACCTTGGATCTGCATGGCCGCATCACCCGCCCGCCCAAGCCGTTCGTTCCCGCGCAGCAGGCGCTGTTCGATGCGGTCCGGGCGACGGGCGCGCTGATCGGCCAGACGATCGCCTGGGCGCCGTCCGGAGGTGTGTGCGAGGGCAATAACCTGTTTGCGGCAGGGCTACCCGGCATCGACACGTTGGGCGTGCGGGGCGGCGATATTCATAGCGAGCGGGAATTTGCTTGGGGCGAAAGCTTCGTCGAACGTGCCCAATTATCCGCCTTGCTGCTGGCCAAGCTGGCCGATGGTTCGATTGACGGGCCGGCGCTTCGCCACGCTTTGAAAGGCTGACATGACGACGATCCCGACGGACCGCAGCTTCGCGGCCTTCCTGTTCGACATGGACGGGACGCTGCTCGACAGCATCGCCTCGGCCAATCGCTGCTGGAAGAATTGGGCAGAGCGCCACGGGCTCGATTTCGCGCAGATCCAGCCGACCATGCACGGCATGCGGGCGGTCGAGACGATCCACCGCTGGGCGCCCCACCTCGACGTCGAAACGGAATATGCCGCGCTCACCCAGGCGGAGATGGAGGATCTGGACGACGTCGTCGCCATATCCGGCGCGGACATGTTCCTGCGAGCATTGCCGCGGGATCGCTGGGCGCTCGTCACCTCGGCACCGCGGACCCTGGCGGAACGGCGCATCGCGGCGGCAGGCCTTATCGACCCGCCGCTTCTGGTAACTGCCGATGATGTCGCGCGCGGCAAGCCCGCGCCCGATTGCTTCCTGCTCGCGGCCGAGCGCCTCGGCGTCTCGCCTGCACAGTGTCTCGTATGGGAGGATGCCGCCGCCGGAATCGCGGCCGCTGAAGCTGCGGGGATGCAGGTGGTGGTGATCGGCGCCACCCATGCCAGCCCGATGGAAACGGTGCATCCCGTGATCGGCGGCTATGACGATCTGGAAGTGCTGCTCACGCCGGAGGGGCAGTTGCAGTTGGCCGTCAGGGGGTAAAGCCGATGCGCGCCATAGCCGTGGCTGAGCTTGGCGCCCCCCTGTCTTTCTTCACCCGAAGAACCGGGCCGCATCGTGGTGCGGTGCGTTACGGATATCGTACAGGCGGCGCCGGCTCGGCGGGCAGCGGGATGAACTCATGTTCCTCCGGCACCGCGGCAAAACGCCGTTCGCGCCAATCCTGCTTGGCCTGTTCGATCCGCTCCGCGCGGCTCGACACGAAGTTCCAATAGATAAGGCGCTGCTCAGGGAACGGCTCGCCGCCCACGATCACCAGCCGGGCGCCGCGTTCGCTCGCAAGCACGATCTCGGCATGCGGTTTCAGGATCACCAGTTCGCTCGGTCCAAAAGGCTGGCCGTCCACCGTCACCGCGCCATCGATGAGATAGAAAGCACGCTCGATCTGCTCGCTCGGCACGCGGTAGCGGGTTCCCGGCGCCATCACGATTTCGGCATAGACCATCTCGGACAGCGTCTTCACCGGCGAGGACAGACCGTCCATGGCGCCGACGATCTGCCGGACGGTGACGCCATCAAAGGTGCCGGAGGGGATGTCGGTGGCATCATGGTGCGCGAAGGAGGGTGCGCTTTCCTCCTGGCTGGCCGGCAGCGCCACCCACAATTGCAAGCCGAACAGCTTGGCTCCGCCATGGCGCGCCGTATCAGGGCTGCGTTCGGAATGGACGATGCCGCTGCCTGCGCTCATCCAATTGACCTCGCCAGGGCGGATCGACTGGACCGAACCCAGGCTGTCGCGGTGCAGGATCTCCCCGTCCATCAGATAGGTGATCGTGGCGAGGCCGATATGCGGATGGGGCCGCACGTCCAGCCCCTGGCCGTCGCGCAACTCCACCGGCCCCATCTGATCGAAGAAGATGAACGGCCCGACCATCCGCCGCTGCGGCTGGGGCAAGGCGCGCCGGACGGTGAAACCGTCTCCCAGATCGCGCGAGGGCGGCAGGATCACCAGATCGACTGCGTCTACATGGCTTTCGCGCGTTGTCATGAGAAGCTTGTCCTGATCGCCCCGATCACCGTTCGCCCTGAGCTTGTGGAAGGGCCGTCTTTTTCAGCGCAGAAGAAGGGCGGTGCTTCGACAGGCTCAGCACGAACGCTAAAGGCATAACTCCGCCTTATTGCGGCGTACTGGCGTTGGCAGCCGGGTTGGTCGACGGGGGCGCCTTCAGGATGGCCTGGGTATTGGCCCCCTTGTTGACGGTCGTCGTATCGGGATCGCCGGCTTCCGATCGGATGCCCGGCGGCGGCGGCGCACCGGCGGCGGCGGTCAGCGCCGCTTCGCCCTGGCTGACCGGACGCTGGCCGCCGAACAGCGCGTTCAGCGCCTGCGCCGAGCTGTCGGCTTCCTGCGGGCGCGGCTGGCCGGGCTTGGGCGGAACCAGCGCAAAATCCGGCGGCACGGTCAAGGGCGCCGCGCGGCCAACCGCAAATTCGTCGGGCACGCCCTTGCGTGAGGCGAACACGCCGCCCTTCGGGCCGCTGTGGCATCCGGCGAGCGTCAGCATCGCCAGCGGCACCGCCGCAACCAAAATACGCTTAACCATCTTTATTCTCCGCGGGGGCGGGCGCGTCGCGTGTCACAAAAGCGCGCAGCACCAACAAGGCTACGCCAACGCTAATCCCAGCGTCGGCAATATTGAAGACATAAAAGGGCGACCATGCGCCAAAGTGAAGGTTCAGGAAGTCCGTGACATAGCCCAGCCGGACTCGATCGACGATGTTTCCGAGCGCACCGCCCAGGATCATGCCCAACGCAATGCTGTCCGGCTTGCGCGTCTCGCGGGCGAGCCACACCGCCACAAAGGCGGCGATGACGGCCGTACCCAGCGCCAGGGCCCAGCGCTGCGCATTGCTGCTTGCCGTAAGGAAGCCCATCGAAACACCGTGATTGGCCACCCATTGCAGGCGGAAAATCGGCAGTATCTCGATCGAATTGACCTCCATCAGCCGCAGCGGCCCGGTCACGAACCATTTGGCGAGTTGGTCGAACGCCAGCGTCAGGATCGCGACGATCCAGCCGATGCGCTGCCCGCTCATACCAAGTCCGCCGTCATCCCAGCGCAGACTGGGGTCCATGTCGACAGCAACGCGCGATGGAAATTAAGGAAAGGTCCGTGGACCCCAGCCTGCCCTGGGGTGACGGCGTCCTTTGCAATGGTGGCGCAAGCCTCTGAGGTAACGAGCATCTTACGCACCCACCACCTCCGTGCAGCGGCCGCACAGGTCGCCGTCCTCGTCGACTTCGGGCAGCAGGCGCCAGCAGCGGCCGCATTTGTGATAGTCCGAGCGGTGCACCACCGCGACCGGGCCGTGCGCAACCGTGTCGATCACGGCTTCGGACACGATCAGCAACTCGGTCAGCTCGTCATGGGTGACGTTGGGCCGATCGCGATCGTCGGGCAGGCCGATCGCGACCTTCGCCTCCAGGCTCGACCCGATCACCTTCTCGCGCCGCTTCGGCTCGATCTCGGCGCTGACGATCTGGCGCAGCGAGCGCAGGCCGGCCCATTGTTCGGCGAGCGCATCGTCCGCCCAGGCCGGATCAATCCCGGGCCACTCAAGCAGGTGGACCGAGCCCGCATCCGGGTAGCGCGTGCCCCACACTTCCTCGGCGGTGAAGCACAGGATCGGCGCGGCGTAGCGCACCAATGCGTGGAACAAGGTGTCGAGCACGGTGCGATAGGCCCGCCGCTTCGGATCGTCCGCGGCGTCGCAATAGAGCGAATCCTTGCGGATATCGAAGAAGAAGGCGGACAGATCGTTGTTGCAGAAATCGGTCAATGCGCGCGCATAGCGGTTGAACTCGAACGCCTCGGTCGCCGCCAGCAATTCCGTGTCGAGCCGCGTCAGCAGATGCAGGACGTAACGCTCCAGGTCGGGCATGTCCGCCGCCTCGACCCGCTCATCCTCGCTGAAGCCGTCGAGCGCGCCCAGCAAATAGCGGAACGTGTTGCGCAGCTTGCGGTACGCGTCCGACGTGCCGGCGAGGATTTCCTTGCCGATCCGCACATCCTCGAAATAGTCTGTGCTCGCCACCCACAGCCGCAGGATGTCCGCACCGCTCTCAGGGATGATCTTGAGCGGATCGACGACATTGCCCTGGCTCTTGGACATTTTGCGGCCCTGACCGTCGAGCGCAAAACCGTGGGTCAATACCGCCTTGTAGGGCGCCACGCCGCGCGTGCCGCAGCTTTCGAGCAAGGACGACTGGAACCAGCCGCGATGCTGATCCGATCCTTCGAGATACAGATCCGCGCGGACACCCTCGCCATAGCGGGCCTCGATCGTGAAGGCGTGGGTCGAGCCGCTATCGAACCAGACGTCGAGAATGTCCTTCTGCGGCTCATAGTCGGCGGCGTTGTAATCGGGCCCGAGCAGAGCCTGATGGTCCGCGCCGAACCAAGCGTCGGCACCGCCCACCTCGAACGCGGCAACGATGCGCGCGTTGACGGCGGGATCGCGCAGATAGTCGCCCGTCGCCTTGTTGACGTAGAGCGCGATCGGCACGCCCCAGGCGCGCTGGCGCGAGATCACCCAGTCGGGCCGACCCTCGACCATGGCATGGATCCGATTGCGCCCCTTTTCCGGCACGAACCGGGTGCGCGCGATGGCGTCGAGCGCGAGTTCGCGCAACGTAGCACCATTGCTCGTAGGGCCCTCTCCCTTGAGGGAGAGGGTTGGGTGAGGGTGGCCCGAATTCGAGGTTTGGCGCGCGGCTTCGCCCCGCTCCCCCTCACCCCAGCCCTCTCCCCGCTGGGGAGAGGGAGTTGTGTCAGCATCAATCTCCGCCGCAATCCCCTTATCCATCGCGATGAACCATTGAGGGGTCGCGCGGAAGATCACCTTGGCCTTGGAGCGCCAGCTATGCGGGTAGCTATGCTGATAGTCCGCGCTCGCCGCCAGCAGCGCCCCTGCCTCGCGCAGGTCGCTGCAGATCGGGCCGTCCGGCGCGTTGAACTTGGGGTTGATGACGCTCCCCTGCCCACCCAGCCACGGCCAGTCGGCGCGATATTTGCCGTCGCCTTCGACCGCGAACACCGGATCGATCCCGTGCGCCTTGCACAACAGGAAATCGTCCTCGCCATGATCGGGCGCCATGTGGACGAGACCGGTACCGCTGTCGGTCGTGACGAAATCGCCCGGCAGCATGGGCCGGGGTTTGGCGAAGAAACCACCAAGCTTGTGCATTGGATGGCGGGCCCAAGCACCTTCGAGACTGCCTAGCTGGTTCTCCCACACTGTCATCCAATCCATCCCGATATGGGGATGAAGGCGAGCAAGAAAGTCTTCTGCAAGGTCGGAAGCGAGTAGAATCCGCTTTCCACGAAGATATTCAAGTTCCGGCAATTCGTCGAACACGCCGGTTTTCAACTCTACAAGCTTGTAGGCCACCTCTCGCCCGTAGGCCAAAGCCTGGTTGACCGGGATCGTCCAGGGCGTGGTCGTCCAGATTACCGCATAGGCGCCGACCAGCTCGGGCGCGTTCGGCGCCTCAACGATCTCGAACGCCACATCGATCTGCGTCGAGACGATGTCCTCATATTCGACCTCGGCCTCGGCCAAGGCGGTCTTCTCGACCGGCGACCACATCACCGGCTTGGCGCCGCGATAGAGCTGGCCGGTCTCGGCGAACTTGAGCAATTCGCCCGCGATCACCGCTTCCGACGCATAATTCATGGTGAGGTAGGGATTGTCCCACTCGCCCATCACGCCGAGCCGCTCGAACTGCTCGCGCTGCACGGCCACCCATTTGGCGGCATAGGCCCGGCATTCGGCGCGGAACTGATCGACCGGCACCTCGTCCTTGTTCTGCTTCTTGGCGCGATAGGCTTCCTCGACCTTCCACTCGATCGGCAGGCCATGACAAGCCCACCCCGGAATATAGGGCGCATCCTTGCCGAGCAGCGACTGGCTGCGGACGATGATGTCCTTCAGCACCTTGTTCATCGCATGGCCCATATGGATGTCGCCATTGGCGTAGGGCGGGCCATCGTGCAGGATGAAGCGCTCGCGCCCGGCGCGCTTCTCGCGCAGCTGCTGGTACAGATTGTCGCCGAGCCATTTGGCCAGGATTGCCGGCTCCTTGGCGGCAAGGCCGGCCTTCATCGGAAAGTCGGTCTTCGGCAGGAAGACGGTGTCGCGATAATCGCGCTTGGTCTCGGGGGTATCAGACATAGGGGCTGCGCTCTAAACGAGGAATCCGTCATGCTGAACTTGTTTCAGCATCCATCCTGCAACGGGCATCGCGCATGTGTCACGATGGACCCCGAAACAAGGTCAGGGTGACGGCGTGGCAATTAGGATCTGGCGGGCGTTTTCGCAATCCGTAGCCATCTGCGCCTTCAGCGCATCCAGGCCGTCGAACTTTGCCTCGGGCCGCAGGAAATCGACGAGTTGCACCTCGATCGTCTGACCGTAGAGGTCGCCCGAAAAATCGAAGAAATAGGGCTCCAGCAATTCTTTCGGCGGATCGAAGCTCGGGCGGACGCCCAGATTGGCGACGCCCTCCAATATTCGTCCGTCGGCCAGCCGCGCGCGCACCGCATAAATGCCGTAGCGGGGCCGCAGATAGTCGCCCAGCTCCATATTGGCCGTGGGATATCCCAATTCGCGCCCGCGCTGATCGCCATGAACAACCGTCCCTTCGATCGCGAAGGGGCGGGTCAGAAGCGCGGTTGCCGTGCCGCAGTCGCCCGCGATCAAGGCCGCGCGGATCCGGCTCGAGGAGATGACGCCGGTCGCATCCGTCACCGCCGGCACGGTCTCCGCCGCCATGCCATAGGGCGCACCCAGCAGAGCCAGCATCGGGGCGGTACCGGCGCGCGCCTTGCCGAAGGTGAAATCCTCGCCCGTCACGACCGCTGTGGCGCCGAAACGGCCGACCAGCTGCTCGGCGACGAACTGTTCCGGGCCGAGCGCCGCAAGCGCCGCATCGAAGCGCAGTACGAGCGTGGCATCGGCCCCCGCCGCGGCGAACAGGCGCGCGCGTTGCTGAAGCGTGGTCAGCCGGAAATGCGCGCCCTCGGCTCGGAAGAAGCGCGCCGGATGCGGATCGAAGGTGGCAACGATCGCCGGACGCCCCTCGTCCCGCGCGCGCGCAACCGCCCGCCCGACCACCGCCTGATGGCCGCGATGAAAGCCGTCAAAATTGCCGAGCGCGACCACCGCACCGCGCAATGCCGGCGGCAGCGGCTGATCATTATGAAAAAGCGTCATGTTGCTGCGGCTATAAGCAGGGTTGCGTCTCCCGCCAATCGCCGATCGGACGCGGCGTTTGTGCCTCGGCCAACGAGGTGAAGGAGCGGGACCCCGGCTCAAGGGCGGGGTGACGGTAGGAGAGTGCGATAAGATGACATATTCGTCACCCCGGCCTTGAGCCGGGGTCCCGCTTGTGATCCTTTCGCTGAAGCGGAGGACGGATGCGCGCCGGCTGGGTCTACATCATGGCGGATCGCTACCGTGGGACGATATATGTCGGCGTGACGGCATCTCTGCCGGCGCGAATTACGCAACATAGGACCGGCAGCGGATCCGATTTCTGCGCGCGTTACGGCCTCACCCGCTTGGTCTGGGCCGAACAGGCGGAGACGATCGACGACGCGATCGCCCACGAGAAGCGGCTGAAACGCTGGCGACGTGATTGGAAGTTCGCGTTGATCGAGGCCGACAACCCGAATTGGGAAGATCGGTATAACGACTTGATCTAGTGGGACGCTGAAGGAGCGGGACCCCGGGGG
>NZ_JBMDXN010000083.1:0-7082 GCF_048595155.1 Sphingomonas sp.
CTTCGCCAGCGACCGCAGCGGCAACCTGGACATCTGGACCATCCGCCCGGACGGAAACGATCTGCGCCCCGTGACACACACGGCGGAGCACGATTCGGAACCCGCCTGGTCGCCGGATGGAACGCGCATCGTCTTTCGCCGCCTGCGCGGGGGTGATTCCGACCTGATGATCGTGGGTGCCGATGGGGGAGACGCCGTCGGCCTGGCGCGCGGCAAGTTTCAGAACACGCCGGTGTGGTCACCGGACTGGCGGATGATCGCCTTCGCGGAATCCGCCACGGCCAGCGATACGGCGTTCATGGCCGTATCACGACTTCTTGGGGATGCGCGCTACCAGCCGCAGCGACGCGGTGAGCTCCTCCATTTGCAGCCACGGCCGCAGATAGGCCACCGCATTATAGCTGCCGGGCGAACCGGGCACTTCAGTCACCTCCACCCGAGCTTCGCGCAGCGGGAATTTGGCGCGGATCTCCTGCCCGCCACCTTCGGCCGAATTGGTATAATTCAGGATCCAGCGGTTCAGCCAGGCGGAGACATCCTCGACTTCCATGAAAGAGCCGATTTTGTCGCGCGCCATCACCTTCAAATAATGGGCAAAACGTGAGCTCGCGAGGATGTAGGGCAGCCGCGCGGAGATCGCCGCATTCTCGGTTGCACCCGCCTGATCATACTTCTTCGGCCGCTGCGTCGTCTGGGCACCGAAGAATACCGCATAATCGGTATTCTTATAGTGCGAGAGCGGCAGGAAGCCGAGGTCGGACAGTTCCTTCTCGCGCCGCGACGTGATCGCGATCTCGGTCGGGCACTGCTCGCTCATGTCGCCATCGTCGGACAGGAACAGATGCGTCGGCAGGTCGGCGACCTTGCCGCCGCCCTCCGCGCCCCGGATCGCCGTCGTCCAGCCGCTGTCGGAGAAGGCCGACGTCATGCGCACGCCCAGCGCGAACGCCGCATTCATCCAGCAGTAATCGTCATGCTTCATCGGCTTGGGCGCGCCGTCTGCCGAGAAAGGCGCTTCCTCATACGCGAACTCGTCGACCGCCTTGGTCTGTTCGCCATAAGGCTGCCGCGCCAGTACGCGCGGCATGGTGAGCGTCACGAAGCGGGAATCCTCCGTGTCGCGATAATTGCGCCACTTATTATATTCGGTTGCCTGGAACTTGTCGGCCAGGTCGCGCGGCTTGGACAATTCCTCGAACGTCTCGAACCCGAACATCTGCGGGCCGGCGGCGGCGATGAACGGTGCGAAGGCCGCGGCGGCGACGCTGGAGATGCTGCGCAGCAGCTGCACGTCTTCCTGTCCCGCGCCAAAATAATAGTCGCCGATCAGCGCACTGTAGGGCTCACCGCCCGGCGTGCCGAATTCGTTCTCGTAGATCTTCTTGAACAGCGTGCTCTGATCGAACTCGATCGCACGCTCCAGATCGCGGGCAAGCTCTTTCTTGCTCGCGTTGATCACGCGGACCTTGATGTCGCGGCCGGTATTGCTGTTCATGACGAGGTAGTGAAGGCCGCGCCAGCTGCCCTCGAGCGCCTTGAACTTCTCCGAATGCATGATCTGCGACAGCTGCTCGGACAATTTCTGGTCGAGCGCCGCGATCGCGCGCTGCATCGTTACGGTCAGGTTCTTGGAATAGGTGACCGTGCCGGCGCTGGCTTCTTCGGTCAGCGCACGCAGGAGCGTCTCGACCTGGTCACGATCGGTCTGCCGGGTAACGCTGATCGCCTCGTCGAGCAGGCTGCGGCCTTCGACGACATTGGTCTGCGCCGGCGCGGAAGAGCGGGAAACGTCGGTCATGCGCCTTACTCCTTATCCGCCGACGCGGACGCGTCGTCGGAACCCAGCTCAGCGCGCAGCGCCTTCAGCTGCTCTTCGTCCTGCAGGATATTTTCCAGCAGGCTTTCCAGCTTCTCCGATCCGTCCGCCTTGGCCATCAGATCGCGCAGCTTGTTGCGCGTCTCCAGCAGCTTGCGCAGCGGCTCGACCTGCTGCACGACCCGGCCCGGCTCGAAATCCTCGATCGAGCTGAACGAAAGTTCGACCGGCATCTGGCTGCCGTCGCCCTTCAGCGTATTCTCGACGCGCAGCTTCAGGCCGGGCGACATGCGCCGCATCACCTGATCGAAATTGTCGCGATCGATCTGAATGAACTTGCGATCGCGCAGCGGCTTCAATTCTTCGGTCGGATCGCCGGAGAAATCGCCCATGACGCCCAGCACGAAGGGCAGTTCCTTGACCTCAACGGCGCCTTCCGTTTCCACATCATAGGTGATGTGGACACGGGGCTTCCGCACCTTCTTCAGCTTATCGTGTACGCTCGCCATGTGCTTCCCCTATTGAATTCGAGGTGCTGTCTTAAAAGCTGTTGAAACTATCCCCTCCCCCGGAGCCGGCGTCCGGCCGGACACCCGCACGAAGAAGGAACATCGACCGTTGCTCACGATCGGGCAATAGCTCCGCGAGAAGATCGTCAAGCGGCAGGCTGGCCCTCCGCACGAGATCACGCAGGCTATGACCGATCAAAGATTGCGGCTCTGTTCTTTCGAAGAAACCCGCAATCTCGAGGAGAGTTGCGAAGGCTGCCTGCCGATCATTAACATTTTGTTTCGCAGGCGTGCCGGATGCCGATCCCACCACCCCCGGTGCGGCCATGTCATCCTCGGCCTCGGCGACCTGGTCGCTCGTTTCGGCTTCGGGCGGAATGTGATGGCGGCGGAGAATTTCGGCGATGTTAAGCAGCGGCGCGGCAACCTGCGATCCGAACCTGCCATAGGGCGTGCGCTGGTCCAGCGCCTCCATCAGCCGGTCGACCGCCGCCAGCGCCTCATCGATCGCGGTCAGATTATCGGCGATGAAGGCGCGTGAGGCCCCCGCGATCGCCGCATCCAGCTGTGCGATCCGCTGATCGCGCCGTGCCGTCAGCTCGTCCCGCACTTCCGGATCGTCGTGGCGGATCGATTGCGCCCGGATCGCCTCGATCGTCCATAGCGCGACCAGCTCCTGCCCGGTATCGGTCAGCGGCAGCAGCTTGATCGGCTGGATCAGCGTGCCCGGCTCTTCCCGCCCGAACAGCCCGAACAGGGGCGTCAGCCGCGCCTCGACCCCATCCTCATCCTCGAGCGGATACAGGCCCTGATCCCAATAGGTCAGCACCAGATCGGCCAGCAGGGTGAAACCGTTGGCAAGCCCGGCCAGGCCATCCGTCCGCAGCCACGCCTCGGTCAGCCAGGCCGCGACCTGCAGATCCTTGGCATGATGGATCAGCAATTCGGTGCCTTGCTGCGACACTTCGCGCCAGGATCGGATGCCGGCGACCAGCGGGTCCACATCGGGGTCGGGCGACGCCAACGCTTCGCGTTCGGCGCTACGCGCGCTCGACCGCTCATCCTTGATCGAAAGATAAAGCTCAGAGCCCGGTCCTGCGGTCCTCACGTCCGCGCCGACGGGTACGTCGCCTTCGATCGGCGTCATGATTTCGGCAATCAAGCCTTGATCCATTCAGTTTCGCACCACCTGAGCCAGCTAGTTCATTACGTGTGCGGAACCCTTCAAATGCGATGACGTTCCATTGCCCTGGACGCACCATTGCCCAGGCACGCCGCCGGCAAGCGGGGGAGAAGCATGCTCGAACTGATCGGACGGTATCGCATCCACGAGCAGATCGGCGAAGGGGCGATGGCGGATGTCTATCGCGCGCACGATCCGCACATCGATCGCCCCCTCGCGATCAAGGTGCTCAAGCCCGAATATCGCGAGGATCGCGAATATTCCGCGCGCTTCCTGCGCGAAGCCAGGGCCGCGGGCGCCTTGTCCCATCCCGGCATCGTCACCGTATTCGACGTTGGCCAGGTCGATGATTATCCGTTCATCGTCATGGAGCTGCTCGACGGCGAGCCGCTGTCGGAGGTGCTGAAGCGCGGCCCGATGCCGCCCTCCAAGGTGATCAGCATCGGCATCCAGCTCGCCGACGCGCTCGGCTACGCCCATGCCCAGGGCGTGATCCACCGCGATATCAAGCCGTCCAACATCATCCTCTCGCCCGACGGCAATACGCTCAAGCTGCTGGATTTCGGCATCGCCCAGCTCGAAGATCATGATCCGCTGTTCGAAGAACAGAGCTACCGCACCCAGATCGGACAGGTCATCGGGACGCCCCGCTATATGAGCCCCGAACAGGCGCTCGGGCGTGAAATGGACGGCCGATCGGACATCTATTCGGTCGGCGTCGTCCTCTATGAAATGCTGGCCGGCCAGCGCGCCTTCACCGGCTCCGGCGCGGCGGCCCTGACCGCGCAGATCCTCACCGCCGATCCGAAGCCGCTGACCGAAGTCGCACCGGATACGCCGCGCGGGCTGCAATTCATCGTCCAGAAGGCGATGGCCAAGCAGCCGACCCAGCGCTTCGCCGACGCGCTCCGTCTCGCGGCGGCCTTGCGGCGCGAATATTCGGTCGCCGAAAGCGTGGCGGTCGAGGCCGCAGCACAGCGCCGCTATCTGCCGCTCCAGGTCCGCCTGACCCTGTTGATGGCGCTGATCACCGCGATCGTGCTCGCCGGCGCGGTCGGCACCGCCTTGGTGAAGCAGCGCGAAGCGATGCGCCAGGTCGCGGTCACATCCGGCCGGGCCGTCACCGCCTTCGTCGCCAACAACGCCGCCCTGCGCGCAGTCGATAATGCAGCGCTCCCGCCCGAGCAGCAGGATTGGGTGCCCGTCCAGGCCTTCGTGAAAAGCGCGTCGGCCGATCCCAATTTGCGCGGCCTGACCGTCGTGGATTCGCAGGGGATCATCCGCGCCGCCACCAATCAGGACATGATCGGCCAGCGCTATCGCCCCGTCTCAGGCGAGCCGCTGATCACCAACCGCGAAGGCGTTCGCGTCTTCGATGTGGCGAGCAACCAGAGCTTCCGCTTCGTCCGCCCGATCACCTATGCCGGCCATGATTTCGGCAAGGTCGATCTGATGCTCAACCAGGCCGACTTGCGTTCCGCCGCCCAGCTGTCGACCTGGTTGCTGATCGCGCTGGCGGTCATCACGCTGGCGACGGTGGCGCTGGTCACCTTCCTCAGCGCACGCGTGCTGCAGGCGCCGATCCGGCGGTTGCGCGACGCCTTGCTGGAGCTCGCCCGCGGCAATCTGGATTTCCGCGTTTCGCACAGCCGCCGCGACGAATTTGGCGAGCTGTTCGACGACGTCAATCTGGTCGCCCAGACGATGCAGGAGCGCTTGAACGCGGTTGAAGCGATGCTGCTCGACCGCCCGGTCGCACCCGCGCCGACCTCGGCCAACCCGGCGAGCCCGGCCAGCCCCGCGCCGGAAAAGGCGTTCGAGGACGAATTGCCGCTGCCCGCGAGCAAGTCGCGCCCGGCCGAGCCGATGCCGGCCGTGTCGGCGGTGCCGGTGGAGCCGGCCGTCGAAGCCGTGCTGGACGAGCCGCATGGGACCGAGCCTGAGCCGGATGTGCCGCCTCCGTTCGAAGCACCCGAACTCCCGCCCGTCCCCCTCACGCCCGCAGCCGCCCAGACCGAAGACGAGGACGAGGTGATCGATCGCCGCTTCGAGCCCGAGGCTGCCCCGCATCACGACGCCGCGGCGGAGAAGCCAACCGAACCCCTGCCGCCGATCCTTCCGCACGAGCCGGAGGTGAGCGCTACGCCAGAGCCTGAGCCTGAGCCCGAGCCCGAGCCCGAGCCGGTCCTCGACAACGTCCCCGCGCCGACGGCCGAGCCTGAGGAAATCGCGCCCGCAGCCATAGAGACGGACGAGGCGGAGCCTGAGGAAGAGGACGAGGAGGACGAGGCCGAGACGGATCCGTTCGCGATCGCAGAGCCGATGGTGAAGCCGATCACCACCCCGCCCGCGCCCGCACCGGGGGAGGAGCCTGTCCGCCAGCTCTCGCCGCCCTGGCCGCATGACGAAGACGAGGATCGCACGCTCGTCGACCCGGACGACAATCAATATCGCTGACGCAGGCCGCGGCGACGCGCTGGCATCGCCGGGCACGGGACACAAAAAGGGGCTGAGCGGACAGCTCGCTCAGCCCTTTTTGCTTGCCCGAGAAGAAGGAGCGCCGAGCGCCCCTCCCCGCTTACTGATTGTGCACGGTCGCCTGGATGCGCCGCGCCCGCGCCAGATCGGCGGCGATCGCGGCATTGTTGGGATCCAGGCTGGCGGCCTGCGACAGCAGCGTCACCGCCCGGTCGATCGACCCGGCCGACATCTGCTCCAGCCCGCGCCGGCGCAGATTTTGCGCCTGGTTGCGCCGCGCCGGCGAATCCGCCGGCGTCGCGGTCGACGGCGGCGGGGTCGGACGCGACGAAGCACCGGTGCCGGCGGCGGGCGGCGTCGGCGTGGGGCGGGTCCACTTGCGCACCGGGGCGTGCGGCTTGCCCGGGATCAGGATCACCTGGCCCGGCTGCAGCTGCGCCGGCAGCGTCAGGCCGTTATAGCGGGCGAGACCATAGAAGTTCAGCGAGTCATGCAGATATTGCTTGGCCAGGCTGAACAGCGTGTCGCCCTGCTTGATCGTGTAGGGGAAATTCTCGGTGCCAAAGACGATCTTCGGATCCATGTCGATCTGGCGGATCAGCACGCCGCCACGCTCGTCCGATGGATCGTCATGCCACAGCTGGACCAGCTCGACCCGCGCCTGGGTCGGATTGCCCTGCTGCAGCAACTGCAGCGCCAGCTTGTAGCGGCTCGCCGGGCTCAGGCCGGGCGTTGGCTGCGGTCCGCTCGGGGTGGCGGTCGGCGGTGGGGTCGGCTTCGACGCGGGGGATTGAACCTTGTCACCGCAGCCGGCGAGCAGCAACGCCAGGCTCAGCGACAAGGCCGGTCCTGCCACCCGTTTCAATCTCGATCGCGTCTCGATGGATCCTGTCGCGCGCACGTGCGTCTTCCCTTCCCTGCTGGGTCCCCGGGCGGTCGCCGCCCCCTTTCCCTCACGAAATCCAAAATAGATTAAATGTTCCCCGGCAGCCGATCGTAATGAACAAACAGCCTGCCTTCAACCGAACGGCGCGGTCCGGTGCGGGCCAGACCAGCCCATTGCTTCCGTGTTACATCGGGAGCGCGCCGCCTCGCA
>NZ_JBMDXN010000084.1:0-60700 GCF_048595155.1 Sphingomonas sp.
TGGCGATCGTGCCGGCGGACGATCTGGGCGATGCGGCGAAGAAGATCGTGGCGCAGGTGAAGCAGGCGGCCTGAGCTACCCCTTTGCTGTAAACCGTTCGTGTCGAGTAGGGTTCGAGCTTGTCGAGAACCCGTATCGAGACAGATGGCGATCCCGCGATACGCCATCTCGACAAGCTCGATAGCTACTCGGGACGAGCGGGGCATGGGAACGTCTGCTTTACCTATACGTCAAGCACCTGCTATCGGGGGCGTCTGACCCGCGGGCTGTGATCCGCGCTGGCTGTGGAGAAACGATGTGAAGGTCCTCGTCCCCGTCAAACGGGTGATCGACTATAATGTGAAGCCGCGCGTCAAGATGGACGGCAGCGGCGTCGATCTCGCCAACGTCAAGATGTCGATGAACCCGTTCGACGAAATCGCCGTCGAAGAAGCCATCCGGCTACGCGAGAAGGGCGCCGCGACCGAGGTCGTCGCCGTCTCGGTTGGCCCGCAGAAGGCGCAGGATACGCTGCGCACCGCGCTGGCGATGGGCGCCGATCGCGCGATCCTGATCATGACCGATGCCGAGGTCGAGCCGCTCGCCGTCGCCAAGCTGCTGAAGGCGGTGATGGATGAGGAGCAGCCCGGCATCGTCATGCTGGGCAAGCAGGCCATCGACGACGACAGCAACCAGACCGGCCAGATGCTCGCGGCGCTGAGCGGCCGGCCGCAGGGCACCTTTGCCTCCAAGGTCGAGGTCAGTGGCGACCGGGTCGAAGTGACGCGCGAAGTCGATGGGGGACTGGAGACGGTGAGCCTGGCAACGCCGGCGATCGTCACGACCGACCTGCGCCTGAATGAGCCGCGTTATGCGAGCCTGCCCAATATCATGAAGGCCAAGTCCAAGCCGTTGGCGCAGAAGACGCCTGAAGAATATGGCGTGGATATCGCGGCGCGCCTGAAGACCCTGAAAGTCGCCGAGCCGGCCAAGCGCCAGGCCGGCGTCAAGCTCGACAGCGTCGATGCGCTGGTCGGCAAGCTCAAGGATATGGGGATCGCGCAATGAGCGTGCTGGTATTGATCGAACATGGCGAAGGCGCGCTCAAGGATGCGAGCCTGTCGACCATCACCGCCGCCACCCAACTGGGCGAGGTTCATGCGCTGGTTGCGGGCGATGGCGCCGAAGCCCAGCAGGCCGCCGAGGCCGCTGCCAAGGTCCAGGGCGTCGCCAAGGTGCTGATTGCGAGCGATCCGGCCTATGCCCAGATGCTCGCCGAGAATGTCGCGCCCGTGCTGGTCTCGCTGATGGGCAATTACGATGCGCTGCTGTGCAACGCGACGTCGGAAGGCAAGAATATCGCGCCGCGCGTCGCGGCCCTGCTGGATGTCATGCAGGTATCCGACGTGCTTTCGATCGAGGGCACGGACACGTTCACCCGGCCCATCTATGCCGGCAATGCGGTGGCGACGGTGCAATCGTCCGACGCCAAGAAGGTGTTGACCGTGCGCGGCACCGCCTTCGCCAAGGCGGCGGCAGAGGGCGGCAATGCCCCGGTCGAGACGGTCTCCGCCACGGGTGATGCGGGGCTTTCCAGCTTCGTCGGCCGCGAGACCAGCAAGTCGGAGCGGCCCGAGCTGACATCGGCCCGGGTAGTCGTCTCCGGCGGTCGTGCGCTGGGATCGTCCGAACAGTTCCATGCGCTGATCGATCCGCTCGCCGACAAGCTCCACGCCGCGGTCGGCGCGAGCCGCGCGGCGGTGGATGCGGGCTATGCCCCCAACGATTATCAGGTCGGCCAGACCGGCAAGATCGTCGCGCCCGAAGTCTATGTCGCGGTCGGCATTTCCGGGGCGATCCAGCATCTCGCCGGCATGAAGGACAGCAAGATCATCGTCGCGATCAACAAGGACGAGGATGCGCCGATCTTCCAGGTCGCGGACCTCGGCCTAGTCGGCGATCTGTTCCAGATCGTGCCGGAGATCACCGAGAAGCTGTAAGGCGGCGCGCGGCGGTTGACGGCGCGGTGCCGTTGCGCCGACAATTGCGGCGTGGCTGGTGAAGACTCGACGCTTTGATGGGATCGGCCGGTTTGGCTGAGGCGGCGCCGAGCCCGCAGGTCCCGCGTCGTCTGCTGGCGCTCTATCTGCTGCTGGGTTTCTCCGCCGGCCTGCCCTTCTACATGTTCAATGCGGTGCTGACGCTGCGGCTGGCGCGGCATGGCATCGATATCGTCCTGATCGGCTTCTTCGCCTGGGTCGCGTTGCTGCCGACCTTCAAGTTCGTGTGGGCGCCACTGCTCGACCGCTTCGATGTGCCGGGCTTCGGCCGCTATTGGGGCAAACGCCGCGGCTGGATCATGCTGTCCCAGCTCGGCATCTTCCTGTCGATGGCGGCGATGGCGTTTACCTCCAGCGACCGGAGCCTGCCGCTGACCGCCTTGTTCGCGGTATTGCTCGCCTTCTGGACGACGACGCTGGAGGTGGCCGCCGACGGCTGGCGGATCGAACTTGCGCCGACCAAGGCGGAGCAAGGCCCGATGGTGGCCGCCAATCTGTGGGGCTATCGGAGCGCGATGGTCGCAGCCGGCAGCGGCGCGGTGTTCGTCGCCGGGCAGCTCGACTGGACCTGGGCCTATCTGGTGATCGCGTTCGCCGCCTTCCTGCCCTTCCCGATTCTGGTAGCAACCGCGCGCGACGCGGACCATGACGGCCGCCGTAGCCCCGCGCTCGTCACCGGCCTGATCGCCAGCGCAATCATCCTGCTCGGCTCACTGCTGGTCACGGCGATCGTCGGGTGGGCCCTGCTCGCCGCCGCAGCGCAAGCCGGGGTGACCAGCAAGACCAATGTCACGCCGCTGGTGCTGGCGCTGGCCTTGCTGCCGTTCGTGGGGCTTGCGATCGCCCTGCCCCGTATCCGCCCCATGCGGGCCGATGCCCCGGCGCGGCGATCGGCGGCGATCGGGCCGTATGTCGATATCTTCTGGCGCTTCGGCTATGCCACATTGCCGGTGCTGGCGTTCGTCTCTTTCTACCGGATGGGCGATGTGATGACGCTGACGCTATCCCACCCGCTGTGGAATGCGCGCGGCTATAGCCTCAATCAGATCGCCATGGCGGATGGCGCGATCGCGCTGCTGGCCAGCATGGCCGGCGTGGCGCTGGGCGGGTGGATGGCGGCCCGGTGGCGGATGGGCGCGGCGCTGGCGGGCGGCGCGATTGCCTCCGCCTTCGGCAATTGGGTGTTCGTGTGGCTGTGGAAGGTGCCGCCAAGCGACTTCGTCCTCTACGTGGCAGCGGGCTTCGACCAGTTCGCGCACGGCCTGGAAGGGGCAGTGTTCGTCGTCTACCTCTCGCTATTGGTGAACCCGCGCTATCCGGGGGCGCAATATGCCTTCCTGTCGGGCTTCGCCTTCCTGCTGCCGCGGCTGCTGGCGGGCGCCGCCGGATCGATCCAGCAGGCGATCGGCTATGACGGCTTCTTCTGGCTGTCGGGCGGCCTGAGCGCGGCGGCGATCCTGCTCCTGCCCTTCATCGTCGGCGTGAAAGCCCGGCTGGCCGAAGACGCATGATCGACCAGGCCTTCGTCCCGGCGGCCGCGGCGATCGCGGAAGGACACATTCCGGGCGCGACGCTCGGCATCGTCACCACCGATGGCCGGCGCGCCGTGCGCCATGCCGGCATGGCCGCGCTGGTGCCGGAACGCGAGCCGCTGACGGCGGATCATTGGTTCGATCTCGCCTCGCTGAGCAAGGTCATCGCCACCACCAGCATGATCCTGACGCTGGCCGACCAGGGCCGGATCGATCTCGACCGGCCGTTGACCGACGTCCTTCCCGATCTGCGCCAATATGACGTGGCCAACGCGGCCGAGCGGCGGCTGACCTTTCGCGACTGCCTGGCGCACCGGACCTTCCTGCCGGCCGTCGAGCCGATCTATACCTATGGCGATGACCCCGCCCGGCTGCGTGCCTTCATCCTCCAGCGCGAATGGCGGCACGGACCGCCGGTCTATTCGGACATCAACTTCCTGCTGCTGGGCATCGCGA
Source organism: Sphingomonas sp. (assembly GCF_048595155.1). GTDB lineage: Bacteria > Pseudomonadota > Alphaproteobacteria > Sphingomonadales > Sphingomonadaceae > Sphingomonas_I. The sequence goes on from NZ_JBMDXN010000084.1 coordinate 4,028, forward strand.
TCGAGCGGATCACCGGCGCGCCGCTGTCGGCCTGGCCGCTCGGCGCCGGGCTGAGCTATGGCCCGCCACCTGGCCCGGCGGTCGCGACCGAGGCCTGTTCGTGGCGCGGCCGCGTCCTGAAGGGCGAGGTGCATGACGAGAATTGCTTCGCGCTGGGCGGGGCGACGGGCCATGCCGGGCTGTTCGGGACGGTCGCGGGCGTGCTCGACTTCGCGCGGGGCCTGCTCGACGGCAGTGGCGCCTCGCCCGCGGCACTGGCGGCCATCCGCACGCGCGTGCGGGACGACCGCACCTGCGGCTGGGAAAAGAGCTTCACCGGCTGGCATGGCGGTGATGCCTGTTCGCCCGAAACGATCGGCCATACCGGCTTCACCGGCACCGGCCTGTGGGTGGATTTCGACCGCGGAGTCGCTTGGACGCTGCTGACCAACCGGGTGCATCCGACGCGGCATCGCGAGACCGGTATCCTGGAGCTGCGGCGGGCGACCGGGGATGCCGTGACCGCCGCGGTGTGACGAACGTGTGAGGCGCATCGCTGCCCTCCCCCTCCGTCGCCTTCGGCGCCACCTTCCCCTGGCGGGGGGGGATTGCGGTGGAGGGGGAAAAACCAAAAAACATCAGAAACGAACTTGATGATTTGGACGGGCTGGCGGCGGGCAGACCACCTTCGCATCGCTGCGCTCCCCCTCCGTCGCCTTCGACGCCACCTCCCCCTGGCGGGGGAGGATTGCTGTGGAGGGTGAAACACCAAAAGCATCAGAAACGAACTTGATGATGTAAACAGGCTATCGGCGGGCAAACCACCTTCGCATCGCTGCCCTCCTCTCCGTCAGGCTCCGCCTGCCACCTCCCCCTGGCGGGGGAGGATTAGACCGGTGATCCTCCCCGCCAGGGGGCGGTGGCGCCGAAGGCGACGGAGGGGGAGGTTAGCGATCAGCTCTGGAATTGATCTCGGCGGGCGAGCGCGATGGTCAGGATTTCGCGGACAACGCCGTCAAGATTGGTGAGGACGTCGGTTGCGGCGTAGCGCAGGACATGGGTGCCCTGCGCCGCCAGCCATTGGTCGCGTGCGGCATCGCGGAGCGGACGGTCGCCGCGATTATGGGCTTCGCCGTCGACCTCAACCGCCAGTCTGGCCGGGGCGCAGTAGAAATCGAGGACATACTGACCGGCGGGGTGTTGCCGCCGGAAACGAAGACCTGCGTCGTTGGTGCGCAAGGCGAGCCAAAGACCGATTTCGGGCGGCGTCATCGCCTTGCGCAGGCGCTTGGCGGTGCGCTGGCTGCTGTCCGATCCTGCGAGGCGCATCGCTGTCCTCCCCCTCCGTCGCCTGCGGCGCCACCTCCCCCTAGCGGGGGAGGATCACTGTTCCAATCCTCCCCGCGAGAGGGAGGTGGCAGGCGCAGCCTGACGGGAGGGGGAGGACAGCCGCATCCTGCGCCAGGAGTGCGCTCTGTCTAACAACTATGAGAAAGATCGTGCGCCGACACCCGCCCGAAAACGCGGTAGCTCATGTACGTGTTGCGCGTACGTATGTCAATGGTCAAGAAACCGCCGCAATTCGGTCCGGTGATGGTCTCGCGCCTTGAACCGGTCCGGCCCGACGCGGCGAAACGTGCTGAAGCCGAGCGAATGCCAGAAGCGGGTGGCGGCTTCATTTTGCTCCAGCACGGCCAGTCGCACTTCCACTGCTCCCTGGGCGACCGCCCATTGTTCGACCTTCCGGTACAGGGAACGGCCGACGCCATGACCGCGCTGCCGAGGGTCGATGAGCATGAAACCCAGATACCAGACGCCGTCATCCGGATAGTCGCGCAGGATCGCGATGATCGCACGCAGGCGTTTCCGTAGCGTCCAGCCGAAGACGCTTTGGTCGTGTGCCTCTTTGCCGGCCGGCAGATCCGTGAACAGCGCCTGCGCATCCGCCAAGGTTGGCGGCTCACCATCCTGCAGCAGGAAATAGTCGACGCATCGATCGTACAGGTACGCGACATCATCCGCATCGACCGAGGACAGTGGGTGGAGTGCCGTCATGGCGACGCCGCCGCCCATGTATCGGCGCTGAGGCGCAGATAGACGCTGTCGCACCAGACTCCGCCAACGCACCAGGTTCGCTGCGCACGACCGCTTTCCGTGAAGTGAAGGCGCCGGAGCAGGTTCAGGGAGGCGATATTGCGCGGGTCGACATCCGCCTCGATCGCGGGCAGGCCGTGCGCAAAAGCGCGGCGGATGATCGGGCGCAGCGCCTCGCCCGCAAAACCACGGCCCCAATAAGCGGGCGCGAAGATGAAGCCGATTTCGGGAAAGCGGTAGAGGCCGGCCTTGCCGATTACCCGGCCTTCATGCTCGACGAGAAAGTCGTCGCCCTCGGCAGGCTCCGTCGCGATCATCGCTGCCAGCCAGTCGCGGGTCTGGTTGCGATCCCGGTGCGGCGGGGTCGACCAATAAGTCATGGCGCGCGGATCGCCGAGGATCGTATGCACCGCATCCAGGTCGGCCCGGGTCGCCCGGCGCAGAAGCAATCGGCGGGTTCGGATCGTCTCCACCCGCCGCTTCTATAATCCTGGCGGCAGTGATCCAAGCATTGCGGGCTAGGCGGCCATGCGCGTGGCCTGCCGGTCATTGGCGGCGTCCGGCGTCAGGCCGCCGTCGCGGGCGAGGGCGGCGAAGACGCCGCCCTGCGCGACCAGATCGTCGAACGTGCCGGATTCCACCATATGCCCCTGCTCGAGCACGATGATGCGATCGGCCGAGCGGATGGTTGAGAGGCGGTGGGCGATGACGAAGGTCGTGCGGCCCTCGCGCAGCAGGTCCAGGCTCTCCTGCAGCCGCGCCTCGGTCGCGACGTCGAGCGCGCTGGTGGCTTCGTCCAGCAGCAGGATAGGCGCATTTTTCAGCAAGGCGCGCGCGATGGCGATGCGCTGGCGCTCGCCGCCGGAGAGCCCCTGCCCGCGATCGCCAACGGCGGAGGCGTAGCCCTGCTCCTTGCGCAGGATGAAATCGTGACAGCCGGCCAGCTTGGCGGCCGCCTCGATCTGTTCGATCGAGGCTTGCGGATTGCCCATGGCGATGTTCTCCGCGATGGAGCGGTTGAACAGCCCGGCTTCCTGGAAGACGACGCCGGTCGAGGCGCGGAGCGAGGACAGGGTGACGGTGCGGATGTCCTGACCGTCGATCAGGATACGCCCCTCGTCCGGATCGAAGGCGCGCTGGAACAGGCCGAGCGCGGTGGATTTGCCCGAGCCGGTCGGACCGACGATCGCGATCGTCTCGCCGGGCTGGACATCGAAGGAGAGGTTGCAGACGCGGCCATTGCCGCCGGGATAGCGGAACGAGACATTGTCGAAGCGGACATGGCCGCGGCGAACCTCCAGCGGCTGGGCATCCGACTGCTCCTCGATATGCGGCTGCTGATCGAGCACGTCGAAAAACTGTTCGAGCGCGGGCAGGCGCTGCGCCATGCCGACGATGAAGGCGGTGATCTGTTCCAGCCGCGCGATCATGAGGGTGGCGAAGCCGACGAAGGTCACGACATCGCCGATCGAGGCGAGATGCCGCGTGACCAATGCCGCGCCGATGCCGAAGATCGAGACGATCGCGATCGACGAGGCGCCCCGTGTCAGCACCGCCGACACCGCCCACCAGTTCAGCACCGGATATTGGGCATGCAGCAGTTCCTGGAGCGACGAGTGGATCGATCGCAATTCCCCCGGCACGGCAAGGAAGCTTTGCAGCACGGTGACGTTGCCGAACAAATCCCCCAGCTGACCGGACAGATCGGTGAAGCGGTTTTCCACCCCCGCCTGGCCCCGGCTGGTGCGACGCATGACGAGCAGGTTCACGCCGGCATAGGCGACCAGCAAAGCGAGCAGCACGAGCGCCAGCCGCCAGTTAGTGACGAAGGCGATCGGCAGCAGCGCGATGAGGATCACCCCATTCACGATCTGCTCGCGCAGCAGCGGCAGCCACGTACCGAACAGGTTTTCGCACCCCGAAATCAGGATCCGCATCAACCGTCCGGAGCGCGCCTGGAAGTGGAAGGCGGGCGGCAGCGCGAGCAGATGTTCCACGAAGCGCGCCATCGCCCCAAGCCGGCGACGATGCGCCATCCGGTCGGCGCAGAGCGAGATGACCATCCCGCCGAGGAAGGTGAGCAGGCTGACCGCACACCACATGGCAAGGAACGGCAGCGAATTCGCGCCCGAGGTCAAACCATTGACGGCACGGCCGAACAGGACCGGCTCGACCACCTGAAGGATGGCGACCAAGCCGCCCGAGAAAGCGAGCGCGAGCGCTTTCCTGCGTTCCGGGCGAAGCTTGGCGATCGCCCGGAAAAAGACATGATGACGCGCATTCGCGCAACGCGACGCTAAGCCTGCCATGGCCATATAACCCACTGATTTCGTTGATGCGCGGGCGCCGTTTCAGCCGATCGCCCGTTTGCGCGGCGGCCCATAGACCAAGTTGGTGAACGGCAAATGAAAAAATGCGGGACGACACGCCAGTACAGGCCCAGCGTTGCCGGAAAGCGACAATATCCAGCGCTAAGAGCCGGAATTAGCCAGAATCAGCATCGTTCGCTCCGAAAATTAAGGCATTTGAATCAATTTTCGGCTGCGATCAGGTTGAGCGCATCTTCGACCGTCTTGGTTGCCGCGACTCCTTGCGACACATCATTGGCGTGTGCCGAGAAGCAGCGTCACCCCGCTCAAGGCCGGGGTGACGTTATCGCTATGTCGCCGTGTCGACATGGGTTCGGTTCGAGCGCGAGCCCAGCAACGGAGCGGACGGCGGCCACTTGATCGCCTATCCGGCAGCCGGGGATCATATCGACAGGAACGGCAACCTCATAGTCCGCCCCTTGCGGGTCTCTCACCGTGATGATCCGGGAATATGGCCTATATTTTGACGCCGGGATCACGATCCTCGTGATGGTGCCCCGAATCTTCACGCCATTTCGAGGGATTTGGCCGAAATCCGCTGGCATGAATTCACCGACGCAAACGAAAACAAGACCGGCAAGAACCATCAAGAGCACGACACTTCCTGCGCCTGAATGCCAGGACGTTCGCAGTCTAGCGATGAGATCACTATTTTCGAGCAATATGCACTCAATCTATGCATGTTTCATGATGAAAGAAAACAAGGCAAGTAAGTAGGTCTTATTGCATCTTCTGAAAAATCAATTTTCGGCCGCGATCAGGTTGAGCGCGTCTTCCACCGTCTTGGTTGCCGCGACGCCTTGCGGCACATCATTGGCGAGCGCCGAGAAGGTGAGCGTGCGGCCGCTGCGGGCGATCAGATAGCCGGACAGAGCATTGGTCTGGTTGAGCGTGCCGGTCTTGGCGAACACCTTGCCTTCCAGCGGCGTGCCGCGGAAGCGCCGGCTGAGCGTGCCGGGCGCCTGACCGCCGACCGGCAGGGTCGCGCGCCATTGCGCGCCCCAAGGCTGGGCGGCGATCCAGCGCAGGAACATCACCGTGCCGCGCGGCGCTATGCGGTTGTAGCTAGACATGCCGGAGCCGTCAGCGAAATCATAATCGACGCGCGGAACGCCCGCCTGCGCCAGCATCGCGCGCACAACGGCCAAGCCGTCGGCGACAGAGCCGCTGCCCTGCCTGCTCGCGACCCGGCGCAGGAAAAGCTCGGCATGCAAATTCTGGCTGACCTTGTTGGTGTGGATCAGGTCCAGCGCCAGTGGTGGCGGGGTGAGTTTGGCGAGGGCGGGCTGTTCGGGCGGACGCATGGCGGGCGCGGCGCCACGATGGGCGGGATCGTCCGACCAGGCGAGCAAGCGGTGCCGCACGCCGATCGCGCCCGTCACCTTGACGCCGCGCGCCTCCAGCAGGGCCTGAAGCCGCCAGGCGGCGTAGCGTGCAGGATCATCGATCCCCAGGTGAAAGCTTTCGGGTTTGGCGGTCGCCCCGATCGTGCCGCGCAGATGCAGGACGAAGCGAAAGGGCTCGCGATCATAATCCAGATAGACCTTGTCGCCGGGGACGGTGACCGCGCGATTATCCACCTGGTAATATGCCGGCAGATCGAGCGTCGGCGGTGCGCCGACCGCCGCCGGCGTGACCGTCAGCGGGAGTTCGTTGTCGTCGATCGTGAGCGCCGAGATGGCCGTGCCCGATCCGGTAGGGAGATTGTTCCAGCTCATCCCCTGGCTCCAGCGCTCGTCGGGGAAGGCGCTGTCGTCGCCGATCACATCATGGACGATGCGTGCCTTCGCCGCGACCGCGTCGGCAAGGGTGGCGAGGCAATCCTCCGTGCAATCTGCCGCGCTGGACAGGCGCGCATCGCCATTGCCTTCCAGCACGACATCGGGCGAGCACTTGCGGTAGGTTTCCAGCCGGACGGCGGCACCGCCGGTGGCATCGGGCTGATCAAGCCGATCGAGCGTGGCGAAGGCAGCCGCCGTCGTGAACATCTTGGTATTGGACGCCGGAATGTAGCGCCCGTCGGGATCGATCGCGATCAGCTCGCGCCCCGCCTCATCCGCCACGACGAGCCCGAAGCGCGGGCCCTGCCCCGCCGCCCGCAGCAACGTTTCGACGCGTTTCTGGAGCGGTTGGGGACCTTGGGCGTGGGCCGGTGCCAGCGGCAAAAGGATGGCGATCCACGATATTGGAGACTTCATCATGCCGAGCCTAAGGCGGACGGCGCGATGCGCAATCGGGTAAATGGCTTGCCCCTGCGGATGCGGCATTACACAAGACCAGAATGAACCGAACCGGATGGAAGCTGGCGCTGTGCGCCGCGGGATTGGCGCTGGCACAGCCGGCACAGGCGGATGCGCTGGAAGAGGCCTTGTCGCTGCCGGTGGCGGGCGGACTGACCGGCGCCCAGGACCGAGCGCGGTTCGCCTGGATCGAGACCAAGGCCGGCGTGCGCAACATCTGGGTGGCCGACGCCGACCGAAAGGGTGGCCAGCCGGCGCGGGCGATCACGGCGTTCCAGCAGGATGACGGTCTGCCGATCTACGACCTTGCCTTCACGCGGGATGGCGCGACGCTGGCCTTCGTGCGCGGCGGCGACCCGGAATATGCCGACGAGGAAGAAGCGCCCAATGCGGCAAGCTTCGCCACCTGGCCCAAGCAGCAATTGTTCGTGACGGGCCTGGATGGCAGCGCGCCCACGCTGGTCGGCACCGGGCATGCGCCGACATTTTCACCGCAAGGGGACAGGCTCGCCTATACGTCGCACGGCGCCCTCTATCTGTGGCAGCGCGGGAGCGAGGCACGCCGGGTGGCAAAGGTAGCCGGCGATGTCGGCGACCTGCAATGGTCGCCCGACGGGACACAGCTGCTGTTCACCGACAACCGGCGCGGGCGCAGCTTCGTGGGCGTGCTGGATATCGGCGCCGACCGCGTGCGCTATATCGATGCCGAGCTGGGTTCGGCGATCCAGCCGGTCTATTCGCCCGACGGCAAGCAGATCGCCTTCCTGTTCGCGGTCGATCCGCCAGCCGGCGCAACGGCGGATAGCGGACCCTATTGGTCGCTGCGGATCGCCGACGCCGCGACCGGCGCGAGCCGCATCCGGTGGAGCGCGCCGCAGGGCGTTGGCGGCCGTTATGCCGGTACGCGCGGGCAGAACCTGTTCTGGAGCAAGAGCGGCACGATCGTCCTCCCGTGGGAGGCGAGCGGCTGGCTGCACGCATATGCGATCGATCCCAAGGCGGGAGACCCACGCGAGCTGACGCCGGGCGCCTATGAGCTGGACACCTATACGCTCAGCCCCGACGGTAACAGCCTGGTCTATGCGGCCAACGATGCGACGGATCTCGACCGCCACCATGTGTGGCGGGTCTCGCTACAGGGCGGCGCGCCCGAGCGGGTCACGCAGGGCGATGGCATCGAATCCTATCCGCTCTTCGCCGGTACGATGATGGCGGTTACGGCGACGGATGCGATCCACCCTGCCTATCCGGCACTGGCGGGGCGGACGCTGGCGCCCATCGGGGCGGCCCCGGCGGCGCGTGGCTTCGTCGCGCCCGAGCCCGTCATCTTCCGGGCCGAGGACGGCGTGGCCGTGCATGCGCAATTGTTCCGGGCGAAAGGGAAAGGCCGGCATCCGGCGTTGATCTTCGTCCATGGCGGCCCGCGCCGGCAGACGCTGCTCGGCTTCCACCCGTCCGGCTATTATTCCAACGCCTATGTCCTCAACCAGCATTTCGCGGCCGAGGGCTATGACGTGCTGTCGGTCAATTATCGCAGCGGCACCGGCTATGGCCGCGCGTTCCGCGATGCGCCGGGGATCGCGCGCGAGGGCGCCAGCGAATATCGCGATGTGCTGGCGGCTGGACGCTGGCTGGCCGCGCAGAGCCATGTCGATCCCGCCCGGATCGGCATCTGGGGCGGCAGCTGGGGCGGCTATCTGACCGCGCTGGCATTGGCGCGGAACAGCGATCTGTTCGCGGCCGGCGTCGATTTCCACGGCGTCCACGCGATGGTGCGGCCGGTGGAGAATAATCTGTCGCCGGATGCGCAACAGGCGGCGCAGCGGCTGCAATGGGCGTCCTCCCCGATGGGATCTATCGACAGCTGGCGCTCGCCGGTGCTGCTGATCCATGGCGACGACGACAAGAATGTCGATTTCGGCCAGTCGATCCTGCTGGCGCGCGAACTGGCGGCGCGGCGCATCCCCTATCAGGATCTGGTGTTCCCGAACGAGCGCCACGGCTTCCTGCGCTATGCGGATTGGCTGGCGAGTTATCGGGCGACGGATTCCTTTTTCCGGGAGCGGCTGCTGGAGAAGAAGGGGCGATAGATCGGGCGGATCGCTTTCCTCCCCCTCCGTCAGGCTAGCGCCTGCCACCTCCCCCTGGCGGGGGAGGATTGTACTGGTTAGTCGACGTAGTGGGGTTCGGGGTGCTGGCGTAGGTCTTCGAAGTGGACGATCGCCTGTTCGGGGCCGAAGGGCACGGGCGCGCCGTCGCGGAAGGCCCATTCGCCGCGGTCGCAATCCTGCGAGCGGACATAGCCGTTGATGTAGAGACGGCGCTGGTGATCGGACTGGTTCGCGCCGGAACCGTGGACGAGATAGGGGCTCCACAAAGCGAGATCGCCGGGCGCCAGCTCTACCTCAATCACGTCGTCGGGGGACAGGCCGGCGGCGATCAGCACGCTGTCGTTGAGGGAGGTGCCCAGCACCTCGACGGAGGTGTCGAGATCGATGTCGCCGCGCAGATGGCTGCCGGGAATGAACTTCATGCAGCCGGATTGGGGCGTGTGCGGATCGACCGCGAGGCCGGTCTGGACGTAGGAGAGGCCCAGATTGCGATAGGCGTGCACCGGCAGGCGAAAGCGGGAATCCTGGTGCCAGGCGAAATCGCCCTTGGCGCCGGGCGTCTTCCAGTGGAGCTGATTGATGATCTGCTTGAGATCGCGCCCGATCAACGGCTCCAGCGCCTGCGCCATGCGCGGATCGAGACGGACGCCGTTCAACACGGGCTGATGATAGGACATCCACTGCGCCATCCGCACCAAGGGCGGATCGCCCGGCGCGACATTGTAGAAGAGGTTGCCGTGGCGGAAACTGCGGCCATGGGCGACGCCTTCGGCATGGACCTGATCCATCGCGGTGCCGATCGCGGCGATCTCGTCAGGGGAGAAGAGGCCGCGCAGGATGACATATCCGTCCCTGCGAAACTTGGCGACGAGCTTGTCCTGCGTGACGATCGGATCGTGATATCCCATGCGCATCTCCTGCCGCCCAGCGTTACGGGCACGTTCCCGGCGTCGGCCGATGCGGCAAGGGCCGCCCTGCCGCACGTCCGGTTAACGCACCATGATCAACCGCAATTTCGCCGTTGACCAGGACGGTCTGCACGCCTGACGCCAGCCGGGTCGGCTGTTCGTAAGTCGCCTGCGCGGCATAGGTCTTCGGATCGAAAACGACGATGTCGGCGAAAGCCCCGGGCTTGAGATGGCCCCGGCCGGCGAGATGGAACCAGTCGGCGGTCACGGCCGAGCTGCGTTCGATGAAGTCGCGCACGCTGATGACGTGATCGGCGACGGCATATTTGGCATATTTGCGTGCGAATGTGCCATAGACGCGGGGATGGCCGGACGAGGCGTCGGAATCGGTCATCACCCACGGCCGGCGCATGAAGGCGGCGATGTCGGCCTCGCTCTGGTTGAAAGAGACGGTGGCGGGATCGGCGATGCGGATGACCGCGATAGCTGCGGCGATCGGATCGACCGACCGGCTCTTGGCGACGCCGGCGAGCGTGCGGTTCTTGAAGGGGCCTTCGACGATCAGCAATTTCTCGGCCCCGCCGCGCTTGCGGAGATTTTCGACCATGCCGGCGCGTAGCCGCGCCTGCAGGGCTGGATCGTCGAATCGCTTGAGCAAGGCGGGGCGGCCGCCATCCTGCGCCCACAGCGGGATGAGCGAGGCGACCAGGCTCGTTCCGCTGGCGGACCAGGGATATTGGCTGGCGGTGATATCGATGCCGGCGCGCTGGGCGGCCTCGATCCTGGCGATGATATCCGGTGCCTCGCCCTGCACATCCACGCCCAGCGCCTTGATGTGCGAGATGTGGATCGGAACATGGGCGTCGCGGCCGATCGCGATCGCCTCGTCCACCGCCGCCTTCAGCCCGACCGTATAGGAGGATTCGTCGCGGATATGGCTGTCATAAGTGCCGCCGCGCTTGCCCGCCTCGGCCGCCAAAGCGACGACCTCATCCGTCTTGGAAAAGCTTTGCGGGGCGTAGAAGAGGCCGGTGGAGAGGCCGAGGGCGCCGTGGCACATCGCATCCGCCACCATAGCACGCATGCGGGCGAGTTCGGCGGGGGTCGGCGCGCGATCCGCCTCCCCCACCACTTTCTCGCGGATCGTGCCGAAGCCGGTATAGGTCGCGTAGTTGATGCCGACCGGCTTGGTGCGCGCCGACCCGAGCACTGCGGCCACGTCTATCGCGCCGCCGCCGTCATTGCCGATGAAGGCGGTGGTGACGCCCTGCATCAGGAAGGCCGGGATCAACCGCTTGGCGGGATCATCGGAAGCGAGGTCGCCGCCCATATGCGTGTGCGGATCGATGAAGCCAGGCGCGACGATCTTGCCCGAGGCATCGATCACGCGCTTTGCCTGGACCGTCAGATGCCGGCCGACCTGACTGATGCGATCGCCACGTATCGCGACATCGCCGATAAAAGGGGCGTCCGATCCAGTGTAGACGGTGCCGCCCCGGATCAGCAGATCAGCCGGGGCCGCGGCGAGAGGCGTGGAAAGCAGGGTGGCGCAGAGACTGCCCAGGATCGCCAGCGTTCGGATCGTCATGGCCCCTGCATAGGCCGGCTTGGGACCTACGAAAACGGGGTCGGTCATGGAATTGAAACATAGAGCCGCGAACGGGAGATTATTCGGGGAGATGAATGACATGGTGCGGGCGCGAATTCGGGTGGCAGCGACTTTGCTGGCGGCCGCGACGGGGATGATATCGGCCGCGGAAGCCGCGCCGCCCCGGCCCAAACTGGTCGTCGCGATCGCGATCGATCAATTTTCCGCCGAGCTTTACGAGCGCTATCGGCCGAGCTTCACCGGGGGACTGAAGCGACTGGGCGAGGGTATCGCCTTCACCGGCTATCAGAGCCATGCCGCGACCGAGACCTGCCCCGGCCATTCGACCATCCTGACCGGGCGCCATCCGGCGGCGACCGGGATCATCGCCAACACCTGGTTCGACACCAAGCGCGGCACCAACGTCTATTGCGTGGCGGTGCCCGGCGCGGCCGATCCGGATGCCCGCGGGCCGCAGAATCTGCGCGTATCCACCTTCGGCGACTGGCTGAAGCAAGCGCAGCCGAAGGCGCGCGTCGTCTCCATCTCCGGCAAGGATCGCGCGGCGATCATGCTGGGCGGCCACAAGGCGGATGCGGTCTATTGGTGGAAAGATGGTGTCGGCTTTACCACCTCCGCTTATGCCGGACCGGCGACGGCGGCCGTGACCGCCCCCGCCGCGGTGTTCGACCATGCGCTGTTCGCGCGCTGGAAGGCGAACCCGCCGCAGCTCTGGCCAACCGAGGTGCCCGCCGCCTGCCGGGCGCTGGAGCAGCCGCACGTCTTCGGCAAGCTGGCAATATCCGGCACGATACCGCCCGATCTGGCGCGCACGGCGGAGGAAGGCGATTTCCTGAATAGCGCCCAGTTCAAGGATCAGCTGCACATCTCCCCGATCTTCGATCCGATGACGCTGGATTTCGTGGACGAGACCATCGATCGGCTGAAGCTGGGCCACGGGCCGGCGACCGATCTGCTGGCCGTCAGCCTGTCCTCCACCGACTATATCGGCCATCGCTATGGCAATGGCGGCGCGGAAATGTGCGTGCAAATGCATGCGCTGGACCAGGCTCTGGGGGCGTTCCTGGCCAAGCTCGACAGGTTGGGCGTGCCCTATGTGGTAGCCTTGACGGCCGATCATGGCGGCAATGACGCGGCCGAACGCGTCGTCGAACATGGGATCAAGGCCGAGCGCATCGACCCGGCGGCCTTCGTCAAGGCGCTCAACGACGCGCTGCAGGCGCAATTGGGCCTGACCTCAAAGCCCATCGTCGGCGACGATCCGCAGCAACTAACCATCAATGTCGGTCCCGATCCTGCGCTGCGGGCCAGGGTGCGCGATGCCGCGGTGGCCTGGCTGAAGCAGCGCCCCGAGGTTGCGGCGGTCTTCACGGCCGACCAGACCGCCGCCGCCGTGCCGCCACGGGGCAAGACGCCCGATCAGCTGACGGTGCTGGAACGCTTCCACGAAAGCTATGACAAGGAACGGAGCGGCGACATCCAGGTCGAATTGTCGGAACATGCAAGCATCGGCATGCCGCGCCGCCCCGGCGACAATGTCGCCGGCCATGGCAGCCCGTGGGATTATGACCGGCGCGTGCCGATCCTGTTCTGGTGGCCGGGCATTGCCGCCGAGCCGCGCGCGGACCCAATCGAAACGGTCGACATCGCGCCGACGCTGGCGGCGATCGTCAAGGTGCCGACGCCGCAGGTGGACGGCAAATGCCTGGCGAGCGTGGCGGAACGCTGCCGCTAGCGGCCGACAGCCAACGTCGACCGGGGCCGCGAGAAAAACCTCCACAGCGGCGCATCTTTTCCCGAATGTTATACGCTAACACTGCAAGAATGTTGGATATATTAAAGAATTAGCTGGCGATCCGGCTAGCCTCCTCCTTCGTGATGGAGGCGGAAATGACCCGGACCGAAGAGCAATCCTATTTCGCCCAATGCGCGCAACAATGTCTGATGCTGGCGGAGCGTGCGATCGATCCTAGCGCGCGCAACGCGCATCTTCGGCTGGCGGAACTTTATGCCCGCCGCGCCGAGGCTGCATTGAAGACGGATCCTTACCGGCCGGCCCTACGGTGATGCTGCCCCGCCCTAGTCGGCCGGCTTTCCAGCAAGTCAGCTCTTGTCGACGATCTCGGCAGCCGGACCGTTTTTCTTGATCGATTCGATCGCGTGCTGCGCGCTCGACTTCGAGCTGTAGCCTTCGGTCGAGAAGATGGTTTCCGCATTATATTTGAAGCGGACCCGAAACTCGCCGGCCTTGTCCTTATGGATCTCGAACATGTGTGCCATTCTCGCTCTCCTGTACGACTGCCCGAGGCTGCGCCCGGGGCCGGAGACTGGCAAGCACAAGCCGATCCACCGGAACGGCAGCGGAATGGTCGGCGATTGGGCCTGATTGCGGATCGGTAGCGCGCGGCATCGTCCTCCGCTAAGGCCGCGCCATGGCCGATCCATCGATCAAGCAATTGCAGGGCGAGCGGAACCGGCTCTGGGCGGAAGCGCGACGCAAGGGATTGCCAGTCGGCTCGCCCCAGCGCGATCGTATTGCCCAGCTCGACGCACAGATCCGCGATCTAAAGGCTGCTGCCGCGCCTAAATAGAACCGAAATGGTCCCTATTGATGTAGGTCAGTGGTAGGGCAATATCCCTTGGGCTATAGTTCGGCGATCGGTGCCGACTCGTTACGCAGGCGTGGCGCCGAGACAGCGGACTGTGCGAACAGCAGGCTGCCGCTTGTAGGGCGAGAGGAGCGTGGCCATGCCCGCGCGTAAAGACGATCAGCAATATTTTCTGCAGCGCGAGCGTGACGCGCGGCTGATGGCGGAGCAATCGAGCGATCCGGCGGTGCATGCCATCCATCTCCGCTTTGCCGATGCTTATGCTCGCCGCGCCCGCGCCGAAGCTACCCGCGACAGCCAGGTTGCCGCCTGAGGCCACGGGCCTCTGTTGAGCCGGAACACTTTCCGATAACGCCTGCCGCGGGCCGGCTTCATTTCTGATATTTCCAGTTGCGCGGCTTCCCCTCCGCAAGCCATTCGATCGCTTGCGCCACGCGCGCGGCCCGGGTCTCGGCTCGCTTCGCTTCCCCGATCCACGCGCAATAATCGCGGCGGTTGCTGGCGGAGAGGCCGTCGAAAACCGCCTTCGCGGCCGGGGATGCGGCCAATGCCGTCGCCAGCGCGTCCGGCACCGGCAATTCCGCGCGAGCCGCCTTGGCGCGTACGGATTTGCCCGCCGCGATTGTCGCCAGCGACTCCCGGATCGCCTGCTTCACCGTAGCATCGTCCGGCAGGTCGGCCACGCTCGTCAGCTTGCCGAACTGGCCCAACCCATCCTGATCGCGGCTGGTTTCCCTCCCCGTCTCGCCGAGATGCCACAGGACGAGGGAGGCATGCGCCTTGAATGCCGCCATCCCGGCGAACATCCGGCCCTGATGTTCGAAGAACGGCCGGCTCCACTTGATCGTCTCGTCCACCGCAGGGCAGACGTCGTGGATCACAGCGCGGATATGCTGCAGGATCGGCCGGGCGAACGGCGGGGCAGCGTCGATATAAGCGTCGATCCGAAGATCGCGCCCCATCAGACCAGGTCGGGACCGCGGAAATTCTCGGCATAGGCCTGCAGCTTGAGCGGCCGCTCAAGCTGCCCCTGCATGACATGATAGGTCAGGCCGTGCTTGTCGGCATAGGCCTTGGCCGCATCCAGCGTCGGGAAGCTCAGGCGTACCTGCTCGCGCGTATCGCCCGATCCGGCCCAGCCGGTCAGCGGATCCGGACGCTTCGGCTCGGCCGGCTCATATTCCAACAGCCATGCGCCTTCGTGGGCGCGGCCGGATTGCATGCTGCTCTTGATGCGCGGGCGGATACGGGCGTGGACCATGCGCGCAGCGATACCGTGCCGTCGTTACGGGTCAAGGCTTACCGTCATGCTGAACGTGCGTCAGCGCCCATCGCGAGGCAGGTGCGCAAGCTTCGGAGGCGCTGCGCCTACCCAATCACATGGGGCACGAACCGTGCCATATTGCCCGTGATCAGCCCATCCTCGCGAATGCCCATCCCGGCGGGCGCTCCGTCGACAATCCAGCTACCGATCACCGGATAACAGCCCGGCGCCGTCTGCGGCAGATCGTACAGTGCCTGATAGATGGTGTGGCTATCCTGATATGCGCCGGAGCTGGCCGCGATCACCGTGGCGTCGCGATGGATCACGACGTTCGCGCCCTCACGCGACAAGGCGGGTTTGGTCACGACGTCGCCGCCCAGCGGGCTGTAGCTCGCCGGCAGCAGATTGGGGTGGTCGGGAAACATCGACCAGAGCACCGGCAAGATCGCCTTGTTGCTCCAGATCATCTTCCAAACCGGCTCCATCCAGATGGTCCGATCCAGGCTCTCCAGCAGGTTGCGGCCGAACTGCTCATCCGTCAGCCATTCCCACGGATAGAGTTTGAAAATGGTGGTCATGACCTGTTCGTCGAGGTCGACGAACAGGCCCTGCTGGCGATCCCAGCCGATATCGTCGATCGCGATCGCCTTGGTCTTCAGCCCGGCTTCCTCGGCCGTGTCGCGCAAATAGGCGACCGTCACCGTATCCTCGCCGACCGCATCCGCGACATGCGCGAAATGGACCTGGCGATCGGGCACGAGGGAGCGCAGATCCGCCCATTTGCCCACCAGTCGCTGATGCAGGCTGTTGAACTGATCCGTGTTCGGCAGCACGTCCTGCTTCCAATCCCACTGGATCACCGACGCTTCCAGCAGGGAGGTTGGCGTGTCGCAGTTGAATTCGAACAGCTTCGGCGGCCCGTCGCCGCGATAGCCAAGATCGAAGCGTCCGAAGTTCAGCGCGGGCGGCTCGTCGCGCCAGGCATCGCGGATGGCATCATGCCAGTCCGGGGGAATGCCGAAGACCGCCAGCGCCTTGGGATCGTCGATCACCGCCTGCCCTGCTTCCAGGAACAGCCGGTACAGTTCGGCGGTCGCCCCCTCGATCAGATCCACCTCGATCCGGTCGAAGCGATAGAATGTGCCCTCGTCCCAATACGGCTTGCCGTCGGTGCTGTGCCAGATCAACCCGCGCGCCTCGACCCGACTTTGCCAGTCAGGCCGCGGGGCCACCGTGTCGCGGATCACTCGCCGAAGCTTCCGAAGCTGCGTGCCGAAGAGCCGAAGCCGCCGCGTGAGATCGCCGCGCTTCGCGTCATTGCCGTGCGCACCGGCGCGTGGAAATAGGTGGCCCCGGCCGTGCGCGTGAACGATCCGCCGCGGACGCGCTCGCCATAATAAGGGATCGCGCTGTTACGGCCGAGATAATACCACAGGAAGGCCGTCCCGACGCCTGCGCCGAGATGATGGTTCTGGCCAACGGATTGGCATTGCGCATCCGGCACGCGGGTGCCGTTCTTATCGGCGCAGATCGCCGTATTCTGCTCGGCCGTCCATTCCTTGGCCGGCTGATCGCACGCCGCCAGCGTAATCGCCGACGCTGCCGCCAGCGTGATATTGAGGTGGATCGTCTTCATTCTGCCCCTGCCTATCCCCTTACACATAGTGACGGGCGGGCAGGCGGCAATGATTTCAGCCAAATCTGCCGGCCGATCGGCTGAGTTATAGAGATATCGACGGTGCGGCCCTCTCCTTCGATACGGGCTCTCGCTACGCGGCTAAAGCCGCTACTCGATCCCTACTCAGGACGAACGGTTGTGGTGAGGACCCCGTCCGCCGCCGTTCGTGCTGAGTAGCGATCGAGTAGGCCCGCAGGGTCGTAGCGAGGGCGCGTATCGAAGCACCCCTAGCCAACGTAAGAATAGTCTTCCGGCGCTACCGTCCGCTCGCCTTCTTCGTTCGCAGGGTCGGATCGGCCTGGGTCGGATCTTCCGGCCAGGGATGGCGCGGGTAGCGGCCGCGCATCTCCTTCGCCACCGCCGCCCAGCTCCCCCTCCAGAAGCCGGGCAGGTCGCGGGTCGTCTGGATCGGCCGTCCGGCGGGCGAGGTCAGCCGCAGCACCAAAGGTGTGGTGCCGATCATCGGGTGGCTTGCCAGACCGAACAGCGCCTGCACGCGCAATTCGACCGCCGGACCGCCCTCCGCGCCATAATCGATCGGGTGGGTCGTGCCCAACGGCGAGGTGAAAGATGCCGGCGCCTGGGCATCGATCGCCTGCTTGCCCTCCCACCCCATGAGGTTTTCCAGCGCATGGACGAGCGCCGAGCCGGATATGTCGCCGAGCCGCCTTTTGCCCTCGACCAAGGGCGGCAACCATTCGTCCAATCGCTGGATTAGCGCGGCGTCGGACAGGTCGGCGCCGCCGACATAGGCGGCACGTTGACGCAGCGCCCGCGCGGCATCGGACCATGGCAGACGATCAACGCCATGTACGCGGACGCCTTCGACCAGGGCCGCGGCGATCTCGGCCGGATCCGCAGTAGCGTCCTGGCCGGAGGAGAGACGAATTGCGCCCAACCGGCGTTCACGCGTGGCGGTCACGCCCCCGGTCGCGGGATCGAAGCGCACCGTCTGCCTTGTTTCGATCCGCTCGGAGAACAGGCTCTCGACCTCAGCCGCGGCGAGCGGCGCGGCCGACAGGATCCGCGCCCCCGCGGCGGCGCCCTGCGTCTCCGCGACGGCCAGCCACTCGGCGCGTGCGAGCGAAGAGGCCGGGTCTAGTCGGAAGCCACGCCCGCCGGCGGCGATCCAGTCGCCGCCGTCCGCGCCGCGCCGCTTGGCGACCCGATCGGGAAAAGCGAGCGCGACGCAGGCGCCGATCGGCCCCTGCCCGGCAGCGCCGCCCGCCATCCGCTGCCAGCGGTGCGCAAGGTCCCGCGCTGCATCGGCCCGCCGCCCCTTCTCGCTGCGCCAGCGTCGCAGCCGCGTTTCCAGATCGGGATCGTTGCCACCGCCCAGCCCCTGCTCCGACAGCAACACCGCCACCTCGGCTGCGGTGCGCCCCCAGCCATGGTCGCCCGCTGCCACCAGCATATGGCCCAGACGCGGGCTGACCGGCAGCCGCGCGACCGTGCGGCCATGCGCTGTCGGTCGCCCTTCGGCGTCGATCAGCCCGAAGGTCTCCAGCCGCCGCTTCGCCTCAGCCACGGCCGGCGTGCTCGGGGGATCGATCCAGCGCAACTGCCCAGGATCACTCACGCCCCAGATCGCGCAGGCGAGCACCAGGCCGGACAGATCGGCCTCGGCAATTTCGGGCGGATCGAACGGCGCGAGGCCCGCCGTCGCCGCTTCTTCCCACAAGCGAAAGACAGTGCCCGGCGCCTGCCGCCCGGCGCGGCCCGCCCGCTGCGTCGCCGCTGCCTGACTGACACGCTCGGTCGAGAGCCGCGTCATGCCGGCCGCGCGATCATAACGCGGCCGCCGTGCCAATCCCGAGTCGACGACTGTGGAGACGCCGTCCAGCGTCAGGCTGGTTTCGGCGATGGCCGTGGCCAGCACCAGCTTGCGCCTGCCCGGCGCCTCCGCGCGGATCGCGGCGCGCTGCGCACCCGGCTCCAGCGATCCGTGCAACCGGTGCAGCACTACCTCGGCCTGCAATCCGGCCAGCCGCTCGGCGGTCCGTTCGATCTCGGCCACGCCCGGCAGGAAGGCGAGCACGCCGCCTGTGGTCTCAGCCAGAGCGAGGCGGATGGCGGGTGCCATATCCTCCTCGATCCTCTGTTCGCGCCGCCCCAGATAGATATGGTCGATCGGGAAGCTGCGGCCCGCACTCTCGATCACGGGTGCCCCGCCGAGCAGCCGCGCGAACCGCTCGCCGGCGAGCGTCGCCGACATGGCGACCAGCCGCACATCGGGCCGCAGCGCCGCCTGCACATCCAGTGCGAGCGCCAGACCGAAATCGCCATCCAGGCTGCGCTCATGCACTTCGTCGAACAGGACCGCACTGATCCCGGCCAATTCCGGGTCCGCCTGCACCATCGCGACGAAGATGCCTTGCGTTACCACCAGCAACCGCGTCGCGGCCGATTGCCGGCTGTCGAGACGAGTGGCGTAGCCGATCCGGCCGCCGACCGCCTCCCCCGCCAGATCCGCGATCCGCTCCGCCGCCGCCCGCGCCGCGATACGTCGTGGCGACAGCAGGAGTATGCGGCCCGTGCACCATGGCTGGTCCAGCAAAGCAGGCGCGACCGCGGTCGTCTTGCCCGCCCCGGGTGGCGCCACCAGCACGGCGCTGCTGCGCGTTTGCAGCGCGGCAAGCAGTTCGGGCAGCACAGCATGGATCGGAAGCTGGGTCACGTTGCGAGATTAGGGCAGTTTGCCCTCATCACCCACCCCGTTCGTATCGAGTAGGTTCGAGCTTGCCGAGAACCGTATCGAGATATCGGCAGTGCCAGCTCCCCTCGATACGGCGTCTCGGTACGCTGCTCCCGCAGCTACTCGACACCTACTCGGGACGAACGGGTTGGAAATCGATGCGCTTCAAACCCGCCACGCGATCCGCCATAGGCCATCGATGGCCAAGCTTTATTTCTATTATGCCTCGATGAATGCGGGGAAATCGACGACGCTGCTGCAGGCCGATTTCAATTATCGCGAGCGCGGCATGACGACGATGTTGTGGACCGCCGCGATCGACGATCGCTTCCGCGCCGGCACCATCACCTCACGCATCGGGTTGGAAGCGGAGGCCAACCTGTTCGCCGGCGACACCGATCTGGCCGCGGCCATCCTGGCGCAGCATGATCGCACGCCGCTCAGCTGCGTGCTGGTGGACGAGGCGCAATTCCTGACGCGCGATCAGGTGCTTCAGCTCGCCGCCATCTGCGATCGGGCCGGCATCCCCGTGCTCGCCTACGGCCTGCGCACCGACTTCCAGGCGCAATTGTTCGAGGGCAGTCAGTGGCTGCTCGCGCTTGCCGACAGCCTGAACGAGATCAAGGCCGTCTGTGGCTGCGGCCGCAAGGCGACCATGAATCTGCGCGTCGACGCGTTGGGCCAGGTCGCGCGCGAAGGAGCGCAGACCGAGATTGGCGGCAACGATCGCTACGTTGCCATGTGCCGGCGCCATTTCATGGCGGCCCATCGCGACGGCGCGCTTCCGCAATTCGCTTCGAACGTCTAGCCAGGCAGGACTTCCGTTCGTCCCAAGCAAGTCGAGGGGCATCGCCGAGCGCAGCCGAGGCTTCTCGCTACGCTCGAACATGCGTTTCGACCGCGCTGGACGCGAACGGCCTCATAGCAAGGTACCAGGAGGCCCGTCCCATGCTCACCACTCGTCGCGAATTGCTGGCCGGCGCCGGCGCGGTTGGCGTGGCGGCGGCCGTGCCCGCTTTGGCGCAAGCCCCGGCCGCGCCTGGGGACGGGCAGGCGATCGCCTATCTCGACACGATCGCAGAGGAATTGCTGCGCGACTTCCCGGAAAGCGCGGCGGGGCTGGGCATCGACAAAGGTGCCCGCATGGCGCTGCATAGCCAGCTTGGCGATCGCAGCCGCGACGCCGACCGCACGCGCGCCGACCGTGCCGGCGCGCGGCTGGCCCAATTGAAGGCGATCGACCGGACACGCATCTCGCCCGCCATCGCGCTGGATCTGGACGTTTGCCAGAGTGCCCATGCGCTGGCGGTCGAGGGGTGGCGGACGATGCCGGTTGGCGATGTCGCCATCTTCAACAGCAATAACAGTTATCGCAGCACCCCCTATGTCGTGTCCCAGAATACAGGTGCCTATGTCGAGCTGCCGGACACGCTGGAAAACCATCACGACGTTGCCAACGCCGCCGATGCCGAAGCCTATCTCGCACGCATCGCGGCCTATGCCCGTGCCCTCGATGGCGAGACGGGCCGGCTCAACGCCGATCAGGCGCAGGGCGCGATCCTGCCGGGGTTCCTCAACGATATCGCGGTGCGGCAGCTGCATGGCATGCGCGACCAGCCCGCCGATCAATGGGGCCTTGTCGAGACGTTCAAGACCAAGGTTTCCAAGGCCGGACTGGCCGCCTCCTACGCCGACAAGGCGGCCGGCATGATCCGCCAGCAGGTTGCGCCCGCGCTGGATCGACAAGCGGCGGCGCTTGCCGCCGTCCGTTCCAAGGCGAGCGACGTGCCGGGCATCTGGGCGCGACCGGGCGGAGAGGCTTATTATACGTGGCTGGTAAAGGCCGGCACGACCACCAACGCGACGCCGGACGAACTTCACCGCCTTGGCATCGAGCAGAATGCCGCGCTCAACGCGCAGATCGACACGCTGCTGAAGGCGCAGGGCATGAGCAAGGGCAGCGTCGGTGAGCGGCTGACGGCGCTGTCCAAGCGTCCGGATCTGCTCTTCTCCAACGACGACGCCGGGCGGGCCAAGCTGCTCGCCTATCTGAACGGCCGGATCGCCGACATCCGCACCCGCCTGCCGCGGGCGTTCGCGACGATGGTGAAGGGCAATCTGGTCATCAAGCGCGTGCCCCCGGCCATCCAGGACGGCATGCCCGACGGCTATGCCGGCCCCGGCGCGATCGACGGCAGCACGCCGGGTGTCTATTTCATCAACCTGAAGGATACCGCCAACTGGCCGCGTTATTCGCTGCCGACGCTCTGCTATCATGAGGGCATTCCCGGCCATATCTGGCAGGGCGAATATACTTATAAACTGCCGCTGATCCGCTCCCTGCTGGCCTTCAACGCCTATTCGGAAGGCTGGGCGCTCTATTCCGAACAGCTTGGCGACGAGCTCGGCGCCTATGCCGACGATCCGCTCGGCAAGATCGGCTATCTCCAGTCGATCAACTTCCGTGCCTGCCGGCTGGTGGTGGATAGCGGTATCCATGCCAAGCGCTGGGGCTTCGATCAGGCGCTGGACTGGTTTTCGCAAGGGACAGGCCAGCCGCGCGAACAATTGCGTGGTGAGCTCAATCGCTATTGCTCCTGGCCGGGCCAGGCCTGCGGCTACAAGATGGGGCATAATGAGATGAACCGCCTGCGCACCAAGGCGCAATCGAAGCTGGGCGCGAAATATGATCTGCGCCGCTTCGACGACGCCATCGTGCTGGGCGGCAACATGCCGCTGACGATGCTGGAGCGCGTGGTGGATCGCTACATCGCTGCGCAAGGCTGATCCGGCGCGGCCCGCCGCGCCGGCAGGTCGAACCACTTGTGACGACGCGCGTTAGGTCCGCATGACCATTGACTTTCCCAAGCGGGCGACCGGCCGGGCGCTATCGTGATCGAACGGCATTTGATGAAGCTGCGCGCGCGCGATCGCGTCAGCGCGGAAGAAGAGCAGGCCATTCGCAGCGCGCTGGGCCCGGTCAAAACCTTTCCGGCCGATCAGGTCGTCATCCGCGAGGGCGAACAGCTGAGCGCGAGCACGCTGCTGCTCGACGGAATGATGTGCCGCTACAAGGATCTCAACAACGGCCAGCGCCAGATCACCGAATTGCATGTGCCCGGCGACTTCGTCGATCTCCACAGCTTCACCCTGAAGCGGCTGGATCATCACATTCTGGCGCTCACCGCCTGCCGCGTCGTGGAAGTCCCGCACGACCGGCTGGAGGCGATCACGGAAGAGCATCCGCATCTCACCCGCCTCTATTGGTTCGCGACCTGCCTGGACGCTGCGATCCATCGCGAATGGGAAGTGTCGCTCGGCCGCAGGACCGCGCTGGCCAAGATCGCGGCCCTCTTCTGCGAAATGCGGGTGCGGTTCGACGTCGTCGGCATGACCGACGGCGATTCCTATGCGCTGCCGCTCACGCAAATGGACCTGGCGGAATGCCTGGGGCTGACCGCCATCCACGTCAACCGCACGCTCAAGGAGCTGCGCGAACAGAATCTTGCCCAATTCAAAGCCGGCCAGGTCACCATCCTCGATCTGCCGCGGCTGGAGCGGGTGGCGCAGTTCAATCCTGATTATCTCTATCTGGATCGGCAACCCCGCTGAGGAAGCCGCGCCGTGCAATCGACTTTGCAGCCATGACGGATCATGGTCGCGCGTCCAGCGGGAGATAAGGGTTCATGGCGATCGTGACGCAGCCGGCAAGCGCAGACCCTGGCCAGGAGCCGTCTTTGCTCCACCCCGGCCTGCTGGCCTGCATCGCGACCGCCGCTTTGGCGGGCCTGCTGTTCGGGTTCGACACGGCCGTCATTTCCGGCACCACCGAGTCGCTGCGCAGCCAATATGGGCTGAGCGACGTGTGGCTGGGGGTCACCGTATCCTCTGCCTTATGGGGCACCTTGGTCGGCGCGCTGGGCGCCGGCATCCCGGGCGACCGGTATGGCAGCCGCAACACGTTGCGGGTGCTCGCGCTCTTCTACGTGGCCGGCGGGCTGGGTTGCGGGCTGGCCTGGAGCTGGGAATCGCTCGTCTTCTTCCGCGTCATTGCCGGGCTCGCTGTGGGCGGATCGTCGGTGCTGGCGCCGGTCTATATCGCCGAGATTTCGCCGCCGGCGAAGCGCGGGCGGTTGGTCGCATCGTTTCAGTTCATGGTGATCTTCGGCATCCTCGCGGCCTATCTGTCCAACGCGATCATCGCGTCTGCTGGCCTGGGTACGGAGGATTGGCGCTGGAAATTCGGCGTTTCGGCCGTGCCGGCGCTGATCTTCCTGCTGCTGCTCCTGCGCATCCCCAACAGCCCGCGCTGGCTGGTGGCGCGAGGCCGGCTTGCCGAAGCCGTACGGGCGCTGGCCCAGGTCGGCATCGACCCGGTGCGCGCCGAACGTCAGGCGGAGGAGATCGGCGCCACGCTGGCGGTGCGCACAGAGCGCGCCACATTGTCGTGGCGCAGGCATCGCAAACCCATCCTGCTCGCGATCATGGTCGCCGGCTTCAATCAGCTCTCCGGCATCAATGCGCTGCTTTATTATCTCAACGACATCTTCGCGCATGCGGGCGGCCGGCTTTCGCCCGATGTGCAGGCGGTGATCATCGGCGCGGTCAATGCGATCTTCACCGCGGTGGGCATGGCGCTGATCGATCGCGTCGGCCGGCGGACGCTGCTGCTGGTCGGTTCGATCGGCATGGCGACCTGCCTGATCGTCGCCGGCTTCGCCATGGGCCACATCTTGCCCGGCTGGCTGGTGCTGCCCGCACTGATCGGCTTCATCGCCTTCTTCGCGCCGAGCACCGGGGCGGTGATCTGGGTCTATATTTCGGAGGTTTTCCCGACATCGGTGCGCGGCCGCGGCAGCGCGGTCGGCGCCTCTACCCATTGGGGCCTGGACGCGGTGATCGCCGCAACCTTCCCGGCTGTGGCAGCCATTTCGGTCAGCCTGCCCTTTTTCGTCTTCGCGGCGATGATGCTGGTGCAGTTCATCGTCGTGCTGACCTATTTCCCCGAAACGAAGGGCGTTTCGCTGGAAGAGATGGAGCGCAATCTTGGGGTGACGCGCGACTAGACGTCTCGATCGAGACTATCCGGCGGACCTCCGCCATTGTTTTAGGTGATTGCAAAGCTTCGAAAACAATCGCACCAAATCCGCAACACATTGGGGGGATGACAATGCGATTGGTGTTGCTGTCGGTATTGGCCTTTTGCGCATCAACCGCGCAGGCTGAGACACTGCATCTTATCTGCGTCGGCGACGGCGCCGCGAATAAGGCCACCCAGCAGAACGGCTACTTCCACGATTCAGACGGATATAGTGCGCGCGCCGAGGTGACAGGCCAACGCTCGCAGGCCTTCAGCGATCAAGCGGATATCGAAATTGAAGGCAGTACCGGTCGAATCCGCATGCCCCGGGTCATGCTGCCGCCCATCCATGGCGGGAAGGACGGCTGGATGGATATCGAGAAATTATCGATCTCCGATCGCGAAATCACAGGCAGCGTCGGCGTCAATTTCATGAACAGCCCAAAGCTGCGGATCGACCGCATCACGAGCATGGTGAGCATGGCTGGAAAGGCAGGAAACTTTGCTGGCCGTTGCAGCGCCTACGATCCGGACAAAGCCCAGCGCGCGTTCTGACGCGCTGGCGGGGCTGGGTAAGCCGTTGGCCGACGATCAATAGGCCCGGGCGACCGCGAATTCGACCGCTTCGATCAGCGCCGCCTTGGCGGGCCCCGATCCGATGCCCGCCAATGCGTCGATCGCGCGCTGGCCATAATGGCGGGCGCGCGCGAGCGTATCGGCGATGGCGTCGGTCTGCGTGAGCAGGGTCGTGGCATGGGCCAGATCGGCGTCGGACGCGCGATGGCCTTCCATCGCCTCGCGCCAGAAACGGCGTTCCACATCGGATCCCCGCGCATGCGCCAGGATCACCGGAAGGGTCACCTTGCCGTCGCGGAAATCGTCGCCGGTATCCTTGCCCATCGTCGCCTCGTCGGAGGCATAGTCGATCGCGTCATCGACCAGCTGGAAGGCGATCCCCAGATTGCGGCCATAGGAATCGAGCGCTTCCTCGATCGCCAGATCCCGCTCCGCCACGATCGCGGCGATGCGGCAGGCGGCGGCGAACATGGCCGCCGTCTTGGCGCCGATGATGTCGAGATAGCGTTCCTCGCTGGTTTCGATCCGCCGTTGCGCGGTGAGCTGATTGACCTCGCCCTCGGCGATGACAGCGCTGGCGTGCGACAGCGTCTTCAATACGCGCAGCGAGCCGTCCTCGACCATCAGCTCGAACGCGCGGCTGAACAGGAAATCGCCGACCAGAACGCTGGCAGGGTTGCCCCAGATGATGTTCGCCGTGCGTTTCCCGCGGCGCAGGCCGGATCCGTCCACGACATCGTCATGCAGCAGGGTTGCGGTGTGAATGAACTCCACCGCGGCGGCGAGCTTGTGGTGCCGGCCGCCCGGGTAATCCAGCAACCTTGCGCAGGCGAGCGTCAGCATTGGGCGCATCCGCTTGCCGCCGCCGGCGATCAGGTGACCTGCCAGTTCCGGGATCAGCGGCACGTCAGATTGCATGCGTGCCAGGATCACGCTGTTGACCTGATTCATGTCTGCCGCGACGAGCTGGATCATCGGATCTAGCGACGGCGCGGATTTGCGATGCAGCGTTGTTACCGTGGCGACCATGTCGCGCGCTTAGGCCTGTCTACCTCTTAAAGGCAAGCGCGCCCCTTGCGCGCGAGGCATTCCGCGACGCATGGGGACGCCCGGTGGGATGGAGGAATCAGAGTGTCCGACGCTAAGCTCGACGAATACCGGCAGAGCATCGACAATATCGATGCGGCGTTGATCTTCATGCTGGCGGAACGGTTCAAGGTCACGCAGGCGGTCGGTCGCTACAAAGCGGCGGCGGGCCTGCCCCCGGCCGATCCCGGCCGCGAAGCCGATCAGATCGCACGGCTGCGCAAGCTGGCGCAATCGGCCCATCTCGATCCCGATTTTTCGGAAAAATTCCTGCGCTTCGTCATCGATGAGGTCATTCGCCACCACGAACGCGTGCGGGACGGCCAGGCGTAACGGCCCCGGTTGGTCCCCGAACGGCTCGCCGGCGAAACCGGGTCGGGTGACGGTTCAGCAGTTGGCCCCCGGCGAGCGAGCCGCTAAGCCCGCCTTATGCATTACGAACAGCAATATCTCGATCTGCTGCGGCAGGTCTGGGAAACCGGTGACGAGCGGCGCGACCGCACGGGGGTCGGCACGCGCAGCCTGTTCGGCGCGCAGCTCCGCTTCGATCTGTCCGACGGCCAGGTCCCGCTCCTCACGACCAAGCGGGTCGCGTGGAAGACCGCCGCGCGGGAATTGCTCTGGTTCCTGAGCGGATCGACCAACATCCAGCCGCTGGTCGCGAACAAGGTCCATATCTGGACGGACTGGCCGCTGGATCGCTAC
This sequence comes from Sphingomonas sp., assembly GCF_048595155.1. GTDB lineage: Bacteria > Pseudomonadota > Alphaproteobacteria > Sphingomonadales > Sphingomonadaceae > Sphingomonas_I. The sequence continues at coordinate 31,031 of NZ_JBMDXN010000084.1, forward strand.
CGCCGCGCGACCGGCGAGACGATCGATCGGGACGCATTCGAGGCGCGGATCCTGGAGGACGAAGCCTTCGCCGCGGAATGGGGCGAGCTGGGCCCGGTCTATGGCAATCAATGGGTCGACTGGCCGCGCTATGAAGCGGCGGATATGCCCGGCCTGTACAAGCGCGGCGTCGGCATCAACCAGATCGCGGCGCTGGTCGACAGCCTCCGCAACAATCCGGCGTCGCGCCGCCACATTTTCACCGGCTGGAATGTGGCCGAGCTAGAGGGGATGGCGCTGCCGCCCTGCCACATGACCTACCAATATCATGTATCGGGCGGCAAATTGTCCGGCATGCTGTGGCAGCGATCGTGCGACCTCGGCCTGGGCTTCGCCTTCAACGTCTTCTCGGCGTCCTTGCTGATCGCGATGCTGGCCCAGCAGTGCGATCTGGAGCCGGGCGAACTGATCTGGAGCGGCGGCGACGTCCACATCTACCTGAACCATCACCATCTGGTCGAAGAGCAATTGGCGCGAACGCCGGCCGGCGCGCCGCGCTTGCGCCTGCTGCGTAAGCCACCGACCATTTTCGACTATGCCATCGAGGATTTCGACGTGACCGACTATGCCCCCCAGGCCCATATCGCCGCGCCGGTGGCGGTATGAAGAGGTCGCTTGCACTGATCCTGCCGCTGATGGTCGCGGCCTGCTCCACGCCCGCCCCCCCGCCGCCGCGGCAGGTGGCGGCGGCACCCACACCTCCGCCGCCGCCCCCGCCGCCGCCGACGGACTGGCGGGACCGGCCCTATACGCCGGGCCTGTGGCGCTACGCCGATCGCACGGCGACGTTCGGTCCGGCGGGAACCACGCCCGTGCTGACGGTCCGCTGCGATGCTGGCCGTCGGATGGTGACCCTCTCCGTATGGGGCAGCGCGCCCTCTCTTACGATCCGCACCTCCTATGCGGAGCGGACCTGGCCGGCGCAGCCCAGTGGCGACGGCCGCACGGTAGTGACGTTCAGCCCGACCGATCCAACGCTCGACCAGATCGCGTTCAGCCGCGGCCGCTTCTCGGTGGCCGGCCCCGGCATTGCGGAAATCGACGTTCCGGCCTGGGCCGAGCCGGCGCGCGTGATCGAGGACTGTCGCAGCTAATCCGGCTGCGACCGCCCCGCCTCGCCCGACACCAGGCTCTCCGGCGCCACCTGCGCATGGTAGGCGATCTCCAGCCGATCGATCATGTCCGCGCGCGCTGTCAGCGGCTCCTGCCCGGCAGGCATGACGAAGCGGCGACCCTTGCGATAGCCGAACAGCACCCGATCCGCCCCGAGCGAAAGCGACCAGGTCGCGCCTGCGCCGACCCAGGCGAGGTAATTGGCGGAGAGGACCGCCCGCGCCACCATGGCCGCATCGGCGTCGCGCGCAACCTGCAGCGTCGACCAGTGGGGCGCCAGCACATCGTCCCCCATGCACACGCTGTCGCGGGTCATCAGCAACGTCCAGTGACGGCCTTCGCCCTGAGCCGGCAAGACATAGTCTTCGAGATGGTTGAGGATCTGCCCCTCGGCTTCCGCGCGCCATTGGAGGCGGAGCTGTCGCTCCGCACCGTCCGCGCCCTTCACGAACAGCGACACACCATCTTCATAGGGCAGGAAGTTCGAGCGAAGGAATGTCCAGCTCTCCCCCACCGGATGGTCGACGCCGTCATGATCGACGAAGCTGCGAACAACCCGATAGCGGTCACCAGGGCGCAGAAAGAGGAACGGCTCGGCAGCACGGCCCTTCTGCCGCTTGAACCATCCGAACATCCGCGCCTCCGCATCGACAGTAGCAAAAGTGGGGCGCGCGCGGCGGTCCGGGCCTGGCGCGAAGCGCAGCATCCTGACGTCAAAATAATTGAAATCAAGCCTTGTTCGCAGGGCGCGAATGAATCACATTCCAATTGCTTTTCAACTTAGCGAAAGGAGGTGACCGATGTCTCATGGTTCAGCTTGGGGGTCGGTTTTGTCCGTTCGGGAGACGCGTTTCTAACCATCGTTAGAAAACGCTGGGGTCTCCCGGGCCGAACATCCGGCCGCTGACCCATGTTGGAGGGGTCGCTCGACGATGGCCGAGCGGCCCTTCTTTCGTTTTGGAACGTGGATGCCGCTCAGCTCCGTTCCAGCAGTTCATCCCTGATGCGAATGGCGTGCACCGCGACCCGCACCTCGATCAGGAACATCACGAGGCTGGCGATGAGAAGTAGCAGCGACGTGGCGAACAGGACCGCCAGCGTCCGCGCGAAGCTGAAACCGGCAAGGCGGGCGATGAACATCATCGCCACGACCGTACAAAGAACCACCGCGCTCGACGTTGCGAGGAAGATGGCGTTGTTGACGATCCGCATGCGGCGGTCGAGCAGGCGCAATTCCCTGACCTGATGGACATGCAGCGGATGTTCGCGCGGCGTGAAGTCCGCCTCCACCATCCGCGCGCGATCGACGATGCGGGTGAGCCGCCCGGTCAGCATGCCGAGGATGATGCCGATGCCGTTGAGCAGGAAAGCCGGGGCCAGCGACAATTGAATTGTGTTCGCCAGCCCCGGCAGGCTTGATACGTGAAAAAGATCGTCGAGCATCCGGCGGTTCAGCCCACCTGCGCGGCGCTGTTGACCCCCATGCTGGCCAGGTACCGCTTCACGTTGCGCGCGGCCTGGCGGATGCGATGCTCGTTCTCAACCAGCGCGATGCGGACATAACCCTCCCCTTCCTCGCCGAAGCCGACGCCGGGCGCGACCGCGACCTGGGCGTGTGTCAGCAACTGCTTGGAGAATTCGAGCGCACCGAGATGCCGGAGCGCAGGCGGGATCGGCGCCCAGGCGAACATCGACGCTTCGGGCGACGGAATGTCCCAACCCGCCCGGCCAAAGCTTTCGACGAGCACGTCGCGCCGGCCCTTGTAGAGCTTGCGATTGGCGGCGACGATATCCTGGGGCCCATTGAGCGCCGCAACCGCCGCCGCCTGGATCGGGGTGAAGGCCCCATAATCGAGATAGGACTTCACGCGGGTCAGCGCGCCGATGAGCTGGCGGTTGCCGACGGCAAAGCCGATCCGCCAGCCCGCCATCGAATAGGTCTTCGACATGGACGTGAACTCGATCGCCACGTCCTTTGCGCCCGGCACCTGCAGGATCGATGGCGTCGGCGTGTCACCGAAATAAATCTCGGCATAGGCCAGATCGCTCAGCACCCAGAGCTTATGCTCTTTCGCAAAGGCCACGACCTGTTCGTAGAAGGCCAGATCGGCGACATAAGCGGTGGGATTGGACGGATAGCCGATCACCAGCACCGAAGGCTTCGGCACCGTATAGGCCATCGCATATTCCAGCCGCTTGAAGAAATCGGGCCCAGGCGCGGCCGGGATCGAGCGGATCGCCGCGCCGGCAATGATGAAACCGAACGTGTGGATCGGATAGGACGGGTTGGGCGCCAGCACGACGTCGCCCGGCGCGGTGATCGCCTGGGCGAGGTTGGCGAGGCCCTCCTTCGACCCCAACGTGACCACCACTTCCTCGTCAGGATCGAGATCGACCCCGAAGCGGCGCGCATAATAGCCGGCCTGCGCCTTCTTCAGCCCCTTGATGCCGGACGACGCCGAATAGCCATGCGCATTGGGGTTGCGCGCGACTTCGCACAATTTGTCGATCACGTGGGGCGCCGGCGCGCCGTCGGGATTACCCATACCGAGATCGATGATGTCTTCGCCCGCCGCGCGCGCCGCCGCCTTCATCGCGTTCACTTCGGCGAACACGTAAGGGGGCAAACGGCGGATGCGGTAGAAATCCTCGGTCATCAAATCCTCGGTTTTAGAGAAGCCTCTTTGCGAGCGGGCAAGTATCGCCCATCTAGCCGGGCAGGGCCGCTATACCCGCTTTGCGTTCCAATGGCACCCACGAGGGACAATATGGCCGAAGATGTAACCTTGCTTGATGAAATAGCGCATTGGACGGGTGTTGCCGGCCGCATGCAGCAATTGCTGATGGAACATGGCGCATCGGCCGCGCTGAAGATGGTCGACGATACCGCCGCTATCTTGGGCGAGAACAAGAAGGCGGGGACGGAACTGCTCGACAGCCAGACCGCCTGGTGGAACGATGCCATGGCGCAATGGCAGGCGATGCTGCCGGGCAAGGACGCGATGCCGGGCGCGAAGGCCGCCAGCGATCGCCGCTTCAAAGGCGCACGGTGGGAGGAGCCGGTGTTCGACATGATCCGGCAGAGCTATGTCGCCATTGCCGATCAGTTGCTGAAGGGCGTGGATGCGCTGGAAGGGATTGATCCCAAGCAGAAGGAACAGTTGCGGTTCGCGACCCAGAGCTTCGTCGAAGCCATGAGCCCGGCCAATTTCGCGCTCACCAATCCGCAGGTGCTGGATCGCATCATCGAGACGCGCGGCGCCAACCTGATCACCGGGCTGGAACGCATGCTAGCCGATGCAGGCGCGGGCCAGATCCGGCATGTCGGCGAGAAGGCGTTCGAGGTCGGCAAGACGATCGCCACCACGCCGGGCAAGGTGATCAAGGAAACGCCGCTTTACCAGCTGATCCATTATGCACCGACGACGCCCAAGGTGCAGTCGATACCGCTCCTGATCTTCCCGCCGTGGATCAACCGCTTCTACATCCTCGATCTCAGCCCGGAGAAGAGCTTCGTCAAATGGGCGGTGGACCAGGGACTGTCGGTGTTCATGGTGTCGTGGAAGTCCGCCGATGCCAGCATGGCCACAACGACGATGGACGATTATGTGCTGCGCGGGCAGCGCGACGCGATCGACACGATCCGCGACCTGCTGGACGTACCCAGCGTGCATGTCGTCGGCTATTGCGTGGCGGGAACGGCCTTATCGATGCTGCTGGCCTGGCTGGCGGCGAAGGGCGAGGCGGACAAGGTCGCCAGTGCGACCTTCTTTACCGCGCAGGTCGATTTCAGCGAAGCAGGGGACCTGACCCTGTTCGTGGACGATGCGCAGCTGGCGTTGATCGAAAGCCTGTCGCCCGAGGGCTATCTGGATGGCCGCTATATGGGCGCGACGTTCAACCTTCTGCGCGGTCGCGACCTGATCTGGAATTATGTGGTCAACAATTACCTGCTGGCCGACGATTACAAGCCGTTCGACCTGCTGCACTGGAACAGCGACGTCACCAACCTGCCGGCCGAATGGCATCGCCGTTATCTGGCGGACTTCTACCGCGACAACAAGCTGGTGAAGGGAGAGCTGGCGGTCGACGGTCATCCGGTGGATCTGAGCGTGATCGAGACGCCGGTGTACGTACAGGCAGGCCGGGAAGATCATATCGCGCCGCCCGAAAGCGTCTGGAAGCTGACCCATCATTTCACCGGGCCGCTGCGCTTCGTCTTGGCGGGATCCGGCCACATCGCGGGCGTCGTCAACCCGCCCGCCGCCGGCAAGTATCAATATTGGACCAACGATGCGCAGGTCGGCACCTTGTCCGACTTCGTCGCCGGCGCCCAGGAGCATAAGGGCAGCTGGTGGCCGGATTGGCTGAACTGGATCTCAGCCAAAGCTGGCGGAGACGTTCCGGCCAAGGGCGCGCGGCTTCCCGGCAAGGGCAAGCTCAAACCGATCGAAGACGCGCCCGGGCGTTATGTCGTAACGCGCTAACCCGGTCGCTTTCCTCCCCCTCCGTCAGGCTGCGCCTGCCACCTCCCCCTGGCGGGGGAGGATAGCCATTCAATCGCCCATTCAGCTCATCCTCCCCCGCCAGGGGGAGGTAAGCGGGGTGCCGCGCCTGTGCGGCGCGATTGACCCTTCCTCGTCCTTCGCTGGCGCGACGGGTCTAGCCGATCGCCCCGGAGAAGGTATCGCATTTGGCCGGATCGCCGGTCTCCAAACCGCGCTTGAGCCAGGCGACGCGCTCGGCCGATGTGCCATGGGTGAAGCTATCCGGTACCGGCGTCCGCCCGGCCGAACGTTGCAGCGTATCGTCCCCGATCGCGCTTGCCGCCTTCAGGCCTTCCTCTGCATCGCCCGGTTCCATGATGGGTTGGCCCTGGGCGGTCTTGGCATTTGCCGCCCAGACACCTGCATAGCAATCGGCCTGCAGCTCGACCCGTACCTGCAGCGCGTTGGCACCGGCTTCGCCCGCCGCCTGCTGCCGGTTGCGGATGCCGCTCAGCGTGCCCAGCAGATCCTGTACGTGATGACCGACTTCATGAGCAATGACATAGGCTTGCGCGAAATCGCCGGTTGCGTTGAAGCGATTGGTCAGCTCATCGAAGAAGCGCGGATCCAGATACACTTTGCGGTCTGTCGGACAGTAAAAGGGGCCCATTGCCGATTGCGCCGCGCCGCAGCCTGATTGACCGCTACGTTCGTAGAAGCTGAGCGTAGTCGGCTCATAACGGCGACCATTTTGCTGGAAAATGTTCGCCCACGTGTCCTCCGTCGAGGCCAATACGCGGCACGAGAAACGATGCGCCGGATCGGCCCCGCACACCTGTGCCGCGCCTCTCTGGCTCGTCTGAACCGCCTGGGGACTTCCGCCACCGCCGACGAGACTGAGGGGATTCATCCCGAACAACATCATGCCCAGCACGAGAACGACAATGCCGACAATGCCGAAGCGGCTTGCAACGAGGCTGAAGATCAGCCCGAGGCCGCCGCCTCCGCCAAAACCACCAAAGCCAACACCGCCGCCGCGCTGTTGCTCGACATTGTCGCTTTCCCGGTAATCGTCGAGGCGCATGGCGTTTCCCTAGTTGGTCAACGCTTTAACGGCACGGAGGCGCAACGGTTGCACGACCGCCGCACCTGCCCTGCCAACGCGGTCAGAGCGCCCGGTCGAGCGTGATGTGGCCATCCTTCTGCAAGGCCGCCACCGCGCGCTTGACCTCCTGGCTTTCGCCGCGCGGCATGATCAGGACGGCGTCGGGCGTGGCGATGACGATCAGATCGGATACGCCGACGGCCGCAACCACCGGGCCTTCGCTGCGGATCAGGCAGCCCTCGGTATCGATCGCGAAGACCTCACCATGGTGGACGTTGCCCGCCTCATCCGTATCGGAAATGGCGTGCAATGCATCCCAGCTGCCGACGTCCGACCAGCCCATTTCGACCGGAACCACCGCGACGCGATCCGCCTTCTCCATCACCGCATAGTCGATCGCCTGGCTGGGCGAGGCGGCGAAATCATGCTGGTTCGGGTAGAGGCGGTGGCCCTCGCGGGTCGCGCTCTCCATCGACCGCTGGACCGCCGCCAGGATGTCCGGCGCGTGCTTGGCCAGCGCGTCCAGATAAGCAGAGGCGGCAAAGAGGAAAATCCCGCCATTCCAGCTATAATCGCCACCGGCGAGATATTGCTCCGCTGTCGCGCGATCGGGTTTTTCCACGAAATTGCGGACACGGGCGACGCCGGGTGCCAGTTCCTCGCCACGCTGGATGTAGCCATAGCCCGTTTCCGGCCCGTCGGGCGTGATGCCGAACGTGATCAGCCAACCCTGCTCCGCCAGCGGTGTCGCTGCGGCGATCGCAGCGCGGAAAGCGGCGACATCGCGAATGACATGATCGCTTGGCATGACCAGCATCAGCGCATCGCGATCGACCGCCAGGGCAGCCGCCGCGATTGCGGGCGCGGTGTTGCGGCCGGCCGGCTCGAGAATGAGCAAGGCCTGCTCCAGCCCGCCTGCCGTCAGCTGTTCCTCGATCATGTCGGCATGGGCGGCATTGGCCACCACCACCGGCGCGGCATAGCCTTCGGAGACGGGGGCGCGGCTGGCGGTCAGCTGCAACATCGTCTCATCCGACGTCAGGCTGAGCAATTGCTTGGGGCGGCCGGTCCGCGACAGCGGCCACAGGCGGGTACCGGACCCTCCAGACAGGATGACAGGCGTAATCAGACTCATGCGCGCCTCAGGCGCTCAGACAACAGATGCATCGATGGTCAAACTTTCGCTGGAGTGAATGTTAGCGCTACCCCGTTCATGCAATAACGCAAACCCGTCGGCTTCGGTCCATCGTCGAAGACGTGTCCAAGATGACCTCCACATCGGCGACAATGCACCTCTGTGCGGGCCATGCCGAGGGTGGTGTCCGTACGTGTCAGCACGGCGTTTTTAAGGGGTGCCCAGAAGCTGGGCCAGCCGGTACCGCTCTCGAACTTGGTGGCCGACGAATAGAGCGGGAGCGCACAGCCGGCGCACGCGAAGACGCCTTTGCGGTGCTCGTTCAGCAGGGGGCTGGTGAAAGGCCGCTCGGTCGCCTCGCGGCGCAGGACGTTATACGCGGCCGGCGTGAGCTTCTTGCGCCATTCGGCATCGCTGAGCGTCACTTCATAGCGCGTCGGCGCCCCGCGACTGCCACCGGGCCATAACAGAGCGATTGCCAGAGCGCCGCCACCGGCGCCGATCAGCGCCCGCCTCGATACATCCATCGCGGTTCCTTCCACCACGTTCGTGATGAACGTGTAACAAGCGAAAAATGTGCATCCTTGCTTCGTGATACAAGCAGCAGTCGGTTAATGTGGTAATGTGGCGCAGTGATTGATCCCGGACATCTGGCAGAGGCGATCAAGCGGGAGGCGCGTGCTTTGGGCTTCGCCGCGTGCGGGATCGCGCGCGCCGATGCGGCGCCGCATGCGGCAGCGCGATTGCAAGAATGGCTCGATCAAGGCGCGCATGGCGACATGCTGTGGATGGAAGAACGCGCACAGCAGCGTGGCAGCCCGGCCGCTTTATGGCCGGACGTGCGGTCCGTGATCATGCTCGGGATGAGCTACGCGCCCAAGACAGACCCGCTTTCGCTGGCCGCCGAGCCGGAGGTCGGCCGTATCTCCGTCTATGCGCAGGGGCAGGATTATCACGATGTCGTGAAGAAAGCGCTGAAGGCGTTGGCCCGATGGCTGATCGCGGCGGTGCCCGACAGCAATCTGAAGGTTTTTGTCGATACGGCACCGGTCATGGAAAAACCCTTGGCGGAGGCGGCCGGGATCGGCTGGCAGGGCAAACATACCAATTTGGTCAGCCGCGAAGATGGCAGCTGGTTGCTGCTCGGCGCGATCATGACGACGCTGGATCTGCCCTCCGACGCGCCGGGCGACACGCGCTGCGGCTCGTGCAGCGCCTGCCTCGCCGCCTGCCCGACCGATGCTTTCCCCGCGCCGTTCCGGCTGGATGCCCGCCGCTGCATTTCCTATCTGACAATCGAGCATAAGGGCCCGATTCCGCAGGAATTCCGCGCCGCGATCGGCAATCGCATCTATGGTTGCGACGATTGCCTGGCGGTCTGCCCTTGGAACAAGTTTGCGGACGCTGCCGCCGCCAACCGCGCTTTCGCGGCGCGGGCCGAGCTCGCCGCGCCGGAGTTGGCCGACATCCTCGCGCTGGATGATGCGAGCTTCCGGCAGGTTTTTTCCGGATCGCCGATCAAGCGGATCGGAAGGGACCGGATGGTACGAAACGCGCTGATCGCGGCGGGCAATAGCGGGCGCGCTGCGTTAATACCGCGCGTACTTGCCTTGCTCGACGATCCCGCGCCCGTCGTCCGCGGCGCCGCGATCTGGGCGCTGCTCCGCCTAGATCCACCAAGATATGCCGATGAGTCCAAAAGCCGGATGACGACGGAACCGGATGCGACTGTGACGACCGAATGGGCCAAGTCGAAAACGATGCCGACCGCGTGGCACGCCTAGCAGATGGCCGGCCGGTCATCCCGACCCTTGACCGATGAGAATTTGTACGCGTGCCCGACTTCTACGACGAAGTCCGCAAACTGCGTCTGGGGAACAATATATTGATGGAAATCGGGGAGCAGCTTGCAATATTTTTCGACAATATCCTCGCTAGAGAAGCCCATATCCACCTCCCTCCGGCGTCGGTTTTCAAATAGGATATCGAGCGTAGATGATAGAAATAGCGACGTGCTGGACGGTCGAAAGAAGCAAGGCTGAAGCGCCATAGACCCTTCGACAATAGTCACTGGCGCCGGACGAACCAGTATCGGCTCGCCACGCGTCCCCGCGACCTTGTCATAACCGCGCGTGAAAATCGCCTCTCCAGCCAGCAACTGGTCGAGATCCTGCTCGGCTTGATCAAGACGGTAGGCGGCGGGATTGTAACCGGAAATCTGAGGCTGGAGCGCTGCCCGCTCCAACCGGTCACGCAAATAGCAGTCGACCTCAAGAACGCTGACCTCGATGCCGTCACGCCGCAGGCTATCAAGCAGCTCGACCGAAAAAGTGGACTTCCCGACCGCGCCGGGTCCCCCAATGCGGATCGTCACGGAAGCCGTTTCGCGGCACAATGACGATAAGGCACGCATAAGCAAAGATTTAACGTCGAGCACGGGCCAGCCTTAAATATACAAGCGGTTTTCGAAGCAGTAGCTTTCGACCGCCATACAGCCGTCGTTCGAATCGCGCTTGGCAACATATTGTTTCAAACGCTGCCGAATCTCAGTCGAACTTACCGTTACGCATTCGACCAGCTGCACCGAGCGGAAGCGGGAAAAGTCGAACGCGCGATGGGCCGGATCGCGAATGCCTATGACGTGCGGGAGCGGCAACAATGCCGCCGGGTAAAGATCGATCAGGTCGGGGCGAAAATAGTCCGAGCCCCTGATGATCACGACCATCGAGCAATTCCGCACGTGACTTCTGAGGCGATTTACGTCCTCAATAAAATCATGATGCTCGTCCCCAGGGTGATCCTGGTACGCGTCGTCAGGCACGGACCTTGTGTTCCGCCCATCCACCATCAGGTCGATCATCCTCTTGCGATGAAGTAATGGCGACCGACCGGGCTTATTCATGTTTAACGAGTTGACGTAAAAATAAACGCGATCCAGCCCCGCTACCGCCTGGGCCCGATGCGCCAATTCCAGATGCCCTCGATGCGGCGGATCGAACGAACCGGGCATGAAGCCCACTCGCAACTCCGGCACCGATCCTAACAATTTCTCGTTTTCGCCCCCGCGCATGATGCGCTTTTGACCGCCTAACTGGCGTGAGGCAAGGCGGACTGACACGCGCTTTACGCATCAGTACTTTGTTGCGGCGCACGACTCACGACCCTTCCACTCGTCGCGTTCAGCTTCTACACGCGCCGCATGACCGACGCGGCGATCAGCCTTCAGGGCTTGTGCAAGACTTACAAAGGCGGGAAGCAGGCGTTGACGGATGTCACGCTGGATATCCCCCAGGGCCAGATTTTCGGGCTGCTCGGGCCGAATGGCGCCGGAAAGTCGACCACGATCAACATCCTTGCGGGCTTGGTCACCAAGACGGCGGGCAAGGCGTCGATCTGGGGCTTCGACATTGACGAGCATCCGCGCAACGCCAAGCGATCGATCGGCATCGTGCCGCAGGAGATCGTGTTCGATCCCTTCTTCACGCCGTTCGAAATGCTGGAGCTGTATGCCGGCCTTTATGGCGTACCGAAGAAGGAGCGTCGTTCGATGGAGCTGCTGCGCGCCGTCTATCTGGACGACAAGGCCAATGCCTATGCCCGCTCGCTGTCGGGCGGGATGAAGCGGCGCCTGCTGGTGGCCAAGGCGCTGGTGCACAATCCGCCCGTTCTGGTCCTGGACGAACCGACGGCGGGCGTCGACGTCGAGCTGCGCCAGCAATTGTGGGAATATGTGCGGGCGTTGAACGCGCGGGGGACGACGGTGGTCCTCACTACCCATTATCTCCAGGAAGCGGAGGAATTGTGCGACCGGATCGCGATCATCAATCATGGTCGCGTCATCGCCAACCGGCCGACGCGCGAATTGCTGGCAATGGCGCAGGAAAAAGCCGTGACGGTGACGCTGGATCGTGATCTCGCCACCGCACCGCAGGCGCCCTGCTTCGAGAAGATCGAGCTGAAGAATGAGCGATCGGTGGTGATCACCTATTCCAAGGACAAGGTGAATGCGGGCGAGGTGCTTGCGGCCCTGCAGGGTGCCGGCCTTGGTATCGTCGACGTCTCGACCCATGAGGCGGATCTGGAGGACGTGTTCCTCAACCTGACACGGACGCCTGCCCATGGTTGAGCCAGCAACGTCAGCCCCCCGCCAGGGCGACGATTGATGGCGCAGCACAATTACGACGTCCTGATCATCGGCTCGGGGGCGGCGGGGCTGACGGCGGCGCTCAACCTGGCCGATACGCGCAGGGTGGCGGTGCTCGCCAAAGGCGGCTTGTCCGACGGGTCGACGGCGTGGGCGCAGGGCGGGATCGCGGCCGTGCTGGAGCCCGGCGACACATTCGAAAGCCATATCGAAGATACGATGATCGCTGGCGCGGGCCTGAACGATCGCAAGACCGTCGAGTTCGTGGTGGAGCATGCCCCCGCCGCGATCGAGCGGCTGGCCGAGCTCGGCGTGCCGTTCAACCCGACCGACGGCGAAGGCCATGACCGCTGGCACCTGACGCGCGAAGGTGGGCATAGCCATCGCCGGATCGTCCATGTCGACGACGCGACCGGCTCGGCCGTGCAGCGGGCGCTGGAGAAAGCGGCGCACGCCCATCCCAATATCAGCCTGATCACCGACATGGTGGCGATCGACCTCGTCACCGGGCGCCATGCGGTGCGTTACTCCGGCGACGGGCGCGTGCGCGGAGTCTATGCGCTGCATCGCACGACAGGGCACGTCGCCCTGTTCACGGCGCGCGCGACGATCCTTGCGACCGGCGGCGCGGGCCGGGTCTACCAATATTCGACCGCGCCGCGCGGTGCCTCCGGCGACGGTATCGCGATGGCGTGGCGCGCCGGCTGCCGCGTGTCGAACATGGAGTTCAACCAGTTCCATCCGACCTGCCTCTACAATCTGGAGGTCAAAAATTTCCTGATCACGGAAGCAATGCGCGGCGAAGGCGGCCTGTTGAAGCTGCCGACCAACGGCCATCGCTTCATGCCCGACTTCGATCCGCGCGCCGAGCTCGCCCCGCGCGACGTGGTCGCGCGCGCGATCGACCATGAGATCAAGCGGCTCGGCCTGGATTATGTCCACCTCGACATCAGCCACAAGCCGGCGGATTTCATCGAGCATCATTTTCCGACTATCTACGCCAAGCTGCTGACGCTGGGCATCGATATCACCAAGCAGCCGATCCCGGTGGTGCCGGCGATGCACTATACTTGCGGTGGCGTGATGATCGATCGCGATGGGCGCACCGACCTGCCCGGCCTGTATGCGGCGGGCGAGGTCACCCAGTCGGGCCTGCACGGCGCCAACCGCCTCGCCTCCAACTCGCTGCTCGAATGTTTCGTGTTCGGCGAGGCCGCCGCCAAGCATATCGAAGCGCATTGGGACGAACTGCCGCCGCCCGACCCGATTCGCGCCTGGGACGAAAGCCGCGTGCGCGATTCCGACGAGGATATCGTCGTCCAGCATAATTGGCGTGAGATCCGACGCTTCATGTGGGATTATGTCGGCATCGTCCGCACGACCAAGCGGCTGGAACGCGCGCTTCACCGCGCCAACCTGCTCCAGCAGGAAGTCGAGGATTATTACGGCAATTACCGGATCACGCCCGACCTGATCGAGCTTAGAAATCTGGTGGTGGTGGCGACGCTGATCGTGCGTTCCGCCCTGCGGCGGACGGAAAGCCGCGGCCTTCATTACACGCTCGATTTTCCGGAGACGAAAGCGCGCGCTGTCGATACGATCCTGATTCCTTAGGGGAGCGTACATGCCGACGATCCAAACCGACCTGTTAGACATCGACTATCGCGACGAGGGGCCCGTCGAGGCCCCGGCGATCCTGCTGCTGCATGGCTGGCCCGACGACGCCAGCACCTGGGACGTGGTCGGCCGGCAGCTGAACGAGGCCGGGTTTCGGACCATCGCCCCCAGTTTGCGCGGCTTTGGCGCGACACGCTTCCTGTCGGACGAGACGCCCCGGACAGGAAACGCCACGGTAATCGCGCTGGACATCATGGTCATGATGGATCGGCTGGGGATCGCCCGCTTCTTCGTGGCCGGGCATGACTGGGGCGCGAGCATCGCCGAGGCATTGGCAGTGGGTTGGCCTAACCGGGTCGCCCGCATGGCGATGTTGTCGTCCGTCCCGCGCCTAGGCGGCCTTGATACGCCGCCTTTCTGGCACGCCCGTCTGCAATGGTATCATTGGTTCCAGGCGACCCAGATCGGGGCCGATGCCGTCCGCGCCGATCCTAAAGGCTTCGCCCGTCAGATGTGGGATGCCTGGTCGCCGCCCGGCTGGTTCGATGAGGCGGTGTTCGACCGGGTCGCGCGATCGTTCGAAAATCCGGACTGGGCGGAAGTCACGATCCATTCCTATCGCGCCCGCTGGGGCGAAGCTGCGGTCGATCCCCGCAGCGAGTGGCTGGAAACGAATCTGTTGCGGGCCAAGACGTTGCCGCTTCCCACGCTGTTCATCCAGGGCGCGGAGGACGGCGTGAATCCGCCGGCCGTGAGCGAACGGGTGGGCGAGAAGTTCACCGGGCCGTTCGAGCGCAAGCTGCTGGAAGGCGTCGGGCATTTCCCCACCCGCGAAGCCCCGGATGAGGTCGCGGCAAGCTTGATGACGCTCTTCGCCACGAGCGAGTTCAGCTGACCGCGCCGTTACCGGCGCGGCCGCCCACCCGGCTATCGCAACGCCGCTAGCGCGGCTTGACGAAGCGCAAGGTCATGCGATCGCTCTCGCCAATCGCGAGATATTTGGCGCGATCCTGATCGCCCAGTTGCAACGTCGGCGGCAATGTCCAGACACCTTGCGGCCAATCGGCCGTGTCCTTGGGGTTGGCGTTGATCTCGCTCTCGCCCGCGAGTTTGAAGCCGGCCTCCGAAGCGAGGCGTATGACGGTGGAGCGTTTGACGTAACCGCTCTTGTCCTCGCGGTCCTTTGACGCCGATTCCGGCAGGCGATGATCGACCACGCCCAGCATGCCGCCCGGCTTCAGCGCCTTGTAGGCGGCCTGGAAGAAGGCGCGTGCGACTGTGCCATTCTTGTCCCCGCCATCGTCCGCCATCAGCAGATTGTGGACGTTGCGGAAGGTGAGCACGCGATCTGCGCTGCCGGCCGGCGCCATCGTCGCCGTGGCAGGATCGAAGACGGATACCGTGGCGTCTGCCGCGCCAGGCAGCGTCGCGATCAGCTTCTTGGTACCATCGACTGCACGCGGGTTATTGCCGACAACCGCGACATAATGGCCGTTGCCGGCCAGCAACGGCATCAGGATGCGCGTATACCAGCCGCCGCCGGGGGAATATTCGATGACCGTCTGGCCGGGAGCGACGCCGAAGAAGCTCAGCGTTTCGGCCGGATGGCGGTAGCGATCCCGCGGGCGTTCGGCGGCTTGCCGCGCCGGATTGGCGACCGCCGCCTTGATCGCGGCACTGGGTGCGGCATGAAGCGGCCCCGCCAGGAGCGCCGAAGCGATCATCATCGTGATTCCAGCCGTTCGCATCATCTGAGCCCCTCTGTTATGAGACAGGGTGTTTGCCCGATCCCCGCCTTTCGCGAAAGGGAGGCTGTGCAGGCTCAAGCGGCCTGCTAGAACGACACCCGCATGGCCTCCAATCATCTCTACCTCGTCGACGGCTCCGGCTATATTTTCCGGGCTTATCATCGACTTCCCCCCCTTACCAACAAGCATGGCCAGCCGGCGGGCGCGGTCTATGGCTTCACCACCATGATGTGGAAGCTGGTGGAGGAACTCCACGCCGCCGACGGGCCGACCCACATGGCGGTGATCTTCGATGCGTCGTCCAAGACGTTCCGCAACGACATGTACGATCAGTACAAGGCGCACCGGCCACCGCCGCCCGAGGATCTGGTTCCGCAATTTCCGCTGATCCGCGAGGCAACCCGCGCCTTTTCGCTGCCCTGTATCGAAGAGGAAGGGCTGGAAGCCGACGATATCATCGCCTGTTACGCCAAGGCTGCCCTGGCCGCAGACTGGAAGGTGACGATCGTCAGCTCCGACAAGGATCTGATGCAGTTGATCGAACCGGGCCGGCTCGACCTGTTCGACACGATGAACAATCGCCGTCTCGGCCGCGAACATGTGCTGGAGAAATTCGGCGTCGAGCCGGAGCAGCTGGGCGATGTGCTCGCGCTGATGGGCGACAGTGTCGACAATGTTCCGGGCGTGCCCGGCGTCGGCCCGAAGACGGCGAGCGAACTGATCCGGACCTATGGCGACCTGGAGGGCGTGCTCGCGGCGGCCCCCGGCATCAAAAAGCCGAAGCTCAGCCAGAGCCTGGTCGAGCATGCCGATAATGCGCGGCTCAGCCGGGAACTGGTCCGCCTGGTGTGCGACCGCCCCCTGCCCCAGCCGCTCGATGAGCTGATCCTCAAAGGTTTGCCGAAGGAGCCGCTGCAGCAATTCCTGACCGAGCAGGGTTTCCGATCGCTGCTGACCAAGTTGGGCGGCGAGGAAGCCAGCGCGGCGCTGCCGGCGCGCGTCGCCGATGCGGTGCCGTTCACGCACAAAGACTATGAAACGGTCATCACGGAAGCCGATCTCGATCGCTGGATCGCGCAAGCCTATGCCGCCGGCGTGGTCGTGGTCGACACCGAGACCGATCATATCGACTGCATCCGCGCCAATCTGGTGGGCGTGAGCCTGGCCACCGCGCCGGGCAAGGCCTGCTACATTCCGGTCGGACATGGCCGCGGTGGCGAGGATCTGCTGACAGAGCGCCCCGAGCAGCTACCTCACCCGCTCGTCCTGGCGAAGCTGAAGCCGCTGCTGGAAGATCCGGCGATCCTGAAGATCGGCCAGAACCTGAAATATGATCTGATCATGTTCCGCCGGAGCGGCATCGACGTCGCGCCTTATGACGATACGATGCTGCTGTCCTACGATCTGGACGCGGGCCTCGGCGGCCATGGCATGGACGAGCTCGCCAGGCGGCACCTGGATCACGCCTGCATCGAGTTCAAGGACGTCTGTGGCAGCGGCAAGAACCAGATCAGCTTCGACATGGTACCGCTGGATCGGGCGACCGAATATGCGGCCGAGGACGCCGACGTGACCTTGCGCCTGTGGCAGCGGCTCAAGCCGCGGCTGGTGCCGGAGCAGGCAAACCGCGTCTATGAGCTGGTGGACCGCCCGCTGGTTCCGGTGGTGGCCGAGATGGAGCGCGCGGGCATCCTGGTCGACCGAGCCGAGTTGCACCGGCTTTCCACCGAATTTGGTGAGGAGATCGTCCGGCTGGAGGCGAAGGTCCATGAGGCCGCGGGCGGGCCGTTCACGATCGGCAGCCCCAAGCAATTGGGCGAGGTCCTGTTCGACCGGCTTGGCCTGGAAGGCGGCCGCAAGGGGAAGTCCGGCGTCTATTCGACCGATGTCAACGAACTGGAGCGATTGGCCGCGGACGGGGTCGAGGTGGCCCGGCTCGTGCTCGACTGGCGCCAGCTGACGAAGCTGAAATCGACCTACACCGACGCACTGCAGCAGCAGATCAATCCCGCCACGGATCGCGTCCATACCTGCTTCAGCCTGGCGGTCGCGCAGACCGGGCGGCTCTCGTCGACCGATCCCAACCTGCAGAATATCCCGATCCGCAGCGAGCTTGGCCGGCGCATTCGCCACGCCTTCGTCGCACCGCCCGGCCATGTGCTGCTGGCGGCCGACTATTCGCAGATCGAGCTGCGACTGGCCGCACATATGGCGGACGTGCCCCAATTGCGGGAGGCGTTCGCGCAAGGGCAGGACATCCACAATCTCACCGCGGAGGAGCTGTTCGGCGCGGTCGATCGCGACACGCGCGCGAAGGCCAAGACGATCAACTTCGCGATCCTGTATGGCATCTCCTCCTGGGGCCTGGCCGGCCGGCTGGCCGTCGATCGGACGGAGGCCCAGGCGATCATCGACCGCTATTTCGATCGCTTCCCCGGCGTGAAGAATTATATGGCAGAGACGATCAACGAGCTTCGATCGAAGGGCTTCGTCACCACCTTGTTCGGTCGCAAGACGCATCTTCCGGGGATCAAAGGCAAGACCGTCGGCGAACGCCAGAGCGCCGAGCGGCAGGCAATCAACGCGCCGATCCAGGGCACCAGCGCCGATATCATCAAGCGCGCGATGGTCCGCATGGGCCCGGCCCTGCAGGCTGCGGGTTTAGACGACGTGCGCATGCTGCTCCAGGTCCATGACGAACTCGTCTTCGAACTGCCCGAAGGGGATGTGGCCGCCGCCACGCCCGTGATCGAGCGTGTGATGGCCGAAGCCGCGGCGCCGCACGTCCATCTGTCGGTCCCGCTCGGCATCGAAATCGGCACCGGCCGCAGTTGGGGCGACGCGCATTGAGCGCCGGTTCCATTCCCTCGGCGTGGTGGACGGCCGCGGCCGGAAACGCGCTGGGCCGCATCCGTCTGCAGGGCGACAGCCGCACCCGCCGACAGGCGCCGCCAATCCGGGTCCGGCATTGAGCGCCACCGCACTGGCCGCGACCGGCCCCGGCGACATCGAAACGCTCGCCAAGGGCGGTCGCACCAACTTTTTCGGCTTCCTGCTGCGCCTGGCCGCGCGGCTGCCATTCCTGTTCATCGCAGGGCGTTGGTATGGGGCCGACGCGCTTGGCCGGTTCGCTTATGCGACGATCATCGTCGAGTTCGCCGGACAGCTCGCCACGATGGGGTTGAAGCGCGGCCTGGCGCAGCAATTGTCCACCTCCAAGCGCGACCCGAGCTGCATCGTCTGGGACGGCCTGCTCGTCGGCATGATCGCGTCGATCCTCGCCGCGGCCGTACTGATGGCGATGCCGCAACTCATGTTTCCGAACAGCGAGATCAATCATCGCGATTACCTGCTGCCCCTGACCATCTTTGGCTGGGCCGGATCGGATATCGCGCTGGCGGCACTCGCCTATCGCGGAAATATCGCGGCAACGGTTAAGGCGCGGTCCCTGATCGAGCCGTGGGTGATCAGCATCGCGGCCTTCGGGCTCGCTTGGTATTCGCTGCGCGACGGTCTGATCATGGCCTATGCCATCTCCGCGGGCGCGGCACTGGCGGCCTCGCTTTACCCGTTGCTCCGCACCTATGGCCGCCCGCGCGGCTGGCGGCCCGAGCCGATCCAGCTGTCCCGCACCGCCATCAAGAATTTGCCGCTCGCCGGTGCCGATGCAATCGAGTGGGGGTCGCGCCGGCTGGATATCGCGATGCTGGGCCTGTTCTTCGCACCGGCGATCGTCGGCATCTATTATGTCGCGCAGCAGGTCGCCAGCCTGCCGCAGAAGCTGAAGACCAGCTTCGATCCGATCCTGGGGCCGGTCATCACCCAGAATCTGGCGGAGGATAACAAGGCCGCGGTCGCCAAGCAGGTGCGGCAGGTGGGCTTCTGGATTATCGCCGCGCAGATCGGCATTGCCTTGGCCCTTTCCATCCCGGGCAAGGCCGTGATGGGCTTGGTCGGTCCCAGCTTCGTCGGTGGCACGGGCGCGCTGGCCGTGCTGCTGGCTGCGGAGGCGATCGCCGCCACGGCGGTCGTGAGCGAGGCCGCCCTGATCTATGTCGCCCCTTGGCGCAACCTGGCGATCTCCAGCGCGATGATCGTGGTGCAGGCGGCTTTATCCGTGGCGTTCGTCTATGCCATCCGGGCCTTGCTGCCGGCACTTGCCGATGCTGAGTGGGTCGGCGCACGGCCGGACCCGCGGGTAGATCCGATCGCAGCCGCAGGACCCGCCGTCGCCCTGATGGTCGCGCTCGGCCTTGCCGCCATCGCCAAGGCGCGTCTGCTCCGCGGAATATTGGGCGCCCGCGTCAATGGCTGGCGCTGGTCGCTCATCTGGGCGGCGCTGGTCGCGGGCACGCTTGGCTACTTCGTGACCCGCCTCCCCCATAAATTCGAATGGTTCGAGCTGGCGGTGGGCGTGCCGCTGATCCTCGGCACCTTCAGTGCGATCATCTGGTTCAAAGGCTTCAACCATGACGACCGCGCGCTGTTTCGGAGCCATGAGGACGCGACGGCGGCCTAGTATGGCGCTATATCGTCTCACGGTAAGGCGATCAGACGCACCACGGTTACGCGCAGCCGGCATGCGAGGGCATTGCAGCAGCCTGCGATGCGAACGGACGCCGCGGTGAGAGTAGCGGAGAAGACATTGGAACGAGCGGACACCATCATCCTCGGCGGCGGGTTGGTCGGCCTGACGCTGGCGCTCGCCCTGGATGCGCACGGCCTGTCGAGCATCGTCGTCGATCCGGCGGAGCCCGCCGACGTGCTGGCGCGCGGCTTCGATGGTCGCGCCTCCGCCGTGGCGAGCGCGAGTCATCACATGCTGGATGCGATCGGCATCGGCGCGCGGCTGGCGGGCCAGGGCTGCCCGATCCATTCCATCAAGGTCAGCGACGGGCTGACGCCGCGCTCATTGCTGTTCGATGCCGATCCGGCCTCGGGGCCGCTCGGCGTGATGTACGAAAACCGGCTGTTACGGCGCACGTTGCATGAGGCGGCGGCGGAAGCCGCCAACGTCACCCTGCTCATGCCCGCCGTGCCGGCCAAGGTCGAGCGGGACGCGGCATCAGCGCGGGTGACGCTGGCGGATGGGCGTACCTTCGCGGCAGGACTTGTGATCGGCGCGGAGGGCCGCAATTCGCCCTCACGCGCTGCCGCCGGGATCAACGTGGCGCGCTGGAGCTACGATCACACCGCGATCATCGCCACCCTGGGTCATGCGCGCCCGCATGGCGGCGTTGCGCATGAAATCTTTTACCCGAGCGGCCCGTTTGCGCTGCTGCCGATGCTGGATGACGATCAAGGGCCGCGGTCCGCGATCGTCTGGACAGTGGCCGGCCGGCATGGCGCCGCAATGCTGGGCCTGCCTGATCGTGCGTTTCTGGCGGAGGCGGAGAAGGGCATGGGCGGCCTGCTCGGGCCGCTCCGCTCAGTCAGCCCGCGTTCGTCCTACCCGCTTGGCTTCCATCATACCGCCCGCATCACGGCGGAGCGGCTGGCGCTGGTTGGCGATGCCGGGCACGGCATCCACCCGATCGCCGGCCAAGGCCTCAACCTGGGCTTCCGCGACGTCGCCGCTCTTGCTGAGGTGCTGGTGGAAGGCGCACGGCTGGGGCTCGACATGGGCGATGCGCAATTACTGGCCCGCTATGAACGGTGGCGTGCGCTCGACAGCTTCCTAGTCGCGGCCACGACCGACGGCCTGACGCGGCTGTTCGGACTGCCCGGGCGGACACCGCGGGCGATCCGCCGTTTCGGCCTCGACATGGTGGGGCGCATCCCGCCATTGAAGCGTGCCTTCATGGCCGAAGCGCGCGGCGAATCCGGCGCACTGCCGAAGTTGCTGCAAGGAATGGAAGTCTAAGCCCACCTGTTCGCCGCCATCGGCGCGGTGCGATCAAGGCTATTGCAGCGTGATATCCTCGCCGTCGCCGGAGGAGGAGAAA
Organism: Sphingomonas sp.; assembly: GCF_048595155.1. GTDB lineage: Bacteria > Pseudomonadota > Alphaproteobacteria > Sphingomonadales > Sphingomonadaceae > Sphingomonas_I. Next base: position 52,364 of record NZ_JBMDXN010000084.1, read on the forward strand.
CGCAGAAGTTCCGCGAGCAGATCGGCACGGACGTCCAGATTGGCCGCTTCAAGCAGCGCCTGCTTGGCGGCCACGTCGAACGGGATCACCTGCGCCAGCCCATTGACGAGCGATTCATCGTCCAGACGGGCGACCTGATCCCAGTCGATGTCATAGCCGTGCGCGGCAGCGAAGCGACGCGCCTCGCGTTCGATCCCGGCCCGTGCGGCGCTGGCCAGCACCAGCTGATCCGCAGCGTCGTCATCGAAGCTTTCCAGGTCCGCCAGCACTTGGCGGAACGGCGTGGTCACATCCAGCTCGCGCAGCAGGCGAAAGCGCGACACGCCTTCGAGGACGAGGTTGAAGCGGCCGTCAGGCAATGCTTCGATCTGGCCGACCTTGCCGACGCAGCCCACGTCGAACAAAGCCGGATGATCGCCCTGCGATCCCGGCAGCGGCTGGATCATCGCGATGCGACGGTCCCGCGCCAGCGCGTCGCTGACCAGCGCGCGATAGCGGGGCTCGAAGATATGCAGCGGCAGGAACGCCCCCGGCAGCAGCAGCGCACCGCCGAGCGGAAAAATGGAAAGGCGGGTGCCGGTCTTGATCATCAGCCGAACAATATCGCCGACAGCTTGCGACGCTGCGCTGCCACCCACGAATCCTCCAACCCGGTCGCTTCGAACAAGGTAAGCAGCCGCTTGCGCGCGGCCCCCTCATTCCACTCGCGATCGCGCTCGATCGAGCCGAGCAGAAGCTCGGCGGCACCATCCCGATCGCCAGCCGCCATCAGGCCCCCGGCCAGCTCATAGCGTGCTTCCTGATCGTCCGGCGTGGCGGCGACGCGCGCACGCAATCCCGCCAGGTCATCCACCGGCGCGGCGTCGCTCGCCAACGCAACCGCCGCATTGGCGCGCGCGATCGCGGGATCCTTGGCCTTGTCGGCCGGAACGTTCGCCAGCAGCGTACGTGCTTCTTCGGCATGCCCGGTGGCAAGCAAGGCGCGCGCCTGGCCTGCGATGACCTGCAGATCCTCCGGTGCCACTTCGGAGAGCTGGCCGAAGATCGACAAGGCGCGCTCGGCATCGCCATCCTCCAGCGCCTCTTCGCCCATTGCGATCATCGGAGCGATATCGTCGTGCAGCGCGTCCTCTTCGCCGTGGACCGGAAGCTGCTTCAGCAGCTGGTCCAGATATTTGGTCAACTGCCCCTCGGTCCGCGCGGGCGTAAGATCCGCCACCAATTGCCCCTGGAACACAGCGTAGACCGTGGGGATGGACTGCACACGGAATTGCGCGGCAATCATCTTCTGTTCGTCGACATTGATCTTGGCGAGTTTGACGCCTTTGCCGGCATAGGCCGCGGCGACCTTTTCCAGCACCGGGGTCAGCTGCTTGCACGGGCCGCACCATTCCGCCCAAAAGTCGAGAATGACCAGCGCGCTCATCGACGGCTCGATCACGTCGCGCTTGAAGGCCTCGATCGCCTGCGCGTCGGCCGCACTCATCCCCAAGGTCGCCAAAATGATGTCTCCTATCTGTTGTGACCTATGTGGGTCGTTGCGGCGGCCGCACAAGCCCGAAAGCCGTTCGGCAAACTATCCACATGAATGACGATAATGATTGTCACTTGGGGGTTGCGGCCCTCCGAAACCGTTGCTAACAGCCGCCCCTCACCCCCGGGGTCTGATCCTCGGATGCACGCGAGCGGGCGTAGCTCAGGGGTAGAGCACGACCTTGCCAAGGTCGGGGTCGAGGGTTCGAATCCCTTCGCCCGCTCCAGTGTCCTCCGGTCGGTTGAGATGATCTCACCGACCGTGGATGCGGACTTCCTACTTATCTGTCGATGGCGACTTGGGCTTTGCTGGCCGGGTCGATCGTGCGCGCACCGGCTTCCCGCTGACTTTCGTCGCACCGCCGCTTTCGGAGGGCCGCTTGGGTACGGCCGGCTTCGCGGCCGCCGTGACGTGAGGCGCCGTCGGCGCCGCCGCCGCTTTTTCGTCAGGCGCCTTGAATAATTCACCCAGGAACGCCGCCACGCCCTGCGCGAGCATATTGCCCACTTCCCTGCCCTGCGCGATCAAGGTGTCGAGCTCGCCCCCGGCTTTGGGCGCGGTCGGCGCGGCGGCCCCCTTGATCTTGCGCTTGGCCAGCGCGCCTGCACCGGCAATCAGGGCGGCGGAGACCACCTCGCGCGCGATCGGGTTCTGCGCGAGCTCCGCCATGACGCCTGCCGATTTGCGCAACTGCTTGGGCAGCTTCACGCCGCCCACCTTTTTCGGAAGCCGTGCTGCCTTGTCCTTTTTGGCCATGGACCTTCTCCTCGTTCAGAGATAGTCGTTTCGGCCTCGCACGCGCCGCTGGCAAGAGTGGGTCAATATCCTATGATGAGTATAGGGATTGCCCGGTGTCGGCAGCGCGTCTATGTCTCCGCGTTCCATCAGGAGGGAACTACCCATGAAGAAGCTTATCGTTCTGCCGATCATCGCTGCTGCCGCACTGGGCCTGTCGGCTTGCACCAGCAAGACCGAGAACACCAACGTGACGGTCAACGACACCAGCGCAGACCTGAACGCGACCACCGACACGGGCGCAGCTGACCTGAACGCTGTCGACAATGGTGCGGACGCGACGCTGGACAACGGCACGAACTCTGCAGACGCGCTGACCAACGGCTAAGCGCGGGAGGCCGAAGCTCAGCTTTCGGCCCTGCAAGTAGCTTTTCTATTTCCTATTCGTCGGGTAGGAAATATACAGGATCCAACGCCATGTTGACTCCCTGGCGGATCCTTCAGCCCGGTGGCGCAAGCCATCGGGCTTTCTTTTAGGCACATCCTACAGCCCCTCGCCTCCCACCCAATGCGCGTTGGAGAGCTTACGGGCGACGGCCCAGGTTTGCCGCCGGATATCCGGCACCGCGACAATCTCCCAGAACGTCCCGCGCGTCATCGGTCCGACCGCCAGCAGCGTCGGTTGCGCCACGCCCTGCGCGTCGATCACCTCCGACTGGGGGGTGACGTCGATCCCGAGGTGCAGCGGATCGGGGCGGATCGCACCGCGCGCGATCAGCCGCTGCAACAAGGGCTCGCTGCTCCTCAGCAAATCCCCCTGAGGACCGGTCGCATTGATGATCCGGCGCACCGTCCGCGTCTCCTGCGCCTCCGCGCCACGACGGCGGAAGCGCACCTCCGCACCAGAGAGGGCGGCCCTCGCCGCGCTCAACTTTCCGGCAATGATATCCAGCCGCCCATCAGCCTGCATTGCCGCGATCCGGCCGGCAACCTGCGGCGCGATGCGATGACGATGAACGTCCCACCATGCCCGCACATGCCGCAGGAACCGGCGGCGTTCCTCCAGGCTCGCCGCCATCCACAATCCTTCGGTATAGGGCCGGATCTCGTCCACGGCCGCGCGCCACCCGACCTCGGCCGATCGGGCGCGCATGTGGCGGAGGAGGGCCATGGCCTCCGCAGGTGGACGCATATCGAGCGTCGAGGGCGTGACGGCGGCATGCGCGCGCGGGCTGAGCCCACGGCGCGATAAGGCGACGATCCGCCCGCGAAAGCCGCGCGCGTCCAGCAGCAAGGCAATGTCGACCATGGTCAGCCCGGACCCGATCACGAGCACCTCATCGCGATCCGTAAGCCCCTCCGCCAGGTCGCTTCCCCAGGGTTCGGCGATGAAGACATCCGCCGGCAGGATGGCCGGGTCGATGCTTGGCGGGATGTGCGGCGGCAGGTTGCCCGGCGCGAGCACGACGGCGTCTGCGTCGATCCGGCTTCCATCGGCGAGCGCCACCCGCCAGGCTTCGCCATTCGGCGCAAGATCGACCGCGTCTCCTTCGACGACGGTCAGCCGATCAGGCGCGGCCGCGCGCGCCTCCACCAGCAGTTCGCCCAGATAGTCGCCATAGATCAGGCGGGGCGCAAAGCCGCCCACGAGCGTAGGATGATGCCGTTCCAGCCAGCGCGAGAAATGGTCCGGGTCTTGCGGGAGCGCGCTCATATTGCCGGCCCGGACATTGAGCAGATGATCCGGATGGGCCGCGGAATAGGCGACACCCCGCCCAGCCGCACCGCGCCGCTCGATCAAAGTCGCCCGCGGGCCCTGATGGCGCAGCAGGTTGATCGCCTGCAGCGCGCCGGAAAAGCCGCCGCCAATGATTACCACATGCTCGGTCGTCAAAGTCGCAGGCTCCTCCCAATGAGGCCCGGCGATAGCGGCCAAGTCTTGGCGATGCCAATCCGAACGGGACGCAAGTCGCTCCAAAGAGCAACCTCGTTGCCGCCTTATCGCAGCCGTTCGAACGGATAATGATCGCGGATCGCTGCGTTGAAGAACGTGCCGAGTGACGCTGCACTGCGCAGCGCGCTCACCACCTCAGCGGGTACGCCGCTATAGGCGTAACGTTTGCCGGTGCGGAACGTGACGATCAAAGCCTTTTCGGCAGGATCGTAATGGAAGGTTCGGATCACCGACGACATGACGGAAGAACGTTGTTGCGCGCGGCCTGATCCCGTGAGGCAGGCGGGAGGATCAACGCACCCTAATCGAGATAGGCCGCCAATTCTTCGGGCTCGCCTTTCGGGAATGCCGCCTTGAGGAAGTTCAGAAAGGCCGACACCCGCGCACTTAGCAACCGACGCGAGGGATAGAGCGTCCACAGCGTGATGTCCGATCCTTCGACATCCCCCCAATGCGACAGCCGACCCGCCGCGAGATCCCGGCCCACCAGCGACACAGGCAGGCGCGCGACCCCCACGCCTGCCCGGGCGGCGTCACGCACCATCACCAGCGAGGACAAGCCGAGGATCGCGCGGATGGAAATGGTCGACGGACCTGTTGTCGTGCTGACCGCCCATGCTCCACCCTGGTCGGTGCCGCCCCGAACAATCGCCGGCACAGTGTCGCCGTCGGCGGGTTGCGACAGGCCGGGGCTGGCGACCACGACCAACCGGTCGCGCAGGAAGATCCGGCCGACAAGGGTCTCATCCGGCTCCGGATTGACGCGGATGGCAAGGTCATAACCTTCCTCGACCATCTCCACCGGCCGATCCTCGGCGGTGATTTCAAGCCGGACATCCGGATATTGCCTCGCAAATCCAGCCGCCAATTTACCCATGGCGGTCTGCGAGAAAAGCAGGGGCGCGCTGATCCGCAATGTGCCGCGCGGCCTCTCGCCACCCGCCGCAATCGCGGCGACACTTTCGTCGAGCTCGGTCAGCAACTGGCCCGTCCGCGCGAACAACGCCCGGCCTTCCTCGGTCAACTTCAGCGTCCGCGCGTTACGTTCGAACAGCCGTATGGCAAGACTTGCCTCAAGCTCCGCCACACGCCGCGAAAGGGTGGCCTTGGGCCGGCCGCTGGCGCGCGCGGCGCGGCCAAAGCCGCCATGCCGCGCCACGAGGGTAAAATCAGCCAGTGCCAGAAGATCCATATGTTCCACCTGTGAGACGGCCTGTCTAAAATCACCGTCTATTGCGAGGATTATGGATCAGTAGGGTGTGAAGGCCAACCGGGCGCGGCAGCCTTCGGGCGCGAAACCAACCATACAGGAGCCTATCATGATCTACTCGACCGCCACCGTTTCCGTGAATCCAGAGGGTGAGATCCCGCTGACCCGGGCCCAGGCCTGGGCCGGCCTTGTCCTCAAGGCGCGGGACGCCCGCTTGTTCTTGCCTGCGGGTCTGTGCACCCGCTGCGACGTCGTCGAGGAGAGCGCGACCCACTTCGTACGGGAAGCGACGATCGGCGGAACCGACCTGCGGGAAATCATCACGCTGGAGCCGCAACGCAAGGTCACCTTCTTCCAGGCGACCGGGCCACGCGAAGGGGCGATCGTCAACGAATTGTTCGAAGACGAGACTGGAGCGCTGCAGTTGCGTTTCTATTGCTACCTCGGCCTGCGCGACAGGATGGCGGGCGGCCCCGAGGAACAAGCCGAACAGGCGCAATTCGATAGCGACAACGGCTATCGCGCCGCGCTTCTCTCCACGCTGCGGCGGACACGCGAGCTTCTTGCCGCTAGCGAGATCGCATCATCCTGACCTTCCGCGTCCCCACATATTCGCCCAATTACGGCCCGCTCCGAAGGAGACCATCATGTCTACCGCTTCTCGCCAACAGCCCAACGCCGCCTCCCGCATAGCGCTCCTCGGCGCCACCGGGGGTACCGGTCGCCAGATCGTGGCCAAAGCGATCGCCAGAGGGCATCATGTCACCGCCCTGGTGCGCGACCCCGCCAAAGCGCGCGTGCTGGAGGGGGCGGAGATCGTCGCCGGCGACGCGCTCGATCCCGCGAGCCTGCGCACGCTTGTGACCGGCAAGGATTATGTGATCAGCGCATTGGGCACGGCGCTGAGCCCGATCCGGGAGGTGACGTTTCTCTCACGGGCGACCCAGGCGCTGGTGGACGCCATGCGGGCCGAGGGGGTCTCCCGGCTCATCTGCATCACCGGCATCGGCGCCGGGGACAGTGCCGGCCATGGCGGCTTCCTGTTCGACCGGCTGATCATGCCGCTGCTGTTGCGCAACGTCTATGCCGACAAGAACCGCCAGGAAGCGATCATTCGTGCTAGCGGGCTGGACTGGACGTTGGTCCGCCCGTCCCTGCTCAACAACAAGCCCGAACGGGGCGCCGTGCGCGCGCTCACCGATCTGTCCGATTTCCATGGTGGCGCGATATCGCGTGCCGATGTCGCCAATTTCATCATGGACGAGATCCATGGTGGTAGCTGGCGGCACCGTGCGCCTCTGATTAGCTGGTAACGCAGCGGCTTAGCGGGCGGGTGTCAGCGCGATCGACACCCAGCTTCGCACCTGCCGAGTGCGCAGCGGCCGATGATGACGGCGCAGCCATGTCGGCAGGAGCAACATCACACCCGACGTGGGACGTATGGCAGCCTGGGGATCGTAAAATACGCCGCGTGGATCGGCCGACAGCCGCAACCGCAAGTCCGGCAGCTCCATCATCGTGGCCGGCAGGCGCGGATCTTCCAATATCAGCTCACCCGCCAAGGCCCGGTCAGGCGAACCGCCATAGCCATCATCGACCATATAGTCGGCGGTCCAATAAGCATCATAGGCCGGCGCGATCTCCGACGGCGACTGGCCAAAGCGTACCACGTTCATCCTGATGTGCGCTGTCCACCGCGGCACCGGCGCGGCGGCTTCGCCGCGTTCGGTATAGGCCCGGGCCAAAGCGATAGCATGATCGGTGAGGCGCGCGATGGCCTGCTGCTCCGCCACCCCAGCATCTTGGGGTACGGGGCCATGCCACGCGATCGGAGCGGCGGCCGCACCTTGGCTGGCACGCATCAGCAGTGGCGCAAGCGCCGCGTTGATCGCAGGGGCATCGGGCACGGACGCCATGACGACGTTGGTCTCGAACAGGGCGTCGATGTTCATCGTGCGGCCACCGGTTCGAAGGCCGCGACCAGGTTGATCGCGATGCTGACGCGGAGCCCGTTGCCCAGATAAGGTCGGACGGAGTGGCCGAGGAAGGACGGGAACATCACCAGCAATCCGCTGCGGGGGCGCAACCAGGCCTCGGTGCCGGGCGCGCTGCCGTCCGCGCCACGCCGTGCCAGCTCGGGATCCCCCATCCGCAGGAAAGGCATGCGCGGATCGATGAAGACCAGCTCTCCGCCCAGCTCGGTCGAGGCGGACCCGGCATAGCCATCGTCCACATAATAGACGGCCGATAGATAAGAGCCGGGGTGCCAATGCGTCTGGTTGGACGCCCCCGATCCGCTGGCATTAGCCCACATTTCCGGACGCCAGCGCACGCGCCGCGTGGGATCATTGCGCGCATCCGCCGTGATGCGCGACGCCATCGCGACCACGGTTGCAGCCAGCTGCTCCGCCGGCGCCCCGCCCCACCGGGTCATGTCGTTGTCCGACTGCCAGCCATGCACGTTGGACTTGCTGACGCCGCGTTGGGTGCCGCGATGCTTCCTTATCTCCGTGAGCAAAGCGCTATTCAGGGCGGCATGCCCGTCGACCATGGTACTGAACATCGGGGTCGGGAAGAGCGGGATGCACCGCGCAGCGGGCGGCGGGCGATTGTCGGAAGCAGCGAAAGTCATGGGCTCGTCAGACCATCATATCCCGAGCATCCGCTGCCTCAACCCTCGCTATCGCGCTCGATATTGGCGCCGACCGCCGAGAGTTTTTCTTCCAGTCGCTCATAGCCGCGATCGAGATGATAGACGCGCGAGACCTGCGTCTCGCCCTTCGCTGCAAGGCCGGCCAGAACCAGGCTCATCGAGGCGCGCAGATCGGTGGCCATTACGGGCGCCCCAGTCAGGCGGTCCACGCCCTTCACGATCGCGGTTCGGCCATGGACCTGAATGTCGGC
>NZ_JBMDXN010000085.1:0-8864 GCF_048595155.1 Sphingomonas sp.
ACAGGAACGGCAGCTCGATCGACGGCAGGCCGTTGACCTCGTACACGGTCTGGAAGTCCCCGCCGTTGAGCGTGATGGCGTTATTGACACTCAGGAAGCCCTGCAGGCCCAGTGTCGTTCCGGCGTCCATGCTGACCGAGCCGGTGCCAAGCCCATTGTTGTGCCCGGCAACCACCGTTCCGCCCTGAATCAGCAATTTGCCGAAGCTATTATTGCCGTTCAGGATCAGCGTTCCGCTATCCTGCTTGATCACTGTACCGGTGCCGCTGCCGCGCGAGATGACACCGTCCAGCTGAAGGCTGTTCGCGCCGGCGATCGCCAACCGGCCGTCGCCGACAAATTCAAATAGCGCGACGTTATTCGCAAGCGTGACGTTACCCTTGGATTCTAAGGTGCCCGACTCAACCGTGATGCCCCCGGTGCCGAGCGCCCCATCCGCCCCGATCAGCACGTTGGCGCCGTCGGTGATATTGGTGCCGCCGCTAAAGCTGTTGGTCGCGTTCAGCTCCAACACAGTGGCATTGTTGAAGGTCTGTGCATTTCCGCCGATGAGGCGGATCGAGCCTGTCCCGGAGATGACACCATTGATCGTCTGATGTGGCGCCTGCCAGATCTGTAGGCGGCCACTATTGGCAATCGATCCTGAGAAAACGGCTTCCTGTGCCTGACGGACGGTAAGTTGGGACGCGTTCCCTATGGCGACTTCGCCGTTCCCGGTAAGGGATGACGTCGTCATTCCTGGCCCATTGAGCTCAAGACGGCCGCCCGCCATGGTGAGCGGACCGTTCACGATCGTCCCGTTCACAACGAGCGTTCCATCAGAAACGGTGATGCCGCCCCCTACGGTGCTATCCGCGGTCAGGGTCAACGAGCCGGTGCCACTCTTCGAAAGCGCGCCCGCTCCGGATATGACACCGGCATAGGTCGAGGCCTCCGAGCGATCGAAGGCAAGAGTCGCCCCCGTGGCGGTTTCGACATTACTCGCAAGGGAGCCGGTCGTGCCGCCGTTGCCGATCTGCAGCGTGCCGGCCGCGATTGTCGTACCGCCTGTATAGCTATTCGTCCCGGTCAGCGTCAGCGTACCCGCCCCGAGCTTGTTCAGCGTGCCGATACCCGAAACGGCGCCGGCATATGTGAGCGCATCGGAGCGGTCGAAGAATAGCGCGGCATTGTTGACCACATTGCCTGCGATCGAGCCGCTCGTGCCGCCATTGCCGATCCACAATGTGCCCGCCGAGATCGTAGTCGTTCCAGTGTAGCTGTTGTCGCCGGTTAGTGACCAGATGCCGTCATCGATCTTGGTCACGCCGCCGGTGCCGGTGCCGATCACGCCGGAGACGGTACCTGTTCCGGGACCGGACAAAGTCAGAGTCTTTCCCGCACCATCGATGGAACCGGTAATGTTCAAGGTGGCCGGAACCGTCGCGCCGGCATTGATTTGGCTGTCTGCCAAAAGCGTGATGTCGCCACCATAGGTCGCGGTGCCGCCATTCACGTTCAAGGCGCCGCGGTCATTGGCGCCGCTGCCCGAGAGGTACAGTCTTTCACCCGCGATGGTCACACCATCGCCCAGGATCAGGCTCGCACCTGGGGAGACCTCTGTCCCTGCCTCAGTCGAGCCGAGGGCCAGGTTGTTGGAGACGAGCAGCGCGCCGGAAAAGACATGAGTCCACCCGCTATACGTATTCGCACCAGTAAGCGTCCACTTGCCGTCCGTCTCGACGTTGTTTTGACCGGTGGCAATCACCCCGCTGATCGTACCAGCGCTGTCGTTTGCGGCACCGAGCATCAGCGTGCCCTCGCCAGTGATGCCGCCTGACAAAAGGAGCGACGATGCGCCCCGCACGGTGATGCTGGCACTATCCGTGAGGGTAATCGCGCCTTGGAATGTGTTGGCGCCAGTCCCCACGCTGGTCAGTGCGCCAGCCGCGCCTGCGCCCAGTCCCTCTATCGAGAGCGGTTCCGCCCCGACCGTTATGCCACCCGACAAAGCCAGCGTTCCGTCCGGGCCAACCCTGGTTCCGGCTGCAGTAGAGCCGAGCGCTGTCGCATTGGTGATCTGGAGCGTACCCTCAGAAACAGTCGTCGCCCCGCTGTAGGTGTTGCCACCCGTCAGAAGCAGAGTGCCGCCACCGATCTTGGTAAGATTGCCTGCCCCTGAAATCACGCCGGAGAGCGTCGTGGTTACGCCCGAGTCAACGGACACGGAGCCGGCGCCCGCCATCGTCACGTTGCGCGCAGTTGTGAAAGAGGACGTCGTCCGCAGGGTGCCCCCATTGAAGCTCAAGCCGCCCGTGCCGAGATTGCTCTCTGCGGCGACGCTCAGCACGCCACCAGTGAAGCCCGTCCCACCGCTATAGCTGTTGGCAGCCGTCAAGGTCAGCGCACCCGCCCCGGTCTTCACCAGCGAGCCCGTGCCGGAAATGACATTGGTCAGCGTAACGTTGGTGGACTGATCGACAGTCAGGCTACCATCGTTGATCTGGATGCCGCCGGTCAGGCTCCAATTACCTCCGAGAGACAGGCGATTGGCGCCGGTCAGGCTTATCGCAAACGCACGCGTGGTGCCCTCTCCCGACAGGCCGCCACTGACGGCCGCCCTGAGCACCAAGTTCAGGCCGGTGCCGACGATGCCGATGCCACCCGCACCGGCAGCACCATTATCACAACAGGAACCAAAGATTTTCGATCCGCCAGCACCGCCGTTGCCGCCACTTACGGCACTGTCGAGCGTGACATTCATTGGACTGGTGGCAACCAGCCCATGCCCGCCATCGCCACCGCCGCCGCCATAAAAGTAGCCGCCTCCCCCGTCACCGCCTTTGCCGCCGGTGACCGGATCGATCAGGTAAGTCGCGGTAGCGCCATCTAGAACGATACCGTAGCCGCCTGCGCCACCGCCGCCGCCATCACCATCGTTGGACGTGCCGCCCTTCCCGCCATTGCCACCGGCGAAGCTGCTCCCGGCAGCACTCGAACCGCTGATCACGAAACCGTGCGCACCGCCGCCGCCGCCGCTTGCGCGGGACCCGAGCGCCGCTCCTCCCGAGCCATCCTGACCTGCCGCACCCGGACTCGCCCCGCCCGCGCCGCCCGCAAGCCCACCGAACGTATTCCCGCCCTTGCCGCCGGTGGCGCCTGCACCACCACCGGCGCCGCCCTCATAATCTTCACCCGCAGCCGCACCTGCACCACCAGCGCCCACAACACTGCTGACACCACCGGCGGAGGCTGGCGGGCGATTGCCCCTCCCGCCATCGCCGCCGCGCGTCGTCTGTGCCGTGGCGGGCGCCGCAAGGAGAATGGTCGCAGCCACCCCGCCCGCCAACGCCCGCATCGCGGCACGAGAGGTAAGGACGGTTCCCGTGGCCAAACGCCGCCGTGTCGAATTGCCACGCATTAACTTACCCCCATTTACGCGAACGCCCCGTTTGCCAATGCTGCCACAGGCGCGCCCCTTAGATCCGCCCTAAAAGACATCAGCAATTGTCGCGATTACAAAATGTTATCAGAAGGATGCAAACGATCTTATTTGCCAACCGTGTGAATCGATGCCACCGCTTGCGTTACTTATGCCAGACATCGGTGCCACAGCCGGCGCAGGTTCCGGTACAAGCTAACCCGTTCCAAAAGACTTTGCCGCGATCGAATTAATGTGGATTTAGTTCGCGTAAGACCTGGTGCTTTAGAGCGGCCGGCACAGAAGCGCCCTTATCGCGCGTGTCGATACATCCATTGTAATCGCCCATATGTTGGGCTGCTCACCGGCGCCCCCGTCTCATTTGCAAACACCTGCCGCGGCGTCCAAAAACGCTGTGATCCACATGACGAAAGCGACCTCCGCCTTACGTGCGGTAATGACGACCCGCCATAGTCCATCTGGACTGGTCGTTTCACGAGGCATTTGTTGATCGAACGCTTGGAACCTTGCGTCGTGCAAATAGAGCACGTGCAACGGTCGGAGGACGACAACGCCTCCCTGGTTTCAAATCCCTGCTGCCGACGCTGCCGGGGTTTTTGGTGGAACGTCGGCGGATCATCGACGGCTGTTCGCCCGTCTATCGCGCCCTTAATTGGTCGGGCCGCGCTCGTCTGCATCTCACATCGGCTGTCGGGGGCAGCGCGGCGCCTGGGCCGCTAAGCTTGGGAGATAAGCCCGGATAGGTTATTTCACGGTAGATAAAACCTACCCTATTAAGGCGGGTACGCGAGAAAATGGCCGGCATGGCACATTGCGTGGCATGCTCGGCGGACAGAAATTGTGATTTAGGCGCTGTAGCAAAGTCTTAGCCTCTAACTTCGATATCTACCCTTCCGCCATTGGGTCAATCCGAGGGGTCCTACTAGGTCCTAACGGCTTGACGATCCCTGCCGGCATGGGTCCAGCTCAAGCCTGTTCGTCTGCTCATCATCACTAAGGAGCTGATCTGATACGATCTGGGGGAATATGGGACGCGCACCTCTCTTGCGAGGCCCAAGAGGTGGGTCGGACCATCGCATCTCATGGCATTGACGTCAGCCTGTTCCGCCAGAGCGATCGGTCGCCGATCTTGGCGCGGATGGACCGACTGGGAGTTTCGCGCTCATGGCGGTTAAGTAGGCTACGATGCTTGGGATCGCCGCGTCAGGCACCGGCGCCTTATAGGTAGTCCGCATCTTTTCAACCGTCGCGCGCCATTGGTCTTCGCTAAGCCTTGGCTGGTTGAGCGCCATGCTTGCGGAGTGGCAGGATGTACAATTGGCGTTGATGATGTCGACATGGGGACCGTCCGGGAAGGTGCCGGTATCGTCGGGAAGATCGATGCTGGTCGACGCCAGCGTCACGCCGCCTGCAGTCGCCTGCGACGACTGGATTACTGTGTTGCTCTCGGGCTGCGCGGGGATTGGTGTGTGACGCGGCGGCCCGATGATGATGAGCACCACGGCGGTGAAGAGGATCATCCCGCCCGCGAGACTACCCGTGGAGATGTTGCGCATAAATTATCAAACCAGAGTGACGGTAGAGGTCTCCACGCAGCCGCGCATGAAACCGCCGGGATTCCAATTAGGCGATATCGGCTGCGTCTCGCCCGCGGCGCTGGTGCAGCGGCTCATCAGCGTAACCTTGCCTGGCCGGGGAACGCGCACATTGGCATCGAACCGGCGAAAACCGTATTTGCCCTCATCGGGGCCAAGTTTTGCTGAGTGCCAGGTGCGGCCATGGTCGGCGGAGATGTCGACGCGGGCGACAGCCGCATCGCCTCCCATAGCAATACCTCCGACCGGGAGGTCAGGCGCGTAGCCAAGTGGCGTGCCATCCGACCAGCTGGTGATCCATGATCGTGGCACCATGCGGTTGATCGGCACCGACGGAAAATCCTTGGTACCAGGTGCGACGTTAGCGCCCGGTGTGTCCGGGATCTTGTAGGCCTTCGCCATCCAATAGCCCTGGTCGGGCCCGTCAAGCACCTCGATATCGTTGAGCATCTTGACCCAGTAGGTCGAGTACCAGCCCGGTACGATGAGCCGTGCGGGGAACCCGTTGAGGAGGGGCATTTGTTCGCCGTTCATTTGGAAGGCGACGATCACCTCGCCATTGCGGGCATGGTCGATAGCTAGCGATTTTGAGAAGTCCGGCCCGGTCGGCACCACGGGCTGATCGAGCGCGCCGAAGCGCACCGCCAAAGCTCCAGACCGCACGCCCGCCAGATCGAGTAGGTGGCGCAAGCTCACGCCTACCCACCTCGCGTTGCCCATCGCACCATGCCTCCACTGCGCACCCGGAACGCGCGGCTCGAACAGCCCACGGGAATTGCCAGAGCATTGGTTCACCGCCGCCAGTTCGATGCGCGGCATGCGCAACAATTGGGCAAGGCTGATGGAGAGTTGCCGGTCCACATGGCCACGGATTGCGATACGGTAACTTGCGACGTCGATAGCGGTCGGAATGTTCGCCCAATGCCATCGCACGAAGAAGCGGTCATTCGGGGTGAAGACGCTCCCGTCGAACACCTCCATCGGTGTCTCAAGCAGTGGCGGTCGCAACCGCTGAAGGATCATCGCGCCCTTTTGCGGAAACTCGCTTGTCATCGGCCTTGTAGACGGGCCTCCCGGCAATCCCAGCTCCACCAGCGACTGGCCGATAGCGGGTGTGCTCAGCACGGCGGCACCACCAAGGCCGAGCCCGGCTAGAACCTGCCTACGGGATTGGCTGCGTGCGAGATGGAAATCAAATGCATCCATGAAGATTGAAACTTTCCGGCGATTTGGAGCGCGTCGATCAGTAGGTGCTGGTTTCACCGAGCGGAGTTCAGCGAATGGTGCTACGCGTTTCGCCACCTCGGTCCCGGCTCGCGGGTGTCTGGTCCATTTCTTCCTCCAACAAGCATTCACTTCACAGGTAAGACGATATCGTTTTCGAGTTATTCCCACCGCAAATTCAAATGCCCCTGGGATTGGCTGGCAGAGGCTCGCGGTTTGCCCCGCCATGCCAGCGCCCATGCTTCTCAGGGCCACACCAATGCCGCGAACGGAAGCGACTTTCCCGCACAATTGTCGTCATCACGGCCGCCAGCATCCGCGGCGCGGACCGTATCAAGCGCTCAATTCCGCTCCTGTTGAGCAGCTACCGCGTCCGCGCGCGAGCTGCGTTATATTCGGCTTCGGTCAAGCGGCATCACGGTTCGTGTCCGCGCGCTCGAACATCACCGGTGGGGCCTGCTCCAGCTCGCTACGTGAGATAGTACCATCGCCATTGCTGTCGGCATCGCCGATCGCTGCTATCAGGGCAAGCGCCTCCGGCTTACGCTTGGCGAGCCGAGGAAAATCAGCCGTACTAACGACACCGTCGCCGCTGCGGTCGAGCTTGCTAAACATCGCAACACGATGGCTGGTGAACACCGCCCTCGTAATTGAGCCGCCGCCGTTAGTGTCGGCAATCGACTTCGCCTACCCCCTGCATATGACGGACGGTGGGGTCTACGAAGTAGGTTCTCGCGTTGTAACGGCGGCAAGGACCACGATTTGGTGAAGCCGATACGCCTCCCCTTGCGCGGTGCATCGTTATGGGCTCATCTCCCCTGCGACGATTGTGGCATCAACGGCTCGGCCTTCTACCCCATGTCGCCCGGCGCTCATCGGCCGTCACGATGCCATCGTGGTTCGTGTCCATAGTGTCGAAGCGAGCGGCCGCGCCGGCAGTAAACTCGGTCCGGGAGACCGAACCATCCTTATCTGCGTCAAACAATTCGAGCCGCATAGTCGGGGCCGCCCGATCCCCCGACGATTTCTGAAGCGGACAATATGCCGTCGCTGTTCTCATCCATTTGCGCGAAACGATCAGCAGCCATCTTAGTGAATTGTTCGCGGGTCATGTCCGGCATCTGACCTTGCCGCTGCGCATGGGTCGCGCTCGGAAACAATAAAACCAGGGTTGCGACGCTGACGAGTAACTTAGAGCGTTTTCAGCTTAGGTAGCGGCGTAGCCTGAGTTTCGGAGATAATTAGCACATTCGTGGGGTGGGAAGCGGTCGAGGAGTTGGCCGATGCGCATCCATAAAGTGTCGACGGAGCGTTCGGCGGCTTTGCGCAGCAGGGCTTTGAGCTTGGCGAAGACCTGCTCGATCGGATTAAGGTCGGGGCTATAGGGCGGCAGGAACAGAAGATGTGCGTGGGCCTGGCGGATCGCATGACGAACGGCTTTGCCTTTGTGGCTGCCGAGATTGTCCATGATGACGACATCGCCAGGCCTGAGCGTGGGAACGAGGCATTGCTCGACCCAGGCAGCGAAGGTCACGCCGTTGATCGGTCCGTCGAGTACGTAGGGTGCATCGATCCGATCACATCGCAGGGCGGCGATGAAGGTCATGGTACGCCAGTGGCCGAAGGGTGCGTTGCCACGCACGCGATGGCCTTTGCGGCCCCAGCCATGTGTGCGCACCATGTTGGTCTTCACCCAGGTCTCGTCGATGAAGACCAGACGATCAGCCGTGATCCGACCCTGATACCGCCTCCAGCTCGCCCGCCGGCGCGCGACGTCGCGCCTGGCCTGTTCGGAGGGCAACAGCGTTTTTTTTGAAGCTGATCCCTTCGCGCTTGAAGAAGGACCAGATCGCCGCGACCCCCGCCGACAGCCCATGCTCGGCCGCCAACCGCTAGCGAAGTTCCGCCAGCGTCAGCCCAGGTGTGGCTGCCACCTGATCCAGCAGCCACATGCGATGTGCATGAAGCGGCGAACGCACACGGCCGCGCTGGGAAGTCGGCGCGACTTCGCCACGCTCGCGATACCGCGCCATCCATTTGATCGCACTCGATGGCGCCACTCCAAAACGCAACGCCGCAGACCGTGCCGACGCTCCCGCCAACACCGCCTTCACCACGCGCTCACGCAAATCGTTCGAACAGGCTCTCGGCATGACCGCTGGCCTCCTGCCCAGCAGCCATCTTGAATCAGAAATCATCCCGCTTGGGAATCCCGCAACGATTCAACTCAGCTCAGAACCGCTCTAGCGTTCATCATGGTATCACCTTTCGACCGTTAATGCTGCGCAGAGCGGGGCGCACGTTCCCCGCGGCGGATCGTCTGCAGTTCCGCGAGGGTAAGCACGCCATCATGATTGGTATCGAGTAACAAGAAGCGTTGCTGCGCGGCGACCATCATCTCGTTCAGAGAAGTGCCGCGGTTGAAATTCGTATCGGCCGCTGTGATCGGCTGCGGAATGGCAAGATAGCTGAAGCGTCCAGCCCCGATCCGAGAGGCGTCGTACGAAGCTTGAGCTTCGGTGCGCCCTCCGCCGCCAGTCCGCTGCTCACGACCGCCCCCGAAACCGCCGCCGCCCCCGCCCAAGCCACCACCGCGCCGCCCCCCACCGCCGCGCTTGCCCCGT
>NZ_JBMDXN010000086.1:0-12979 GCF_048595155.1 Sphingomonas sp.
AAGCCAGTATAGGTATTCGCGCCCCCAAAAGCCCACTGCGTCGAGCCGGTCTTGGTGATCGCGCCGGCGCCAATTGCGATAACACCATTGATGTTGCCGCTATTGTTGCTGGTCCCGGTAAGTGTCAGATCGGTGTTCGCACCCGTGATCCCGCCAGACAGGTTGAGCAAGCTCGTGCCTTGGACATTCAGTGTGCTGGCTGCCGCCAGCGTGATCGGACCTTGATAGCTATTCACGCCCGATCCCACGCTGGTGAGCGCGCCGGAACCTGCCGCACCCGCGCCCGATAGCGTCAGCGCCTCCGCACCCACCGTTATGCCGCCGGACAGCGCCAGCGTCGCACCGGAGCTTACAATGGTCCCGCCCGCCGTGGTCCCAAGGGCGCCGGCATTGGTGATCTGCAATGTGCCGGCAGCCACCGTCGTTGCGCCGCTGTACGTGTTGGCACCCGACAAGGTGAGCGTACCAGGATCACCCTTGATGAGCTGCCCGGCACCCGAAATGACATTGGTCAAAGTCGCGTTGCCGTTTGGTTTGATGGTCAAGCCGCCATTCGCGATGTCGACACCACCGGTCAGGCTCCAGCCTGTTTCAAGCAAGAGTTCGCTATTGCCGGAGGAAGAGAGCGCCAAGCCCTGCGTGACGCCGTCACCTGAAACGCCGCCGCTGACTGCGGCTCTGAGTATCAGGCCTGCGTTCGTCGCGACGATGCCTGTTCCACCTCGCCCGGAGGCGCCTTTGCTTTGGCCAAATTGCTGATCGGTGAAAGATCCGCCTACCCCGCCCGCGCCACCAAGGATCGCTCCCTCAATCGTGGCGATGGACGGACCGATGACCAGGCCATGTCCGCCGTCACCGCCATCGCCGCCGGTCCGAGCGCCGACACCGCCGTCTCCGCCGCGCCCGCCAATGACCGCGCCGTTCAAGGTGATTACGCCGCCAGGGTTATCGACGACTACACCGAAGCCGCCCGCTCCGCCACCGCCGCCGTTGCCGCCGCTCGAATTACCGCCGCTGCCACCTGCACCGCCTACGACCGCAGCACCGGGGGTAGCCGATGTAGTGATCAGCGCGCCGTGGGCACCGCCGCCACCGCCGCCGCCGCCGATGGCGGATTGACCATCAACGCCGGCGCCACCTGCCGCTCCGGCCGCCACGCCCCCCGCGCCGCCCTGCCCCCCGCCGACCTCGACGTCGATCCAGTCGGCACTGCCGCCATTTCCGCCGGTGATCCCCGCACCGCCACCCGCGCCACCCTGAAACCCCTCAGTTGCCGGAGCGCCCGCGCCGCCTGCGCCGACAGCACTGCTGACACCCCCGGCGGGACCCGAGCTGCCATTCCCGCGGGCTCCATTACCGCCACGGGTGGTCTGGGCGGATACGCTCGCCGCCAGCAGGATCGTCGCGGCGACACCGCCCGCTAACGCCCGCATCGCTACATGGGAGGTAAGAGAGGTCCCCGCGGCGAGTTGCCGCCGCACTGGATTGCCGCGCATCGAAACATCCCCCTGTTACGCTAACAGATCATCAAGCAGCGACAATAAGGGGCGCCCCCGCCCTTCGATAAAAGTCACTGATACTGTCTTGCCATTACAACGTCTTATAAAATACGGAAGCGATTATCTGCTTTCCTTGTATCGGCGTTTCCATCGCTTGCGTGACTTTCGCCAGATGTCAGCACCACAACCGGCACATGTACTCACGTAGGTTAATCCATCCCACGAGACGGCACGACGATCGGGATCATGCCGGTCTAATCTGCAAAAGATCAGGCGCGTCAGAGAAGTCGGCACACGCCTGTCCTCCTCATGTCCGATGACATCCACCGCAATTACCCCTATCCTTGCGCAGTTCGCCACTTGCAGACGCTTCCCCCCTGCGTCCGAAAGAGCCTGATCAGCACAGTGTTTGCGAGGCCCGCCTTACGGTGCACGACGAAGAGCCGCTATAGTCCATCCGGACTGGCTGTTTTCCGAGACATTCATCCCTGATCCGCTACGGTGCGACGTGATGAACCGTCCGACCATCCTGATCATTGACGATCACGCCCTCTTCCGATCCGGTGTTGCCGCGATGCTCGCAACCGGCTTGCGCAACGCGCGGATCTGTGAAGCCGCTTCTCTCGAAGAAGCATTGGCCGATGATGAAATCCGTCCGTCTATTCTGATGCTGGATGTACAATTGCGCGGAATTAGTGGCATTGACGGCATGCCGTCATTGAAACGCAAATGGCCGAATGCGCGGATCGTCGTGGTTTCGGCATTCGATACTGACGATGTGATCAACGATGCTTTAGCGATGGGAGCCGAGACCTTCCTGGCGAAGACTGAACGGCCCGACAGGATGATCTCAACATTACGCCAGATGTTGGACGATCCTTCGGGCGCATCGCCGAGACAGAGCGCGCCCCCTACGCGGTCCTCTCTGACTCCCAGGCAGAAGGAGGTCCTGGATCTTGTCTGCCAGGGGCTGTCGAACAAGATGATCGGACGGCGCCTGAACCTTTCCGAACATACGGTGCGCGGCCATGTTCAGGCGCTGCTTGCCGCTTTGGGCGTGGCGAGCAGGACCGAGGCCGCCTTCGCCGCGCGCCGCCTTGGCATCATTCGGTGAGCGCTTCGGCGCCCGGCGTGGTGCGGGCGGAGCAAGTGCGGATGGTGTTGGAAGGCGTCGGCGCGTCCTTGATCGTCGGAATCCTGTTGCCGACCCTGCTTGTCTTCCTGCTCGGAACGGCGGCCGATCATCGGCTCCTCCTCGCCTGGTATATCGCTTTCCTGATCGGCCGGTTCACCTTGGTTGGCATCGCACGCTGGCTGCTGCGATCGGGTGATTATCGTGTGTTCGGCAAGCGCGTCGAGCATGGGCTGGCCGCCCTCAAAATCTACGAAGGCTGCGCCTGGGGCGCGCTTCTCTGGATCGCACTGCCATCCCCCGATCCTGCCGTCAGTATCGTTCTGATCGCCTTGCTTTGCGCCCTGTGCGGCAATGCCGTCGCCTTGCTGGCGCCGTTACGAGACCTCTATTTGGCGCTGGCCCTCCCCATGCTGGGCTTCGTCTTCACGCGTTTCTGGGTGATGGGCACGACGCCCTATCAGGCGCTGTCGCTGTGCTGCATCCTGTATGTGGGGGGCCTCTATGGGCAGGCGCGCATCGCCAACCGGCGCATCCGCGAGGGCATAAAGCTGCAATTCGAAAATGCCCGGCTGGTCGATCAACTGCGACAGGAGATGGACTTGGTGCAGGAAGCGCGGCTTCAGGCGGAACGGGCCAATGCGGCCAAGTCGACCTTCCTTGCGGCCGCCAGCCACGATCTGCGCCAACCGGTGCACGCCCTGGGGCTGTTCCTCGAGGCGCTGGCGCACAGCCGATTGACCTCGACCCAGCGCCGCACCGTTGAAAGCGCGCAGAATGCCAGTCTCGCCTCATCCGAGATGCTGAACACGCTTCTCGATTTCTCACGCATCGAAGCCGGCGTGATCGTCAACACTATCCGCGACTTTCCCCTGCAGCCGCTGCTGGACAAACTGGAATTCGAACTGGCGCCGATGGCCGACGCCAAGGCGCTGATCTATCGCGCGCGGCCAACATCCTGCTGGGTGAGATCCGACGTCATTTTGTTGGAGCAGATATTACGGAACATCATCTCGAACGCGATCCGTTACACGCAGCGCGGCGGCATCGTCATAGGATGCCGTCGCCGCAATGGCGGCATCTCCATCGAAGTGTACGATACCGGCATCGGGATTGCCGCCGATCAGCAGGCGGATATCTTCAGCGAATTTCTACAATTGGGCAATCCGGAGCGCGACCGCCAGAAAGGGTTGGGACTGGGCCTGGCGATCGTGCACCGACTGGCTGCCTCGCTCGGCCACTCAATCTCGCTTTCCTCCGTCGTAGGCCGCGGCAGTGTCTTCCGGGTCGGCGTACCCATGGCGTC
The DNA here is from genome assembly GCF_048595155.1 of Sphingomonas sp. GTDB lineage: Bacteria > Pseudomonadota > Alphaproteobacteria > Sphingomonadales > Sphingomonadaceae > Sphingomonas_I. The sequence continues at coordinate 3,938 of NZ_JBMDXN010000086.1, forward strand.
GGGCCGCCACAGCGACGCCGCGACTGACGATCTTCCCGACACGATACCTTCAGGGCAGCTTGCGGGGCGCAGCTTCCTCGTCGTCGATGACGACGCAATCGTCCGCGCCGGCATGAGCCAGTTGCTCGAGAGCTGGGATTGCGTCTGCCTTGCGGCCGGGTCAGAGCAGGATGCGATCCTCCTCCTGTCGGACGGCGTGCAGCCCGACGCGATCATCTGCGATTATCGACTGCAGGAGGGCCGAACCGGCGCCGAAGCAGTGGCAACGCTTCGCCACCATCTCGGCAGCGACATTCCGGCGTTATTGATCACCGGCGACACGGCGCCGGAGCGCTTGCGCGAGGCGAGCCGCAGCGGGCTGCTACTCATGCACAAGCCGGTTCTGCCGGCGAAGCTCTATCAATATCTCTGCCGGTTGATTGACGCATAGTCAGTCGACACGGCGTCGGCTTGCGATAGTCCCGGCGTTCGGTCAGGCGGCCACTGCCCCCTCTCGCGCAGAGAGGGGGCGAGCACATTCAGGCGGCGTCCGCGCGGCGCGGCAGGCGCCAGCCCGGGCGGACGAAATGGCAGGTATAGCCGTTCGGGATCCGCTCCAGATAATCCTGATGCTCGGGCTCGGCTTCCCAGAAATCGCCCACCGGTGCGACCTCGGTCACGACCTTGCCCGGCCACAGGCCGGACGCGTCGACATCGGCGATCGTGTCCTGCGCCACCGCCTTCTGCTCGGGCGTCGTGTAGAAGATGGCGGAGCGGTAGCTCATGCCAATATCATTGCCCTGGCGGTTAACCGTGCTCGGATCGTGGATCTGGAAGAAGAATTCCAGCAGCTGGCGAAAGCTGATTTCCTGCGGATCGAAGATGATCTCGATCGCCTCGGCATGGGTGCCATGGTTGCGATAGGTGGCGTTGGGCACGTCGCCGCCCGAATAGCCGACCCGGGTGGAAAGGACCCCGGGCAGCTTCCGGATCAGGTCCTGCACGCCCCAGAAACAGCCTCCGGCCAAAACCGCACGTTCGGTGCTCATGCTCCGCTCTCCTTGTCGATCGCCACGGCGTCTCGCCGCGACGGCAAAAATGACGAGACAGGATCCTCCACGGATCGTCTTCCGGGTAAATAAGGATTGCGCGCGACTATTGCGAGGGCGCGACGCGGCCGCTCAGGCGGCAGCCTGCGTTTTCGACAATTCCGCCAAGACCGGTGCGAGCATATGCCGCGCCACGCGCTCGATCGCGGCGGCATTGGGGTGCAAGCGGTCGGGCAGGACGAAATCGGGGTGGCCCAGCAACCCGGGCGGGAAGAAGGGATGACGCGCGACATCGTGCCGTGCGGACACCTGGGCGTAGATATCGTCATACGGCAACCCCAGCGCCGCGAGCATCGGCGGCGGTTCGAGCGTTGCGAGCAGCACCGGAATGCCGCAGCGCCGAAGCTCCTGCACGATCATATCGAGGTCTGCCAATGTCCTAGCCGGCGGGACGCCGCGCAGAAGGTCATTGGCGCCGAGCTCGACGATGGCGAGCGACGGGCGATGACGAAGCGCGCTCAGCACGGTCGGCAGACGGCGGAGCGCGGCCGCGCTGGTATCGCCGGAGACGCCAGCATTGACGACGGCGGCGTGGGGATAGTGCGCGCGCAGCAGATATTCCAGCCGGTCGGCAAAGGAGGCGCCGCGCGGTAGCCCATGCCCCGCGGTGAGACTGTCTCCCAGCGCCAAGATATAGGGATAGGGCGTTATCGAGAGGGTGGGCGCTACGGACATACCCCAAATTTGGGAAGCCCAGTCCCATTTTTCACGGGCGCTAGGGCTCGCTATAAAGCGCGGTAGCGGAAGTCCCGGAAGCTGGCTTCCCCCGCCGCGGCGGAATAGAGACCCGGACGCAACATCAGGAAGCCGCCGCGGACATTGTGATGATAACCCGACACTTCCATGCCGCGGTCGAAGCGCTGCCAGGTGCGGCCACCATCTCCGCTGGTATGGATTGCGACGATGTGGCGCTTGTTGGCCACCCGGATCTTCATGCGCCGGCCGTGCGGATTGGCCGGGCGGCCACGTTCAATCCCATATTGGTGCGTGACGAAGCGGCTCTCGTCGAAACCAAGCCCGCAATACAGCATCTCGTCATAGAAAAGCAGCAGGCCGGCGGTGCCTCCCGGCGCGATCTCGATATCGCATTAGAACTGATAGGCGGGATCGCCCGCGATCAGCAGCAAGGGCGATGAATCCTTGGGTACAGTCCCCGACGCTTTGAGGATGAGGGCGTTGCGCTCGAGCCGCACGCGACCGGATTCCGCCGGTCCGGGCTTGAAGAAATTCCATTTCCCGCCGAGCTGGAGCGTCGCAAAATCGTCCGACAGCGGCTGACCGTGCGGCAGCGCGCGTCCCCCACGCGGCTTGGCGATCGGGCTGGCGAGATCGCCGCCGGTCATGCGAAACCAGCCGTCGGGCGTCCATTCGATCGGATCCAGCAACGCCTGACGGCCGAGCGTCCAGAAGCCGTTTTCAAACCCGTGATAAACCGACCACCAGCTGCCGTCGGGCGCCTCCACCAGCGATGCATGGCCGCGCGACCACCATTTCTCGTCGTCGCGCACAGTGCGGACGAGCGGATTGGCAGGGCATTGTTCCCACGGCCCGTAGATCGAGCGAGATCGCGCCGCGATCACCATATGCCCGGTCGGCGGCCCGGCCGTGCCACCGACGGCCGTAATCAGGTAGAAATAGTCGCCGTGGCGCTCGATCTTCGGTCCCTCTGGCGAGAAGCTCTCGACATCCCACTCGGGCGGATAATGCCAGGGATCGTAGACATGCTCGACCTCGCCAACAGTCGATAGTCCGTCCTCGGCCAGACGGATGCGATCGCCGCCGGACAGGAACAGCCAGCGCGATCCGTCCTCCCCCGCCGCGTGGCACGGATCGATATGATGCGGCAGACGAAGGTCGATCGGATCGCTCCACGGGCCGTCGATATGGTCGGCCCAGATTACCCAGATCGAATTGGGGTCCGCCTTGACAGGCACGTAGAGGAAATAACGCCCGGCATGCTTGGCGAGGCTGACGGCCCAGACCGAGCCGATATTGCGTGTCAGCGCTGCCTTGCGCGGCTGCCAGTTCACCAGATCGCGCGAATGCCAGATCGTCAGGCCCGGATAGGAATCGAAGCTCGAGAAGGTCATGTAATAATCGGCGCCATCTTTCAGGATGGCAGGATCGGGGTGATCCCCGGCGATCAGCGGGTTGAGGAAGCGGCCGTCGCCAAGATCGGCGATCCGCTGATTGTCGAAGCCCCGCTTCCAGTCGGGAATGTCCGAACCCGGGTGAGCCGATGCCCTGTTCGTCCGCACATCGGACGCCAGGCCAGCGGCAGTTCCGGCCAGCGCAAGCGCGACAGCATCTCGGCGATTGATCGTCACGATAGCAAAGCCCCAAAAAGCAGCGCCCTCCACCCGCAGGCGGAGGGCGCCAGGGGAGGTTACATCTTGAAGCGGGCACCCATCAGGAAGGTGCGGCCAAAGTGATTATATTCGTAATTGCGGTTGGCATCGATATCGACATAGCGATCCCGATAGGCGTCCGTAAGGTTAGTGCCTTCCAGCGACAATTCGATCTGGTCCGTAATGCGGTAGCGCAGCGACGCATCGACATTGGTGATCGGATTATAGCCTTCGAAGATGTTGCCGGTGCCGGAGCCCGCATCGACATAGCCGCTGCGGTAGCTGATCGACGCGCGCGCCGAGAATTTCTTATCCTCGTAATAGAGCGTTGCGTTGAACGCGCGCTTGGAGAGGCCGTACAGCGTCGCATTGCGCGTCACGTTGATCAGGGCGCCCCCGGGAACGACGGCGGGGCCCTGCTGTGTATAGGTGGCGCTGGAGGATACGAAGGTCGCGTTGGCGATACCGCCGAAGTTGGACAGGAAACCAGGCAGGAACTTGAACGGCGCCTGCACGGAGAGCTCGACGCCCTTCAGCGACGCGCCCGCGCCATTACCGGTGGTGGAGATCGTCCAAATGGGCTGCGACAGCTGATCCGGGTTGAGCGCGGCCGGCGAGGACGGCACCAGCACCGAAACCGGCAAGCCGGTCGAGGTGAAGGTCGCACCCGTTTGCACCACGGCCACCGGGAAGCTGGAGACATTCTTCTTGAAGAGCGCCACCGAGACGATCGACTGCGGCGCGAAATACCATTCGACGGCGGCGTCGAATGCCGTCGCGCGATAGGGATCGAGCCGCGGATTACCGAAGGTCACGCGATAGTTGAAGCCGTCGGCCGATCCGCCCGGCGTGACGTTGCCAAGCGCCGGACGCGTCATCACCTTAGCGATCGAACCGCGCACCACGATGTTGCGCGTCGGGAACAAGGCGACGTTGAGAGCCGGCAACCAATCGTCATAATTGCGCGAGACGTTCACGACCGTGCCGCTGTTCAACCCATAAGACGATTGATGGGTGTGGACGTAGCGCATGCCGGCGTTCAGCGCGTAATCGAGGCCAAGCAAGGTCCCCTTGGCATCGATCTGTAGGTAGCCGCCCTTCACCTCTTCGGTCACGCCGCGATTATTGCCGGGATCGAGCGTGAGCGGGCGATTGTAGAGGCCGGTAAATTGCGAGGCCGCATCGATATTGGGGATGAGAAATTCGGACGTGGTGCCGTCAGGCTGGCCGGCCCGGCCGAGCTTGGCCAGCTCCGACAGCGCCGAGTTGGCCTGGAAGCCATAGACGGCCGTCGGCCCGAACAGGGATGTCGGCGAGCAGGTGATGGTGCCCAGAACCAGATCCTTGCCGCCATTGCCGCAGACCGTCGTGTCGCGAGTGAAGCTGGTGATATCATAATCGAAGCGCCGATAGACCGCGCCGGTCTTCACCGTGAAGCCGTCGACCGCCTCCCACTCGGTTCGCACCTGCGCCGTGCGGAACTTGTTGGTGACGTTGGACGGCCGGTCCCGGATTTCGGCGAGCTGGAAATTGGCCGGATCGGTGACGCTCGTGCCATAGGTCAGCAGCGGGCTACGACTGTCGGTATAGTCGTACTTGTAGCCCTGCGCGTCGCGATCATCATAGACGATGGTGGTCTCGACCGGAATGTCGGCGTTTGACTTGGAAAAACCGCCGAGCAGAGTGAATTTGAAGCGGTCGGTAACGTCCTGATCCCAGCTGCCCCCGAGCTGATAGAAATCGGTTTTGGACTTGCGCAGATAATGTTCGGTCCGCACCCACGCATCGTTGAGCGTGGCCGAGATCATATTGTTGTTGGAGTCATAGACCGGATTGAGGACGTTGACCGATCGTTCGTTGGAGCGCAGCAACACTTCAAGCCACTTTTCCTCGCGCGTTTCCTTGAACCGTGAATAAAGGCCGTCGATCGAGATCTTGGTCGCGTCGGTCGGCGCCCATTGCACGCTGCCGGTCAGCCCCAGCCGTTCGCGATCATGCCGCACAACGCCGTAACGGGGGATGCGCGGATGGAAGGACAAGGCGGCCTGATCGCAGGCCGCGCTCGGGCGATAGACGCCGCCATTATTGTTGGCTGGCGTGCTGCCGGTGGCCGTCGTCGTGAAGCAGGGCGTGCCATTGACATTGTCGAAGCGGGCTTGCGCCCAGCGCACCGTATTGTTGCCCAATTCCAGATTGTTGGTCTTCGAATAAGCCCCGGAGATCGACGCGCCGAAGGTGCCGTCCTGCGACTTCCATGAGAGCAGGCCAGCGACGCGCGGCCCGAAATTCTTGCTGAGATCATTGTAGCTGGCCTGGGCCGAGCCGACCAGCGTGAAGCCGCGTTTGCCCGCCAGCGGATTGCCCGTATTGAGATCGACAACCGCGCCGAGCGAGCCTTCGTCCAGCGACGCCTCGGCCGTCTTGTGCACGACGATCGAGTTGAACAGCTCGGACGCGAAGACATTGAAATCGAAGGCGCGGTCGCGATTGGCTGTGGCGCCATCGGTCGCGGTCGCCACCGTCTCCAGGCCGTTGAGCCGGACGCGCGTGAATTGCGCGCCGAGGCCGCGCACCGTGATCGCACGACCTTCACCCGCATCGCGCTGGATCGAGATGCCAGGAATGCGTTGTAGCGATTCCGCCAGATTCTGATCAGGGAATTTGGCGATATCCTCCGCAACGATCGCGTCGACGGAGGAGACCGAGTTCCGCTTCACATTGATCGCCGCATCCAAGGATGCGCGGAAACCGGTGACAACGATCTCAGCTTCCTGAGACGTATCCGGCGAACCTGGAGCAGGTTGGGCGGCATCCACGGTCGGATTCGACGCTGTTTGCGCCGTCGCGGGCTGCGCCGCCAGAGCGAGAGTAAGCGCAACGATAGACGCACCGGTGCGCGAGACGGATTTATAACCCCCTTCAAACATACATCCTCCTCTGCCGCGCCTGTTCCAGCCGCGATCTGCCTTTTGGCTTGAGGCGGAATAAACCCTATCCGGTAACCGGTGTCAATCGAAGCCGACTCCATCCTGATGCAAGATTTCGGCGGCGGCGGATCAGATCAAGACCGAGACAGCGCGGGCCGCCGAGATGAGGATGTCACTGGCGACAAATATATTCACCGCCCGCGGGGCCCGATCAGAATACGCATATAAACCGGCGTCGGACCGCGATCAGCTGCCCGGCTGGATGTAGGGCACGGCAGCAAACAGCAGTCGCTCTTCCCGCCGCGGATCGTTGACCACGTGTGCGCCGACGTCAAAGATCATCGTCGCACGCTGGCGCAGATCATATTCGGGCCAGTGCGGCAGTCCCACATGGTTGGGATCGCCGGTCCTGGCAAACGCCAAAAAAGCGTTCATCAGCATTGCACTGGCGGCGCGTGCTGCTGGCCCCGTGCCGGACGGAGATCCCGGCGCATCTATCGTGCCGAAGGCAAGGGGGATATCCATGCCATGCGGCGTGCCGCGCGAGGGATCCTGCGGCGAGACATAATCGACCTGGTAGACGAAGGCGGCGGCACCCGCCTTTGCCCGCTCCTCCGCTTCGATCACCTGCCCGCGCCAGCTGCGGCTGGCTGTCGTGGCCGCGTAGAATATCTGGAGGGGTGTGTGCCGGGGAAAGAAGGCGCGATAGGCGCTGACGACATGGTCCGGCAGGATGTCCACACGCAGCTCCGGCGCCAGCCGCTGCGCCAGGTTATTCCAGTCAAGCCCGCGCACGGCCGGGCTATCTTCGGCGATGAACGCACGCGTTTCGTCGTGCATATTGCCGAGCATCATCGGGATAGACAGGCCCCGTGGGTTCGCGTCCGGATAGAAAGGATGGCGCAGGAGTATCCTCTGATCCAGCACCGGCCCGAAATAGACACCGCCGGACGGGAGGATGGGGTCGCTCGCGTCCAGACCTTCGACGAGGCGCTCGATCGGGAGCGCACGCAACCGATCAATGTCGGAAGGTGCTATACCGAGCTTGCCGAGATACGCCCGCGCCCGTGCAGTGGCATTGAGCGGTCCGGACGCCGTTACCTGCTGCCCGCTCATCGTAGTCGCGCGGTGGAAGAGGCCGCGAGCGGCCGGCGTGCCCATCAATGTCGCGATCTTGGCGCCCCCGCCCGACTGACCGAACACCATCACCTTGCCAGGATCGCCGCCGAACGCCGCAATATTGTCGCGCACCCACTGCAGCGCCAGGATCAGGTCGAGCTGGCCGACATTGCCGCTATCGGGAAAGCGCGGATCGAGGCGGGCAAGATAGAGATAGCCGAGGGCGTGAAGGCGGTGATTGACGGTAACCACCACGACATCGCCCCGTGCGGCGAGATGGCGACCGTCATTGAGCGGGGTAACCACGCTGCCGGTCGAATAGGCGCCGCCATGGATATAGACCATGACGGGGCGGCGCGCCGCCGCATCTGGCCCCGGCGTCCAGACATTGAGGAACAGACAATCCTCACTGGTCGGTCCCACCTGCCCCTTCTGCGGGCAGGATGGCGCGAAGGCGGTGGCGTCGGCAGGCTCAGTCCAAGGCCGTGGCGGGAGCGGCGGCAGGAAGCGGCGAAAGCGCGCATCCTGGCCGTAGCGCAGGCCACGAAAGACGTGGAGCCCGTCTTCAATCCTACCCCGCACGGGTCCGGCGCGGGTGCGTACGATCGAAGCGGTGGAGGCAGCACGCAGGCGAACAGGGACCAGTGCGGCCAGCGAGACAGCCCCGCCGAGCAGAGCACGGCGATCGACCCCGCTCATCGCGCCAGCCAGCCTCCATCGACCGCAAGGATGTGCCCGGTCACGTAATCGGATGCAGCGGACGCCAGGAACACGGCCGCGCCGCCAAGATCTCCCGGATCGCCCCAGCGGCCCGCCGGGATGCGATCCATGATCGCCTTGTTGCGCACCTCATCCGCTTGGAGCGCGGTGGTATTGTTGGTCGCGATATAGCCAGGCGCGATCGCATTGACCTGCACGCCTTTTGCCGCCCATTCGTTCGCGAGCAATTTGGTAATTCCGCCGACGCCGGATTTGGATGCGGTGTAACTCGGCACCCGAATGCCACCCTGAAAGGTCAGCATCGAGGCGATGTTGATGATCTTGCCCGCGCCTTGCCCGATCATATGACGCCCGGCGGCCTGGCAGAGGAAGAAGACCGACTTCAGATTGGTGTCGATCACCGCATCCCAATCCGCCTCCGTGAAGTCGACGGCGTCGGCGCGGCGAATGATGCCGGCATTATTGACGAGGATGTCGAGCCGCCCCAGCTTCTCGAGCGTCTCGTCGATCACCCGCTGCACGGGCTCAATGGTAGAGAGATCAGCGCTCAGCACTTCCGCTCTGCGTCCCAGCTGTTGCGCTCGCCCGACCGTGTCCTCGGCGGGCGTACGACCGACGCAGGCGAGGTCCGCACCTGCCTGCGCCAGCGCCAGGGCGATCGCCTGGCCAATGCCGGTGTTGGCGCCAGTCACTACGGCCACCTTGCCGGTCAGATCGAAAAGATTAGTCATGCCGCCACTCCGTTCGCCTCGAGCGAAGTCGAGGGGCTTGGCCGAGCGCAGCCGAAGCTTCTCGTCTGCGCTCGAAAATGTGTCTCGACGTCGCTCGACACGATCGGAT
>NZ_JBMDXN010000087.1:0-20756 GCF_048595155.1 Sphingomonas sp.
GAGACCTGCGTCTCGCCCTTCGCGGCAAGGCCGGCCAGAACCAGGCTCATCGAGGCGCGCAGATCGGTGGCCATTACGGGCGCGCCAGTCAGGCGGTCCACGCCCTTCACGATCGCGGTTCGGCCATGGACCTGAATGTCGGCGCCCATGCGGGTCAGTTCCGGCACGTGCATGTAGCGGTTCTCGAAGATCGTCTCGGTCAGTACGCTCGTACCGCCGGCAAGCGTCAGCATCGCCATGAACTGCGCCTGCATGTCGGTCGGGAAACCTGGGAACGGCGCGGTCGACAAGGTCAGCGGCCGCAGTCGGCCATCCGCCGAAACGCGGATGCCGTCGGCCTCTTCGCGGACCGCCAAGCCGGCTTCGGAAAGGCTGGCGACGATGGCGGCCATATCCTCCGCATCGGCCCCTTCCAGCAGCAGATCGCCCCCGGTGATGCCGGCGGCGCAGGCATAGCTGCCCGCTTCGATCCGGTCCGGCATGACGCGGTGCGTCGCGCCGTGAAGGCTGGCCTTGCCCTGGATGACCAGACGTTCGGTGCCGATGCCGGCAATGTCCGATCCCATCGCGACCAGGCATTTGCACAGATCGGTGATTTCGGGTTCGCGCGCCGCATTGTCGATCACCGTCTCGCCGCTGGCGAGCGCGGCGGCCATCAGCGCATTTTCGGTCGCGCCCACGGAAACGAGCGGGAAAACGATGTGGCCGCCCTTCAGCCCGCCGTTGGGGGCGATGGCGCGAACATAGCCCGCCGCCAGCTCGATCTCCGCACCCAGCGCTTCGAGCGCCTTCAGATGAAGGTCGATCGGGCGATTGCCGATGGCGCAGCCGCCCGGCAGCGACACCGTCGCCTCGCCTTCGCGGGCGAGCAACGGCCCCAGCACCAGGATCGACGCCCGCATCTTGCGCACGATCTCATAGGGCGCGGTGGTCGAGGAGATATGGTCGGCGTTGAGCGTCATCGCCCGCTCCGGCGAATTGCCGCGCTGGCCGGCCATGGTGGTCGAGACGCCGAGCTCGTTCATCAGGTGGCCGAAACCCTCGACGTCCGCCAACCGCGGCAAATTGGTCAAGGTCAACGGCTGATCCGTGAGCAAGGCACACGGCAGCAAGGTGAGCGCCGCATTCTTGGCGCCTGAAATCGGCACCCGGCCTTCCAACCGGTTGCCGCCGCGGATAACGATCCTGTCCATCGGCGCTGCTGTAATGGCTCGGGGCGCGCGTGCAAGCGTGGCGACCGTGCGCCACCCTCGGCAATTATTTCAATCCATCGCGAGGGTTGATGCGGGTTAACGTCTCCAGCGCCGTTGCCACGCTAGACGCGCCGCAAACGGGGGACGCGAAACTGAATGGGCGAGAGCTGCCTGGCCGAACATCTCGGCCGTTACGGAGAATTGACCGCTGCCGAAAAGGAAGCATTGGACGGCCTGACGGCGGGCGCCCGTCACTATAAGCGGGGCACCGTGATCCGGCAGGAGCATGGCACGCCGGGTGACATTTATGTCGTCCAGAGGGGCTGGATTTTCTGCTCCGCCTTGCTGGAGGATGGCCGGCGCCAGATCGTGCGGCTCCACTTCCAGGGCGACCTGCTGGGCCTGGACAGCCTTGCTTTCGCCAGCGCGCCCGATGCGGTCACCGCGCTCACCGATGCGGATGTTTGCCTGATCGACCGTGGGCGTCTCGGCCAGCTCTTCTCGGATCATCCTCGCCTCGGCGCGCTTTTGTTCGCGGTCCAGCAAGTGGATCGGGTAACCCTGACCGATCGGCTCATTTCGCTGGGACGCGCGTCCGCGCGCGGGCGGGTTGCGGCATTGCTCTTGTGGATTGCCAGCCGGTTGCGTTTCTCCGGCCTACCGGTCGACGACGGATTTGCGTTGCCGCTGACGCAGGAAGAGATTGGCGATCTGACCGGGCTGACCGCGGTTCACGTCAATCGGACAATGCGGGTTTTGAGCGAGCAAAGTCTGATTGCCCGGTCCGGCTATTCGCTCCGCATCCTCGATACCGAGCGGCTGGCCCGCCTCGCCGATTATCATGATCGGCGCGAAGTGCTCGATCGAAGCTGGTTACCGCCCGCCCGCTAAAAGGCGGCCGGAGCAATCACGCTTTTTCGAGCGTGCACTGAAGCGGGTGCTGGTTCTGCCGGGCGAAATCCATCACCTGCGACACCTTGGTCTCGGCAACCTCATAGGTGAACACGCCGCACACCCCAACGCCGCGCTGATGCACGTGCAGCATCACGCGAGTCGCATCTTCCAGGCCCATCCGGAAAAAGCGCTGCAGACACAGAACGACGAACTCCATCGGCGTATAATCGTCATTCAGCATCAGCACCTTGTACAGCGACGGCTGCTTGGTGCGCGTGCGCGTACGCGTAGCGACGCCGAGACCGGTGCCTTCGTCATCGCCATCCTTGTCGGTGGCCATCGTGATGGGTTCATAGACTGTCATGCTTACGATGCAGAATATGGCATTGAAGGCCTTGGCGGCAAGATGCCTGTCGCGAGAAAGCGTCGTGCGGGGCAGTTTTTGAGTCCTGCCCCAGGCCGATCTGAGAGCGACCCGAGGCAAGCGCTCTGCCAAGCAACGGTCAGCCAGGCTATTCCACTTTCACAAGCCAGCCCAATCTGACGGCAAGTGCCGAAGCGATTGTAACAAATCCTGCGAACAGAGCGGCCAGCGGCACCGTCCAGATCGCTGCCACGCGATCAATGCTTGGATCCTCGGTGGGAGCGGCAGGATCGTACCGCACCGGTACGTCGTCTCCGACCCGCCAGGCCGCAACCAATCCGCCCTGGGGGAAGCTGACTTTCGGGCCCGTCGCCGTAACGAGTTCGATCTCAGGATGGCTTCCGCCGGCATTGAGTCTGGACACATGCCCTGGTGCCGCGACCGACCTTTGGAGCCAGCGCCATGTGCTGAACGCCGTCCACGCAGATGCCGCCAGCAGGACAACCCCGACGAAGACTATGATCCTATAGCCCACGATCAACCCTGATTTCTGGATGGTCGTACGGACGCCCGGCCGGGCACTTATTTCTGCCGGGCAATCCAGCACCTTCACGATCCGCTGTTGTCTTGCACGATGGCGTCCAGGAAATGCCGGGCCGGAACGCTCAGCCGCTCTTGCTGGTGGACCACCCACATCGCCGAATTGGCGGCGGGATCGTCATATTCGCGATAGACCAGGCCGGCGGATTGGAGCGCGCGGAGCGACTGGGCCACGATCGTGATGCCGATGCCGGCGGCGACCAGGCCGAAGAGCGTGGAGACCTCGCGGACTTCCTGCGCGACGATCGGCTGCACGCCTTCGATGCGCATCAGCCGCAGCAATTCCTCGGTGAAGCCGCCGTTCAACCCGCGCTGATAGACGACCATCGGCTGGGCATCGAGCTGCTGAACGGAAATCCTGTCATGGATGGCCAAGGGATGATCCGGTCGCATCGCCACAACCAGGCCTTCGCGCATGAGCAGCCGTGCGGCCGCCCCGACCGGCACCTCCGGCTCCCGCAGGCTGCGCAGGAACCCGATCTCGATCGATCGGGCCGCCAGTGCGTCGCGCAGCCCGCTTTCGGAAAGCTCGGACAGCGTCATATGCACTTCGGGATAGGCCATGCGGAAATCGTGAATCGCGCGCGCCACCGGCGGCACGAACGGCGCGGAGGCGTTGAAGCCGATGGTCAGTTCGCCCAGTTCACCGCGCGCCGCGCGCCGGGCCACCATGATCGCGCGTTCGGCCTGCGCCAAGGTCGCGCGCGCCTCGTGCAGGAACAGGGTCCCGGCATCGGTGAGTGCCACGGCTCGGCTGGTACGGTCGAACAGCTGCACCCCAAGCTCGCCCTCCAGCGCGATGATCTGCTGGCTGAGCGGCGGTTGGGAGATGCCCAGGCGTGTGGCCGCACGCCCGAAATGCAGATCCTCTGCCACGCCGACGAAGTAGCGAAGATGGCGAAGCTCCATAAGACCGATACTTAGAACGTCTCAATCAAGCTGCAACCGATATTGGACTGATCGGTAGCTTAGTCCGATTTCGCCGATCAGCCCCCTGCTCCGCACTGTGGCTGCGTGCCTTCGCTCCCGCCCTGGCTTCCGCTTCAGCTTCCCGTCCGCCGAAAGTCGTCCATGATCGGCATTGTTCGCATCGCCCTTCTTCGCCCGCTGACGTTCATCGTTATGGCCATCCTGATCCTGATCGTCGGCGTGCTTGCCGCGATCCGCACGCCGGTGGACATCTTCCCCAATATCGGCGTGCCGGTGATCGCGACTGCCTGGCAATATCAGGGCCTGTCTCCAGCAGATATGTCGGGGCGGATCGTGACGCCGTTCGAACGCGTGCTGACGACGACGGTCAACGACATCGATCATATCGAAAGCCAGTCGCTGCCGGGCATCGGCGTCATCAAGATCTATTTCCAACCCGGTGCCGATATCCGCACCGCCACCGCGCAGGTGACGTCGGTGTCGCAGAGCGTGCTGCGCCAGCTGCCGCCGGGCATCACGCCGCCGCTGATCCTGAATTACAACGCCTCGACCGTGCCGATCCTGCAGCTGGCTTTGTCGGGCAAGGGCCTGTCCGAAGGGCAGATGTTCGACATCGGCCAGAACCAGGTCCGCACCGGGCTGGTGACCGTGCCTGGCGCCGCCATCCCCTATCCCTCGGGCGGGCGCACGCGCCAGGTGCAGATCGATCTGGATCCGCAGGCGCTGCAATCCAAGGGATTGTCCGCGCAGGATGTCGGCAACGCCATTGCCGCGCAGAACCAGATCACACCGGCGGGCTTCGCCAAGATCGGCAACTTCCAATATAATGTCGCGCTCAACAACGCGCCGAACTCGATCGACGCGCTGAACGATCTGCCGATCAAGCAGGTCAATGGCGCGACCGTCTTCATGCGCGACGTTGCCCATGTGCGGGATGGATCGGCGGTGCAGACCAACGTCGTCCATGTCGATGGCTCGCGTTCGGTGCTGATCACCATCCTCAAGAACGGCGCCACTTCCACGCTCGCGATCGTGCAGGGGATCAAGGACGCGCTGCCCAAGATCCAGGAGACGCTGCCGGCCTCGCTGAAGATCGTGCCGATCGGCGATCAGTCGCTGTTCGTGAAGGCGGCGATTTCCGGCGTGGTCAAGGAAGGCGTGATCGCCGCAGCGCTGACCAGTGCGATGATCCTCCTGTTTCTGGGTTCGTGGCGATCGACCGTGATCATCGCGGTATCGATCCCGCTCGCCATCCTGAGCGCGATCATCGCTCTGTCCGCGACCGGCAACACGCTCAACATCATGACGCTGGGCGGGCTCAGCCTGGCGGTCGGCATCTTGGTCGACGACGCGACGGTGACGATCGAGAATATCAATTGGCATCTGGAACAGGGCAAGGGCGTCAAGCAGTCGATCCTCGACGGTGCCGCGCAGATCGTGACGCCTGCATTCGTCTCACTGCTCTGCATCTGCATCGTGTTCGTACCGATGTTCTTCCTGCCGGGCGTCGCGGGCTTCCTGTTCGTGCCGCTCGCGCTGGCGGTCGTGTTTGCGATGATCGCGTCGTTCATCCTGTCGCGCACGCTGGTGCCGACGATGGCGATGTATCTGCTCAAGCCGCACAAGCCCGGTGACGACGAACATGCCGCCGGCAGCGCCACATCGCGTAACCCGCTTGTTCGCTTCCAGCGCGGCTTCGAGGTCCGGTTCGAACGGGTCCGCACCCGCTATGGCGCGCTGCTGGAACGCGCCTTGCACATGCCCAAGCCGTTCGTGATCGGCTTTTTGGCGGTCGTGCTGCTGTCGTTCCTGCTGGTGCCGTTCCTGGGCGAGAATTTCTTCCCCTCGGTCGATTCCGGCCAGATCGCGATGCATGTGCGCGCACCGATCGGAAACCGGATCGAGGATACGGCCGCCCATTTCGACCGGATCGAGCGCCGCATCCGGCAGGTCATTCCCCCCGATGAGCTGGTGTCGATCGTCGACAATATCGGCCTGCCGGTGAGCTCGATCAACACGACCTACAACAATTCCGGCACAATCGGACCGCAGGACGGCGACGTCCTGATCCAGCTGGCGGAGCATCACGGGCCGACCGCCGATTATGTGCGCAAGCTGCGCGAGACGCTCCCCAGCGCCTTTCCGGGGTCGACCTTCGCCTTCCTGCCGGCCGACATCACCAGCCAGATCCTGAACTTCGGTGCACCCGCGCCGATCGACATCCAGGTGACCGGCAAGGACGATGCCGCGAACAACGCCTTTGCCCGCAAGATTCTCAAGCGGATCGCCGCCATTCCGGGCGTCGCGGATGCGCGCATCCAGCAAAGCTCGCGCTACCCGCAGCTGAACGTGAACGTCGATCGCAGCCGTATCGGCCAGCTCGGTCTGACCGAGCGTGACGTGACGACCAGCCTCGGCAGTTCGCTGGCCGGCACCCAGCAAAGCGCCCCGGTCTTCTTCCTCAATCCGGAGAATGGCGTGTCCTATCCGGTGGTGGCGCAGACGCCCGAACGGCAGATCGCCTCGATCAGCGACCTGTCCAACGTGCCGGTCACCGGCGCGCAGGGCAGCACGCCGCAGGTGCTGGGCGGCCTCGCCACCATCGCGCGCGGTACCTCGCCGGCGGTGGTCTCGCACTATAATATCGCGCCTGCGATCGACATCTACGCAACGCCCAATGGTCGCGATCTCGGCGCGATCGCTGGCGACATCCAGCATGTCATCGCGTCGCTGAAAGCGGAGCAGCCCAAGGGCGTCAGCGTCACGCTGCGCGGCCAATATGCGACGATGAAGACCGCCTTCTCCGGCCTTGGTTTCGGCCTGATCGGCGCGATCGTGCTGATCTATCTGCTGATCGTGGTGAACTTCCAGAGCTGGCTCGACCCGTTCGTGATCATCACCGCGCTGCCCGGGGCGCTGGCCGGCATCATCTGGATCCTGTTCGTGACCGGTACGACGCTTTCGGTGCCGGCGCTGACCGGCGCGATCATGTGCATGGGCGTCGCGACGGCCAACTCGATCCTGGTGGTCAGTTTCGCCCGCGAAAAACTGGCCGAGCATGGCGAGGCGCTCCGTGCCGCGCTGGAAGCCGGCATGACCCGATTCCGCCCCGTTTTGATGACCGCGCTGGCGATGATCATCGGCATGCTGCCGATGGCGATGGGCTTTGGCGAGGGTGGCGAGCAGAATGCGCCGCTGGGCCGCGCCGTGATCGGGGGCCTCGCGATCGCGACCTTTGCCACGCTCATGTTCGTGCCGGTCATCTTCAGCCTCGTGCACAAGAACCGCCGCGTCGCCGCCGCGCCGACGCTGGATGACAGCCCCCTGGAGGAAGCTCATGCCTGAACAGGGCAGCACCGGATCACTCAAGAAGATCGGCATCATTGCCCTGGTGGTCGCGCTGGCGATCGTGGCATGGGGCCTGTTCAGCCGCTGGCACCACGATCAGCAACTGGCGACCTGGACCGACGCGCAGGCGGAGCCGGCCGTATCGCTGATCCGCCCCACCGATATGGCCAAGGGCGACGGCCTGACCCTGCCGGGAACGCTCCAGGCCTATAACAGCGCGCCCATCTTCGCGCGGACGAACGGCTATGTGCGCCGCTGGCTGGTGGACATTGGCGATCACGTCAATGCGGGTCAGGTGCTCGCCATCCTCGACGCGCCGGAGGTCGACCAACAGCTCGCCGCCGCCCGTGCCGACCTTCAGACCGCGCGGGCCAATCAGGATCTCGCCCGCTCCACCGCAGCACGCTGGAGCAATTTGCTGTCGAAGGATGCCGTCTCCAAGCAGGAAGCCGACGAGAAGCAGGGCGATCTGAAGGCGAAGACCGCGGCGGCGAACGCGGCGGCCGCCGACGTCGCGCGACTGAGCGCCACCCAGGGCTTCACCCGCCTGGTCGCGCCTTTCTCGGGTACGATCACCAGCCGCTCGACCCAGATCGGCCAGCTGGTCTCAGCGGGCACGGCAGGATCCGTGCCGCTGTTTACCGTGTCCGACATCAGCCGCATCCGTATCTATGTGCGCGTCCCGCAAAATTACTCGGGTCAGATCCGCGTCGGCATGCCGGTGACGATGACCCTGCCCGAATATCCGGGCCGCACCTTCACCGCCGCGCTCACGCGGACCGCCGACGCCGTCGACCCCGCATCGGGGACAGTGCTGGTCGAGCTGCAGGCCGCCAATGGCGATCGCGCGCTGAAGCCAGGCTCCTACGCGCAGGTCAGCTTCCCGCTGCACGGATCGGCCGGGGCGGTCGAGCTGCCCGCCAGCGCACTGATCGTAGGCCAGAACGGAACGCAGGTGGCGCTGCTCGGCCCCGACAACAAGGCGATCATCCGTGCCGTGACGGTCGGTCGGGACAATGGCGCGACGGTTGAGATCACCGCCGGCCTGTCGCCCAACGACCGCGTGATCGACAGCCCGCCCGATTCCCTCCAGGCGGGTGACAAGGTCCGCATCGCACCGTCCGCTCCTGCCGGGAAAAAGCCCGATGCCACCAAGTAAGAGCGCGCTGTTCGCGGCGGCCGCGCTCGCCCTGTCCGGCTGCTCGCTGGCGCCCGACTATCGGCCGCCAGCGGCCCCGTCGGCACCGGCCTATAAGGAAGTCACCGGCTGGCAACCGGCGGGCAGTGCGGTGGCGCCGGCAGGCCAATGGTGGCAGGCCTTCGGAGATCCTACGCTGAACGCGCTGGAGGCCCGGATCGAGGCCGCCAATCCGAACCTCGCCGCCGCCGCCGCCCGCTATGCCCAGGCCCGTGCCTTGGTGGGTGAGGCGCGCAGCGACCTGTTCCCGTCGGTCGACGCGCAAGCGTCCAGTGGGCGCAGCCGGGTCTCCGCCAACCGCCCGTTATCTCCCGGCACGGCCGAGACCTATACCGCGACCCAAATCGGCGCCTCCTTGTCCTATGAACTCGATCTGTTCGGGCGGGTGCGCAACAACATCCGCGCGGCACAGGCCGGTGCCCAGGCCAGTGCGTCGGATTTGGCCGGGGTTCGGCTGGGTCTGCAGGCGTCGCTCGCCAGCAATTATTTCGACATGCGCGGCCTGGATGCGCGCATCGTCCTGCTGCGTGAAACGGTGCAGGCCTTTGGGCGTGCTTCGGATCTGACCAACACGCGGCATCAGGGCGGCATCGCGTCGGGTATCGACGTGAGCCGCGCCGACGCGCAGCTGGCCAGCGCGCGATCGGAGCTGGATGCGGTCCTCGCGGACCGCGCCAATCTGGAACATGCCATTGCCGTGCTGGTCGGCGAAAGCCCCTCCACCTTCGCCGTGCCCGTAGCCGACATCGACCTCGCGCCACCCGCCATCGCGGCCGGAATCCCGTCCACGCTGCTGGAGCGGCGGCCGGATATCGCCGCGGCCGAGCGGCGCATGTATCAGGCCAATGCGCGGATAGGCGTGGCGCGCGCGGCCCTGTTCCCCAGTGTGTCGCTCGGAGCCTCAGGCGGCTTTGAAAGCACCGGCCACAGCCTTCTGTCCGCCTCCAGCGGCTTTTGGGCGCTGGGTCCGATCGGCGCGGCATTGTCCCTGTTCGATGGAGGCGCGCGCCGGGCCCAGGTCCGTCTGACGCGGGCGGAATATGAAGAGGTGGCGGCCGACTATCGCGCGACGGTGCTCACCGCCTTCCGCGAGGTTGAGGATGATCTGGCACTCAGCCGGCAATTGGCCTTGCAGGAGCAGAACCAGCGTGCCGCCGTTCGCGCTGCGGAGCGGACGCGGGACCTGTCGCTGATCCGCTATCGCGATGGGGCGTCCGATTATCTGGAGGTGGTGACCGCGCAGACGGCCGCCTTGGATGCGGAACGCGCCTTGCTGCAGGTCCGCACCCGGCGGCTTGGCGTACAGGTCGATCTCGCGCGCGCCTTAGGCGGAAGCGCAGGCTAAGCCGGCATGGGCGCCGCGCTTATGGCGCCGGCTGCCATAGCTCGATCTTGGTACCGTCGGGATCGAGGATCCAGGCGAATTTGCCACTCGGATCATTATCGTTGCGTTTGAGGATTGTGACGCCCTTCGCCTTCAGCCGCTCCAGGAAGGCGGCAAGATCGTCGACGGCGAAGTTCAGCATGAACTCCCGCGACGACGGGGCCAGATAGTCGCTCTTCGCTCCGAAAGCGTTCAGCGTAACCACCGGGGGATGACCTGCAGCGTCATAGGCCATCGTCGCGCCGCCCCACGCCTCGATCTTGATCCCCAATACGTCGCGATACCACGCCATCAACGCCTTGGGATCCCGGCTCCTAAAGAAGACGCCGCCGACCCCGGTGATGTGCCCGACCGGCTCCACCGCAATTGCGGGCGACGGCACAGCAGCGGTTAAAGTGATTGCCGCAACGAACGGGATAGGATTGGTCTTCATAGCGATGCCCCCTGCACATTTCATCTTATCATGGATTATGGTTCTAGATAGCTCTACCTCGTTGATCCTGAATTACATTGGAGAATCAGAACCGTAATCGCGCGCATTAAGGAGCCGAGGCGCGTTCAACGCGTTGGCTTGCCAGCAGAGGAGAGATGTCATGCGCGCAATTCCCCCGATATTAGCCTTGTGTCTGGCGCTCGCGGCATGCGGTTCCGGCAGTACTGGCGCCGGGCCGACCAATGACCAGGCCGGCGCGCTCGACAATGCCGCGCAGCAAAGCGACCCCGCTGCGGCGGCAGAGCTGCGCAACCAGGCCGACGACCTTCGTGCCGAGGGCACCGAGGGCAATGTCGCCGATCCGAATTCGCGCGCGCAGCAGGCGCTCCAGTCGGCCGGCAATGCCGCCGCGGCTAACCCCGCAAATGCAACCACCCCGCAGTGACCCGGGAGAACGACATGACCACCGACAAGGACAATCTGTCGACACAGAACCAGCCCAAAGGATCGGCCCGCAATCTGAGCGACACGCTGGACCGGCGTGACGAGGATGTCGCCCCGGGCCAGCGGCAATGGAGCGAGGACAGTCGCGAGCCGCCCGCGCGGGACGAGGACGCCGAAGCGGCCTTCAAAGCGGAACGGGATGCCGAACCGACCGATGAAGAGATGCGGTCGAAATAGGCGCCGAAGAAGCGGCCCCGCGTCTGCCTCAGCCCGCTGCGGCTGCGTCGGCCGGCACGACCTGCACGTCGAAGGCAAACCATGTTTCGGCGTCATGATCGAACAATTGCACGATCTGGTCGGCGACGTTGGCGACATAGAAGCTGGCCGAACCGCGATCATAGCCGCGCGCGCTATGGCCATCGATCTCCATCGATACGTAGCTGCTGTCGCCCTGGTGGAATAATTCGGGGAGCGTGCCGCCGAACTTCGCGTTGCGTTCGCCATCCAGAGCCTGCAGCCACCCATCGCGACATTCCGCCGCGATGCGCAGATGGCGGGCGCCAGCGTGATCATAAATCCCGGCGACCTTCTTGCCGGTAATCACGGCGAAGGCGGCAGCGGCAACGATGGCGCGGATATGGGACTGCATTCCTCCCTGTCGCACCCCGCAGCGGCGCGGATCAAGGATGTTGACGCGCATCTTAAGAAAAAATCTGACGATCAGGTCTGGGGCCGCCTTAACCATCCGAACTGAGGCGCCGACAACGACCGATCAGGAAGAATCTCCAAATCAAAGCCTTACCGCAACGGGGCAGCATCGGTGTCCGCCGCCCTCTTCTATGAGGCCGATCAGCCCTGAACGCGGGCTGCATTTACCGTTTCCGCACTATTCAGCGGACTCGCCCTAGCGGCCGTCGCGACAGGGGTACGCTGGAGCGTGACATGAAACATCTGTTTTTAGCATCGTCATCCGCTTTGTTATTGGCAAGCTGCGCCGGCGCGCAAATGCCCCCGCCCCCGCCGCCGCCGGGCGCCTACGCGCCGCCGCCATGGGATCGTGAGGCGTTCTGGCGTGGTGCCCCTCCCGGCCCGCTGGAGCGCATTCAATTCCTGCAGGAGCGGATCAATCGCGGCTATTCGGACGGCAGCCTCGATCCGCGGGAAGCGGCGCATGCCAATCGCGAGCTGAACGGTATCCGGCAATGGATCCGCAACATGCATTGGGAGGATGGCGGCCGCCTGACTCCCGATCAACGTGCACGCGTACAGGAACGGCTGGATCGGCTGAGCGGTGAGATACGCTGGATGCGTCACAACGGCTGGTAGCACGGCGGTGCGGGGCAGGTGCGGGTGCACGCTGCCCCAAACGTCTAGATGTTGTTCTTCGTGGCACCGGCGCAGATGTTGGAGATCCATGTGCCGATGCGGTCTGCATCATCAGCGAAAGGAAGGTCGCAGATGAAACGCTTCGCACTTCTGGCGGCATTGAGCCTGGGCGGCATCGGTATGGTCGCGCCGCAACCCGCGCGGGCCCAATTCTCGATCAACATCAGCGTGGGGGTCGCCCCGCCCCCTCTGCCGGTCTATGAACAGCCCCCCATTCCCGGCCCGGATTATATCTGGACGCCGGGTTATTGGGCCTGGGACGATTATGAGCAGGACTATTTCTGGGTACCGGGAACCTGGACGCTCGCGCCACGCCCCGGCCTGTTATGGACGCCCCCCTGGTGGGGCTGGCAGGACGGCGCCTATGCCTTCCACGCGGGCTATTGGGCGCCGCATGTCGGCTTCTATGGCGGCGTCTCTTATGGCTTCGGCTATACCGGCTTCGGTTTTGAAGGCGCGCGCTGGGTAGGAAACCATGTGTCCTACAACACGTCCGTGACGAACATCCGCAACGTCCACATCACCAACGTCTACAACAAGACCGTTATCATCAACCGGACGGTCAACAATATCAGCTACAATGGTGGCCCTGGCGGCGTGCAGGCACGGCCATCGGCGGCGCAGCTCGTTGCGCTGCACGAGCCGCACATCCCGCCGTCCCAAATCCAGGCGCAGCATTTCCAAGCGGCACGCGTGAACCGGCAATTGTTCGCCTCGGCGAACCATGGCCGCCCGCCGGTGGCCGCTTCGATGAAGCCGGCGCAATTCCATGGCCCCGGCATCGTTGCCGCTTCGCCGCGGACTGTGACCTATCATCCCCCGGCCAACGCCTCCGCCGTGCGGCAACCCACAGGCCACGGGAAGGCGGCCGACGCGGCCATGATGGCCGGCCCTGCGTCACAACGGCCTGTGCCACCTCAGGCTTATCAGCACGGCAATCCTGCTGCCCTGCAAGCGCAAGCCCGCTACGCCCACAATGCCGGCGATCCTGGCTGGGATCGTCCTCCTCCGGCTTATGCCAACCATTATGATCCGGCGGCGGCACGGCAAGCGGCGCAAGCCCAGGCGCGCTATGCGCATGCGACCAGCACTGCGGGCTGGAACCGGGATCCCTATGGGTATCCGCCTCGCAATCCAGGCATGGCCGCCCATCCTTATGCGCCCGGCGGACATGGCTATAATCCCTATACCAGCCACCCAAGTGGCTACCCGGCGCCCTACCGACCGGCGGTCGCGCATGCGCCGCCGCCAAGGCCGCAATATGCCGCAGCCCCGCGTCCCCGGCCGGCGCCGCCCCGGCCGGCGCCCCATCCGCAGCCGCATAAGGAGGAGCATCACTAGACCGCCAGGCGACGGCCCGTCCCGGCCGATATGGTTTACGGGACGGGCTATGGCGCGTTAGGGCGCGCCATGATGCCGATCGATATCGCGGTTGCCGGGTGCGGGCCGGCCGGGCTCGCCGCCGCCTTGCTGCTCGCGCGCGACGGCCACCGGGTGACGATATTCGAGCGGTTCGAAACCCCGCAGCCGGTGGGCTCCGGCCTGATGCTTCAGCCGACCGGGCTGGCGGTTCTGCGCATGCTGGGGCTGGATCGCATGCTGATCGAACGGGGATCGCAGATTGCGCATCTGTTCGGCCAGAACGCCCGGCAGCGCACCGTGCTCGACGTGCATTATGCCGCGCTCCGCCGCACCGGCGCTTTCGGTGTCGGTATCCACCGGGCAAGCCTGTTCGATGCATTGCATCAAGCCGCCGTCGCCGCGGCTATTCCGATCGAGACGGGGAGATCGATCTGCGAGACCGAGCAAAGCGGCGGCAAAAGATGGCTGCGCTTCGAGGATGACAGCCGCTCCGGCCCGTTCGACCTGGTCGTCGATGCGCTCGGCACCCGCACCCCGCTTGCGCCCCCGACCGGGCGGGCGCTCGCCTATGGCGCCTTGTGGGCGAGCCTGGACTGCCCGCCCGAAGCCGGCTTCCGCCGGGATACGCTGGCACAACGTTATCGCCGGGCCAGCGTGATGGCGGGCGTCCTCCCGATCGGAACGCCGCCCGGCGCAGCCAGCCCGAAGATCGCCTTCTTCTGGTCCTTGCGGGCGGATCAGCTCGCCGCCTGGCAGGGGGCCGGGCTGGACGCATGGAAAAGCGACGTCACAGCCCTGTGGCCGGCCACGGCCGCGTTGCTCGATCAGATCGATCGGCCGGAGCGCCTCACCTTCGCTGCCTACGCGCATCGGACATTGCCGCGGCCGGCAGAGACCGCCCTGATCCATATTGGCGACGCTTGGCACTCGGCCAGTCCACAGCTTGGTCAGGGCGCCAATATGGCGTTGCTGGACGCATATGGCGTATCCCTGGGCCTGCGCGCGGAGCGGTCGGTCGCAGACGCGCTGGCGCATGCCGTATCGCTACGCCGACGTCATGTACATCTTTACCAGCGCATGAGCGGCCTGTTCACGCCCGTCTATCAATCCGACAGCCACGTCATTCCTTTCGTTCGCGATACGATCGTTGGGCCGATGTCGAAACTCTGGCCGGCAACATGGATTCAGGCGGCAATGGTCAGCGGATTGATCGGGGGACCGCTGCGGCCGCTCGGCCTCGCCTGAATGTTTTTTGCCGCGAGCAGGTTACGCGCGGCCGAGCGCCGATTGTGTGACTGACATGATCATGATACCGGTGTCATAACAAGAGAGTGCGGAGAGTGCCTTGACCCGTAGCGCGTTATCGACGGCCTCCTGCCTCGCCATAATATCCTGCCTCGCCCATCAAGCACCCGCTTATGCTGCACCTGGGGAAAATGGTCTCCTCTTCTCCGCTTCGGCCGATCACGGTTTCGATGCGGAGGTCGCCGGCGGCGACAAACACCCCAATTTTCTCAATCATGTCGATCTTGCGCCCGACGGCCGCAGTGGCAGCGCCTTTCGCTGGCAGGATGATGGCGTGCTTTCGTGGAACGCGCCGGGCAACATCTATGGCAAGCGCGGCACACTCGCCTTCTTCTGGCGGTCGCGCACGCCGGTCGGCGTCGCCCCATTCGTCATTTTCCGCGTCGGCTTCGCCGACCATACCAGCTGGGACATGACCTTCCTGAGGATCGATTGGAACGGCCACGGTTTTGATGCCTTCGTCACCGATACCAACCTTGCGCGTGTGCGCGTCTCCTTCAAGCTCGATCAACTGCCGGCGCCCGATGCCTGGCATCATATCGCCTTTGGCTGGGACGAAACGGTCGGCGTCCGGCTGTTTCTGGACGGCAAGGAGGTGGCACGAAAGGACCAGACCGCCGACCTTGATACCGGGCTTGATCAATTCGGTCTCGCCGGCCGCGTCCTGTCACCGCACCAGGTGCAGAGCCGCTACAATTTCATGCGGGGCAGCGATGTCGATGAGCTTCGCATCTATGATCGGTTGCTGTCGACGGCGGACGTTGCCGCGCTGTCGCAATTGGCCGAACCGTCCCTGCCCCCCGCGCCGTCGGAGGCGGCGAAGCGCCAGGCGTGGCTGCATCGTTATGGCTGGGATCGGATGTCGCCGCCGGTTCTGAGTGCGCCCGTCACCCGCATCCGCAAGGTCGAGTTCGCCGTCGCCCGCGACATGAAGGAGGAGATGCGCAAGGGGATAGACGGGATCGACGAGACCACCTGGCCCGGCGTCTACAACCGCTCCCGCCTGCCCGGCCGTGACGATTATTTCGAGCTGCCGGATTGGAACGTCTATGTCGAAGGCGGCAAGGCCTATGATCTTGTCGTCCCGCCGAACGAGCGCTTCAACCGGATCGAGCTGCGCGGCGCGGCCTATGGCACGCTCAGCTATGCGGCCGACGGCAAAACCTATGCTCCGCTAGCCAAGCGCCCGCAGAATATCGTACGGTCGCTGGACGAATTCACGCCGCGCACGGGCGGCGCGTTGCGCTTCACCAATGTCGCGCAGGAAACGCCGATCCAGGAAATCTGGGCCTATGACGTCGGCCCGGGGACGGAGCCGGAAGGCACGTTCAAGCTCGATTATACCGTGCGGGCCGACGCGGCGCCCGATCGCCCCAGCCTGGCGAACCTCGTCCAGTTCATCGATGGCCGCTATCCGCCTGAAGAGCGCACCACCCTTCTCGCTCTGCCCACGAGCGGCAGTAAGACCGCGGCCGGGGCAGGCGACGCCGCCAGCACCGCAACCCGCGTGAAGCAGGCGCATGCGGCGCCGATCGTCCATATCCTGATCCCTTCCGGCTTCGGCGACGCGCTCCCGGCGCGGGCGCCGGCGCGCGCCTGGAATTATGGCTGGGAAAATGCGCATGACGGTCTCGACGGCGTCGCGATCGACATTCCGGCGATGGATCTCACGCCCGGCAAGGACGGGCTGATCCCGCTCGACATACGGATCAAGGATCCGATCTGGCCAGCCCGCGACATGATCGACGTGCAGGTGTCCGTGCGGCCCAGGCAGGCGCGGACGGTCTGGCTCGATCTGCGCGACCGGATCCTGACCGATGCGCCACTCTACCTGAGCGTCGCTTCTGCCGCGCCCGACTTTGGCGCCGATGCGATCGACGGCATGAAGGTGCGGCTGGTCTTCAAGGATCGCGATGCCGCCAAGATCGAGCATATCGCGGATCGCTTCAACCAGGTTAAGGACAATTGGGGCTTCCTGGTCGAGGAGCATACGGCCTCGAAGCGCGAGGCCCTGTACGCCAGGCTTTACGCCGACATCTCCGATCTGCTGCGCGTCGACCCCGATAATCTTCAGGGCCGACTCTATTGGCAGGACATCAGCTACAATGCCCAGTCCGCGCCGAAGATGCCGGAGCCCGCCAAGCCCGCCGGCACCCCGTCTTGGGCCTTCCGCCAGCTGGAGGATCTGAAGCTCGTGCGTCAGTTCGTCGATTGGTGGATCGACAACCGCCAGGTGCCCTATGGCGATTTCGGCGGTGGTATATCGGACGATGTCGATCTTACCCAGCAATGGCCGGGTCTCGCATTGATGGGCGTGCAGCCGGACAAGATCAACGCCTCGCTCCGCGCCTTGTCGGAGGCATCGTACAAGAACGGAATGCGGGTGAAGGGCCTGGGCTACATCACCACGGACGAGCTCCACGCCTATGAGGAAGGGCTCAACAGCGACGCCGAGCGCCTGTACCTGAACTGGGGGGAGCCCCGCTCGATCGAGCGGCTGATGATGACGACGAAGGCGCTGACCGACATCGTCACCGTCAATCCGGCCGGGCACATGCATTTCTCGTCCAACTGGTATGGCGGGCGGATCGTCTATCGTGAGGGGCCCTGGGAATGGCAGAAGCCCTATAGCTTCGTGGTGCTGCACGCGCCCATCCTGATGGGCCTATTCAACGGCAATCCGACGGCGCGCAACATGGTGACAGGCGTGATCGACGGCTGGCTGGCGCATGGCAAGCAGGCCGCCGACGGCAGCTGGACCTTTCCGAACGAGATCAACTGGCGCAGCGATGCCGAGCGTGTGGGCGACGGCGGCGGCCTTTCGACCCCGCTCCAACCGGCTTGGGCGGCCTGGCGCTTTACCGGCAACACCAAATATCTGCGGCCGTTACAAAGTCGGGTGCGATCGGGCGGCGCCGGCATCCTCAACGAGATCAATGAGAATGTGGCCGCCTTCGCAGGCGCGGATACGGTGATCGACAAGGCGATCGCGACCAAGCCGGCCAAAGGCGATTTCGGACTTTACAGCAACTGGAACGCGACGGGCGACCTGAATCAGCTCGATCAGCTGCATGCGGCCGCGATCCAGACGAAGCTGCGGCGCATGTATATGCTGACCGAGGGCCATTGGTGGAGCGACCGAGTCGAGCAGCCGAGCGACATCCTGCAGCGCGAACGGCTCGGCGGGATAGCCTTGGCGCGGGGACAGACCTATCCCGGCCATACCGTATCATGGCGGTTCGATCAGGACGACGACGCCGAGCGCGTCGCGTTATTGTTGCCGGGGGCTACACGCGACCATTTCAAGGTGATCGCCTACAATCTCGGCAGCGCCCCGGTCGCCGCGACCATGTCGACATGGAACGTCGCGCCAGGCCATTGGCAGGTGACGCGTCAGGTCGAAGGGGCCGCAGGGGAGCGGTCCGAAGTCGATCTGGAACGAAGTGCGTCGACGCGGGTGAACTTCGCGCCAGGCACGACCACGACCTACGAATTCCGTCTGTTGAAGGCGGGCACGCCACCGGAACAGCGTGCCGATATCGGCATCGGTGCTGACGATGTGCGCATCAGCGGCAAAAATGTGGACCTCACCGTGCACAGCCTGGGTGCGATCGACGCACCGAGCGGCGTTGCGACGATTGAAGATGCAACCGGCCAGGTGCTGGCGACGGCGCCGATCCGCCCGATGCTGGCGCCCCGCGATCTGCTGCCGCGCACGCAAATGGTCCGCCTGACGCTCCGATCTGCCCTTTCGACCGGCGCACACGTCCGCATCCGGCTGGCCGACGGAAGGCCGGAAGTCACCCAGCTCAACAATGATGTTGTGCTAGATCGCGTTGAAAAGGGCCAGCGGAAAGGCGCCATGCGCCAATAAGCGGTCGTGCAAGGCACGCACGTCTCTCCCACCCGCAAGGGCGCTTGCGCGCAATTGGGAGAAGCCGTGCCAATTGGCGGCTTGCCCGGCGAAGCCGCCGGGATCCGACCGCGCCTTGGCGATATCCTTTTCGAACGGCGCGAAGATCATCGGATCGCCCTGCAGCTCGCGCAGGAATGTGCCCGCATAATCGGGCGTCCAGCCGCGCAGATTCAGGCCGATATCGATCATAGCGCGGCCCAGCCGGAACAGCATCCACTGCAGATATCCGATCTCGGCCCGGCCATCTTGCGCGAACGCCCCCGCCTCCGCGGCGAGTTGTTCGGCGTAGAAAGCCCAGCCCTCGATGAAGCCGGACGCGGCGCGCAATCGCAGCGGATGCGGATTTGCACGCGCCTGTAGCGGCAACTGCAGAAGATGCCCCGGCAAAGTTTCGTGGTGTACGACGCTCGGCAAGGACCAGGCCGGCCGCCGCCTGATGTCATGCAGGTCGACGAAATAGGCACCGGGCGTCGATCCATCATAGGACGGGACGACGCGGTAGCCGGCCTTACCTGCCGCCTCTTCGGCCTGCGTCATTCTTCGGACGGCGATATGATCGACCGCAGGCGGCAACGTTCCGAACTGCGCCGACAGTCGCGCCCGCGCGGCAACAAGCCAGCGGTTCATCTCTTCGACCGCGGCGTCACGACCAGCATCGCTGTCCGGATAGAGGTAGCGCGGATCGCGCGCGAGCAGGCGCAGCCGCTCCGCCACCGAATTTCGCGTCAGACCCTCGGCCTGCAGGAGCCGGTCGAGCCGCGTCGTTATCGCATCCGCCCGGCGCGTACACCAGGCGAAGAGCGCGTCCGGGCTGATGTCCAGGCCCGCCTGCAGGCGTAGCTGGAGCAGGTACCGGGCTTTTGCATTGGTGGCCTGGGCCAACGCGACCTCAAGCGCTGCCCCGCGAAGTGCCGCTGCCACGTCCAGCGCCAGGCCGGGCGGCAAGCCGTTACGATCGATCCGGCGGAGCAGATCGATCCGCTCTTGTCCGTCAACCTTGGCCGCATCATCGAGCTGCGCGGATATGTCCGACACACGATCGCCGGCGCCCATACAGAAAAGTGCGCTGCCGGCCAGGAAGAGGCGCCGATCGATCATCGCTCATCCTCATCGCCGAAGCGGCAGCGCCCGGAATCAGCGCGCGAGCCATCCCCCGTCTACCGCCAGAACGTGGCCATTGACATAATCCGACGCGCGCGAGGCAAGGAACACGGCGGCACCGCCCAGATCGGACGGTTCACCCCACCGATTGGCGGGGATACGATCCAGAATCGCTTTGCTGCGATCCGCATCGGCCCGCAGCTGGGCTGTGTTATCGGTGGCGATATAGCCGGGTGCGATTGCGTTGATGTTCACACCGCGTGATGCCCATTCGTTCGCCAGCAACTTCGTGATCCCGGCCACGCCCGATTTGGATGCCGTATAGCTCGGTACGCGGATGCCACCCTGAAAACTGAGCATCGACGCGATGTTGATGATTTTCCCGCGCCCCTGATCCAGCATCCACCGGCCGGCGGCCTGGGAGAGGAAGAAGGCCGTCTTGAGGTTGATGTTCATGACATCATCCCAGTCGGCTTCGCTGAACGTGACCGCATCGTCCCGCCGAATGATACCGGCATTGTTTACGAGGATGTCGACGCTGCCGAGTTGCCCAACCGCCGTGGCAATGACCCGCTCGACCGGCTCGATGCTCAGCAGGTTCGCCTCAATGAACAGCGTCCGGCGCCCCATCGCTTGCGCCTTGGCGATCGTCTCGTCCGGCTGGAGATGGCCAACCAGCGCCAGGTCCGCCCCCGCGGCACCCAGGGCCAAAGCAATACCCTGGCCAATGCCGGTGTTGGCGCCGGTCACTACGGCGACCTTGCCGGTCAGATCGAAAAGATTAGTCATGCCGCCACTCCGTTCGCCTCGAGCGAAGTCGAGGGGCTTGGCCGAGCGCAGCCGAAGCTTCTCGTCTGCGCTCGAAAATGTGTCTCGACGTCGCTCGACACGATCGGAT
>NZ_JBMDXN010000088.1:0-17032 GCF_048595155.1 Sphingomonas sp.
TGTTCTTGGACAAAGTGACGGCTCGATCCGATTTGGGTCCGGAGGAGCGGGAGGCGTTGCTCAGCTTACCCGCAACGCCGCGGCGGATCGACGCGCACCGCGAGATCGTCCATCTGGGCGAACATGTCGAGCATGCCTGCCTGGTTGCCGAAGGGTATGTCGCGCGCTTCGCACAAATGGAAGACGGCCGCCGGCAAAACGTCTCGCTGCACATTCCCGGTGACATGGTGGATCTGTATTCACTCACTTTGCCTGCCGTGCCGACTCCCCTCGCCGCGCTGACAGCCACGACTGTTTTTCAGGTCCCGCACGCGGTGCTGCGGGAGCTGGCATTCCGTTATCCGCAGATTGCCGCTGCCTTCTGGCGCGAATGTGTCGTGGATGGGAACATCATCAAGCAGTGGCTGGTCAGTGTAGGGCGGCGAGATGCCCGTGGTCGCCTGGCCCATTTGCTGTGTGAGATGGCCGTTCGATCAGAACGGATCGGACGGTTCGCGAGCGGACGTTACCCCTTTCCGATTACGCAGGAGCAAATTGCCGACGCGCTCGGTCTCACGCCTGTGCACGTAAATCGTACGCTGCAGGCGATGCGTGCCGAAGGCTTGATCCAGATAGCGAATCGCGATGTTGCCATCCTGGATTGGGACGCGCTGGTTTCGGCCGGCGAGTTCGACCCGACGTACCTGCATCTTCCTGACAAGGCAGATACGGGGCAGCAGGCTTTGGCACATTAGCGTGGCCGACCGCGCATCTGCCGAGCGGCTTCGGAAATCACTTTTCTGATGTCCACCGGCTTTTCGAAGCGCGGTACAGCAGCATATCTATCGGGAATGATGCCGGCGTCGTAGCCGGTGACGAAGGCGAACGGGATGACGTTCTCTTTCAGGATTTGGGCAATCTCGAAGCTCGCCCCCTGCCCCAGGTTCACGTCGATCAGTGCATAATCTGTCGGTTGAGCAGTGAGCGCCAACGCTGCTTCCGCCTCATCGCTGAAAGGTCCGATTACCGTCGCGCCCGCCGCTTCCAGTGAAGCCTGTAGATCGGTTGCCAGGTAATAATCATCCTCCAGGACGAGAATGCGTGTGTCGGCGAGGATCCGTGGTTCGACGCTCATCGATCTATTCCATTCGTCTGAAGGATGCCGTCACCCACGCGCAGCGGGAATTCGATCCGGCTAATGAGGCCACCCGGCTGCAGAGTCAGACTGCCCTTACCCCTCAGTTCGTAGGGGATACGACGCGCGATCAGCTCGGAACCAAAGCCCCAGCGGCGCGGCGCGGCATCGACGATGGGAACACCGTGCTCCACCCAGTCGAGCACCAGCCAATCTTCACCGCCGCGGATTTCGACATGCCAAGTGAGTTCGAGCGTGCCGGACGTTCGTGCGAAGGCGCCGTATTTCACGCTGTTGGTCGCAAGCTCGTGGATTGCCAGCGTCAGCACCTCGGCCGCTTTCGGTGACAAATGGACGTCGGGACCGCCCAGCGCGAATTGCTCGTCCTTCGCGACCTGCGCCAGCAACTCGTCGCGGATCAGGTCCTGCAGCTGGATGCCCGCTCCTGCGCTACGGGTCAGGAGAACCTGGGTGCGTGCCAGCGCGGAGATCCTACCCTGGAGGTGCTGCACATAATCCTGGGTGGATCGTTCGCCATCGTCGGACCGGCTGATGATGGCGCGGATCACAGCAAGGATGTTGCGAACGCGGTGCTGCAATTCCGCAAGGAGGATCTTCTGACGCTCCTCCCATTCCCGCCGATCGGTGGTTTCCAGCATCGCGCCGACCATCCGGACCGCCGTGCCAGCATCGTCATAAAAGAAACGCCCGCGAGCGGAAAGCCAGTGAACCGAACCGTCAGGGTGTAGGCTGCGAAATTCATGAACATACTCGCTATGATCGTCGCGGGCCTGCGCAATTGCGGTTTCGGTGGCTTCACGGTCGTCCGGGTGGATGCGGGCAGCCCACATCTCATAGCTTGGCTCAACCTCTCCCACGGCATAGCCTTCCATGCGGAAATGTTCTTCGGACCAGCTGACTTGGCCGGTGCGCACGTTCCAGTCCCATAGCGCGAAGCGCGCCACCTCTGCCGCGCTGCGGAGCCGTTCCTCGCTCGTCTTGAGATGCTCTTCCGCTTCCTTCATCGACGTGATGTCCTGACCGATGCCGCCGATGCTGGTCACCTCCCCCGCCTCGTTGCGGATCGGGAAATCGGTATTGCGCAGCCAGCGCAGCTCTCCGTCATGCGGACGGCGGATGCGATATTCGAATTTGACCGGCTCGCCCGCCAAGACGCGATCGATCATGCGGCGGGCATGTTCGCGGTCATCGGGGATGATCAAGTCCAGCCAATTGTCGAAGTCATTGCCCTGAAGCACATCAGACCGGCTCAGACCGTAAATCGTCTCGAAGGCGGGCGTAAGATAGGTCCAGCAAAGCGTGGCCGCATCCCGGATCCACAGGACATCCTGGGACGCCTCGCCGAATTGACGCAGCCGCTGTTCCGTGTCGAACAGGGCACGTTGGGCGCGCTTTTGCTCCGTCACGTCCACATGCGCGCCGATGAGGCGTATCGCGATCCCCGCTTTGTTGCGGACGATGTCCGCGCGGGCGTGGATCCAGCGCATTTCGCCATCGCTGGGGCGGATGATCCGATATTCCGCTTCGTAAGAGGGCGCATCGCTGCTCAGGGCCGCCTGAAGCGCGCGATCCGCCGCATCGACGTCGTCCGGATGAACGCGCGCCCGCCAATCGGCGTGGGTTTCCGGTGGTGCGTCTTCGGGAAGTCCATGCAATCGCAAATATTCTGGCGAGCGCCGGCTGATCATTCCGCCCGCAATATCGATATCAAGGCCACCGACGCCGCCGATGCGTTGAACGCGCGCGAGATCGGCTTCGCGCTCGCGGAGCGCCTCGATCGCCATTCGCCGGCTGCTCGCATCGCTGCCGACGCCGAACCATTCGACGATCTCGCCATCCGGCCCCAATAGGGGGACGGCCCGCGACAGCACCCAGCCGATAGTTCCATCCGCCAACACCACCCGGTGTTCCAATTCGAATAAGGATTTGGTCGCTATGGCCGCCGCGATTGCAGCGCGTACTTCCGGAAGATCTTCGTCCAGAATATATTTGCTCACCCAGTCTTCGATCGGAGCGGCAGTCGAAGCCAGGGTCTGACTGTCTAGCTGATACATAAGCCGCCAATCGGCGCTCACCCGATAGACGGAGTTGTTGCCTGCGGTCACGAGCGCGCGAAAGCGCTCCTCGCTCTTGCGCAACGCTCCCTCCGCCTGCTTGCGCTCGGTCACGTCCGTGAACAGCACGGCAACGCGATTGGCGGCAGGATCAAGGCTGAAGATGTTCAGGTCAAACGTTCGACCAAGCACAGGCTCATGCTCTTCGACCCGAATGGTCTCGCCACTGTCGAGTGCTCGTCCGTAAAGCTCCACCCAACGCGGATTGGGCGACCCCAATATTTCGGTCGCAGTCCGCCCCACCGGCCATGGCATAGACGTGTGCTTCTGGAAGGCCGGATTGACCTCGATGAACCGAAAATCGGCCCAGGCTCCGGCCTCGTCAGCCAGAACCTCCACCACGGCATAAGCCTCGTCCATCGACTCAAACAGCGCGCGATAACGCTCCTCGCTGGCCCGCAGCGCCTCCTCTGCGCGCGCTTGCTCGATCGCGCCCCACGTGCGCTCAGCCGTCTCCTTCGCAAGCGCAAGTTCAAGGTCCGTCCAGTGGCGCGGCTCAGCCTGATTGACGGAGAGCAAGGCGACGAGTTGACCGCCTTTAACCAGCGGAATGCCGATAGCGGCGCGTGCGCCAAAGGCCGCGTAGGCTGCCCGGTCCGACGCGCTCAGATCAGCATCGGTTTCGCTGTCGGACACTGTGGTGACGATGCCCGAGCGCCATATCTCCAGCCGTTGGCGCTGAAAGTCGGACATTGCGTGACGTCCGGCATTGCTGGCTACGCCATCGACATAATCGTGGCGGATTTCCCAATATTGGCCGTCTGCGTCGATCGTTGCGAAGAAAGCCCGGTTGACGCCAAGTTCCTGGCCCAGCACGCGCATCGCCATGCTCTCCAGATCCGCACTCCGGGCCAGAGGTCGGAGCGCATCGGTCAATGTGAGCAGGAACGCCTGTCTCCGTTCGACCTCTTTGCGCGCCTCGATGACGGTGAAGGCGACCGATAGACCGCCTTGCGATGTGGGCGCGCAATTGATCTCTACCCAGCGATTTAGGATTGGGGAAATGGTCTCCAACCGTTCCGCTTTGCGGCTTATCATGACGCAGGAATGAAGCTGGTGGGCGGCGCTGCCCGAGACGTCAGGGAAGACATCGAGAAAAGCGCGGCCGAGCACAGCGCTTTCGGGTTTGCCCCACAATTCCAAGGCGGACCGGCTGGCGAAGACGAACCGCCAGGATGCATCCAAAGTGTAGAAGGGCTGATCGATCCCTTCCAGCACCATTCGCAGACGGTCCTCGCTATCGCGCAAGGCGTCACGCGCCTGTATCTGCTCGATGATGATCGAAGCCGTTGCCGTCAGCGATCGGGCAAATTCCAGGTCTTCGGCTTTGGCTTCGCGCGGCTCGGGGAAATAGATGGCGAAAGTACCGAAGGATTTGCCCGGCTCAAGTTGCAATGGAAAGGACCAGCAGCCGAGATAATCATATTGTTCGGCAAGCCATAGCCATGGTTGCCAGCGCGGCTCTTCGCGCACGTCCGGGGTGATGACGGAATATCCGAGACCCGCCGCCAACCCACAGGCGAGCGAATCCTCACCGATGCGAAAGCCAGCCACCTTGGCAGCATAATCATCCGGCATACCGATCAAATGCGTGAGCTCGGTACCCTCGCTGTTTGCGATGTAGAAGGCACATCGCGACGCCCCTTCCACCTGCTGCTTGGCCGTCGTGATGAGGATGTCGAGGGCCCGCTGGAGCGGGGCGCCACTCACTGCGGCTGCGAACGCGTCATTCTGCCCATCAAGCCAGTTGGAGCGGCGCCGCAGCTTCGATGCTGATCCGGCATCCGTGGGATCGTCAGCCGTATCTGGCTGGCAGGCTGTCGACATGCCATTCAACCCGTTGGCGGCACCGGAATGATCGGCATTGATCATAGGAGCTTGGTCTCCACGTCCGGCGACTAGGCAAGGTGCGAGATGAACCGGAAGAGTGCCTTAACCTGCGTTAGGCAGCGGCGCCCGGCCAATGACAAAGGCTCCGATACAGGGTGACATGGTCCGCTATACGTCTGATGACGTATGCCGCTGCGGCTCGCTGCTGGATATCCGATCACCCGTGATCGGCGAAGCGGGGACAGGATGGCAGGCGTTCGCGTAGGCAAGCGGATTATCGGCGCGGATTCGCCGGTGACGATAGGTTGGGAGAATGTGCCTCGGGTCGAAGGTGGACCAGTGAAGCAGTTCATCTTCACCTGGTTTCAACCGACCGTGTTGTTCGCTCTCATCGCCTTTTGGTATTACGCGCCGAACTCGATTGCCAAAGCCTCGACCGCGATCGGCATCGGTATCGCCTTCAAGGTGCTGCTGCTCTGCCTCGAATGGGTCAATCCGCGCTTCGATAGCTGGCGACTAACCTGGAAGGAGTTCATTACCGACCTCTTCTATGTCGGACTGGGTTATACGGTGCTGCGCCTGGTCGAGAGCCATATTGGCAGCGATGCGATGATCGAGGCGATTCAGCATCATTTCCATGCGGAGAAATTCACCTGGTTTACCGGGCTGCCGCTGCTTCTTCAGGCGTTCCTGATCTCCTTCATCTTCGATTTCGGGCAATATTGGATGCATCGCGGTATGCATCACTGGTATCCACTCTGGCTGCCCCATTCCGTGCACCATTATATTACGCAGCTGAACATCAATAAGGGCGCGGTCGGTAACCCGGTCGAGCTATTCCTGATCGGCCTCGGCATCGGCGGCCTCTTCGATTTCGTGCCGCGCGCCTTCTTGATTGCGGGTGCCGTGGGCATGGCGATCGGGACTTACCAACATGTGAATGTCCGCTTCAATTCGCCGCGGTGGTGGCGCTTCCTGTTCAACACGACCGAGCATCACAGCGTTCACCATTCGCGGGACTTTGAGGCGTCGCGCAGCAACTTCTCGAATTCCTACATCTTCATCGACCGCATGTTCGGTACCTGTGTCGATGGAGAGGCGGAGTTGCTTGGCATGGAAGGCGGACGCCGCATGTCGATCCGCGAGCAGATGACCTATCCTTTTACCGAGGGATGGAAGACGGTGAAGGCGCGCCTTGGGGGCGCTCCGACTGCGGTGCCGGCGGAATGACGGGGGCAGCTCCCCACTCGGCTCTGCCTGGCCCTGGCGCGCCCCCGCCCACCAGCAGCGGCTTGACCGGCTCACCGTGGGGCTTCGCGGACACACCAGCCGCACATAAGTTTCCGGACCGAAACCGCATGATGCTTCGTCTCGTCGACTGGATCTGGCACATCCGGGGAAGCGTACCGCTCCCGGCCGGCCAATCGGGTGACGCGGCCTTCGATCGGTTGGATCCCCTCTTCCGTCAGGCTGGGACAACCCATGACAGGACAAGGGATCGGCTGACATTCCGCAAGAAGGACCCGGCCGCGCAAGACAAGATGTCGGTTTTTGACGATGGTATCCTGCAGATCGAGGCGGGGCCGTCCGGCTCCGTCCTGCGTTATGATCTAACCAGTCGGATCATGCTCTTCTGCTTCTTTGCGCCATTGCTCTTCCTAGCTTTTGCCCAGCTGACGATCGTCGTCGGCGAACTGGAGAAGCCCTCGGCCAACGCCGCGGCGACGACAAAGAAGCCCGAGCCGAAACCAGCCGCGGTGCAGATGAATCCAATCGACATAGCACTCGGTGCGCCGGCCCCCGAACAGCCCAAGAAGAAGGAAGACGGCGTCGGCCGCGGCAAGAAGCCGTCGCCGACGGCAGCCTATGTCTTTGCCGGGCTGTTCGCGCTGCTTTACGTGATTGGCAGGATATTGGAAGCCAGGCTGATCAAGACGCAGTTTCGCAAGCATCTCTCCGGCGGCTAGGCTTCCAACATGGCCGCCGGCCTTGGTTCTAGCTGATCGCAAGACACGGCGCGGCGCATGCGCCAGTTGCGGATGTGCGCCAACGCCAGTGTAAGACTACCTGCAACCGTGAGCCCGGTTTCCCACCGCGTCTCCCCGAAGACGATTGCGCCAAGCAGCAGCAGAACCAGTCCGACGCCTCCCGTCAGCAGCGGGCCGGTAGCGCCATGACGGGTCCGTCCGCTCCACAAGGCGATCATCGCCACGGGAGCCGCGAACGCCAATATCCAGAGATGGAAGTGCTCTGACACAGGGAGGATGGTCGCCAGTGCCGGCAGCGCCGCGATCGCAAACGGCAAAGCGAGGCAATGGATCAGGCAAAGGAAGGACGCGCCCACTGCCCCCCTTTCCAGCCAATCGACCGGGCTGACGGCTTTTGCGGTCGAAATCGTTTCTTGCATCTTGCCAATCGCCTCTGTGTTGGTGATGATACAATATATCATCCCACGGAAAGATCCATGCATAGGCCTAAATTTTCCGATGAATCCCGCTGGAGCCTACTAGCGGATGACGGCGATCCGTTCGCGATTGCGGCGGACCCGGCCGTCCTCGGCGCAATCAGGCGGCCAACCGTGGCACTGAGCATCTGGACGCGGCCTCCACCGCTATCGATTGAGCCGGCCGGCCTGACGGGGTTCACGCCGATACGGATCGAGACCGGGATCTCAACCGCGCGGGCAGCCCTGGCTCGAACTTTCGCGGTGTCACCGAAACGCGCCTGGCACCTGCCGCTGATCTCCGACGTTACGGAACTGGCGGCCCGCTTTGCCGCGTTGATGGACCTCGACGACGTCGATATCCGGATCGAACGCGTGACAGGAAATTCCTGCTGGAAGTTCCATGCGGATTACGTGCGCGCTCGCCTCATCACGACCTATTGTGGTCGAGGCACCGAATGGGCCGTGCGAGACGGCGAAACTTTGGGGGAGACACGTCGCATGGAAGCCGGGGATGTCTCCATCTTTAAGGGGCGGATATGGTTACCTGATCCGCCCGTGTTGCACCGCTCTCCGCCGATCGCGCAAACGGAGGAAGTTCGCCTGCTGCTGGTAATCGATCCGCTGCCGAAATGTTGACGATGAAGCCATGATATCGCCAGCCTCAGCGTCGCTTCGTTTGCTAACAAGGAAACGTCGTTCACGTGCCGTGGCGCCTTGATCAAGCTTGGTGCGTTGCCTTCGCCTCACAAGCGCTAGGAGCATGCCTTGACCGATGTCTCTCTCGTCTGGCTGCGCCAGGATCTTCGCCTTGCCGATCAGCCGGCTTTTCTCGCGGCCGCCGCTGACGGTGCCGTTATTCCCGTTTACGTTCTGGACGATGAAACGCCCAAGGCCGACTATCGTATCGGCGCGGCCCAACGCTGGTGGTTGCATGGCTCTCTCGAGAGCCTCGCCGCGGCTTTGAAGGAGATCGGATCGCGGCTGATCCTGCGGCGTGGGCGCGCGGATCGCGTGCTGACGCAACTGCTGGAGGAAAGCGGGGCGACACGCATCCACGCTCTGCGCCATACTGAGCCATGGTGGGGGGATATCGAAGCCTCGTTGGGCGAGCGGCTGGCGCTGCATGATGGCAACACCTTGGCGCCGTTGCGCGACATCGTGACTGGCGGTGGAACGCCGTTCCGCATCTATTCGGCTTTCTGGCGCGCATTGCAGCAGCATATGCCGCCACCCGAGCCGCTACCGCCGCCGAAAAAGCTGCCCGCCCCCGCCCACTGGCCCAAATCCGATCGTCTGGAGGATTGGTCGCTACTGCCGACCAAGCCAGATTGGGCCACGGGCTTCGACATGGTGCCGGGGGCCGCCGAAGCCGCGCGGAAGCTTAAGGCTTTTGCGAAGAGCGTGGATAGCTATGAGGCGGAGCGCAACCTGCCGGGCGAGGAGGGAACATCGCGCCTCTCGCCGCATCTTCATTTCGGCGAAATTTCGGCCGCTGCGGTGTGGCATGGCGTGGACGGTCATGCCGGGTCGGAAAAGTTCCGCAAGGAATTGGCCTGGCGCGATTTCACGCAGGGCGTGATCCTTGCGCTTCCCGACTACGCCCGGGTCAACGGCAACCGCAAATATGACGCGCTGCGTTGGCGCACCGGCAGAGCGGCGGAAGAGGATCTGCGGGCGTGGCAGCGCGGATTGACGGGCTACCCGATCGTGGATGCAGGCATGCGGCAATTATGGGCGACCGGATGGATGCACAATCGCGTGCGGATGATCACCGCCTCCTTCCTGATCAAGCATCTTTTGATCGATTGGCGGCACGGCTGGGACTGGTTCTGGGACGCGCTGGTGGATGCCGATTATGGGAATAACAGCGTCAATTGGCAGTGGGTTGCCGGCACGGGGGTCGACGCGAACATATTCAGCCGGATCATGGCGCCGCTGACGCAAAGCGAGAAGTTCGATGCCGGCGACTATATTCGCCATTGGGTTCCAGAACTGGCGGACATTCCGGACCCGAACATCCATGATCCGGGTCCGGTGAACGGCTACCCGGCCAAGATCATCGGACATCGCGAAGCCCGCGAGCGCGCGCTGGAGGCGGCCCGCCGACTCCGATCCGCTTAATCCAGGGCTGGCAGCAGTGACGACTTCATCCCTGAACGGAATAATCCATTGCCCTGAGGTCGGTCAGGAGATCGGGCCCCATCGGCTGCCAGCCTAGCCGCTGGCGCGTCCAGGTACTGGACGCGGACAAATCCATCTCGGCGAACATGGCAAGCCAGCCAAAATGGTCGCCGCCCTCTCCGCGCGGGAGCGATCGAACCGGCAGGCCCAAACCGGCCCCGACAACCTCTGCGATCTCGCGCACGGCTACGCCCTCTTCCGCAACGGCATGGTAACGTGCACCGGCCTCATGGTGCTCAACCGCCAGACGATAGAGGCGCGCGACGTCATCCACATGCGCCGCCGGCCAGCGATTGGCGCCTTCTCCGACATAGGCCACCACACCCTTCGCTCGGCTCAGCTCGATGAAGGGCGTGATCAGCCCTTGTCTGACCGTATCGTGCACCTGCGGCAGTCTTACCACGGCAACCGAGACGCCTTGCGCCGCGAGATCCGCGCCAGCGCGCTCGGACTCGGCGCGGGGGTTGGGATGGTCCCAATCGACCACGTGCTCGAGCGCCAGTTTGCCGGGCCCGGCGCCACCCAGCCCGGTTCCGGATGTGATGATGAGCGGCCGGTTCGATCCCGCCAAGGCGGCGCCCATTGCCCGGATCACGCGTCCATCCTTCTCGCAATTCTCGACGAAGCGACTGAAGTCATGGTCGAACGCCGTGTGGATCGTGGCATCGGCAGCAGCGGCGCCCCGCGCCACGCTTTGCGGATCCTCAAGCGTGCCACGCTGGACCTCCGCTCCGACACTGCTGAGCCAATCCGCGCCCGCGTCCGACCGGGCCAGGCCTAGAACCTGGTGACCAGTACCAAGCAATTCCTGGACGACACGCGATCCGATGAAGCCGGTGGCGCCGGTAACGAAAATGCGCATTGCGCTTCTCCAAATTGTTGAAGCAGCGCTGTCACGCACTCCGGCATGCTGTTAAAGTAGTGACATTATCCAGGTATAAGGTTCAACAGTCTCATGGCTGATGGCAAATCTCTTGCGGCCTACCTCAAGGATCGTCGCACCCGATTGGATCCGGCGGCCTTCGGCTTTCCTAAAGGGCGCAGGCGCAC
Source organism: Sphingomonas sp. (assembly GCF_048595155.1). Taxonomy (GTDB): domain Bacteria; phylum Pseudomonadota; class Alphaproteobacteria; order Sphingomonadales; family Sphingomonadaceae; genus Sphingomonas_I. Next base: position 10,757 of record NZ_JBMDXN010000088.1, read on the forward strand.
GCCAGGCTTGCGACGCGAAGAGGTCGCACAGCGGGCCAATATCAGCGCAACCTGGTATACGTGGCTGGAACAGGGACGCGGTGGAGCGCCCTCGGCGGCCGTGCTGGAGCGGATCGCCAAGGGCTTGTTGCTGACCGATACGGAGCGCGAACATCTCTTCATGCTCGGCCTCGGTCGCCTGCCCGACATACGCTACAAACCGTTTGAAGGGGTTACTCCCCGGTTGCAGCGCGTGCTCGATGGCATGCCCCTAAGCCCCGCCATCGTCAAAACGGCAACCTGGGATATTGTCGCCTGGAACAAGGCCGCCGCCGCGATGCTGACCGATTATTCCAAGCTCCGCCCCGAACAGCGCAATGTGCTTCGCCTGATGTTTACCAGCCCGGGAATCAGAAGCAAACAGGATGATTGGGAAAGTGTCGCCCGCTTCGTCGTGGGAACGTTCCGAGCGGATGTGGCAAGGGCCGGCGCCCACCAGAGTGACGAGGTTTTCCAGCTCGTGGAAGAGCTTTGCCGGACCAGCGAGGAATTTGCCACCTTATGGGCTGCCAATGACGTTATCGCGCAAGGCGACGGCGTGAAGCGCCTCAGGCGCCCGGATGGCGGGGTGGTCGAGATGGAATTCTCTACATTCAAAATTGAAGGACGCCCCGACTTGAGCATGATCATCTACAATCCTGTTTCGATTGAGGACGCCAAATTGGTTCAATCCCGCGTTGATGCGCATCGGGATTGATTAGTGAAATTCGGAACGTTCCCGGTCCGGATGTCGTTTTCACGATATTCGACAGGAGGGATGATCATGCGTGCAATTCTTTTCGTGACCACGGCCGCACTCGCGTTGGCCGCCTGCAACTCCCACAAGGATGAAGGTGCGGAAACCGGCCTCGGCAACAGTGCGGCGGCGACCACGGTCGTGGACACGACGGCGCAGGCCGTCGGCGCCACCACGGCCCCGCTCGCGAACAGCGTGGAAGCGTTTGTAACGAACGCGGCGATAAGCGACATGTTCGAAATCGAGGCGGGCAAGATCGCTGCTGAGAAAGCAAAGTCGCCCACCGTGAAGGCGTTCGGCACCATGATGGTGAAGGATCATACAGCGACGAGCGCCAAGATGAAGGCGACGCTGGCGAGCGCGAACGTGGCGGTTACGCCGCCGGCCGACCTGGACGATCGCCGCCGCGGCATGATCGAGAACCTCCGTGCCGCCGCGCCCGCCGATTTCGACAAAGTCTATCTGGATCAGCAAACCGCGGCACATCAGGAAGCATTGTCGCTGATGAAGAGTTACGCTGACGATGGGGAGAATGCGCCGCTCAAAAAGCTCGCCACCGAGACGATCCCTGTAATCCAGCAGCATTTTGACCAGGTTCGCAAGTTGGATGAACGTGGCGCTGACGGTACCCGCTGATCGCTGGACGACATTACACCGCCCCCAGCGCGAAGGCCGCGCTGGGGTGTGGTTCTTCCCGGGCTAGTGGCACTGCTGTTATGCCTCCGAAGCGCCTGCCTGCATCCGACAGAAGCTGGATCGATCTGCCGGCATGCTTGGTTGCCGCGGCTTTGAACGGCTGATAGGCGCTTATGTCGGACTAGTACTCGGCAAAGTCGAGTGTAAGGCATGGAGAGCTAGGTGGCCCTTTCGCTGATACAATTTCGGGACGGCGAAGGTCGTCGTGGCGTAGCGGTATTGGTGGATGGCGCACCTCCGCGGGTGCTGAAGAATGTGACATCGGTGCGGGAGCTCGCGAAAGCGGCTCTTGTCGCCGGCAACAGCTTGAAGGATCAGATCGCCGCGTACGAAACGGGTAACGCGCTTGATCTTGCCACAGTCACGCTGCTGCCGCCGATCGACCACCACGATTCAGCGCATCTGCTGCTTACCGGAACGGGATTGACCCACCTCGGATCGGCCGAAGGGCGCGACAAGATGCACCGCAGCGCCGCGGAAAATCCGGCCCCGACCGATTCCATGAAGATGTTCCTGATGGGCGTGGAAGGTGGCAAGCCGCTGAATGGCGCAGCCGGCGTCCAGCCGGAATGGTTCTACAAGGGCGATGGATCGATGCTGGTAGCGCCTGATGCTCCCTTGTCTTCCCCCTCTTTCGCGCTGGATGCTGGCGAGGAACCGGAAATAGCCGGCATCTATATGATCGATGACGCTGGACAACCGGTTCGGCTTGGCTTCGCCCTCGCCAACGAATTCTCGGATCATGTCACCGAACGGGGCAATTACCTCTGGCTGGCCCATTCGAAGTTGCGCAATGCCGCGCTTGGACCGGAGATGTTGGTCGGCGACCTTCCGGAGGATGTGCGCGGGACCAGCCGTATCCTGCGCAATGGCGAGACCATTTGGGAAAAGCCGTTCCTGTCGGGCGAAGCGAATATGTCGCACAGCATCGCCAACCTGGAACATCACCATTTCAAATATGCGCTGTTCCGCCGCCCTGGCGACATTCACGTCCATTTCTTCGGGACGGCCACCTTGTCGTTCAGCGAGGGGATTTCGACGCAGAAGGGCGACATTTTCGAGATCGAAGCCGCGCCCTTTACCCTGCCCGTGCGCAACCCCATCGCAATCGAAGCGCCCGCAACGGTCGCCGTGAAGGCGCTCTGACATGGTCATCCACATCGGCCTAGTTGGGCTCGGCAAGATCGCGCAGGATCAGCATGTTCCCGTCCTGCGTGACTCTCCTGATTTTGAGCTTGTCGCGATCGCCAGCCGTAATCAGTCGCTCGAAGGCTGCGCGCATTTTCAGACGATCGAGCAATTACTGGCGAGCGACGACGCGCCGGCAGCCATTGCCCTGTGCCAGCCGCCGCAGGTGCGGTTCGATGCAGCGCGGCAGGCGCTGGAGGCCGGCAAACACGTGTTCCTGGAGAAGCCGCCCGGGGCGACGCTGAGCGAGGTAGAAGCGCTGAAGCGGATCGCCCGGGACAATGGCGTCACTTTGTTCGCAAGCTGGCATTCGCGCTATGCTTCAGGCGTCGAGGCAGCACGCCTGTGGCTGCAGGATCGCACGATCCGGCGTGTCGAGATCGAATGGAAAGAGGATGTCCGGCATTGGCATCCCGGCCAGGCTTGGATTTGGGAAGCAGGCGGAATGGGCGTCTTCGATCCCGGCATCAACGCTCTGTCCGTGGCAACGCGGATCTTGCCCGACTTCTACCTGCAACAGGGCACCCTTTCCTTCCCCGCCAATCGGGCGGCGCCGATTGCCGCCGACCTTGATTTTGTGACTGTCGATGGTGCGCCGATCCGCGCGGAATTCGACTGGCGCCAGACCGGTCCGCAGACCTGGGACGTCCGCGTGGAAACGGATAGCGGCAAGCTGGTGCTCAGCAAGGGTGGCAGTGAATTGATGATCGACGGCGCTGCGCAGACACTGCCGCCGGAAGCCGAATATCATGGTCTTTACGATAGGTTTGCAGCGCTCGTGCAGGCGGGCGAGAGCGACGTCGATCTTAGTCCGCTACGCCACGTTGCGGATGCCTATCTACGCGGTCAGCGGCGAGAGGTCGAAGCTTTCGAGGATTGATGGCGCGTCTGTCCGGAACGAGATCGTCGACGCTGTTTGGAAATGGGTGACGGCGCTTCGCCGCCACCCGCTTCCAGGCCTAGTGATTGTCGCGCGGAAGACCCCGCGTCTGCGCGATGCGCTGATATTTCTCGCTGCCTTCCAAGATAGCGCCTTCGTTCATCTGACCGACCAGCGCACGCTGGATTTCCTGCCACGGCGTCTGAGAAGCGGGATAGGCATAGCCGCCTGCCGCAACCAGCGCCTCCCGCCGCGCCTGCAACTCCGCATCGTCGATCAGCATATCCGCCCGGCCCTTGGCGAGATCGATCCGCACGCGGTCGCCCGTCTGCAGCAAAGCCAGGCCGCCCATCGCCGCCGCTTCCGGTGAGGCATTGAGGATGGAAGGCGATCCGCTCGTCCCTGATTGACGCCCATCCCCGATGCAGGGCAGTGCGTGGACGCCCTCTTCGATCAGATAAGCGGGCGGCCGCATGTTCACGACCTCCGCCGCGCCCGGATAGCCGATGGGGCCGGCGCCCCGCATGAACAGGATTGTATCGGTGGTGATGCCGGTTGCCGGATCGTCGATCCGGTGATGATAATCCTCCGGTCCGTCAAACACTACGGCCGGTCCCTCGAACGCGTCGGGATCGTCCGGATTGGACAGATAGCGCGAACGAAATTCGGGGCTGATCACGCTGGTCTTCATGATCGCGGCATCGAACAAATTGCCGCTGAGGACGAGGAAGCCTGCCTCGGCCAGCAACGGATCCTCGAACCGGCGGATCACGCGTTCATCCTCGATGGTCGCATTTCGGCAATTGTCTCCGATGGTGCGGCCGTTCGCCGTGATCGCCTGTTCGTGGATCAGCCCCTGCTTCATCAGTTCGGCCACCACGGCGGGCACAGATCCCGCCCGGTAATAATCCTCGCCCAGATATTCGCCGGCCGGCTGCAGGTTGACGAGCAGCGGAACCTTATGACCATGCTCCTGCCAATCCTTCAGCGTCAGCTCTGCGCCGACATGGCGTGCGATTGCCTGAAGATGGATCGGCGCATTGGTCGATCCACCGATCGCCGAATTGACGACGATCGCATTCAGGAATGCCTCGCGCGTCATGATGTCCGACGGCTTCAGATCCTCTGCAACCATCTCCACGATGCGCTTACCGGTGTGATAGGCCGATTCCTGGCGGTCCCGATAGGGCGCCGGGATGGCGGCCGTTCCCGGCAGCATCATGCCCAAGGCCTCGGCAAGCGAGTTCATCGTGCTGGCCGTGCCCATCGTATTGCAGAAGCCAGTCGACGGCGCAGACGACGCAACGAGCTTGATAAAGCCTTGCGCGTTAATCTCGCCGGTGGCCAGCAACTCCCGCGCCTTCCACACGATCGTGCCGGATCCCGTGCGTTCGCCCTTGAACCATCCATTCAGCATCGGGCCGACGGACAGAGCGATCGCGGGAAGGTTCACCGTTGCCGCCGCCATCAACAAGGCTGGGGTCGTCTTGTCGCAACCGGTGGTCAGCACGACGCCGTCGATCGGATAACCATAAAGCGCTTCGACCAGGCCGAGATAGGCAAGATTGCGGTCGAGACCGGCGGTGGGGCGCTTTCCGGTCTCCTGAATCGGATGAACCGGGAATTCGATGGCGATGCCGCCGGCCTCGCGAATGCCCTCCCGAATGCGTTCTGCCAGCACGAGATGATGCCGGTTGCACGGCGAAAGATCCGATCCGGTCTGGGCGATACCGATGATCGGCTTGCCTGACTGAAGCTCTTCTAGGCTCAATCCGAAATTCAGATAGCGTTCCAGATAGAGCGCGGTCATGTCGATATTTTCGGGATTGTCGAACCAAGCGCGGGAGCGGAGCTTGGTGCCCTCGGGCGGGCGGCGGTCGGTCATGCTTTCACTTTCGAAAGGGTTCAGCGCGCGCTGACGAAAAGGGATGAATGGTCGGTAAGTTGGCTGCTATGGCGTCCGAGCATCGGAAGATCGACCTTGCGGTGGGGCATTCTCCAGCAGGACGCACCATTGACGGCCTTGCCGGCGATTTATACTCAGACAAAATCAAAAGGGAATGATCCCGATCGGCTATCTGACCGATATTGTGAGAGGATGAAATATGGCCGGTCCGGCTGGTTTACCCCCCCGATCCCTCGGCACTGCAACCAGCACGGCATCCTATGGCCCGACCCTCGTTCTCCTGGCCACCTTATTCTTTATGTGGGGCTTTATAACGGTCATTAACAACACGTTGCTGCCGCATCTGCGCAGTGTGTTCGAACTGACCTATACCCAGACCACGTTGATCGAAAGCGTCTGGTTCATCGCTTATTTCTTCGCCTCGATCCCCTCGGCCAAGCTGATCGAACGTATCGGCTATCAGAAATCGTTGGTGGTTGGGCTGGGGATCATGGCTGCCGGCGCGCTCGGCATGGTGCTTTCGGCCAGCCTGCCTTCCTTCGATCCATCGGTCGTGCGCCCGCTCGCGCTGGCGAGCGGTGCGACGTTGCCGCCGGTCGCCTATTGCGTCACCTTGGTCATGCTGTTCGTGATTGCGAGCGGCATCACGCTGCTCCAGGTGGCCGCCAATCCCTATGTGGCGGTGGTAGGACCGGCTGAGACGGCATCCTCGCGCCTGAACCTCGTGCAGGCGCTTAACTCGGCGGGCACCATGCTTGCCCCTCTTTTCGGCGCCGATCTGATCCTGGGCCGTTCCGTTGGGGGGACCAGCCAGGGACGCGTGTTGACGCC
>NZ_JBMDXN010000089.1:0-25718 GCF_048595155.1 Sphingomonas sp.
GGAGGAACAGGCGTGAACTTGACCCACGCCGTCTTAGCATAGCCTTGTCGAAATTGGCTGAGGCTATGCCCGCCGCTCCATAGTGCATGCGCGGCGGTATAATCCCGGCGCGCAATCGCGGCATAATAATCCTGCACGACCTGCACCGCCGCCGCGGCCGATCGGTCCCGAACGGATGTCGCGTCGGTGGGGGTGGATGTTGCCAGCACCAGTGCCGCGAGCATCATCAGAAAATCCCGCCGCCCAGGAACAGCCGCAGCACGGCGACGGCCAGCACCATCAGGTTGAGATTACGGCCGGCCTTGCCGTACGCCAGCGACCCTATGATCGCGCCGACCACCGGTAACGGCAGGATGAACCAGTTCGCCCATCCGAGCAGCGGCAGCAGCGCCAGCAATACGGGAACGATCGAGATGATACCGATCGCCAACGAAATCAGGTTCAGCATGGACAAACTCCTCCAGCCGCATATGGGGCGACTTGTGCTGTATTGCCAGCACAACACAGCCGGCGTCATCGATCGCTTAGACGGCACGGCGAAAGCGGAGCAAGATGGATGCGGATCGAATTGACGCTGCTTGGCCTCACGCTGGTATTGGCGCTCGTCCAGATCATGATCGCGGGCAGCCTGCGCACGCGGCAATATGGCGGCAAGTGGAATCGCGGCGCACGTGACGAGACGATGCCGCCGCTCGATCCGCTGCCGGCCAGGATGCTGCGCGCCCAGGCCAATTTGTTCGAAACCTTGCCGCTGTTCATCGGCGCCGTCCTCGCGGCCGCGGTCGCCGGGCGGCTCGGCACCAAGACTGAGATCGGTGCCTGGCTCTATTTCCTTGGGCGGCTCGTCTACGTGCCGCTCTATGCCACCGGAATTCCCGTGATCCGCACGATCGTCTGGGCTGTGGCCACGCTCGGCCTGCTCTTGGTCCTGGCGGGCCTGCTGATCGGCTAGCCGCGCGAGCGCGCAGCGGCTACAGCATTGACCATGCCTCCCCTTCTTCTTGTCATGATCGGCGGCGCGATCGGCGCCGGCTTCCGTTATCAGGTCGGCAGTGCCGCGCTGCGCAACCTGGGCCCAGGCTTTCCCTGGGGGACCTGGATCGTCAATCTGCTGGGTGCCCTTCTCATGGGCATCCTGGCCGGCCTGCTGGCCCGCGCCTTCTCGCCGGCCGACGGCGAGCCGCTTCGCCTGTTCATCGGTGTCGGCGTACTCGGCGGCTTCACCACGTTCTCGGCCTTCAGCCTCGAGGCGGTGAACATGCTGCTGCGCGGCCAGATCGTGCGTGCCGCGGCCTACGCCGTGTCGTCGGTCGCGGGGTCGATCCTGATGCTCATGGTCGGCCTCTTCGCGACCCGGGCAATCGCATGAGCGAGGTCGTACAGGACGCGCGCAGCTTCGTCGTTGCGGACGATGATGACGGCATTCGGCTGGATCGCTGGTTTCGGCGCCACATGCCGGATGCGAGCTTCAACATCGTTTCACGCTGGGCGCGTACAGGACAATTGCGATTGGACGGCAAGCGGGTGGCGCCCGGCGATCATATCGCGGCGGGGCAGACTATTCGCGTGCCCCCGCTGGAAGCCGCGGCGCCCGCCAAGGCGAAGCCGAAGAAGCAGCGCGCCGCCCTCAGCCCGGAAGATGAGGAACTGATCCAGGGCATGGTCCTGTATAAGGATCGTGCCGCGATCGTGCTCAACAAGCCGCCCGGCCTGGCCACGCAAGGTGGCACGAAGACCGAGCATCATGTCGATGCCCTGCTCGACGGCATCCAGTTCGAAGCAGAGGGTCGCCCGAAGCTCGTTCATCGCCTCGACAAGGATACATCGGGTGTTCTGCTCGTGGCGCGGTCGTCAGGATCCGCGGCGCATTTCGCCAAGGCCTTTTCCAGCCGCACCGCGCGCAAGCTCTATTGGGCGCTGATCGTCGGCGTCCCTTCGATAGAGGACGGGATGATCGAACTGCCAATTGCCAAGCAGCCCGGCACAGGCGGGGAAAAGATGCACGTCGACATGAAAGAAGGTGCCCCTGCCCGCACCCGCTACCGTGTGATCGAGCGCGCCGGCAACACGGCGGCCTGGGTGCAGCTCGAACCTTATACCGGCCGCACCCATCAGCTGCGGGTGCATATGGCGGCGATCGGCCACCCCATCGTCGGCGATGGCAAATATGGCGGCCAGGATGCTTTCCTCACCGGCGGCATCAGCCGCAAGATGCACCTGCACGCACGGCGGCTGCGGGTGGATCATCCGGATGGCAGCAAGCTGGACGTCACGGCCGAGGCACCGCGCCATTTCCTCGAGAGCCTGTCCCATCTCGGCTTCGATCTGGAGCTGGGCGACGCAGTGCCATTCGATCCGCCCAAATTCAGCGAAACCGCCGAGGGTAAGAAGAAGGCGATCAGCGCCGCCGCCAAGGCGCGTCGCAAGGAACGCAAGGGAGAACGGCGGTCGCGGGGAGCGCGGTGACCCATCCCAGCCCGCGCTTTGCCTGGACCGATGAAACCGAAATGCGCTCGTTCGTGCGTGAAACCGCCTTCGCGCAGATCGTCGCGCTGGTGGACGGACGGCTGCTGAGCGCGCAGGCGCCGCTGAGCTTTGACGCCGCGGGATCGCCATGCTTCCACCTTGCGCTCGGCAATCCTTTGACCAGGCGGCTCGATCGTGCACCGGTTCTGGCAAGCGTGATCGGGACGCATTTCTACGTCAGCCCGGATTGGTATGGCACCGCCGATCAGGTGCCGACCTGGAATTATCGACTGGTGGAGATGGAGGGGATCGCGCGGCGGCTCGACGCGGCGGAGACGCGTGCGCAGCTGGATCAGCTGAGCGCCGACCAGGAAGCGCGCCTGGCGCCCAAGCCCGCTTGGACGACCGGCAAGATGGACAAGACCAAGCTGGCGGCATTGGAACGCGGCATTGCCGGCTTCGCGATCGACGCCCCGATTTTCCGCGGCGCCGCCAAGCTGGGGCAGAACAAGAGCGATGCCGAAGCGGCCGGCGCCATCGAAGGGCTACGCGCAATCGGCGCGTATGATGCCGCTGCAGCAATGGCGGACGCGCGATGAACCGTCTCGCGCTTTTCGACTGCGACGGCACCCTGGTGGACTCCCAGGCCACCATCTGTCGCGCCATGCAATTGGGCTTCGCGGCCAACGGTCTGACGGCACCCGACGATGCCGCGACGCGTGCGATCATCGGCCTTTCGCTGCTGGAGGCCATGGCCGCCCTCCATCCCGGCGGCGATGCCGTCACACACGACGCACTGTCGCAATCCTACAAGGCCGCCTTCTTCGATCTCCGCGCCCAGGGGCTGGCCGAGGAGCCATTATATGATGGCATTGCCGAAGCGATTTCGGGGTTGGAAGCACAGGGCTGGCTGCTTGGCGTGGCGACAGGCAAATCGGATCGCGGTCTTAAGCATGTCCTCGAATATCATGGCCTGCATCCCCGCTTCGTGACGTTGCAAACCGCCGATCGCCATCCTTCAAAACCAGATCCATCGATGGTGTATCAGGCGATGGCAGATGCCGGCGCTGGTCCGGAGACGACAGTGATAATCGGCGACACGAGCTTCGACATGGAGATGGCCAAGGCGGCAGGCTGCGCCGCAATCGGGGTCGCCTGGGGCTATCATAATCGTCAGTCGCTGCTGGATGGCGGCGCCGATGTCGTGGCCGAGCATCCGTCGACCCTCGTCGCGATATTGGATGCGCTGCGGTGAAGCGCTTCTATTCCGATGTCTCCGTAGCCGACGGCGCGATCCTGCTGGACGGGCGGCCGGTCAAGACGCCGGCTCGGGCGACGCTCGCAATCCCTCACCCTGCTCTGGCCGCGGAAATTGCGGAGGAATGGCGATCGCAAGGTGAGGTCATCGACCCACGCGCGATGCCGTTGACCGGCCTCGGCAATGCCGCGATCGACCGTGTCGCGCCGGATCCGGCCGCCTTCGCCAAAATGCTGGCCGCCTATGGCGAGACCGACCTGCTCTGCTACCGCGCCGATGGGCCACCCGAACTGATCGCGCGTCAGAACACTGCCTGGGATCCTCTGCTCGATTGGGCGCAGGCGCGATACGATATCCACTTCATGGTCACGGCGGGGATCGTCCACGTTCCTCAGCCCGCCGCGACGGTGCAACGCCTGGGTGAGGCGCTTGCGGCACGCGACATATTCGCACTGGCAGCTATGGCGCCGCTAATCACCTTGGGCGGATCGCTCGTCACCGCCCTGGCCCTTTCCGAAGACGCGGTCGGGGCCGATGCCGCGTTCGATCTTACCCACCTCGACGAGCTGTGGCAGGCCGAGCGTTGGGGTGAGGACCAGCTCGCCGCCGAGACCCGCGCGGCGCGGCGGCGTGACTTTATGGCCGCAGCCCGCCTGCTTACGTTGCTGTGACGCGGCCGCGAATGGCGTTTTGCGCAAAGGCTGGGTAACACGCTCGGATCATGGACGTTTCCGATCTTCGCGTCGCCCTTTTCTCCGGCAATTACAATTACGTGCGCGATGGCGCCAACCAGGCGCTAAACCGCCTGGCCGGCTATTTGCAGAATCAGGGTGCGAAGGTTCGCATCTATAGCCCGAAGAGCAAGACCCCCGCCTTTCCCTCCACCGGCAAGGTCGTCGGCATCCCCGCCATCCCCATTCCCGGTCGCACCGAATATCGCGTTCCGCTTGGAATCCCGCCCAAGATCCAGCGCGACCTGAAAGAATTCGGGGCCAACATATTCCACGTGGCGATCCCGGAATTCCTCGGCCATCGCGCGGTCACGCTGGCGCGCGCCTGGGACATTCCGGTCGTGGCGTCGGTGCACACACGCTTCGAAACCTATCCGCGTTATTACGGCTTCGCCTTCATGGAACCGGTGGTGGAAGGCGTGTTGCGCCGCTTTTATCGGCGCTGCGACGCGATCTTCGCGCCATCGGAATCGATGGCGCAGGTCCTTCGCGAACAGCGCATGAGCTATGATGTCGGCATCTGGTCACGGGGCGTCGATACCGACATCTTCTCGCCCGACCGGCGGGACATGGCGTGGCGCCGCAGCCTGGGGATCGCCGACGATCAGCCGGTGATCGGCTTCATCGGCCGGGTCGTGATGGAAAAAGGGCTCGATGTCTTCGCGGAGACGATCGACCTGCTGCGCCGCCGCAATGTGAACGCGCGGGTGCTGGTGATCGGCGACGGTCCGGCCCGGCCTTGGTTCGAAGGGCGTCTGCCGGACGATGCGATTTTCGTCGGCTTCCAGCGCGGCGAAGATCTGGGCCGCGCCGTCGCGTCGGCCGACATCCTGCTCAATCCCAGCGTCACGGAAACGTTCGGCAATGTCACGCTGGAAGCGATGGCGTGCGGCCTGCCCGTCGTCGCGGCCCGCGCGACCGGCAGCCTGAGCCTTGTCGAGGACGGCGTCACCGGTCGGCTGATCCGCCCCGGCGCAAACGAGCAATTCGCGCAGGCGCTCCAGCTTTATTGCGAGGATGTCGAGGCTCGCGCGGCGGCGGGCGCCGCGGGTCGCGCCGTCAGCGAGCGCTATTCGTGGGATGCAGTCAACCGCGCGTTGATCGAAGGTTACCTGCGCGTCATACGCCACCGCCAGGCCGGCGGTCAGCCGGTCAGCCGCCCGCGCTGATCAGCGCGCGGCGGCCGCCATCTCGCGATTACGCAGGATCGCGGCGGTCAAGGTGTTCCGCAATAGCGGGACGAGCCCCTCCGGCTCATCCAATATGTCCAGCCCGCGCCGCGTGCTGCCCCCGGGGCTGGCAACGCGATCGGCGAGCATACGGGGGCTCTCGTCCTCCGCGGCGGCCAGCGCTGCGGCACCTGCGACCGTCGCCAGCGCCATGCGCGCGGCTTGATCCGCCGGGAGACCGGAATCCGCTCCAGCCTCCGCCAGCGCATCGATAAAGCGGAACAGAAATGCCGGCCCGGAGCCCGCGAGCGCGGTCACGACGTCGAACAGACCCTCGTCCATCCATTCGACAAGGCCGAGCGGTGCCATCAGCGCTTCCGCCCGCGCACGGGCACCCGCATCCGCGGTGTCGCTGGCCAGCGTTACCACGCCCCGCCCGATCGCAACCGGCATATTCGGCATCGCGCGCACGATCGTGTGCGGCGTGGCGAAGCGTCGACGTAGCGTCGAAAGCTCCACCCCCGCCAGGATGGATAGCAGCAATGTTTCCGGCGCGAGCATGGGCGCGAGATCCGGCGCAACCACATCCAGCAGTTGCGGCTTGACGCCAAGGACCACCAACGCGGGCACGGGCCCGTCCGCGGGCAACGCCTGGACCACGGTGATGCCTTCGCCGACCGGTGCGCCCGACGGGCGGATCACGGTGAAGGCGGCGGGATCGGCGCCGCCATCGAGCCAGCCCCGCAGCATCGCACCCGCCATATTGCCACAGCCGACCAGCCAGATCGGCCCCTCCACGACAGAGAGGCTCACGCTTCGCCGTGCGTTTCGATCAGGGCCGCCGCCATTGCTTCGGCGGGTGTTTTTCCGCCCCACAGCACGAACTGGAACACCGGGTAGAAACGTTCACATTCGTCGATCGCCGCTTCGATCAGCGTGCCGGCCTGCTCCATGGTCAGCGGACTTTCGCTCGATCCATCCAGCAAGGCCGCATGGCGGAACAGCAGCATGCCGTTGGATGACCAAATTTCGAAATGGCCGATCCAAAGCTGTTCGTTCACCAGCCCTATCGTCTCGTACACCGCTGCGCGCTTGTCCGGCGCCACGCGGATATCCGGCAGCGCCAGGAATTGCAGCACGCGATCGTCCTCGCGCCACACACCGCGCAACTCATATTGCGCCCAACTTCCAGGTACGGTGGCGACGATCTCGTCCTCACCCACGCGATCATGCGTCCAGCCATGCGCTTCGAAATAGGTTTCGAGCGTATCGACCGGCGCCTCGTCTCCGCGCCCGTTCTCATACTCGTCGGCGATCATCATCGCACCTCAATTGCCTGCCCTGAAGGTAACCCAGCCTGCCCGAGACGCAAGCAAGCTAAGCCCTTCATGGTGACAAAACTGTGGATAGCTGGGGTAAAAGGATAGAATGCGCTGTTAAAGCCCGGCCTCCTCGATCGCGGCCAATGCATTCTCGAATCGTTCCTCGAACGTGCCGCGGATCACGCGATAGACGACACCCCGCCGCTCCAGCTCCGCCCGCGAAAGATCGAAGAATTGCCGCCGCCGATCACGATCGCCGAAGAAGCGCGTGCCATCGTCAATCCACGGCATGTCGATGTCGAGTAGCAGATAGAGCTTGGCCGTGGTGTCGAAGCGCTCGAACCACGGATCACGTTGCTGGAACAGCATGTCCGCCCACACCGCCGTCATCAGCGGATCGGTGTCCAGGAACAGGCGCTGCCGGCACAGACGCACAAGCGCCGCCGTCATGGCGCAATGCGTCCGGCCGATCGTGACCAGATCGTCCATGGTCAAATCCAGACCATATTGCTCGCAATAGGTCCGGCCATATTCGGGGACGTAGAGCGTTCCGAAATGCTCGGCCAGTCGCCGGGTCAGCGTGGTTTTTCCCGTGCTTTCCGGCCCGTGCAGACAGATGGTCGACGCATAAGCCGACCGCACCACGGGCGGGATGAACGGCCAACTGGCGAGAGGGTCGGTGCGGACATCGGCAGAGCGAACCGGCACCCCCGCATGATCCGGATCGAGCAGAACGAAGCGTGCCCCCAGCGCCACGGCCAGCGGCTCCTGACGGGCATCGGATGCGAACAGCCGATCCACCGGTTCGGGGTGAATCTCCTGCATCTGCGCCGCGAACGCCCCAAGATGGTCGGGTGACGGAAGGATGCTGTGCGGCGACGGCATGCAATGTGCGACGACGCGAAGCGACGGAAACATTTCCAGCATCCACTGGACGCGCACGGCGCCGGGCACTTCATCGTCGGGCTGCCAGCAGACGACGATAGTGAGATGATCGACCAAGGCCCGAGCGGTTCGAACGAGGGCAATGTGCCCGCCGTGGAGCGGCATGAACCGGCCAAAGACCACACCGTGCGTCATATGCGTGCTGCCTCCCGCTCGGCCCGGAGCCATTGCCGCAACCCCAACGAAGAAAGAAGCAGGAATATGGCGTAGAGAATGACCGTAACGGGCAGCGCCTTCATGGCGAACAACGGAATCGCCAGCAGATCGATCACGATCCACAGGACCCAGTTCTCGATGCAGCGTCGCGCGAGCAGGATTTGGGCGGAGATGCTCATCACCGCAATGGCGCCATCCCACCACGGATACGCAGCGTCGGTATTCGCGTGCATGAAGGCACCCCACAACAGCGTCACCAGCCCGATCATCACGATCCAGGCAATCCGGGCGGCAGCCGTCAAACGCCCCACCTCGACCGGATGCTTCGTGCCACCCGCGCGCCACCATGCCCACCAGCCGTAAATCTGGGTCGCGAAGAAGAAGAGCTGCAGGATCGCATCGCTATAGAGCTTTGCGGTGAAGAAGACGTCCGCATACAGCGCCACCATCGCCAACCCGAACGGGTAGTTCCAGATGCTCCGGCGCATCAGAAGATAGACATTGGCGAGCCCGAGTGCGGCCGCGATCGCTTCAAGAAGGTTCACCGGCGCGTCGATAGCGACAGCCCAGCCATGGCGCCACCATCTCGATCAACTGTGACAACGGTCCGTCATGTCGATCAACCGTTAACCGCAGGCCATGCGTCGATAGCGCTTGCAGCCCCGCGCCGCGCTCGCTAACAGGCCCCCGCTTGGCAACGCCGGTTCGCCCCCCGAGGGTATCGAGAACCGCCTCCGTCGGGGAGTAGCTCAGCCTGGTAGAGCACTGCCTTCGGGAGGCAGGGGCCGGAGGTTCGAATCCTCTCTCCCCGACCATGTACTGCATCCAGTCCGCAGGCGCCGATCGGGCGTCTCTAGTCGGTACGTGTTTGAGACGCCCGGGGCGTGCCCTGAAGGACGGCGTGCTTCAGGCTCGGATACAGGAAGGATTGGCCGTAGCCGCTCAGGTGATCGCCATCGAGGAACAGCGGCTGCTCGCCATGGAAGGCCGAGCAGCGGCGGCCCGGACACAGGACATCAAACGCGTTCCAGACCCGCACATTGCCTAACGCGTCGGCAATGGCCTGCATCTGCGCCAGCGGCTCGGTGCGCATCGCGTCCATGTCCGCTCGCGGCACTTCGAAGCCTGCTGCGCAGGTCGGGTTCATCCGGTTGAACCAGTCGGAACAGCGGAAGGGCACCGACTTGAACACCGGCATTGGGCTCTCGAACAGGATCGTGATGCCCTGCACTGACACCGGCCGCAGCAGCGAGACGGCCTCGGCTGTAGCGGCGCGGCGTTGGGCCGGATCGGAAACCCACGGCTGCACCGGTCCCCATTGATCCACCAGCCGGGGTACACGCAGGTTCGGCAGGAACAAGATATCCCCCCGGTGTCCGGTTGCCGCTATCTCGGCGAGCGCCGCCCGGTAGAAATCCAGATTGCACCCCTCGATCGTCCGCATGGCGACGTTTAGCGGCAGGAAGCTGCAATGCGGCACGAAATAGGCGCGCACGGTAATACCGGTATCCTCGGCAAGACGGCGAAACGCCGGCAGATATGGCAAGCTATGCGAATCGCCGATGACGAACACGGTCCGTCCGATCGGCCGCTCCGGCGCGAAAGTCCGCACCACGCCGCCCTTCGTCTTGGTCTGGGCGTAGCGCACGGCATGCAGCGGCGGCGGCCCGACATGGTGGCTGCCCTTGCTGCTATACCAGGTGGCGATATCGGCGGTGCGGCTAAGGCTGATCTGATTTTTCGCCCATAGCAAGCCGAGGCTGATCAAGGCTCCGCCAGCAAGCAGCAGCAGGTGAAGCGCGATGTGCCGGCCGGGGAAGCCGTCCTTCAGAATGGCCGAACGCTGCGTCGGTTGTTCGACCCAATGATAAGACAGGAATCCCAGCAGGAGCGACGCTGCCACCGCGCAAAGCCTATAGGACATCTCGTCCAGGCCGACGGTCCACCGCATGATGACAATCAGCGGCCAATGCCAAAGATAGATGGAATAGGAAGCAAGCCCGATCATCCGGATCGGCCCGATGGCGAGCAGTCTTGTCGTAGCTCCGCTGGGGCGCGTCACGACGATCGCGATGAGGACCGCCGCCCCCAGATCTGCCACGATTGCCTGCGGAAACGGGAAAAGCGGGCCCGGCACGGAGCAGAGCACGAACAGGATGGCCGCCGCGCCGGCAAGCGCGACGAGATTCTGGAGGAGCAGGGGTAGCCGCAGGACCGCCTGCGCCCAGCGCGCTTCGGTCAGACACAGCAGGACGCCGATGCCCAACTCCCAGAAGCGGGTCGCAATCGAATAGAAAACGAGCCGCTGATGATCGGGTGCCAGAAGGCTGCAGGCGACCAACGAAAGCGCGGCGAGGACACCGACAGCCAGCGTCGCGACCCTACGCTCCCCCTTGGGCGAGGTCACCCCAGACAGGATAAGAATGGCGGGGAGCAGCAGGTAGAATTGCTCCTCGACACCCAGGGACCAAGTGTGGGTGAACGGATTGAGGGTGGCGGTGGGCGAGAAATATGTGTCGCCATTCAGGCCGAGGACCACATTGCTGAAACCGGCGAAAGCCGACAGCCCGGTGCGCTGCACGGTATCGCTCAGCCAGGCACTCGGCACGAACAGGCAATAGGCCAAGGTCGTCAGCACCAGCACGACGATCAAGGCCGCTGCGATCCGGCGGAGACGGCGGGCGTAGAAGCCGGCCAGGATCGCACGTCGCCGATCCCCTCGGTCGGCAAGGATCGATCGGCTGACGACGAAGCCCGAGATGACGAAGAAGATGTCCACCCCTGCCAGACCGCCGGGTAGCAGCGCGAAGCCTGCATGGTAGAGCAGGACGGACAGCACGGCGACCGCACGAAGACCGTCGATCGCAGCGATACGACGCATGGACCTATGCGCCGTTGCTGGGGTCGCGGTTATGGCCATCGGGCGACACCTGGCACGGGCAAGGGGCCGCGGCTGCTATGGCAGTCGCTCGCTCGTACGGCACCGCCGAGCAAGCGCTCGGATCCGGCGCCTTCAACTAGATTATCCAAAAAGCCCCGTTTCTCGTATCGTTAGCGACAATAGGCGCCTGCCCTGGGCCGCACTTACGAAGCGGCCGGGCAGACGGCAACCAGGCGGAGCAGCTTTCTCCGCCGATCCGGCACGACCGGCTTCATGGCGTGGAGGGTGGTGGCGCGAATTGATGGACCATCGGCAGCGAGACGCCCGTCTCACCCGCCGCTTCGTACCCAGCGGTCATGCGCGCCAATTGCGGATCCGGCGGCGCTGCCGTTATGCTGATAGCCAAGGCCGCGACAGCGATCAACGTCGCCCCCTCCTCAATCTGCCGCGGCGTGTCGCTCCGCCCGCTGTCGGCCGGAGCTCCAGCACCGCTCTAATGGGCGCTCGGCTGAGGTTGGCTGAGCGACGATTGGGCAGCAGGCGCGGCGCGAACCGTCGGGGCCGCATTTTCCCATCCGCCCCCTAGCGCCTTGAACAGGCTCACAGCCTGTTCCGCGACGGTCGTATCCGACTGGGCGAGCGCAATCCGTGCCGCGGCGCGATCCTGTTCGGCCACCAACAGGTTCAGAAAGCTGTCACGCCCGGTCGTGAAGCGCAGCCGCGACAATTCCGCAGCATCGCTGGCTGCCGCACTCGCGCGAGCCAGCGCCGCGTTTTCCGTCAAGGCGGCGGTATAGCGGGCCAGCGCGCTTTCCGTCTCGCGTAACGCGTTGAGGACGGTTCCCTGGAAGCCTGCGAGCGACGCATCGGATCCGGCGCGCGCCTGGGCTATGCGGGCCCGCGCCACCGCGATGTTGGGGAAGCTCCACGAGATGAGCGGCCCGATCGAATAGCTGAATGAGGACGACTTACCCACGTCGCTGACCCTGGGTGCACCCAGGCCAATCGATCCGAGCAGATTGATTTGCGGGAAGAGCGCTGCAGTCGCGATGCCGATGCGCGCGGTATCCGCCGCCAAGGTCCGCTCCGCCTGTCGCACGTCAGGCCGCCGCGCCAGCAAGGTCGCTCCATCACCGATGGGGATCGCGGTCTTGATCTTGGGAACAGCGCGGCATGCCGCCGCGGCCTGGTCCAATTCCGCCGGGGGGCGGCCCGTCAGCGCCGCCAGGGCGTAGATTTCCGCGCGCCGGCTGGCTTCAAGCGGCGGCACCTGCGCATTGGCGCGCTCGACCGTGACAGCCGCCTGGTCGACATCGCGCCGCGTGCCCCGGCCTGCCTCCAGCAAGCGTTGCGTCAGCGATAGCGTATTGCTCTGCAGCCGCGCCGTCTCCCGCGCGACATCGGCCTGCTCGGCATAACCGCACGCGTCGGCATAGCTTTGCGCGACCTGCGCCGCGACGGAGATCCGCACACCATCCAATGCGGCCGCCTGCGCCTGGTAATCGCCACGCGCCGCTTCGATCGATCGGCGAACCCGCCCGAAGACATCGAGCTCGTAGCTGGCGTCGAAACCGACCTGGTAATAATCATAGTTGAAGCCGGACGGACCGTTGGTCCCGTCGCCGCCACCGCCGCCGATGACGGTCCCCGCCCCGCCCACGCCGGTGTTCTGCACGCCGATACGGCCGTGCGTATATTGCGCGCTGGTGTTGGTGGTCGGGAGCAGCCCGGCGCGCTGCTCGGATAGAACGCCGCGTGCCTGGCGCAGGTTCGCCTCCGCACGGGCGATGTCCGTGTTATAGGCGAAGGCGTCCGCAATCAGCCGATCCAGCACCGGATCGGCGAACAATTCCCACCAGCGCGCCGGAAGCGGCTGCGACGAAAGCAGCGCCGCATTCTGCCCTTCGAGGAATGGCTGCTTGGCCGGCTCGACCAGCTTGGGCGCGTGATAATCCGGGCCGACGGCACAACCCGCCAGCGCGAGGGCTCCCGACAGCCCTAGGACGATACGCCGCATCATGCGGGCTCCTCCGCCGGTGGGCGGCGTCGCAGTCGATCCGTCTGCTTGCGCGTCCACGTGCCGAAGGCCCGCGTGATGACGTAGAAGCTCGGCGTGAAGAGCAGGCCGAAGATCGTGACGCCGATCATGCCGAAGAACACGGCCACGCCCAACGCCTGACGCATCTCGAAGCCCGGTCCGCGCGAGATGACGAGCGGAAGCACGCCCAGCACGAACGCGATCGACGTCATCAGGATCGGCCGAAGCCGCTGATGCGCCGCGCGTTCGGCGGCTTCGCGCGGGCTCAGCCCCTCATCCTCGCCCTGGCGCGCAAATTCCACGATCAGGACCGCATTCTTTGCGGCCAGACCCACCAGCACGACCAGTCCAACCTGCGTCAGCACATTATTGTCCATGCCGAACGCATCCACGCCCAGGATCGCGGCGAGCAGACACATCGGCACGATCAGGATCACCGCCAGCGGTAGCACCAGGCTTTCATATTGCGCGGCCAGCAACAGGAACACGAACAGCACCGCCAGCGCGAACACATAGATGCCGGTATTGCCCGCTTGCTGCTGTTGATAGGCGAGGTCCGTCCATTCGAAACTCATGCCCTTGGGCAGCACTTTCGCGGCGACCGCGGCCATCGTCTTCAGCGATTGACCGGACGAATAGCCCCGCGCGGAATCCCCCTGCAGTTCGGCCGAAGGATAGAGGTTGTAGCGGACCACGCGATACGGGCCCGTATCATCCTTGACGGTAAGGACCGCACCGAGCGGCACCATCTTGCCGGATTCACTGCGTGCGCGCAGCCGTTCGATATCAGACCGCGATTGCCGGAAGCGCGCATCTGCCTGCGCCGTTACGCGCCACGTCCGTCCAAGATAGTTGAAGTCGTTGACGTAGGTCGAACCGAGATAGGAGCCGAGCGCGCCGAAGACGCTGGAGACGTCCAGCCCCAGTTGCTGGGCGCGCAGTCGATCGACATCCGCCGTCAGCCGCGGCGTACGCGTGTTGAAGGTGGTGAAGGCGGACGAGATGCCTTCGCTCTGATTGGCCGCGCCCATCATTGCGAACGCCGCTTTCTCGAGCGCTTGGTAGCCGAGGCCTCCGCGATCTTCGATATTCATCTTCCAGCCGCCGCCGGTGCCGATACCCTGCACAGGCGGTGGCGGGATCACCAGGATATTGCCTTCGGTAAGTTTGGCGAAGGCGCCGCGCAGCTGGTTGGCGAATTCGTCGGCGGTAATGTTGTCGCGCTCTTTGCGTTCTTTCAGCAGCACGAAGATCACGCCGGTGTTGGGCGCGGTGGTGAAGGTCGCGCCATCGAAGCCCGCAAAGGCGACGTCGGTACGCGTGCCTTTCAGCTTGTGCGCTTCCGCCATCGCGCGCTCCATGAAGGCGCTGGTCCGCTCAAGCGAACTGCCCGGCGGCATCTGCACGGCGGCGATCAGATATCCCTGGTCCTGCGCGGGAATGAACCCGGTCGGCGTCGCATAGAAGCGCCAGCCGGCGACCAACAGCAGCGCAACATAGATGATGCCGACTAATCCCAATTTGGTCAGCAACCGCGCCGTCAGCTTTCCGTAGCGATCGGACAACCGGCTGAAGCTGCGGTTGAATCCGTTGGCGAAGCGCCGCGGCCAACCACGCGGCCCGGGCCGTACGGTTTCGTCGTGGTTCCGCGGCTTCAACAGCAAGGCGGCCATGGCGGGGGACAGCGTCAACGACACGAAGGCGGAGATCGCCGTCGCGGACACGATCGTCAGCGCAAACTGCTTGTAGAATTGCCCCGAAATGCCGGGGATGAACGCGGTCGGCACGAACACGCCGCACAGCACCAGAGCGATCGCGATCAGCGCGCCCGACACTTCGTCCATCGTCTTGTGCGCGGCCTTGAGCGCGCTCAGCCCTTCTTCCTCCATCAACCGCTCGATATTCTCGATCACGACGATGGCGTCGTCGACGACGATACCGATCGCGAGGACGAGGCCGAACAGCGATAGGTTGTTGAGGCTGAAACCGAACAGCTTCATCGCGGCGAAGGCGCCGACCAGGGAGATCGGGATTGCGACCAGCGGCACGATCGCCGCGCGCCAGCTCTGCAGGAACAGCAGCACCACCAGCGCCACCAGGATCAGCGCCTCGACCAGCGTGCGGCGCACCTCTGCGATCGATTCCGAGATATAGGTCGTCGGCTGATAGGGGATGGCGTAGGTCATGCCCGGCGGAAAGCTCTTGGACATTTCCTTGAGCGTGTCCTCCACCGATGCAGCGGCGGCGAGCGCGTTGCTGCCCGGCAATTGCGTCACCGCCAGCACCGATGCCGGCTGGCCATGAACGTAGGCGTTGGTCGTATAGTCCTGCGCGCCAAGCTCGATCCGGGCGACGTCGCGAAGCCGCGTCAGCCCGCCGTCGTCGCGACGCTTCAGCACGATATCGCCAAATTGTTCGATCGAGCTCAGGCGGCCGACGGTCTGGATGCCGAGCTGGAAGGCGCTGTTACCGCCTTTGTTGAACGGCGGTGCCCCGATTGAGCCGGCCGCGACCTGCACGTTCTGCGCGCGGATGGCGGCGATCACCTCCTCGACCGTCAGATTGCGGGCGGCGGCCTGATCCGGATCGATCCAGACACGCATCGCGAAGTCGCGGCCGCCGACGGTGCGCGTATCGCCCACGCCGGAGATGCGCTTGATGCGATCGGCGATCTGCAATGTGACGTAGTTACTGATATATTGCTGGCTGAGCGATTTGTCCGGCGAGTAAAACGCGATCGCCATCAGGAAGTTGGGCGACGCTTTGCGCACGGTGACGCCGATATTGCGCACCTCTTCCGGCAGGCGCGGCTCGGCTTCCGACACGCGGTTCTGCACCAGCACCTGCGCGCTGTTCACATCCGTCCCCGGCGCGAAGCTGATCGTGATCGTCAGCGTGCCGTCGCCGACGGCCGACGAGGACATGTAGATCATGTTCTCGACGCCGTTGATCTGCTCCTCCAGCGGCACCGCCACCGTTTCGGCCATCGTCTCGGCGGTGGCGCCGGGATAAGCGGCAGTGACCGTCACCGTGGGCGGCGCGATCTCTGGATATTGGCCGACCGGCAGCGTCGGATAGGCGATCGCCCCGACGATCACGATCAGGATCGACAGCACCGCCGCGAAGATCGGCCGATCGATGAAAAAGTGGGGGAAGCGCATCGGATCAGTGCGCGCGATCGGAGAAGGTGGCGGCGGCCGGCTGCGGCACCGTCACCGACTGCGTCGACGGTCCGGCGTCGTTGGAGCGAACCTTGATCGTGGTACGACGCGGCGTGACCGCGGCGCCCGGCTGGAGCGCACCGATGCCGTCCAGCACCACCAGATCTGTCGGCGCGATGCCTTCGCGGATCGCGCGCAGGCCCATCACCTCCGGCCCAAGCTCCACGACCCGCTGGACGGGCTTGCCGTCCTGTCCCAGCACCCAGACCAGCTTGCGGGACTGATCGGTCACGATCGCCTCATCCGGCACGAGTAGCGCCTTGTACGTACCCGATCCCAGCAGGCGGGCGCGCCCGAACATGCCCGGCGTCAGGAAGTGATCCGGGTTAGGCACCACCGCGTGGGCCTGGATCGTGCCGGATTCCGGATCGAGCGCATTGTCGACAAAGGCCATCCGGCCGCGGTGCGGATAGCCCGTTTCGTCGGCGAGCTGGATATCCACCGGGTTGGACGCGTTGCGCGACGAGCCGCGCGTGCCGCGTTGCGCCTCGCGCAGATATTTCAGATAGAATGTCTCGGCGCCATCGAACGCGAACCAGATCGGATCGAGCGACACGATGGTGGTGAGCAGGGTATCGCCCGCAGTCACCTGATCGCCCAGCGAGACGCGCCGGCTGGAGACACGCCCCGAGACCGGGGCGCGCACCGTGGTGAAGCCAAGGTTCAGCCGCGCAAGATCGGCATTGGCACGCGCTGCCCGCAGGTTCGCCGTCTGCGTGCGCACCTGCGCCTGATCATTTTCCAGCTCTTCGCGGCTGACCGCCTGCACCTGTGCCAGCTTGGCCGAGCGACGCTCAACCGAAGTGGCGTTGGTCAAGGCTGCCTGGCTTGCCGCGATCTGTGCCTCGGATTGGGCGAGCTGGGCGCGATAGGGCCGTGGATCGATGATGAACAACGCGTCGCCAGCACGCACGTCCTGGCCATCGCGGAACAGGATTTTCGTGACGACACCGGTAATCCGCGCCCGCAACGCGACCGACTGTGGCGCCTGGAAGCGGCCGACATATTCGTCCCAATCGACTACTTCGCGCTGCAGCGGAAGCGCAACCGAAACGGTTGGCGGAGGCGGAGGCGGAGGCGCCTTCTTGCCGCAGCCGGAACAGGCGATCAGCATCGCAATCAGGACGATATATCGCGACATCGTGTCCGCCCCCCTGGCCAGACCTCAGCCCCTAGCATCGCCGATAACGATCCGAAAAGGCCTGAAACTATGACGTTAAAGAAGATTGCGCCGTTATCGAACAAAAGCGGCGCGCGCTAGCCACCCTTTGTAGGGAGCAAACCCCACTCATTGGTGTTGCACTGCGGAGGATCTCATGGCGCGCGCGCTGAAAGTCTACCGGACGCCGATCGGCTTCCACGATGCCTATGTTGCAGCGCCGAGCCAGGCCGCTGCGCTGAAGGCTTGGGGTACGGACCACAATCTGTTCGCCCGCGGCGTAGCCGAGCTGGTGACCGATGCCGCATTGACCGCCGCTCCGCTTGCGGAACCGGGCAAGGTCATCAAGCTGCTGCGCGGCTCTGCGCAGGAGCAGATGGCCGCGGCGTCCGGCCCGGATCCGGGGCCCGCGCCGGGCAAGCAGACGATGAAACCGCGCAAGCCGCCGCCACCCCGGCCCAGCCGCGCGGCGCTGGACGAAGCCGAACAGGCACTGGCGGCGGAAGAGGCCTCACAGGCCAAAGAGGTGGATGCGCTGTCTCGCGAGATCGAGAAGCTGGAACGCACGCGCCGCGCGCTGATCAAGACGCAGGAAGCGCGGCGAGCGCGCCTGGAGGCCGCCCGCGACAAGGCCGAGGCCGATCATCAGGCGGCGCTGGAGACGTGGCGCCGCCAGAGCGCGTGATCATTCGGCGGCGGCGAACCGAGGCTCCGCCTCTGCCGCGGCAGGGCAATGATGTTTCAGGAAGTCGGGATGCGTCGGCATCGCCGCCACCTTGTCGGCAATCTCGCGCCGCATGGTGGCCAGCTGTTCGCGCAACTGATCATGCGGCATCATCGCCGCCAGCCGGTGATAGCCTTGCGGCATCACCCGCTGGCCGGTCAGGATCATCGCCCAGCTGTCGACCCGGAACAGCTCGTACGGCATCTGGAAGGCGCGCCCATCCTCCCGCCACAGCGCGATCCGCGCCGCCAGCGAGTCCGGAATCTCCATGGCCCGGTTCCGCTTCCAGAAGCCGGAATCATCGCGCTCGGTGACATGGTAATGCAGGATGATGAAGTCGCGGATATGTTCGAACTCCTGGCGCGACTTGTCGTTGAAGCGCGCGAGCAATGCGTCGTGGCAGCCATCAAAGGGAAAGTCCTCGATCAGGCGCGTCACCGCGGTCATCATCAGGTGGATGCTGGTCGATTCCAGCGGTTCGATAAAGCCGTTGGCCAGCCCCAGCGCCACACAATTGCGATACCAGGTCTTGCGGCGCATGCCGGTCTTGAACCGCAGCGACCACGGATCGACCAGCGGCTCGCCTTCGATGTCGGCCAGCAACTTGGCACACGCTTCATCCTCCGACATGAATTCGTTGCAGAAGACGATGCCATTGCCTTCGCGATGCTGCAGCGGGATCCGCCAACGCCAACCGGCTTCGTGCGCAAAACAGGTCGTGTAAGGCCCGGGCGGATTGGGCGAGCGGGACTGGACCGCCACCGCGCTGTTGGTGGTCACCCAGTGGCCCCAATCCTCGAACTCAACCCCCAGCGCCTGTCCTAGCAGGAGCGAGCGGAAGCCGGTGCAGTCGACGAAGAGATCGCCCGCCACCCGCGTCTCGTCCTCCAGCACGACGGCGGCGATATTCCCGCTGTCGGTATCCAGCTCGACATTGCGGATCTTGCCCTCGATCCGCTTGACCCCCGCCGGCTCGGCAAGGCCGCGGAGGAACCGCACATAGCGCGCGGCATCGAGATGATAGGCATAGCCGATGGGCCCCATGCTTTTCGTGAAGCGATTGGCTTCTCCCGCCACCCACTCCAGGCAATATTCGCCGAGTTCGCCGCCGAACCCCTTGCTGCGGGCGTGCAACCAGAAATGGTGGAAATCCGACATCCAGCTGACGCGCTTGCCGAGCACGCCGAAGGGATGAATGTAGCGATCGCCGATGCGCGCCCAGTCCCGAAATTCGATGCCAAGCTTGATGGTCGCGAGCGATTCCGACATGAACTTGCGTTCGTCGATCCCCATGAAATCGTGAAAGCTGCGAAAGGTCGGGACCGTCGATTCGCCGACGCCGACCGTGGAAATTTCATCGGATTCGATCAGGGTGATATCCAGCAACGGCCCCAGATGACGCACAAGCGCGGTCGCGGTGACCCAGCCCGCGGTGCCGCCTCCGCAGACAACCACACGACGCACCTTCTGGTTCAGCGGATTTTTCGACACCGTGGAGCCCCTCTCGATTTTCCATCAGCTTAACGCGGGCCAATGCGATGGAAAGGCAGAATGGCTTCGCGCCGACGCAAGACTTGCGTCGCGGCGGCGTGTCGGACCACAAGCACTGACCCAAGGCAGGGAGACAAGGTGATGATCGATCCGTCGGCTTTTCCGGTTCTGCGGCGCTGGCCCGCCGTCTATCCGGATCGTCTCCAGCTCTTTTCCGCACTCACACCCAATGGCGTGAAGATCTCGATCGCGCTCGAAGAGATCGGGCTTCCCTATGAAGGCCATTATATCGACATCAACCAGAATATGAGCTGGACGCCGGAATATCTGACGTTGAACCCGAATGGGAAAATCCCGGCCATCATCGATCCCGATGGCCCGGGTGGGCAGCCATTGAGTTTGTTCGAATCCGGGGCGATCCTGCAATATCTTGCCGAAAAGAGCGGGCAGTTGCTGCCGGCCGATCCGGCGCTGCGATATCAGACGTTTCAATGGGTGCATTTTCAGGTGGGTGGCGTCGGCCCAACCTTTGGTCAGGTGGGCTATTTCCATAAATTCGCCGGCCGCGAGATCGAAGATAAGCGCCCGCTGGAACGCTATACCAAAGAGGCGATCCGCCTGCTGGGCGTGCTGGAGAGCCGCCTGACCGGTCGCACCTGGATGATGGGCGAGGATTTTACCATCGCCGACATCGCCCTGCTCGGATGGGTGCGCAACCTGATCGGCTTCTACGAGGCCGGCCCGCTCGTCGACTATGACAGGCTCCGCGCCGTTCCCGCCTGGCTGGAACGCGGGTTGGCACGGCCGGCGGTGCAGCGCGGGCTGGCCAGCCCCGCCAAGCCGGTGGCGCCAGCCGCCTAGCGGATCGGGGCTACCGTCTCGGCACGGCAGCTGTCGCGATCAGATCGCGACCGCGTACAAGGCGTGATGGGCCAGGATGTACAGCGTCCGCTTGTCCTTGCCGCCAATGATCAGCTGGATCGGCCGTTCCGGTACACGGATCTGCGTCAGTTCCTGCCCGTCCGGCCCGTAAACGAAGACCTGACCGTTGGCGACGAACACCCGTCCGTCCGCCGCGGCGACAACGCTCTCGCCGCCGCGCTCGGCGAAGACTTTCAGATCGGTCACGCTGCCACGCTGGCCCACCAGACCATTATAGGTCCGATTTTCCGAGGCGTTGGTCAGGAAGACCCGTTCGCCGGGTTTGGCCGTGACGAAGCCCATCGCATCCATCGTATCGGAGAAGCGCCAATCCCCCTGCCGGAAGACGCGGAAAGCGGGCAGCACAAGGCTGCCGTCCGGCGACACATATTCCCGCGCCTTGGGCGTCGCCATCCCTTGGGCGAATTGCTCGGCCAGCGTGGAGTAGCGATAGGTTTCGTGGTTCAGCTGGTCCTTGAACTCGGCATCATTCTTCCAGACGTTGCCCGGCAGCGCGACGGTGACGTCGCTGCGCGGTTTGGCCGCTGTGGGCGGGATGAAGGTTACGCGCTCGGACGGCTCGCCCGGCTTGAAGCTGTAGACGGTCACCTCCGGCCCTTGCGGCGACAGCGCCATGACGTTGCCGGATCGGTCGATCGCCAGATTGACCGGGTCGAGCGGATTGTCGCGGACGATCTCCAGCCCTTTCTCCCGTGTCCAGCGATAGATGCGGTTGAAGCGATGCTCCACGAAATAGAGCGTACCGTCCGGCGCGGTGGCCGCACCCGAGATCGAATAGAAGCCGTCACCCAATTTCTCCACCGCGCCGACGCCGGGCAGTGACGGCGGTGGAGGTGGCGCCGGCATCGCATCTTTGATGTCGAGAACGGCGAATTCGCGCTCGCGTACCTCGCCCTTGCGGCTGACATCGGTGATCGCATTCTCGAACGGAAATTTGCTTGCCCGCAAATAAGGCGCGCAGCCATTTTCGTCGCAGATCGCATAGCCGCTCTCGGCATTCACATGCACATTGCGGAAGCGGATGTCCGTGGAGTTCTGCAGGCGCACCGCCGTGACCGCCGGCTTGGGCGAACGGGTGACGCGATAGGCATGATAATTGGCGAACAGGATGTTGCGCGAATTACGGACGTCCAGCGAATTGGCATCCGAACTGTCCCGCACCTCCTCTTCGGTCTGCGGCGCCAGGAATTCCCAATTCTCGACCCCATCCAGCACGATCTCGTTGCGGACATGATGTTCGTTCGACAACTCATAGACATGACCCGGCGTCTTGGTGTTCGATACGAACAGGCCGGCCCAGCCATAAGGATGCGGCAGCCAGATGTTGGCGAAGGTGCCGCCGCCGCCATCCGTCACCCACAGGCTGGGATTCTGGCCATCGACGCGCGCGCCGGGCAAGCGTTCGCTGAACTCCCGCGGCGTCCCGCCCCCGCCCTGGAACTTGACGTCGTTGACCATGGAATTGGCACCCGCTTTCCACAGCAGGCCGGTCACGCGCGGATTGGTGACGCCGGTATAGATGCCGATGCCGCTCATGATCGCATTGCCGCCCTTGGCGGTTTCGATCATCGCCTTGGGCGTCCCCGGGCCCGCATAGCCTGGGCTGTTTTCGGGCAGATAGATCACCGTGCGGGTCGGATGCAGGCCGATCAGAACCGAATCCGGCCGCAGCCGTAGCGTATCGCTGATCGGATATTGACCGGTCGGGAAATAGAGTATGCGATGGCTGTCGATCGCTTTCTGCAGGGCCGCCGTATCGTCGGTCTTGCCGTCGCCCTTCGCACCCAGATCGTGGACATTGACCCAGCTGGTGGTGGGTGGCAGCGCTGCGATCGCCCGCTGCGGCTTCGGCAATGCGCCAATCGGCTCTGCCTGCCAGTTGGTGCGGACCGTTCCCATCTGGTCCAGCCCGTCGATCGTCACGCCATGGTTAAACGCCTTGACGCGGTAGCGCCCCCCCTGCCCGGCCAGCGTCTTGCCGCTTTCCCGGAACCGCGCGAACGTAGGCACATTGCTGGCAACCGCATTCTCGAAGCCGATCTGCGTGAAGACGCTCTTCTCCGCGCTGACGACCACCGCCGCCTTGGAGACATTCTCGAACCGGACATCCTTGCCCCACAAGGAGTCCGAATAGCCTTCGTCGATCTCGATCCCAACCGGCGTGTTGCGGATCGAGACATTGGCCATTGTCAGATCGACTTCATGCTCGCGAATGGCGGCGTCGCGCTGCCCGTCGAACGAGGAATCGAGCAAGGTGAACTGCCAGGCGGGCGACGTCTTTTCGCTGATGATGCCATACCGGCCGCCGTGGAAATGCACGTCTTCCATGACGTTGCCGGCAAGGTAGACGCCCGCGAGGCCGGAGCCGAGATGGAAATCCATATGGCTCAGGAATGTGTGTTGCGCGACGTGGAAGCGCGCCACGACCGCCCCGGCATTGCCGTCGCCAATCTCGAAATCGATATTGGCCATGGCCGAATAGAAGGTGCCGGAATTGGCATCCGTCAGGTTCGGGTTGAGCGGCACGGCGGTTTCGACCGGAAACGGAACCTGCTTGTTTCCGTAAGGATCGTTGCCGCTGAACACGAACATCGTCGCGATACCCTTGTCGAAGCCAGGCGTGTTGGCGCCGAGCAAGATCGTCGGCCGCGTCTTGCCGATCCCGAAAATACGCACCGCCGGTGGCACCACGATCGATCGGCTGATGCGGTATCGCCCAGCCGGCAGAAACACGATGCCGCCGCGCGCGCGTTCGCCCGCAGCCGCTTGATCGATCGCCGTCTGGAGGGCGGTGGTATCGTCGGCCTTCCCGTCGCCCACGCCCTTGACCAGCACCGCGTCGGGATCATTGGGCAGGGTCGTGAAGACCGAGGTCGTCGCGGCCGACGTCATTACCGGTGCGGCCAGCAGCGCCGCCGCGATCAGCTTGGTCTTCATCTTTTTGCCTTCTCCGAACTGATCTGCAGAATTGTTGGACAAACCACCGCCCGTTCGCCCCGAGCGAGGTCGAGGGGCACTGCCGAGCGACGCGAGGATCTTCTCGACTGTGCTCGACACCAACGGCGAATATGGCGTCTCCGTGTTTATTGATCCGGGTCCTTGGCCGTGAACGGCGAGCAGCAAGGTTTGCCGATCGCATGCAATTCCATGATCTCGGCGCGCGTCCCGTCCGGATCGAGCAAATTCAGCTGCCACTTGGCGTCGCGGCCGATCTTGGGGACATTGTTCTGTCCCTTCAGCCGATCCCCGTTCCACAACAAAGTATAGGTGTCGCGAATGTTGGGCACGCCCAGCGAAAAATGGTTGAGCACGCCCAAGTCGGACGGCTTCATCGACGGCGGAATGCCGGTCGTGTCGGGGGTGCCCACCACCATATATTCCAGCCAGTCGGTGCCGTCCGGAACTTGCAGCGAAATCCAGGTCGGGTGATCGTCCCGCATTCCACCGAACCAATAGGGCCGGAAGCCCAGGACATCGCGCCAGAAGCCGTCTTCGCGCGCGCGATTGTGGATGATGAAGCCGACATGGATGATGTGATCGGACAAGGGATTGGTCGCAATGGCCGGTGGTGATGCCGGCGGCTGCACGAACTGCACGCGATTGCCTTCCGGATCGGTCGCGTCGAACCAAAGACTGCCGTCGGAGCCGCGCGTCACCCGCGCCGGCACCTTCACCTTGCGCGACGCAAGATAGGCCCGCATCGCCTCGGCGTCGGCGACATTATAGCCGACATGATCGAGCCGGTTGATCGAACTATATCCGGTCGGCAGCGGCAGCACCTCGACGAACTGGCGCGGGCTGAAATAATAACGGGCCGCCGCCGGGTTTTCGGGATCCGTCCTCTTCACCGCGCCAAGATCATGCACGTAGAAAGCTTCGCTCTTCGCCGGATCCGCCGCGTAGACGGCGATATGCGATACGGCGGTGATCGGGGGCCGCACCGGCGCCGCGGCCTGGGCCGCCCCGCCAAGGAGTATGGCAAGGCTCAAGCCTATCAGTCGCTTCATCGTCTCTCCCCGGCCGCTTTGCGATCGTTGTTAGCGCAAACATAACGGCTTATGCTGGGACCGCCAGCCCTACAAAGGTCGGGGGGCAAAGGAGAAAATGGATGTCGAAGGAATTTTCGCGTCGCTCGATCATCGAACTGAGCGTGGCCGGCGCCGCCGGATTGATCTCGGCCGAAACGCTGGCGAAGACCCGCCCGACCTTGCCGAAGGACGAGAAGATCGGCTTCGCCGTCGTGGGGCTCGGCAAATTGTCGCAGGGTCAGATCATCCCCGGATTGCGCACCGCCCGCAGCGCCAAGCTGGTGGCCCTTGTCAGCGGCCATCGCGACAAGGCCGAACGGATTGCGAAAGCGGAGGGACTGCCTGCCGACGCCATCTACAATTACGAGGATTATGATCGCATCGCCCGCGATCCGCGCATCCAGGTCGTCTACATCGTCCTACCCAACGCAATGCATGCCGAATTCACGATCCGCGCGCTCAAGGCGGGCAAGCATGTGCTGTGCGAAAAGCCAATGGCAACCAGCATCGCCGACGCCGAAGCGATGATCGCCGCCGCCAAAGCGGCGAACCGCAAGCTGATGATCGCCTATCGCTGCCATTATGAGCCCAAGAACCTCGCGGCCATGCGCCAGGTGCGGTCGGGCGCGCTCGGCAAACCCCGCCTGTTCATCACGGACATGGGCCGCCAGGCGACCCTGTCCGATCCGTCCGACGCCTGGCGCCTCGACAAGACGCTGGCCGGCAGCGGCGGCCTTGGCGACATGGGCATCTATGGCATCAACGCGTCGCGCTACATGCTGAATGAAGAGCCGGTGGAAGTGCGCGCCTGGGCCAATACGGACCGCACCGATCCGCGCTTCAAGACGGTCGATGATTTGATCGCCTGGCAGTTCCGGTTTCCGTCGGGCGCGATCTGCAACGGTTCCACCTCCTTCAACTATAACGCCACCATGTCGTTTGAATTGTGGGGCGAGAAAGCGCGGCTGCGCGCGGACCCCGGCGCTTTCTACGGCGGCAATAAGTTCGCGATGGTCGATGGCGGCAAGTTCACCGATATGGACGTGGCCGAGATCGACCAGTTCGAGCGGGAGATGGACTGGATGGCCGATGTCGTCCGCGGCCGTGCGCCGATGGTCGCACCGGGTGAGGAAGGGTTGCAGGACATGCGCCTGATGGCGGCGATCCTGGAATCGGTGAAGCGCGGC
>NZ_JBMDXN010000090.1:0-32512 GCF_048595155.1 Sphingomonas sp.
GGCGCGACCGCCATCCTGTTCACCACCGGGCGGGGGACGCCGCTCGGCTTTCCGGTTCCCACCATCAAGATCGCGTCCAACAGCGATCTTGCCGCCCGCAAACCCGGCTGGATCGATTTCGATGCGGGCCAAGTGCTGGACAACGGCATGGATGCGGCCGCGGCGCGGTTGCTGGATCGGATCATGCGGGTCGCGTCGGGTGACGCAACCGCGGCCGAGCGGAACGGCGAACGCGAGATCGCCATCTGGAAACGCGGCGTGACTTTATAGGGCAGGGTGCCCGACCGCCCTTGACACTCCCGGATTGTCAACAATAACTCCGACAATCGATAAGGGAGCGGATGGATGGGCAAGGTGCGGGCACGAACCAGGGCGGTTCGTATGCAATGGGCTGCCTGTCTGGCGCTGGCGGCCATCCTGCCGACCAGCCTTGCCGCCGCGCCCGATGCGCCCGCACCGTATCGCGATTATGTCGCCACCTCCCGCTACGTGAAGGTGCGCGACGGCACCAGACTGGCGGTCAGCATCTATCGCCCGGCGGTCGGCAATCAGGCGGTGGCGACCCGCTACCCGGTCATCTTCGTCTTCACGCCCTATCGCGCGCGCTATCGCGACGACAAAGGCAAGATCGTCGAAACCGGCCTGTCGGAGCAGCTCGGCCTGAAAGGCCTGACGGATCACGGCTATGTCGTCGCGGTGGCGGACATCCGCGGCAAGGGCGCCTCCTTCGGCCACCGGCGTGGCTTCCAGGACCGGACCGAGGCGCTGGACGGACGCGATCTGGTCCAATGGCTGGCGAAGCAGCCCTGGTCGACCGGCAAGGTCGGCATGGTCGGCTGCTCCTATCTCGGCGGGACGACGCTACAGGTCGCATCCACCACGCCGCCCGCGCTCAAGGCGATCTTCACCGGCGCGTCCGACCTCGACAAATATGATTTCGTACGGCGCGGCGGCATCACGGCGCAGTTCAACACGCGGCCCGACGAG
The DNA here is from genome assembly GCF_048595155.1 of Sphingomonas sp. Lineage (GTDB taxonomy): Bacteria > Pseudomonadota > Alphaproteobacteria > Sphingomonadales > Sphingomonadaceae > Sphingomonas_I. Next base: position 988 of record NZ_JBMDXN010000090.1, read on the forward strand.
CCGGCCTCGGTCGATCTCGCTACCTTGCCCATGGACGAGGATCGCGACGGCAGCATGTTGAAGGCGGCGGTCGCACAACATGCCGCCAACACGCCGATGGCGTCGCTCTGGTACGGCATGCCCTATCGCGACAGCATCTCTCCGCTGACCGGCAATCGCTTCTGGGAAGAGGTTGGGCCTTACACCTATCTCGACAAGATCCGCCGCTCCGGCATCGCCACCTATTTTTGGGGCAATTGGCAGGATGAGCCGACCCAGCAGGTTATCGCTTTGGCCGCCAATCTCAACGGCAAGCTGCTGCTGGGGCCGGGATCGCACTGCGTGCCGCCGCCCAATTATGATCTGTCCGGGGAAGTGCGGCGCTATTTCGATCACCATCTGAAAGGCATCGACAACGGCATCGACCGCGAACCGCGTGTGACGATGTGGGTGGTCAATGCGCCAAAGGGGCAGGAGTGGCATCGCACCAACGTCCTGCCGGGCGTCGGCGTGCCGCGGACGGCCTTCTATCTGGACGATCGTCGCAGCGGTTCGGCCGCCTCGGTGAATGACGGCATGCTCATGCCGCACCCGGCGGGGCAGGGACAGGACAGGTTCCAGGTCGATTATGATGTCGGATCGGCCGATTATTTCGCCTTCTGGGTCGATCCGATGGACAAGCATGGGCTGACCTACACGACCGCGCCGCTTCCCGCCGACCAGACGCTGGTCGGCTCCGCCATCCTCAATGTCGCGGTCGCGGCCGACCGCAACGACGTGAACGTCTTCGGTTATCTGGAAGACGTGGCGCCGGATGGAAAGGCGGAGGTCGTGGCTTTCGGTCGCCTAGCCGCCTCCCACCGCAAGGAATCCCCTGCGCCTTACGACACATTGGGCTTGCCATGGCATTCGGGCCGGGCGGCGGACGTCGCGCCGATCACGCCCGGCCAGCCGGTCACGCTCCGCTTGGCCCTCACGCCTACGGCACGTCTGATCCCCGCCGGGCATCGCCTGCGATTGGCGATTGCCGGGGCCGATCATCGCCAGCGCAACCTTGCCCAGATCAAGGTCGATCCGGCGCCGCGCATCACGATCGTCCGGGGATCCGCCAGCCATATCGACGTGCCGCTCGTATCACCGAAGGCCTTACCCTAGTCATCGACAACATTGTTGACAATCTTGCGGACAATCGATCTACTCACCCCAAAGATAAATGGCCCAAGATATAAATGGGGAGAGACTGAAAGGTGACCGACCATATTCGGAATGCGCGCCATGCGGCCCTGCTGGGGTGCGCCGCGTCCATCGCTTTCATGCCCGCCACACTCGCCGCCCAGGCGACCGAGCCGCCTTCGCTCACCGCCGGCGCGATCGCGGTCACCTCCAACGATGCCCAGGATGCCGAGATCGTCGTCACGGGCAGCCGTGTCCGCGGCGAAGCGCCGGTCGGCTCCCCGGTCATCTCGCTCGGCCGCGATCAGATCACGGCCTCCGGCGCGGTCACGATCGACCGCGTCATCAAGGAGATTCCGCAGGTCTTCGATCTGGGCGTCAGCGAAAATTCGCGCGGCCAATCGGGCGGCAGCGGCAACAATACGTACGGCAATTCGGTCAATCTGCGGGGCATCGGGCCCTATGCCACGCTGATCCTGGTCGACGGGCACCGCACCATCACTAACAGCCGCAGCTTCGATCCCTCGGTCTTGCCATCGCTGGGCGTCGAGCGTGTCGAGGTCGTCGCCGATGGTGCCTCCGCCATCTACGGATCGGACGCAGTGGCCGGCGTGGTCAACCTGATCCCGCGCCGTGCGCTGGAAGGCGTGGACGCGATGGCGCGCTACGGCATTTCCGCAGATGGCGCATTCCGCGAATATCAGGTCGGCGCTGCAGTCGGACATCGCTGGACCGGCGGCCAGGTCATGGTTGCGTACGAACATGTCTTCCGCTCGGCGTTGAGCGGCCAGGATCGCTCCTTCTTCACCTCCGATCAGCGGCCGTTTGGCGGCAATGATTATCGGGTGACGCGCTGCAGCCCCGGCACGATCACCGCCGCGGGCACGACCTATGCTATTCCCGCGGGCGGCGTGACCCAAGCGACGGCCGGATCGCTCGTCGCCGGCACCAGCAACAAGTGCGACGATCTGATCGGCCAGGATCTCTTTCCGCGCCAGGAATATGATTCGGTCAACGCGACCTTCTCGCAGGATCTGACCAGCTGGCTGACCGTCTTCGGCGACGGTTTCTACAGCAAGCGGCGCTTCGCGATTAATCCGGCTTTCGCCAACGCGACGCTGACCGTGCCGAGCACCAACGCCTTCTTCGTGCGCCCGGCCGGCTTCACCGGATCCAATTACACGCTCGGCTATAATTTCAGGAACGATTTGCCGCGCAACACCACCACCGGCTATACGCGCAGCTGGGAAGTGACGCCGGGCGTGCGGATCAAGCTGCCGCACGATTTCCAGGCCGAAGCCATTTTCACCTATGGCAAGGGTCATGACGAATCGAACCAGACGGGCGGCCTCAACAATGCCGCGCTGACGGCGGCGCTCGCCAGCAGCAATCCCGCCACCGCCTTCGATCCTTATGGCCTGGGCCGCACGTCGCCGGCCGTTCTTGCGGCCCTGGGCAACCAGATCTTCCTGGCGCCGACGCTCAACACCTTCAAAGGCTATGAGGCGCGCATCAACGGCACCTTGTTCGAACTGCCCGGGGGCCCGGTGAAGATCGCGGCCGGCTATGAAGGGCAGGAGATGGATGTGGCGCTCGGCGTGGCGCGCGGCAATCCGACGGTGCCGCTGACCTATCGGCATTTCAGCCGCCGGGTCGATTCAGGCTACGCCGAACTGCTCGTGCCGATCTTCGGCGCCGCCAACGCCATCCCCGGCTTCCACAAGCTGGAGCTGGACGCCGCCATCCGTCACGATCGCTATAGCGATGTCGGCAGGACCACCAATCCCAAGTTCGGTGTCAACTGGTCGCCGATCCGGGACGTCACCATCCGCGGCAGTTACGGCACGTCCTTCCGCGCGCCGCTGATTTCGCAAATCTATGGTAATTCCAACAATCTCTACGTCCAGAGCTATCAGAATCCGACCGGCGGCGCACCGCTGATCGGCGTCGCCCAGTCGGGCGCCAATCTGGATCTGAAGCCCGAAACCGCGACCACCTGGTCCGCCGGCATGGACGTGCAGCCTTTCTCGCGGCTGCGGCTGAGCGCCACGTACTGGAATGTGCGCTACGTCAACCAGGTCAACGCCTATCTGTCCGATCTCGCGATCCTCAATCGGGAAGCGCAATTCACCGGAACCAATATCATCCTGCGCGATGCGGCGGCAGCCGCGCGCGTGCAGCAGGCGGTGGCCGACGGCATCGCGCTGGCGGGCGGGGCCTTCCCCGGCGGCAGCCCGGCCAACGTCACGCTCTATGTCGATGGGCGCAACAACAATCTGGGCAAGTCGATCACACGCGGCATCGATTTCCAGGCCAATTACAATTTGCCGACCGACACGATGGGCGATTTCGCGTTGAACGTCGGCGGAACCTATGTGCTGCGCTACGTGGTGGCGATCACGCCCAATGGCCCGCTGGTGAGCTTGCGCAACACCATCTTCAATCCGCTCAAGTTCAAGGCGCGCGGCAGCCTGGCGTGGCAGAAGGGGCCGTTCGATGCGCAGGCGACCGTCACCCATGTCGGCGGCTATCGCAACACGTCGATTCCCGGCGGCCAGAACGTCAAAAGCTATACGCCGGTGGATCTGAGCTTCGCCGTCCAGGTCGGCGATCGCACGTCACGCGACTTCGTCAAAAGCGGGATCCAGATCGGCTTCGAAGTGCGCAATCTGTTCGATATCGACCCGCCTTACGTGAACCTCGCGCCGGGCGGGAACGGCAATGGCGGTTATGACGCAACCGCCTCAAATCCGGTGGGCCGCGCCTTCGCGATCAGCCTGCGCAAATCCTTCTGATCGGAAACTATGTACGTGGCGTTGCGATCAATCGTGGAAGTGGGAGTCGATTTCCGACAGCGCCGAAAAGCCGGCGGCGATGTGGTCGCGCATCGCCTGCTCGGCCTCGGCCGCACGCCCTTCCACGATCGCGGCGGTGATGCGGCGATGATCCGCATTGGCGGAATCGATCCGCTGGGCATTGTAGAAGGTGGAAAAGAGCAGGCGGTAGATCGGAACGGTCAGCCGCGTCAGGAAGTGGCGGACATAATCATTGCCGCCGCCGTCGACGATCGCCTTGTGCCAATTGGCGTTCAGCACCGCGAACCGCTCATGATCGCCAAGATGGGCGATCTGATCCAGCTCACGCTGGATGTCGCTCAGCGCCTGCTTGTCGGCAACGCTGCCGCGTGCGGCGAATTCGGCCGCGGCAAGCCCTTCCAGCACCATCCGCGCGCTGTAGATCTGGCGCACCTCGTCCAGCGTGACCTGCCGAACCGACGCGCCGCGAAATTCCTCGATCTGGACAAGGCCTTCCGCTTCCAGCCGCTGCAGCGCTTCGCGCACCTTGCTGCGGCTGGCGCTCGTGTCGCGGGTGATGTCCGCTTCCACCAGCCGCTGGCCGGGCACGAAACGGCCTATCCGGATCCGTTCGCGCAGCCATTCCGCCACATCCCGGACCGCGGTCGGTACGCTGCCGGTTTTCACGGATTTCGTCGGCTGCGGCATTTGGGGCTAGATCAACTCTCGTCGCGGGGGATGGCCCACCAATGTCGCGGATGAGGGAAGACATTGTCAACAATGGCGCGGTGTCGATCCTGCTGCTGGGCGACCTGATCCTCGACGTGCCGGATGCCGATCATTGGCTGGGCGGGATTGCCCCGATCCTGAAGAGCGCCGATCTGGTGGTGGCACATCTGGAAGTGCCGCATAGCGATCGCGGTACGGAAATGCAGGGCGATGTCCCCGCGCCCGGCGCCCCCCCGGAAAATCTGGCGGCGGCCGCCCGCGCCGGGATCGACGCGGTCAGCATGGCCGGCAACCATATCTCCGACTGCGGCCCCGTCGGAATTGCCGACACGATCGCGACGCTCGATCGCCTGGGCATCGCCCATGCCGGGGCAGGGATGTCGCTTGCCGCGGCCCGCGCGCCCGCGCGCCTGCAGGCCGGCGCGCGGACGGTGGCGCTGCTCAGCTACAATTGCGTAGGCCCGGATATTGGCTGGGCCGGCGCCGACACGCCCGGCTTCGCCTATCTGCCGATCGCGACGGCCGATGGAAGCCCGATCCGGCCGACGGCGCCGCTCGAACGGATGATGCCGGCGGCAGACGCCATTCTGAAGGAAGACGTCGCTGCCGCGCGCCGCATGGCCGATCTGGTGATCGTCTCGCTCCACAAGGGCCTGGTCCATGTGCCGGCGCAGCTTGCGCCCTATGAACGCGCCGTCTCCCATGCCGCGATCGATGCCGGCGCGGACGTGGTGTTCGGCCATCACGCGCATATCGTGAAGGGGCTGGAGCTTTATCGCGGCAAGCCGATCTTCCACGGCCTGGGCAATGGATGCGTCGTCACGCAGGCATTGAGCCCCGACCAGGATCATCCGGCGCGCGCCGAATGGGCGCGGCGCCGCAAGGCGATGTTCGGCTTCGAGCCCGATCCGGCCTTCACCTTGGCGCCCTTCCATCCGGAGGCGGTGAACGCGATGATGGGCCGCTTGCTGTGGCACGCGGATGGCCGCGTGCACGCAGGGATAGTCCCCGTCCATGTCGAGGCGCCGGGTCGCCCGGTTGCGGCGGATGCCGGCCAGCGCGTCCGGATCGGCCGCTATGTCGAAGCCATCACCGCGCGCGCCGGACTGCCGCCCGTCCATCTGGCCGATCGGGGAGAGATGCTGGTGTTCGCATGAATATGCCTGAATCGTCCGGCATCTACCGCGCTCTCGTCATCGTCGGCGGGGCGGCTTTGCTGCTGGCGGTCGCCACCGATGCCCTGGCGGTGATCGGCCGCCATGTCGGCCACCCGCTGCTGGGATCGATTGAGATCGTGCAGGCGACCGTGCTCGTTGCCTCCTCTGCCGCGTTGGTGATCGCGACCTTGGCGCGACGCCACGCGGTCGTCCACCTGCTGGTCGATCGGCTGCAGCCCGGCACCAAGATCTGGGTCGAGCGGATCGGGCAGATATGCGGTGTCCTGCTCTTTCTGCTCTTTCTCGGGGGCAGCGCCTGGATTGCGATCGACATGTGGGGCGGTCATGAAGAAAGCGAATTGCTGCATGTGCCGTTCGCGCCCTTGCGGTTGATCAGCCTCGCCGCCTTGCTCGCCTGCGCCCTCCTGTTCGCCTGGCAGGCCATCGGGAGCCGCCGCGCATGATGGCGGCGCCACCCACCGGCATGGCCGGCATCCTGATCCTGTTCATGATGCTGGCCCTGGGCGTTCCGATCGGCGTTGCGTTGGGCATTGTCGGCGTCGGCGGCACAATCCTCGTGCTCGGAATGGAGCCAGGGCTGATCAAGGCCGGCGTCGTCATCTTCGACACGATGACGCGCTACGAACTCGGCACGCTGCCGCTGTTTTTGCTGGTGGCGCATCTCTGCTTCTCGGCGGATGCCAGCCGCGATCTGTTCGATGCGGCGGCGCGCCTGCTCGGTCACCGCCGCGGCGGCCTCGCCTTGGCCTCGATTGGCGGCTGCGCGACCTTCGGCGCGGTCAACGGATCGAGCTTGGCGACGGCCGCGACCGTGGGCCTGGTGGCGCTGCCCGAGATGCGCTCGCGCGGCTATTCGGACAGCCTCGCGACCGGCACGCTGGCGGCGGGCGGCACGCTGGGGCCGCTCATTCCCCCGTCCGGCGCGCTGATCGTGTTCGGCATCATTGCCGAGCAGTCGATCGGCACCCTCTTCACGGCGGCTTTGCTGCCTGCACTGACGCAGATGCTGCTCTATATGGGTGCGATTGCGATCCTGGTGCGGTTCAGGCCGGAAACCGCCCCGCCGACGCCGCGCGCCAGCTGGCGTGCGCGCTTCCAGGGTATCGCCCGGGTCACCGATCTGCTGTTGCTGATCGTCGTGATGATCTCGGGCATCGCGCTCGGCTGGTTCACGCCGTCCGAAGCCGCCTCGATCGGCTGCGTCGGCGCGCTTCTCATCTCGCTCCGCCGCGGCCGGCTGAACCGCCACAGCCTGTTCAAGGCGCTGGAAGAAACGCTGCGCACCAGCGGCATGATCACGCTGATCATCGTCGGCGCGCTGATGTTCTCCGTGTTCATCAGCATCACCGGCATCACCGGCGCGATCGGCGCTTTCCTCGAAGGCCTTCATGCCGGGCCGACCGTCACGATGCTGGCGATCGCCGCCATCCTGTTGGTGCTCGGATCGGTGCTCGACGGTCTCGCCCTGATGCTGTTGACCACACCGATCCTGCTGCCGATCGTGGTCGGGCTGCATCTGTCGCCGATCTGGTTCGGCATCTTCCTGGTGCGCGCGATGGAGATCGGTTTCGTTCACCCGCCGATCGGCATGAACCTGTATGTCATCCACGGCATCGCGCCCGACGTGCCGTTAAGCCGCATCTTCCGCGGCGTCGTGCCCTTCCTGATCGCCGATCTGTTCCACCTGTTGCTGATCATCATGGTGCCGGCATCCGTGATGTTCCTGCCGGATTTGCTCGCCCGATGATGACACTCGATACCCTGGTGGATCGGACGCTGGCCGATCCGCTCGCCGCCGCCCGCGCCGCGCCGCGGGCGATCGGCTATGTCGGCCTGGATGTTCCGGAAGACCTGCTGGCGGCGTCCGGTCGGTTCGCCTTGCATCTGCCCTGGGACGCCGATCGGCCGACCCGGCGGGCGGACATGTGGCTTGAGGCAGGCTTTGCGCCATGGGCGCGGTCCATCCTGGAACAATGGGCGGCGGGCGATTTCGATTTCCTGGAGCATGTCATCTTCTCTCGCGGAGAGGATAGCGCGCAGCGCCTCTATTATTACGTTACCGAGCTGCAGCGCCGCGGCGTCATCGGCGGGCCGGCGCCTTTGATCTTCGACATCGCGCGCATCCGCCGCGACAGCAGCCTCGCCCATTCGATCCTCGCCACGCGCAAGCTGGCCGCGCGGTTGGCGGTGACGGAACAGGATCTTGCAGGTGGCATCGCCATCGCCAACCGGCGCCGCAGCCTCTTCGCGCGATTGGCGCAGACGCGGGCGGGCAGCGGCAGGCGTTATGAGCGGATCGCCCGGGCGGCGCTCTTCGCGCCACTGGAAGGCGCGTCGATCGACGTCACCGAGCATCAGTCAGGTCCGCGCAAGCGAGTGCTGCTGGCGGGCACCGCGCCGCCCGATGATCGCCTGCACGCGGCGGCCGAGGATGCGGGCTGGCATGTTTCGGGGGAGGCGCACGAGCGGTCGCTCGACCGGCTCGGTGCGCCGATTGCGGACGCAAGCGACCCGTTCGACGCGGTCGGGCGCCATGCCCGTGCCGCCCGTTTCAACGCGCGCAGTTTCGACGATCCGGCCGCAGCGCTGCTGGGCGCTGCGCATCAGGCACGGGCCGATGCCGTGATCCTGTGGCTGATCGAACAGGAGGAATCGATGGTCTGGCATATCCCGTCGCAGGTCGCGACGATGGCGGAGGCCGGCATTCCCATGCTGGTCCTCACCCGCCGGCGCTGGGATGCGCAGGATGGCGCTGCCCGCGAGATCGCGGATTGGCTCGCGAGAGTGGCGGCATGACCTTGCTCGCGGATCAAAAAGTCGCGGCGCTGCCGGGGATGATCGGCCGTCCGCTCGCGCGCTATCTGGCGTCGCTCGGCGCTACCATCGTGCCGGTCGCCTGCGACGCGCAGGGGGCGGCGACGGCGCGCGATTGCGCGTTCCTGATCGACGACCTCGGCCTGGATCAGTTGGCCGCCGCAGGCTGGCCGCTTACGGAAGAGGATCTCGGCCAATTGATCCACGTCTCCGTCTCGCCCTTCGGCAGCGGCGGCCCGCGCAGCCTGTGGCGCGGCAACGAACTCATCGCCTCGGCCATGGGTGGCGCGCTGCGCCTGACCGGCCTGCCCGATCGGGCGCCAGTCAAGGAGGCGCTGAATGCCTGCACCTTCCATGCGGACATGGCGGGCGCCGCCGGCGCAATGGCGGCGCATCATGCGCGGGGGCGTCACAGCTTGGGGCAGCATGTCGATATTTCGATCCAGCAGGTCGCACTCAGCCGGAACGTCAACGGCATCCTTGTCTGGCAGTTCGACCGGCGCAAGCTGCACCGCGTCGGCGGCGCGCTCAATTATGGGCGGGCGACCGTGCGGTGCATCTGGCCGCTGGCGGATGGCTGGTGTTTCCATTCGCTGATGACAGGCCGGTTTGGCGCCCCTGCTAATCAGGCCTTGTCCGACTGGATCGACGAAGCCGGCCTGCCCAATCCGCTGCAGGGTGTCGATTGGCTGTCCTATAACCGCTCGACGCTGGATCCCGCCGTGCGGGCCGGTTGGGAAGAGGCGATCGAGCGTTTCTTCCGCACCCGCACCAAGGCGGAGATCGCTGGCGAAGGGCGCCGCCGCGGGATCAACGCCTGCGTGGTGGCGGAACCCGCCGATGTGCTTGCCGACCCGCATCTGGAGGCGCGCAATTTCTGGTCGATCGATCAGGGCGAGAAGCTGCCTGGTCGGTTCGTGCGACTGCAGGAAAGCGGGACATCCGGCGCTGCGGATCAGGGCGACCGGCAGATGTCCCGCACCGGGCCGCTTGCGGGCGTCCGCGTGCTGGATTTCTCGTGGGCGCTGGTCGGATCGATCACCACCAAGACGCTCGGCGATCTGGGCGCGGAGGTGATCAAGGTCGAAAGCCGCGGCCGGCCCTGTCTATCGCGCCTAGACGTGCAGGTCGCTGCCTCGCGTCCCGGCAATTTCGACGACAAGCCATGGTTTGCGCATCTGAACACGTCCAAGCGCAGTCTCGCGCTGGACCTGAAAAGGCCCGAAGCGCGCGAATTGCTCGATCCGCTGATCGACTGGGCCGACATCGTCGTGGAGAATTTCTCGCCGGGCACGATGGACAAGCTTGGGCTTGGCTATGCGGCTTTGTCCGCGCGCAATCCGTCGATCATCATGGTGTCCGGCAGTGTCTACGGGCAGACTGGGCCGCTCGCGCAGGAATGGGGCGTGGACGGTACCGGCGGGGCGCTGTCGTCACGCACCTTCCTGACCGGCTGGGCGGACCGCGATCCGGTCGTGCCGGGCGCCGTGCCCTATGGCGACGTGATCGTCCCCTATGCCATGGCGGCGACCGCTGCCGCAGCGCTAGAGCGCCGGCGGCAAGACGGCCGCGGCTGCCATGTCGATGCCTCCATGTATGAAATCTGCGTCCAGCAGATGGCGGATGCAATCCATGCGGCCCAGTCGGGGCCGCCGCCGCAGCGCACAGGCAATGCCGATGCGGCCTGGTTCTACCAGGATGTGCTGCCTGCGGCGGGTGAAGATCGCTGGATCGCCATCAGTATTCGGGATCAGGCGGAGTTGGATCGCTTGATGCGCTTGGCCGGAACAGCCGATCTGGCCGCCTGGACGCGTACGCAGCAGGATCACATCCTGGCGGCGCAGCTGCAGGCCGAGGGGCTCGCCGCGGCAGCGGTGCAGGACATTGAAGACCTTCTGGAACATGATCCGCAGATCGCCGCGCGCGCCGCGCTCGTGACGCTCGATCATCCGCATCTGGGGCCGTTCGCCCACGTCGCAACGCCGATCCGCCTGTCACGCGATGGGATGGCGCCGTTCCGCGCGCCGGGTATCGGCGAGCATTCCGAACGGATCGCGCGGGATATTGCCGGGCTGAGCGCCGAGCGGTTCGAAGCCCTGGACGCATTGGGATTGTTTAAATGAGCGTCGAAACCGGCCAGCGCAGCCGCAAGGATCTGGCCTGCACGGCGGCCGCCAGTGCCTATCAGAAGGCCTTTGCCGCCGATCTGAAGCGCCGCGTGGTCGATGAAGGTGAGCCGTTCGTGGTCGCCCAGGCGGATACGCCGCATGAGATATTCCATGCGATGGATATCCCGCTCATCACGAACCAATGGTGGTCGGCCTATATCTCCGCCAAGCAGCTTTCGAGCCGCTATTTCGAGCAGATGGTCGCGCGCGGCTATCCGGCCAATAGCTGCAAATATTGCTCGCTCGGCCTTGCCTGCACGCTCGCTAACGATCCCGCCACCGCCCCCTGGGGAGGGCTGCCGCGGCCGACCGCATTGGTCGCGCGCCTGACCTGCGACTGTATCCAGCATGTCTTCGGGCAGTGGGCGGATGCGCTCGATACCGATTTCTTTCCCATTGAGGCACCTGCCTGGGAGCATAAGGAACCGGATTGGTTCACCCGCTCGCGCGACCGGTGGGAGGAGGTGTACCAGCCCGATCGCATCAGCCTGATGATCGAGGAGATGCGCGACCTGATCGCCTTGCTGGAACGCAAGACCGGGCGCCGCTTCGACGAGGCCAAGTTCCGCCACCTGATGGAGCGGATCAACGAACAGGAAGGCTATATTGCGGAAGCCGCCGAGATGATCGGCGCGGCGCGACCCTGCCCGGTTTCGATAGCCGACCAAATGCCGAACACGATGATTCCGCAATGGCATCGCGGCTCCGACTGGGCGGTGGCGCATGCCAAAAGGTTCCGCGATGAGGTGGCCGAGAGGGTCGCAGCAGGCATCGGCGTTTCATCGAATGAGCGCGTGCGGCTGATGTGGATCGGCGCCGGCGTGTGGCACGATCCCGGCTTCTATCAGGCGCTCGAAGAACGGCTGGGCGCGGTGTTCGTCTGGTCGATGTATATGCCGTTCGCCGGGCCGCAATATATCCGCGAGTTGCACGATCGGCCGATCGACGCGCTCGCCAGCCGCATCTGTTCGATGAACGAGGTGCTGCATCTGCCGCCGTGGATGAATGGCTGGATGGTGAGCGAGGCGGAACGCTGCGGCATCGATGCGGCCGTCATGCTGGTGCCGCCCGACAATCGCCTGTCCCAGTCAGGCACGACGTTGACGCGGCTTGCCCTGCAGGACGCCGGCGTGCCGGTGCTGGCGCTGGATGCCGACATGGTCGACGCCAAAAGCTGGAACCATGATCGCATGGTCGGTCTGGTGCAGGATTTCCTGCAGCAGGCCGGGCGCGCATGACACGCCGCGTCCTGCTTGCCTGCCTTCTGCTGGCCGGCTGCGCGCGCCCCGCGCCGGAAGGCGTGACCGAGCTCGTCTATGCCAGCCCGTACAGCCCGACGCACCCGTTCAGCCGGGCCGACAAGACTTGGATGGCGTTCGTCGAGCAACGCTCCGGTGGCCGCATCAAGGTGCGGCCGATCTGGTCGGGTTCGCTGCTGTCGTCCGATCAGTCGATGGAAGAATTGCGCCACGGCATCGCCGATGTCGGGCTGGTCACGCCGATCTACGCGCGCGGCGGGGCACATCTGATCCGCGTCCAATCCGGCTTTTACAGTGGCGCCAAGACGCCGCAGTCGCAGGTTGCGCTGTACCGATGCATGACGCGCGCCAGCCCGGAATATGCGAAAGAGCTCGCGGGGCTGGAAGTGCTGGCGGTCCAGGGCGGCATTCTGCCCGGCATCGTCACGCGCAATCGCCCGGTCCGCACGCTCGCCGACTTGAAAGGGTTGCGGTTGCGGGCGCCCAGCGAGCTGATCAGCGTGCTACGCGAACTGGGGGCGGACCCGGTCAATATGCCGATGGGAGAGGTGTATTCGGCGTTGGCGAAGGGCGTTTTGGACGGCGTTATCGCGCCGCCGGACACGTTCGGGTCGCTCCATTTCGCCGAAGTCGCCCATTATTTTACCGCTTTGGAGGTGCCGCGCGGGGCCTATCCGGCGCGCGTTATGAGCAGCCGGCGATGGAAAAGCCTGTCTCCGGAGGCGCAAAAAGTCCTGCTGGATGGCGTTCCGGTGTGGGAAGCGGCGCTGGCACACGAGAATGAGCAGGCTGGAAAGCTAGGTCTCGAGACGGCCCGAAAGGCCAAAGTGACCGTCCTTCCCATGCCCAGGGCCGAACAAGCGCGCTTCGACGCGCTGTATCTGCGCGATGCCGAACGCAATGCGCGGTCGCTCAGCGCCTATGGAATCGATGGAATGGCCGCGTTTCATGCCGCGCGACGCGGCGTGAAGGCGGATGGCAGCATAGAATGTGGGGGAGCTTGACCGTGGCGCTGCCGCTTGAGGGAATTACAATTGCGGACTTCAGCCATGTCATGGCGGGGCCTTATGCGACGCATCTGCTGCGCCTGATGGGCGCCGAGGTCATCAAGATCGAGGTGCCCGGCATTGGCGACGCCATGCGCAATTACGGCGCGGATCGGCGCTATGACGGCATGGCGCCGGCCTTCATCGCGGTGAATGCCGGCAAGAAATCGATCGCGCTGGATCTGAAAGACCCCGAACAGCGCGATCTGGCGCGCAGCATCGTGGCGCGCTGCGACGTGCTGGTCGAGAATTTCCGCCCCGGCGTGATCGACCGACTGCAGCTGGGCTATCAGGCGGTGCGCGAGCTGCGGCCCGATATCGTCTATTGCTCGATCTCCGGCTACGGCCAGACGGGGCCGCTGCGGGACTGGCCGGCGATCGACAATATCGTCCAGGCGACGAGCGGCATGATGAGTCTGGGGGGCGATCCCGGCGATCCGCCGATGCGGGTCGGCTTCCCCGTGGTCGATACGCTGACCGGGCAGACCGCTGCCTATGCGATCCTGGGCGCGCTGTTGCGGCGGGAACGGACCGGCGAGGGCGATCATCTCGATGTGGCGATGTTCGATGCCAGCCTGTCGTTCATGGCGTCCGCGGTCGTGCCCTATCTCGTCACCGGCAAAGCGCTCGAGCGGACCGGCAATACGGGCTATAGCGGCCAGCCTACCTCGGCGCTGTTCACCGCGGGGGATGGCCGCATGATGTCCCTGGGCGTCGTTCAGCAGCATCAATTCGTGCTGCTGGCCCGGCTGCTCGGCCGGCCTGACTGGCTCGACAACCCGCGCTTCTCAGATCCCGAAGCTCGACGCGCTAACGCAGCCGCGGTGCAGGCGGAGCTGAGCGCGGAGCTGGGCAAGCGGAGTGCGGCCGAATGGGAGCAGGCGATGAGCGCCGCCGGCATTCCGTGCGGAATGGTTCGAAATGTCAGCGAAGCGGCCGAACTTGCGGCATCGGCAGGGCGCGACTCCACCATCCCGGTACGGATCGAGGGGCTGCCGGATCGCGCGGATGTCCAGATCATGGGACGTGGCTTCGCCGCCGCGTCGATCCCGCCGGCGTCGCTCGACGCGCCGCCGCGGCTGGACGAGCATCGCGACGAGATCCTGCGCTGGCTGGCGCGACGCCCGGAGGCGGACGCCGCCTGACGCCGTCAGGCCCCGGCTGTGGTAGCGGCCTGCAGGTTGGTGCGCAGCGCTGTCAGCGCGGCGTGCATATCGCCCAACTGCGCTTCGCTGACCCCGGTCGCTTGCAGAATCTGCTCGGGCAGGCATGCTGCCTGCTGCGCGAGCGCGCGGCCGGCATCGGTGAGCGAGACGCGGACGACGCGCTCATCCTTCGTATCGCGTCGGCGATTCACATAGCCCGCGGCCTCCAGCCGCTTGATCAAGGGCGTGAGCGTGTTCGATTCCAGGAAGAGCTTCTCGCCCAACTGCGACACGGTCTGCCCGTCTTCCTGCCACAGCGCCACCATCGCCAGATATTGCGGATAGGTGAGGTCGAGGCGGTCGAGCAGGGGCTTGTAGACACGATTGAAGGCCAGCCCAGTCGAATAGACGGCGAAGCACAAGAACCGGTCCAGCCCGATGTCCGCGGGACCTTGGGCGCCGGCTGAGGAGGCGGACTTTTTCATCCCACATATATAAATCGCACGCGATAGAATCGCAACGCTTGCAACCTGCCTCGACTCCACCTATAAAGATCGCACGCGATACAATCGTGTACGACAAAGGAGAAAAATCATGGCGATCAAGGCAGCATATGAAGCACAGGCGACCGCAACGGGCGGCCGCGATGGTCGGGCCGTTATCAGCGATGGCAGCCTGGAGGTGAAGCTGGCGACCCCGAAGGCGCTCGGCGGCGACGGTAACGGCAATAATCCCGAGCAGCTGTTCGCCGCCGGCTACAGCGCCTGCTTCCTGGGTGCGATGAAATATGCCGCGTCGCAGGACAAGGCGCTTCCCCGCGTACCGAACGATACGAGCGTGACCGCCACCGTCGGCATCGGCCCGCGCGACGACAAGGGTTTTGGCCTTGCGGTCCAGCTCTTGATCAACCTGCCCGGCGTCGATCGCGCGGCTGCGGAAGCGCTGGTCGCCGAAGCCGACCAGATCTGCCCCTATAGCCACGCAACGCGCGGCAATATCGAGGTGACCCTGACGGTCGCCTGACGCGATCGGGCTGGGCGCGGTCGCGCCCAGCGTCGCCGAATACATGGGAGCGCGCCGTTGCGAAGCGGCGCGTTCTTGCGCGTGGTCGCGACGCGGCTGGCGGATCGCACGCCCGGATCAGGCGGTGCTGGTCTCCAGATCGGCATCCGCCACGACCTGCTTGATCGTCTTCTTGAGCGGCTGGAATCCCCCGAACAGGCCGCGCAGATCGGCACGTCGGCTCAGCACATCGGCCAGCGTATAGCGGTCGAGCACATCCAGAAAGGCGCGCGTCGCTTCGTTGAGGATGTTGGGCAGACCGCAGGCCGGCGCGATCACGCAGGAACTGCAATCGACGAGATCGAACCCTTGCTCGGTATGGCGGACGATCGCGCCGATGCTGATCTGATCGGCGGCGCGACCGAGCTTCAGGCCGCCATTACGCCCGCGCACAGTCGCGAGGAATCCGGCCTGACCAAGATCCTGCACGACCTTCATCAGATGGCTTTTGGAAATGTCATAGACGGTCGCGATCTCCGCGATCGAGGAGAGGCTGCCTTCATCCCGCGCGCCTACGTGCAGCAGGACACGGATTGCATAATCGGTATAGCGGGTTAGCTGCATCGCGCCAGCTTAGCAGAAAGCGCGGCGGGACGCTTCTTGGATGCGACATGGCCCGGCCGTGGCCGGGCCACCTGCAGGTAGAAGACGTGGAAGATCACGCGGCCAGATCCGTCGCGTGATCGGGGTAAGGCGCAGCCTTGAGCCGCTCTTTGCCACCAAGCTCGTCGGCGAAGCCGTGGTTCACGTCGCGATGGTGCGCTTCATCCGCACGCACCTTCAGCACGACGTCGCGCAGTGTCGCGCTCTGCGGCATCTTCCAATAATGGCAGGCGATGGTCGGCGCCGGGCCGTTGGGCATCCGGCCCGCGTCAATCGCTTGGAGGAAGTGGGTGTAGCTGATCACAGCTTCTTCCTCGAAATAGCCGACGACGCGATGGGCGATCCGCGGCGCCACCAGGTAGAGGCCGAAGAAAGCACAGTAGAAGCCCCACTGGACCAGCAGGATCAGGAGGCGTTCGAACAGATTAGGTTGTGCCACCTTGACGAACGTCATCAGGTGCATGCGCTCATTCTCCGCCTCCTCCATCAGGGTGCGGATCCAGCCATTATCGTCGCACATCCGGCGCAGGCAGCGCAGATGGGTCAGCGTGGCGCCGACCATGCCCGGCACGGCAGCGACCGTCTCGATCACGATCGCGCGATGGCCATGGCGCTCGCGGAAGAAAGTGTCGGCGAAGAAGCGCATCGTCTTGGTGAAGCCCAAGGCAACCCGATCACCGAGATTTTCCGGCCGACGATGTTCGATGCTGACGGGCACATGCTCAATCATCTTTTCCTCCCTCGATGCGGGCCGCGAAATGCGGTGAGTCGCCAAAGGTGCATTCGCGATGATCCTTTTCTCGCGGCAGTGCAAGCTAAAAGATCTACTTGCTATGAATCTTTTCCGTGTTAATTGATTCATCATGAATGAATGATTGATTCGGAGCAGAGCATGCAAGGCCTACAGCTTGAGGAACCTGCGATCCGACCGGTGGTCGAGCGCTTTTACGAGCGGGTGCGCGCCGATCCGGCGCTCGGACCCGTCTTTCAGGACGCGGTCCACGACTGGGACGATCACCACGCCCGGCTGGCGGATTTCTGGTCGTCGGTGATGCTCACCAGCGGCCGCTACAAGGGCAATCCGGTCGCGCTGCATCTGCGTCACGCCCCGTCGCTCACGCCGGCCGCATTTGAGCGCTGGCTGACATTGTGGGGGCAGACCACTGAGGAAATGCTGCCGCTTCCCATCGCCCGCGCGATGCAGGCCAAGGCGGCGCGCATCGCCGAGAGCCTCCAGCTTGCCATTCAATATCGGCGCACCGCCGCCTGAGCCTTCGAAGGGAGACCATAATGACCGAACCACTCAGCCCGGCGACGATCGCACTCGTCAAGGCAACCGCGCCCGCGCTTGCCCAGCACGGCACCGCCATCACGACGGCCATGTATGGACGGCTCTTCCAGACGGACCATATTCGCGCCCTGTTCAACCACGCCAATCAGGGCGAGAGCGGCGCGCAGGTCCATGCGCTGGCAGCGGCGCTGATCGCCTATGCGCAGAATATCGAGAATCTGAATGCGCTGGCGCCGACGGTCGAGCGGATCGCCTACAAACATGTCGGTTATCACATCCTGCCCGAACATTATCCCTATGTCGCAAGCGCGCTGCTGGCGGCGATCAAGGACGTGCTGGGCGAAGCCGCGACGGATGAGGTGCTCACTGCGTGGGGGGAAGCCTATTGGTTCCTGGCCGACATATTGAAGGCACGCGAGGTCGTGCTGCGCGACGAGATCATGCAGGCGGAGGGTGGATGGACCGGCTGGCGGCGGTTCGCCGTGGCGGAGAAGATCCGTGAAAGCAGCGTCATCACGTCCTTCATCTTGCGCCCGGTCGATGGCGGCCCGGTTCTACGCCATCGCGCCGGCCAATATCTGACCTTCAAGTTGAAGCCGGCAGGCCAGCCGGAGCTGAAACGCAATTACTCGATCTCTTGCGGGCCCAACGGTGAATATTATCGCATTTCGGTGAAGCGGGAGACGCATGGGCAGGGGGGATCGCGCTTTCTGCATGACGTGATCCAGGTCGGGGATGTGCTGGAGACGACCCCGCCCGCCGGCGACTTCTTCCTGGAAGAGACGCCGCAACGACCGGTCATCCTGCTTTCGGGTGGCGTCGGGCTGACACCGATGGTCAGCATGGTGGAAGCGATCGCCGCCGAGCATTCCAATCTGGAAGCTCATTATGTGCATGGCACGGTCAACAGCGACACGCATGCGATGGACGCGCATGTCCGCACGCTCGCGAAGGGCCATGGCAATATCTCCGTCACGACCTTCTACAGCCAACCGCAGCCGCACGATCAGCTTGGCGCATCGCACGATGGCGAGGGCTTCGTGTCGGTCGATTGGCTTGCTCGCACGACGCCGCTGCACGAGGCGGACGTCTATCTGTGCGGCCCAAAGCCGTTCCTACGGTCGTTCGTCAGTGGGCTGGCGCTGGCCGGCGTTCCAACCGACCGCATTCATTATGAGTTCTTCGGTCCGGCCGACGAACTGATGGCGGCGTAACGCCGATGATCGTCGGCGACGAATTGGGCCGGATCAGGCTGATCGGCGGGGGCCTGGGCTGGCCATCGGCGGCCGAGCGCCGGCCCGCTCTCGCCCTAACCTCTTCGCCCACGACGGCTTGCCGCAAGGAGGCACGGCGCCTCCGGTTCATTGACGCAATTGTGGAGGAGGTGTGTCATGCAGGAGCTTGAACGACGTGACGGGACGCGGGCGCGCCCGTTTGGGGTGGAGCGGCATATTCCCGGCGCGGGCTCGCGGTCGCCATCCTTGCCCTACCGATCCTCACCCGTCTTTACGGCGGAAACGCTGCCCAAGGCGTTACAGCAGGAGCATCGTACCCGGCGCGGTGTCTGGGGGGTGATCACGATCCTGGAAGGCCGGCTGCGCTATCACCGCATGGACGACAGCCCGCCGCTCCTCCTGACGCCAGAATCGCCGGGCCTGGTGCGGCCCGACGAGCCGCATTTCGTCGAGGTGATCGGGCCTGTTTCCTTGCGGGTCGACTTCTTCGATCATGAGCCGGTGGGAGTAGGACCATGGACTTGCTGAGCATGGCCGCAGAGACGGGATCGATCGAAGAGCTGATCGATCCCGCACCCCAACATGATCCGGGCTTGATGCGGGTTGCCCGCGCGATCGGCATTGCTGATGCCGAGCGAGGAGTGCGGGTCGCGCGGCATCCCCGTTCGTTCGTCGCGCGGTTGCGCTCGCTGGTGCGGAGGAGCTGGACGCCGCTGGCCGATCCAGTGCTGGAGGCTCTACGACGCGACGCCTTCGAGCAACGTCGGGCCGCGCTGGCCAAGGTCAGCCGTGACGCTCATGCCGTGCCGATTGGCGTGCGGAGCGGACGTGCGCGCGGATATGGGCAATGAAGGTGCGTAAGGCGGCGGACGGTAGCTTCTGACGGGGATAATAAAGGCTTAGCCCGGTGGCCGAGGGTGTCCATTTGCCCAGGATCTGGATCAGCTCACCCCGTTGCAACGCCTGAGCGACGGCCCGATGGGGGAGATAAGCAAGGCCGGCGCCCTGCACGGCGGCCTGCGCCGCCAAAAGGGAACTGCCGACGGTCAGGCGCGCGTCGGCGTCGATCCGAACCTCGCAATCCTCGTGCGCAAAGTCCCAGCGGATCGCCGCACCGTCGGGTAGCCGCGCGCGAATGCAGCTGTGATCGGCAAGCTGCTCCGGTCTTGCGGGCCTGCCATGCGCAGCGAGATAGGCCGGCGCCGCAACCACGACCATTGGTTCTTCGGCGGTAAGCGGGATGGCCACCATGTCGAGCGGCACATGCTCCCGCAGTCGAACTCCGGCATCGCATCCCTGCTTCACGATATCCACGGCCGTACCGTCGATCCGCACCTCGACCCGCGTCTCTTTATAACGATCCAGATAGGTTAGGATCATCGGAAGAAGATGTTCCGCACCCGCCTCCGCGCTGTTGATTTTCAACAGGCCGGACGGCGTATCCCGCAGGTCGCGAACGTCTGCCACGGCCGCATCGATTGCGGCGAGAGCAGGCACGAGCCGTTCAATGAAATGTTCGCCCGCTTCCGTGAGCGAAACGCTGCGCGTTGTCCGGTTGAAAATGCGAATGCCCAGGCGGCTTTCGACGCTGCTGACGAGATAGCTGAGCGAGGAAGGCGGCAGTCCCAGCATCTGGGCGGCGCGACGGAAATTGCGAGCTGCAGCAACTGCGCCCAGCGCGCGCAGCTCCGCGGTGGAGACGTCCGTCATTGCGCGAAATTCCCGTTCAGCGCGTCCAACATCGCGCGTCTAATCCGGATGGGCAGCGGCGATTAGGTGCAGGGCGAAGGAGATAGAGATGACTCAGACCGTCCTGATTACCGGCTGCTCGACAGGATTCGGTGAAGCCTCGGCGCGGCACTTCGCCGAACGGGGATGGAATGTCGTGGCGACGATGCGGGATCCCGCGGCAGGACGCACGCTCGCGCAGCATCGCAATATCCTGGTCACGCGACTGGACGTGCAGGATCGCGACAGCATCACGGCGGCCGTCGCTTTGACGCTCGACCGGTTTGGGAGGATCGACGCGCTGGTGAACAATGCAGGTTTCGGCCTCGCTGGCGTGTTCGAAGAGACCCCTCGCGCCAAGATGATCGAGCAGTTCGATGTCAACGTATTCGGGCTGATGGACGTCACGCGTGCCGTTCTGCCAACCATGCGGCAACAGCGCCGCGGAACGATCGTCAACATTTCGTCTGGCGCGGGTATCATCGGTCTTCCGATGATCGCGCTCTACACGGCATCGAAATTTGCGGTGGAGGGCTTTTCGGAGTCGCTGAGCTACGAGCTGGAAACGGTGGGGATCAGGGTGCGGATCGTTGAGCCTGGCGGGGTGAACACGAACTTCAACACGCGTATGGACGCCGAGACACGGTATGCCGAACCGATCGCGGATTATGAGCCTTTTCGCAGCGGCGCTGAGAGACTGTATGATGGCCTGCGCGCAAACCAAGCGCACGCCGATGTCGCGCAGGTGGCGGAGTCCATTTACAATGCGACGGTCGATTCCTCCGACCGGCTGCGTTGGTTGGCGACCGAGGAGGTCAAACCGTTGGCGCACGCCCGCCGCGAAACCAACGAGGAAGCCTATATGGACACCATGCGCGGCTATTTCCGCTTTCCTGAGCCGGAATGATCCGACCCTCCGCCATCGGCCTGCGCCGCCATGGCGCGACCGTGCAAGTGGGCGTGACGTGAAAAAGATGGGCGCGTACATTGCGCCTCCCGGTGGCTGAGCAGGTAGGCCCCGGGTAACTATTCTGCCGCGCGACGGCTTGATGCCTTAACGCTGTTTTATCATGCGAACGGCCTGATCTGTCGCCCAGACCCCGTTCACTGTGGAGCGGAATCGAAGAAGGACGCGAGGGAGCCGTCCCCTTCGGCAGCGTGGGCGCGTCTATCGCGTCGCGCACGACCGCGAGCTCCAAGCCTTCCTCCAGCAACTGGCGACGGTGGAATTCGGCGCACATGGTGGCGGCGCGGCGCTTTCAACAGCGGCGCGCGATCCTGGCCGGCGAGCGATGGCGCTGCCCTGTGCCGATCACGATGGGAGGGTGGGCCGGAACTGCTGTCGCATCATCGCCATGTAGCGGTCCTCGCCGGCTTCCCGGCGCGCAGTGACGAGCGGCTTGATGTCGTCGGTCGCCACCCAGCGTAGCCGATCCGATGGATCGATGGTCGCCGCGTAGATGACCTCGGCCACTTCTTCCATCGTCGCGCCCGCACGGTTGGCGCGGATGGCGTCGAACACCTTCGCAGCCCCTGCCAGGAACGGGGCATAATCGTCGATCCGCTCCGCCTGTGCCGCTTCGGCGCCCGCCCGCTCACCAAAGCGGGTGCTCGTCACGCCGCCGGGCTCCACCAGCCGCACGCGGATGCCGAGCGTCTCCAGCTCGTAGCTGAGCGATTCCGAAAAGCCTTCGACCGCAAACTTGGAGGCGGTGTAGAGCGAGATCAGCGGAAGCCCGAACACGCCCGCGCCCGATGTGATGTTGACGATCGTGCCGCTGCGCTGGCGCCGCATGATCGGCAGCACCGCACGGGTGACGTCCATCAAGCCAAATAGATTGACCTCGAACTGCTCGGCGATCTTGGCGCGCGGCGTTTCCTCGAACACGCCGGAAAGCCCGAAGCCCGCATTATTGATCAGCGCATCGAGACGTCCGAAACGATCCTGCGTCAGCGCCACGGCGGCAGCGATACTATCGGCATCCTGTACATCGAGATGCGTGACCAGGATGTTGGCGCATTGCGCCAGATCTTTCCCGCTGGTGGTGTCGCGCATCGTCGCGACGACGTTCCAGCCACGATCTGCAAACAGGCGTGCCGTGGCGGCGCCGAAGCCGCTGGAGCAGCCGGTGATCAGAACGGTCTGCGTCATCATGATCTCCTTCGATAGGGAGCGAATGGTGAAGGGGTATGTGGAATTAGCCCCGTGGCCGCGCAGGCCGAACAGGATCGTCCAAGGGGTCGGACATCAAGGCGCGTGCCAGCAGGCTTCAGCGCTTGCCCAGCATCTGGACCGTTTGATCCGTGGTCCAGAGCCCGTTCGCCATGTAGCGAAAGTTGATGAGCGCCGCGAGATATCCGTCGCCTTCCGGCAGCTTTGGCGCGGCGATGGCATCCCGCACGACCGCGACCTCGAACCCTTCCTCCAGGAATTGCCGGACGTGGGATTCGACGCACATGTTTGCGAGCATGCCCACGATGATGACCTGATCGACGCGCTGCTTGCGCAGCTGGAAGGCAAGATCGTTGACCTGGGGGCCGTAAAGCTTGTGCGGGGACGCGATCACCGTCTTTCCATCGAAGATGAACGGCTTGAACGCAGGCAGGAAATCGGCGCCGGACCCCTCGAACCCGTCCAATGTATAAGGACCCGCCCGGTCGAACAGGCCGGCGTCGTGCTGGAATATTTCCAGCGGACCCTGGACGCGCCATTGATGATCCCAGTGATAATAATGGTGCGGCGAGATCGCGACCATCATGCCGGCTGCCTTCGCCGCGGCAAGGAGCTGGGTGAGGTGAGGAATGAGCTGCTGCTCGGTTACGCTCTCGCCGACGACCGGCCAGGCCTTGCCGCGCGGATCCATGAAATCGTTCTGGGGATCGATCACCACCAGCGCCGCGCGCGAGGGATCGAGGACCATCGATCCCTTCTTCAGCGCCGGCCTGGCCGGATCGGCATAGAGTGGCTTTTGCGCAAATGTCGGTATTGCGAGCGTGAGGAAGGACGCGGCGAGCGCGGTAAAGAAGGATGTCGGTGTCAGCATGCAGCGGCGATGTCGAGGATGGTGTCGAGGCATGAGCGGCTCCTGAACGCGATGGCGCGGTGGAAGAGACCGCGATCAGGCAATGTCATGCACACGCCGGATCGACGTGCCGATTGGACGAACCGCGACCTGTACCGATACCAAAGGATGACCAGGATAAGCGGTCAGCCGATCCGCGCCGGTGACGCCCGGATGGAGTAGCCTGGCTTAAACGCCATCCCCGGTTCACCCTTGATCCTAAACTTGCTGCGCTGCGGGGCGCTACAGGTCGATCATGCCCCGTTGCAGGGCGACCGTGACCGCGTGCGTCCGATCCGAGACGTCCAGCTTGGCGAAGATGTTCTTGAGATGCGCCTTGATCGTTTCCTCGGCGACGCCGAGCCGGAGGCCGATATCGCGATTGGCCAAGCCGCGCGCGACTTCGCGCAAGACGGCGACCTCCCGCCCGCTCAAGTTCGTGTCGGCGACATGCGAGGCAATTTCGTCTGCGACGTCGCGGTGGATATGGCGGCGGCCGGCATGGACGCTCTTGATGGCGGCCACCATCTCAGTGCGCAGACTGCTCTTCAGCAGATAGCCCTGGGCGCCGGCGCGCAGGGCGCGCACCGCCTGCCCATCACCGCCATAGGTGGTGAGCACCAGGATGCGCGCACCCGGTGACTCAGCGCGGATGGCGGCAATGGCTTCAAAGCCGTTTATGCCGGGCATCTGAAGGTCCATCAGGACGACATCGGGCCGCAGCGCCCTGAACATGTCGATCGCTTCGGCCCCGTCGCCGGCCTGGCCGACCAGCAGGATATCGTCGCAATTCTCCAGCATCGCGGCCACGCCTTCGCGCAGGACGGGGTGATCGTCGACCACCATCAGCCGGATGCATGCGGACTCTTCTGCCATCATCCCTCTCTGCCGGGCCAAGCACGACCGCCTTCCTGTCGCGTGCACACTGGATATTTCTATCCCGAACGGCGTCAGGGGTCTCTCCCCCAAACGGGGAATGGGGTGGCGCGTGCGGATCGGGTATCGAGAGGTGCGCGCAACCGAGGGCAATCGCCGTCTCCGCTGCGTGCAGGTGGATCGAAGCGCGACGCGCATCTTCGCAGGACTGGAGGCACGGGCCTATGCCGGCTTACGCATGGAAGACCGATGCCGCCGGCGCGTTCACCTATCTCGACCCGCGCTTTCTGCAGTGGCGCGGGCAAACATTGGACGACCACGGCGTCAACCAGGATGGTTCGCTCGGCTATGTGGATGCCGTACACCCCGACGATCGTGCGGATTGCATCGGCCGCTGGCTGGAATGCCTGCGCAGCGGCACGCCGTTTCTGACCGAGTTGCGCCTATGCGACGCGGCCGGCGATTATCGTTGGTGGCGTGCCGAAGGCCTGCCCTGTCATGCGGACGACGGGCGGATCATCGAATGGTCGGGATCGGTGATCGACGTCCACGATCTGAAGCTGGCCGAGGCCCGGCTGCGGGAGCGCGAGCGTGAACTGATGCACCTGACGGATGCGGTACCGGTATTGATCTGGAGCGCGTCCGCCTCTGGCGAACCGACCTTCATCAATCGGCGCCTGTCCGAATGGGCCGGCATTCGCATCGACGATCTTGAGCAAACGGACAGAAGCCGGCTCGCGGCTGCGGTCGCGCAAACGGTGCACCCCGACGATGCGGCGAACGTCAGCGCGGCGTTAGCGGCCGCGTTCGCATCCGGCGCACCGTTCGCCATGCGCTATCGCCATCGCTGTGCCGATGGATCCTATCGCTGGGTGCAGGGCAATGCCGAACCGCTGCGCGGCGAGGATGGCGCGATCCTGCGCTGGTACGGCGTATCCCGCGACATCGAAGATGAGGTGCGTGATCGGGAGGCGTTGCGCAAAACGCGTGAGCGACTGGACAGCGCGACACAGCTCGCCAGCCTTTCGACATTGGCTGCGTCGATCGCACATGAAGTCAATCAGCCACTGGCCGCGATCGTCACCAACGCGCAGGCAGCGCAGCGCTGGCTGGCGGCAGATCCGCCCAATCTGGATCGTGCCCGCGGGATCATCGGGCGGATCGTCGACGCAGGCCAGGGTGCGGCAGACGTGGTGCAGCGCATTCGCGCGCTGTTCAATCCACGGGACCGGCAACGCGAATGGGTCGACGTGAACGCGCTGATCGCGGACGCCGCATCGTTGATGGCCGATAAGGCGGTGATCAGCGGGACGCGGCTCACCTTCAATCTCGCCAAGGCGCTGCCGACGATCCTGGCGGATCCGGTGCAGGTGCAGCAGGTGGTCGTGAACCTGATCCGCAATGCGATCGAGGCGATGGAGGGTATGAGCGCCGCCGCACTGGAGGTCGAAAGCCGGGAGAGCGGTGGTGCTATCCTGATCAGCATTCGCGATGCGGGACCGGGGCACGGCGATATTGCGGGCATGTTCGAGCCCTTCGTCACGACGAAGGCCGGCGGCATGGGCATGGGCCTCGCCATCTGCCGCTCGATTGCGGAGGCGCATGGCGGCAGCCTGCGCGCGGAAGCAGCGAAGCCGGGGTTGCGCATGATTCTGTCCTTGCCGCAGTCGGTGCCCGTGAACGTCGAGGCAAGGCAGACGCGGTGCGCCTGATCGACGAATTAAGGGGCTGCAGCACGTCGCCGGAACGGGAAGAAGCGTTTCACTGGCTGGAAGGCGACGCGGCCAGGCAGATCCAGCGTGACGCTTGTGCCGCTACCCTGCGCGCTTTTTATCGTCAGCCGGCCTTTCATGCGAAGCGCGCGCTCGCGCATGCCGATCAGGCCGAAATGACCCGGCCTTCCATCCTGCGCCAGCATGTCCGGTGCGATGCCGATGCCATCGTCACGCACCTGTACGGCAAGGCTGCGTCGGCTAAAACGGGCGATTACGTCGACCTGTCTGGCCGCGGCGTGGCGGGCGACATTGAACAACGCTTCGCTGACGATCGCGGTAATCTCATTGAGGATTGCCGGACGCAGAAGGCGCGGGGTTCCTTCGATGACGACCGCCACCGGTGTTGCCGGCGCGAGCATCGATTCCTCCGCGAGCGCGCGCAATCGCTGCGCCAAATCGCCATGTTCCGCGGGGCTGCGCAGCGCCAGCACACTCTCCCGCGCCTCGACCACGACGGCATCGGCGCGCTTCAACACCGCCTCCAATCGTGGTTGCTCCGCTGGCGCCAGGCGATCGGCCAAGGCCTGGAAGCTCAGGATCAGGCCCTGCACACCCTGTAACAGCGTGTCGTGCAGATCGCGGGCGATGCGGGCACGCTCATCTATTCGTTCCTCCATCCGATTGTTGAGCCGGCGGGTGATCTGCCGCGATCGATAGGCGAAGGCCGTCCAACCCAGCGCAACCACGCCGAGCAGGACGATCAGCAGGAACCAGCGCGATTGCAGGAATGTTGGTGGGATCCGGAAGGTGACGGCTGCACCTTCACGATTCCAGACGCCATCCTGATTGGCCGCAACGACGTGGAAGCGATAATCGCCGGGCGCGAGATTGGTGAAGAAGGCCTGTCGCCGCGCGCCGGCCTCGACCCAGGCGGGGTCCTGCCCTTCCAGCCGGTAGCGCACCCGCGTTTCACGCGGGCTGAAGAAGTTCATGACCGCAAAGTCGATCTCGATATTGCGCGTGCCGGCCGGGAGCCGAAGGTCGCGGGGATCGCGATGGACGCGATCCGCCATCAGCGCGCTGATCGCGACCCGGGGCGGCCGGACGTTGCGGCCGATATCGCTGGGATCCAGCCACAGCGTGCCCGACTGGCTCGACATCCAGAGCCGGCCGTCGCCACCCTGGACCAGTGCATGACGGCTGTGCGCGTGGGGTGGACTTCGAAGCCCATCCGCACCGCTGAATATCTGCGCCATCGGCTGCGTGCCGGGACGGTCGAAGGCGGCATCCAGGGCCTGGGTCGGCAAGCGCACGATCCCGGCCGCACCGGCAAGCCAGGTCTGGCCCTGGGCGGTCTGGACGATGCCGCTGACACGATCGAACACGGCGATGCGTTCGGGCGCGCGTGCCACGCGGCCTCTACGCACCCGCATCATGCCGAGCGGGGTGGCGGCGTAGACCGATCCGTTGCCGCCGCCGTAGAGCGTGATCTCGTCATTGGCATGGATCGGGAACGGGATAGGCATGGTGCGGCGCAGGCCACCGTCGATCCAGGCCAGCGTCTGTGGCTGCCAGTGCAACACGAGAGCGCCGGAGGGATCGACGATCATCGATCGCGGCAGGCCCGCCTCTCCCCCGGGCCCGCGGATGCGCTGCCAGCGGCCGGCATGGTAGCGCAACAGCCCACCACGCGCGGCGGAGATCCAATAATCGCCGTGCCGATCGAACGCGCAGTCATATAATGTCGCGCGCGTCGGCACCGATGGGATCGGCCGGGAGGTGCGGCCGGCGCGCCAGTCCAGAACCTCGTTGCCGAGCGTGATGCGGATCCCGCCATCGGGCGTTTCGCAGAGCGTGCTGGGCTCGGTGCGGCTATGCAGGATCGCCTGCGGGCGAGCGCCCGGAGGCACCCGATATACGGTGGCGGCCTGACCGATATAGACGGACCCGTCCGAAGCGCGCAGCAGCAGGTCGCCGAAGGCAGCCGGCGCATCGAGTTCCGGATAATGCCGCACCGTGGCCGGCCAGAAGCGGTCGATCCCCTTTTCCGTGCTCGCCCAGACATTGCCTTCCCCATCCTGGAAGAGCTGGCTTGTGGCATTGGACGACAAGCCGTCGGCGGCGGTGAAATGTTCGAGTGCGGCGTGTGCAGCGGCGGACGATGGGGCGCCACGAGGATCGGGCTGGGCGACGCGCTCGATCCCGCCATAATAAGTGGCGATCCAGAGATTGCCGCTTCGATCGAACATCGGCTGGCCGCGCACCTGGGCGGCGTCGGTCGGATAGGCATGGCGCCGTGGTGGAGGTGCACCGCGTCCGCCGGGGCCGGTGAGCGGATAAGTGCCGCGGCGTTCCGAAATCCAGATGCGGCCGGCGGGATCGGTCGACAATGCGCCGAGGCCGCGCGGCGTCCTCAGCTTAATCTCAAGTGTGCTGCTGCCGGGGCGGAGGCGCGCCACCGATCGGCCGAACGATATCCAGGCGGCGCCGTCGGCGGCGATGACCAGCCCGACCGCATTGTCGGGCGCGGCCTCCGGTGCCGCGAACCGGGTCCACCGCCCGGCCTGCCAGCGCAGCAAAGGCTTCTCGATATGATCTGTCAGCACCCATATCGCACCGTCTGGCCCCTCCGCCATCCGGATGACGTGGGCGGGTGCGGTCCCGGCGATCCAATGCAAGCCGCCGTCGCGATAGACGGCGAAGCGCAAGGACCGATCGAAGTTGGTCCACACCTCACCATTACGGCGTACCAACAGGGTCGACGGCGCGCCGTGCTGCAGGCGATCGACTGCGGTGCTGATCGGTTCGAACCCGATCCCGTCGAACCGGAACAGCCCGTCCCCGGTCGCGAGCCAGAGGAAGCCCCGCCGATCCTGTGCAATGGCGGTCACCGGTGCCGGGATTTCACCCGCCGCGCTCCAGCGCTGATGTGTGTAATCGTGGATCGAGCGTGCACCACTGTGCGCATGCGCAGCGGCAAGCGACGCCGCCAGCAGCGCAATCAGCAGCCGTGCCATCGCCTTCTTCGCACCATGTCTCAACCCCCGAAGCAAGCCATATCGCGGCTTTGCGTGGCTGCGAACCCGATCACATCGCGCGTTCTGTAATGTTCCGACGCGCAGGAGAAGCTGCACGCAGGGATAGGCTGTAGCATCCCGGCGCCGGGGACGATGCGGCGGCGGCGGGCATACTGGACCTAGGTATGGTAGATATGGGCGCGTCATCGGCCGACAGACGGGACCAGCGTTGTCGCCTGATGAGGTCGGATGTGTCACCAGTTCCCCTCCTTGCGATCGTCGACGATGACGCGGCCGTACGGCAGGCGTTGACCGATCTGGTGGAGGCGATGGGCTTTGCCGCGATGGGTTTCGATAGCGCGGCGAGCCTGTTGCGTGCGTTCGCGCCTGGCACCTTTGCAGCCATTCTTTCAGACATCCGGATGCCCGGCGGAGACGGCTTGGCGTTGCAGGCAGCTCTGGCTGCACGGGATCCCGCCCTGCCGGTCATCTTCGTGACGTCGGTGCAGGATCCGGACGTGCAGCGGCAGGCGCGGCAGCAGGGCGCGCGCGCCATCTTGCAGAAGCCGGTCGACGCGGACGCGCTGGAACGCGCGTTGCGTGCTGCGCTCTGGCGCGGTTAGAGCGTCGCGTCCTGCCGGACCGGCTTAAGATCCGACGCGAGCGCCGGCTCGATCAGCTCCCACGCCCGGATGAGTTCGCCGACCGTGGCAAACTCCATCTTGCTCATGACATTGCCGCGGTGCAGCTTCACCGTCACCTCGCTGATATCCATCGCATAGGCGATCTGCTTGTTGAGTCTGCCAAGGCAGACGAACCCCATGACCTCGCGTTCGCGCGGGGTGAGGCGTGCATAACGGTGGAGCAAAGCGTTGCGGATGCCGGCCGCCTTGCGCTGAATGCGGTCGCGCTCGATCCCGGTGCTGACCGCATCCAGCAATGTCTGGTCGCGCGCGGGCTTCACCAGGAAATCGACCGCGCCAGCCTTCATCGCCTGTACGGACATCGGAATATCGCCGTGGCCGGTTAGAAAGATGATCGGTTTGGACAGCCGCCGATCGTCGAGCGCCTGCCGCTGCAATTCCAGACCACTGCCGCCGGGCATGCGGACGTCCAGGATGATGCAGCCCGGCCGGTCGGGAAGATCCGCGAGGATGAGATCGGCCGGCGCGGCGAAGCTGAGCGATTCAATTCCGACCGAGGCGAGCAGTTCGCTGAGCGCATCGCGGACACGGCCGTCGTCATCCAGAATCAGCACGAGCGGAGCATCGCCGGCGGGCATGGGGCACCTCCAACTGCCGATAGCAAGAGAGTCATTCCATAGCGGCGGGCCTGCGATGTCGCGATCCCCGGTCATGGTAGCCCTCCGTCCCCCGTTCGGGGGAAGCGCGCCGCGTGGGAGCGGCCGGCCTGCACGAAGGTGTAGTGCGGCCGATATTGTCGACCCGCTCATCCTCCCCTGCCGTCCGATGGAAGGGCGCCGCGTGGGGCGGCAGGATCGGCCGGTCGGCAGCGCTCTGCTTTCGACCTTAGCTTTAGGGTGAACGACATGCCGCGCGATAATTGGCTGCGAGCGAGCGAGGTGGCCAGGCGGGAACTGCTGGTGGCAGGGCTGGGTACGGCCGCCGCGGCAGGGCTGCCGCTGCGTGCGATGGCGCAACTCCCAGCCCAAAGCCACGTCACCCCAGCAATCCCCGGCAGGAGGAAACCCGCCATGAACTACGTCACCACGCGAGACGGCGTCGATATCTTCTACAAGGATTGGGGCCCCAAAAGCGCGCAGCCGATCATGTTCCACCACGGGTGGCCGCTCAGCGCGGACGATTGGGACAGCCAGATGATGTTCTTCCTGGGTCAGGGCTTCCGCGTGGTCGCCCATGATCGGCGCGGCCATGGCCGATCCAGCCAGGTCGATAATGGCCATGACATGGATCATTATGCGGCCGATGCCGCCGCCGTCGTCGAGCATCTCGACCTCAGGAACATTGTCCATGTCGGGCATTCCACCGGCGGCGGGGAAGCGACGCGCTACGTCGCGCGTCATGGCAAGGGTCGGGTTTCCAAGCTGGTGTTGATCGGCGCAGTGCCGCCGTTGATGCTCAAGACCGTCGCGAATCCGGGTGGGCTTCCGCTGAGCGTTTTCGATGCGTTCCGGACCGGCGTCGCCACCAACCGCGCTCAATATTATCTCGATATCCCGAGCGGCCCTTTTTACGGCTTCAACCGCGCAGGTACCGCGACCATCCCCGGCCTTGTCCAGAATTGGTGGCGCCAAGGGATGATGGGCGGGATCAAGGCGCATCATGACGGCGTGAAGGCCTTTTCAGAGACGGATTTCACCGAGGATCTGAAGCGGATCGATGTGCCGACCTTGGTCATGCACGGGAGCGACGATCAGGTCGTGCCGGTCGACGACAGTGCGCGCTTGGCCGCCAAGCTGCTGAAGAACGCGACGCTGAACGTGTATGAAGGCCTGCCGCATGGCATGATCAGCACGCATGCGGCGTTGATCAACCGCGATATCCTGAGCTTCGTTCAGCGCTGATCGACGGGCGAGGGCGCGTTACCCCACAAAAGGTTAGTGCGGGTAAGCGCCCGCCCGCCGCTCCGCCGGAAATCATGCGGCCCGAGAAAGAGTAGCGCCGGTCGG
>NZ_JBMDXN010000091.1:0-57588 GCF_048595155.1 Sphingomonas sp.
GGCGTGATCCGAACTTCGCCCTTAACATCCTCGATCGCAGTCGTGCAGGCTAGACCATTGCGGCCATCGATATTCATCGAGCAGGAGCCGCAAATCCCCTCCCGGCACGAACGGCGGAACGTCAGTGTCGGATCGACCTCGTTCTTGATCTTCAGCAACGCGTCCAGGATCATCGGGCCGGTCTGCTCCAGATCCAGCTCGTACGTGTCGTAGCGCGGATTCTCACCGGCTTCGGGGTCGTAGCGATACACCTTGAAGCTCTTGACACGCTTTGCATCGGCCGGAGCCTTATGCTTGCGGGCCTTGCCGGTGATCTTGGAATTTTTCGGAAGTGCGAATTCGGCCATCTTTTACCTCTGGCCGCGGCTGATAAAGCCATGTGTGCAGGTGCGAAAGCCCTTAACCGGCAAAGACCGATTTTGTCGCCGCGGCAAGATCGCTCCGCCGTGAAGGTTGCGGGGTCCGGATGCGCGCTCTAGCGGGACAGAATGAACCGCCCCGTGCCAACCGTCCGCGTCGTCGGCCACAATGATACCCGATTATGGGGCCTTACGCCGCGTGAGCGGATCGCACGCATCGCCGCAAAGGCAGGGCTCGCAATGGCTTCCGCCGAACGCGTCGGCCCCGAGTTGGTGATCAACAGCGACTTCGCCTTCGATCCGCAATGGATCGGCTTCATGCTGGATAGACCGGAAACGGTCCTCACCGTCGATGGTGCACCGGCAATGGCCTTCACGTACGCGGCGGAAGCGGCGGCGGCGATGGCAAGCGGCGGCGTCCCGCAATTGACGACCGTGCGGGCCGAGGACCATGCCGATTTCTATAACCAGGCTCTGCGCAAGCGGGAGAAGCCGTTCCTCGAGCGACTGACGCCCGCCTCCGTATCTGGGATCGAGCGGCAAAGCTATTATGGCGCCTACAAGGGCGTCACCGATATCCTCACCAAATATCTGTGGCCGGAAATCGCGTTGGTGCTGACACGGCTCTGCGCCCGGCTCGGCATCAGCCCCAATATGGTGACCACCGTCGGCGCGCTGGGTTGCGTGCTGGCAACCGTCGCCTTCTGGTACGGCTATTATTGGACCGGTATGGCGGTCGGTTTCGTGTTCATGGTGCTGGATACGGTCGACGGCAAGCTCGCCCGCTGCACGATTACATCAAGCCATTGGGGCAATATCTTCGATCACGGCATTGATCTGGTGCACCCGCTCTTCTGGTGGTGGGCGTGGGCGGAAGGTCTGACAGCCTGGGGATTAGGGCTGTCGCACGATGATTTCATCTTTGTCATGGGCGTGATGGTGGCCGGCTACATCATTCAGCGCGTGATCGAGGGCATCTTCATCCGACGCTTCAAGATGCATATCCACATCTGGGAACGGTTCGATTCGCAATTCCGCCTGATCACGGCACGACGGAATCCCAACATGGTGATCCTGTTTGTCTCACTGCTGTTCAGCCGCCCGGATATCGGCCTGAATGCCGTGGCGTGGTGGACGGTGATCAGCTGCGTGGTCCACTTCGTACGCTTAGGCCAAGCGGAGTGGCAGCACCGAAAGGGTCACCCCATCACCAGCTGGCTGGACGAACCCGCATGAACGATACGATTCGGAAATTCGGCTACCCCGCGACAATGGTCGCGGAATATGCGCATTGGGTGGTGCTGCTGCGGCCTGCCCAGCCGACACTGGGATCGCTGATCCTTGCCGCAAAATCGGACGCGACCGCCTTTCCGGACCTTAAGCCACAAGCTTTTACCGAGCTGGCGACGGTCACGAAGCATTTGGAAGGCGTGTTGAAGGAGGCGATCGCGCCCGCCAAGATCAACTATCTGATGCTCATGATGGTCGACCCACATGTCCATTTCCACATCATCCCCCGTTACGAAGGCGGCCGTGGTTTTAGTGGGATTGACGTAAGCGATGCGGGATGGCCCGGCGCACCCGCGCTCGGCGAAGCGCGCGCGCTCAGCCCGGAAGAAAATGCGAAGCTGATCGACTGGCTGCGTGGCTGGTGGCCGACCGGCGGGCGCTGACATTATCGTCACGCTGAACCTGCTTCAGCATCCGTGCAGCGTGCGCATGGCGCGCATCACCCAATCGAAGGGACGTCACCCTCAATCGCATTCGGAGCAGCGAAAACTCAAATCGCCGCCCAACGCTCCGTCAACGCAGTCGCGGCTTCCAGATCGGGCGGGAAATCGACCTCCTGCCACTCCAGCCCCTTGATCGAAACGGTGCCGACCTTGCCGGTGGGAGCCAGTGCATCGATGGCCTTAAGATACCAGTTCTTGGTTCCGGCGGCCGTCCGCATCATCGCATCGATCTGATCGCTGAACAGCTTCGGCCCCTCCCCCTGAAAGGCGAGCATGCCGATCGATTCGGCATCGGTCTGGTCGGGCGTCAGCGTCTTGCCGATATGCGCCAGCCGATCGCCATCGCGCTGAACCTTCATATCGTCCGAATCGTAATCATCTTTCTCGTCGATCGTCACGGTGATCGGCGCGGTGGCGCCGTCCAGCAGTCGCTTCACGATCTCGGCGGACACGATCGTGTCGCCGTTGATGATAATGAAATCCTCATTCATCTCGGCCCGCATCATCCAGCAGGTCCCGAGATTATCGGCGACATGGTAGAAGGGGTTGAAGACCGCCCGGGCGCGCACGTCGGTGCGTAGCGCAAGCTGGGCCTCCACCTTCTCGGTCCGAAACCCAGTGGCCACGACGATTTCCGCCACACCCGCCGCGGCCAGCGCGTCGATCTGCCAGTCGATCAATGTCTTCCCCGCGAACGGGATAAGGCATTTCGGCTGATCGGCCGTGATCGGGCCGAGCCGGGAACCCTGACCCGCGGCGAGGATGATGGCGCGCTTGATGATCATGGATGCCCCTTGGCAGGCTTAGTAAACGCGCGCCTTCGGCTTAATATACTCGATCTCGTCGGTGAGCGTATAATCATGCACGGGACGGTAATCGATCGTGACGGCGCCCTTATCGAACCACGTGATCGTGTGCTTCATCCACTCATCGTCGTGCCGCTCGGGATAATCCTCGTGCATGTGCGCGCCGCGGCTTTCGTGGCGGTTGGCGGCCGAATGCATCGTCACCACCGCCTGCGGCAGCATATTGTCGAGTTCCAGTGTTTCGATCAGGTCGGTGTTCCAGATCAACGAGCGGTCGGTGATGCCGATATCCTGCAGGCGGGCGTTCACGGCATCGATCTTGCCCATGCCCTCGCGCAGCGTCTCGGTCGTGCGGAACACCGCACAGTCGGACTGCATGGTGCGCTGCATCTCCAGCCGGATTTCTGCCGTCGGTGATCCACCGGCGGCGTTGCGATAGCGATCGAGGCGGGTCAGCGCCTTTTCGTCGGCCTCAGCCACGACCTTGCCATGCTTGGCATTCGGCTGAACCAGATCGGAAATGCGGTGGCCGGTCGCGCGGCCGAACACGACCAGGTCGATCAGGCTGTTGGAGCCCAGGCGGTTCGCGCCATGGACCGACACGCAGGCCGCCTCGCCGACCGCGAACAGGCCCGGGACGACCGTATCCGGGTTGCCGTCCTTCAGCGTGACGACTTCGCCATGATAATTACAGGGGATGCCGCCCATATTGTAATGGACGGTCGGCGTGACCGGCAGCGGCTGCCGCGTGAGATCGACGCCGGCGAAGATCTTGCCCGTCTCGGTAATGCCGGGCAGACGCTCCGCCAGCACCTTCGGATCGATGTGATCGAGGTGCAGGTAGATGTGGTCCTTGTTCGCGCCGACGCCGCGCCCCTCGCGGATCTCCATCGCCATCGAACGTGACACGACGTCGCGCGACGCGAGATCCTTCGCCGACGGCGCATAGCGCTCCATGAAGCGCTCGCCTTCGCTATTGGTGAGGTAACCGCCCTCGCCACGTGCGCCCTCGGTGATCAGCACGCCCGCACCATAGATGCCGGTCGGGTGGAACTGCACGAACTCCATGTCCTGCATCGGCAGGCCCGCGCGCAGGACCATGCCGCCGCCGTCGCCGGTGCAGGTGTGCGCGGACGTCGCCGAGAAATAGCAGCGGCCATAGCCCCCGGTCGCCAGCACGGTCGCATGGCTACGGAAGCGGTGGATCGTTCCGTCTTCCATGCACATGGCGATCACGCCCTTGCTCTCGCCGCCTTCCATGATCAGGTCGAGCGCGAAATATTCGATGTAGAAATCCGCGTCATACTTCAGGCTCTGCTGATAGAGCGCATGCAGCATGGCGTGGCCGGTACGGTCGGCGGCGGCGCAGGTGCGCTGGGCCGGCGGGCCCGCGCCCATATTCTGCATCATGCCGCCGAACGGCCGCTGGTAGATCTTGCCCGCCTCAGTGCGGCTGAACGGCACGCCGGCATGTTCGAGTTCGTAGACCGCGGCCGGCGCCTCGCGCACCATATATTCGATCGCGTCCTGGTCGCCGAGCCAGTCGGAACCCTTGACCGTATCGTACATGTGCCAGGTCCAGTGATCCGGCCCCATATTGCCGAGCGAGGCGGCAATGCCGCCCTGCGCCGCCACGGTGTGGCTGCGGGTCGGGAACACCTTGGTGATGCAGGCGGTCTTCAGGCCCTTTTCGGCGATCCCCATGGTCGCGCGCAGGCCCGATCCGCCCGCGCCGACGACCACCGCGTCATAGACATGGTCGATGATCTGGTAGGCGGCAGGCATTACGCAACGGCTCCCTGGAAGGCGACCTTCAGGATCGCGAAGATCGCCAGCGCAGCGCCGCCGATCGCATAGAAGTTGAGCAGGACCAGCGCCACGACGCGGCTGAAATCATGCTGATAATCCTCGATCACGACCTGCAGGCCGAGACGAAGGTGGTAAAAGACCGAGATTACGGCGAGGATCAGCGGCACGCTCGCCCAAGGGGAGGACAGCCACAGGGTCAAAGCCCGATAATCCCATAACGGCAAGCGAAAGAGCGACACGACCAGCCACGTTACCAGCAACAGATTGCTGCCCGCGGTCAGACGCTGACGCCACCAATGCTGCGAGCCGTGCTTGGCTGCGCCCAGGCCGCGCACCCGGCCGATGCTGGTGCCCGTGCCCATCAATGTGCTCCCAGGAAAAGAACGCTGCCCCAGATGAGCAGGGTGAGCGCAATCGAGATGATCATGGTGGCCACCGCGCCGGTTTTGTTGGCCTTCAGCTCATAGCCAGCGCCGGTGTCGAGCAGCAGGTGGCGCACGCCCGAGCAGAGATGCTGCAGGATCGTCCAAGTGAGACCCACCAGGATCAGCGCAGGGATCAGATTGAGCCGGCCGCTGCTGTTCGAGGTCATCAGATCGACGAACTTGGCATAGCTTGCCTGGCCGCCGGCAAGAGCAAGAAGCCACCAGATGAGCAGGATGCCGCCGCCAATTGCGTTGGCCACGCCGGTTGCGCGATGAAGAATCGAGACCAGCATGTGCGGGCCCCATTTCCAGATAGTCAGGTGCGGCGACAAAGGCCGCCCGGGATTGCGCGCCATATTCGGGCTTAGGTCCCCAGAAAGAATGATCCGAGCCCTTTAGCCCAATCATGCCGCGTTGCAACGTCGAGCGGGAATGGAAGGTACATATTGTGACCTGCCATTCCTTTGCCGCCTCCCAGCCGCTAGGCGCCAAGCATGAGCATTCACATTCTCGCGACCGGCACCAGCCGGGGTATCGGGGCGGCGATCGCCGCCATATTCGACTCGGATGACATCCGCTTCGTCGGTCACTCCACGACGGCGGGGCCCGATCGCATCGCGGCCGATTTGGCCCAGGCCGGGGCGGCGCGTCGTCTATGGGACGGGGCGCTGGACCAGTTGGACGGGCGTATCGATGTTCTGATCAACAATGCCGGCATCTTCGAGGCCACACCGACCACGCTAAGCGACGCACAATGGCGAGACGGCTGGGAACGGACGATCCAGATCAACCTGACCGCTGCCGCCGAGCTCAGTCGCCTCGCCGTTCTTCATTTTCAGGAACAGGATCGTGGCGGCCGCATCGTCAACGTGGCAAGCCGCGCCGCCTATCGCGGCGACAGCCCCGACCATTGGCATTATGCCGCGTCAAAGGCCGGCATGGTGGCCATGACCAAGTCGATCGCGCGCGGCTATGCCAAGAACCACATTCTTGCCTTCGCGATATGCCCTGGCTTCTCCATGACCGGCATGGCCGATGACTATTTGGCAAGCCGCGGCGGCGACGCTCTGCTCGCCGACATTCCGCTCGGACGGGTCGCGATGCCGGACGAAGTCGCCGCGGCGGTTCGCTTCCTTGCCCTGGATGCACCACCTTCGATGACA
This sequence comes from Sphingomonas sp., assembly GCF_048595155.1. Classification (GTDB taxonomy): domain Bacteria; phylum Pseudomonadota; class Alphaproteobacteria; order Sphingomonadales; family Sphingomonadaceae; genus Sphingomonas_I. The sequence continues at coordinate 6,296 of NZ_JBMDXN010000091.1, forward strand.
GGCGCGGTAATCGACATCAATGGAGCGTCCTATGTCCGGTGAATGGCAAACCCAGAGCGCGGAAAGCTGGAAGGTCACCCTTCCCTGCACGAAGGCAGAGAGTGACATGCTGGCCGCCGCCGAGCCCGAGCTGGAGGTCGACCCGCCGGCGGTGCTGATGACGAGCGAGCCGGACCCCACCCGTCCCGACGATTGGCAGCTGGACATCTATCTGGGCGAGAAACCCAGTACGGCCTTGCTGGAGGCGATCGTCGGCCTCGTGCCGAGTGCGCAAGGTACGGCGCCTAAGGTGGAGCGGGTCGAAGATGCCGATTGGGTAACCGTTAGTCAGCGCTTCCTTGAGCCGATCCGCGCGGGCCGCTTTTACGTCCACACCGCCGCCCATGCGGAAGCCATACCGGCCGACGCCGTTGCCTTTCATATTGAAGCGGGACGCGCCTTTGGAACAGGGCACCACGAGACCACGGCAGGCTGCCTAGAGGCGCTCGACAGTCTGGCCCTTGAGGGGAGAACATTCGAAAATATCATCGACGTCGGCACCGGGTCTGGCCTGCTGGCTTTTGCCGCCCGCGCGCTTTGGCCGAACGCCACGGTCACCGCGTCCGACATCGACCCTGTCTCGATCGATGTTACGACCGAGAATATGGCGGCCAACGCCATTCCGGCGGACGCCATTGCGCTTGTCGCAGCCGATGGGGTGGACGATCCCCGGCTCCGTACGCGCGGCCCCTATGATCTGATCATCGCCAACATTCTGGCGGCGCCGTTGATCGAATTGGCACCCGACCTGATTGCCACACTGCGCCAAAATGGCACCATCGTGTTGGCGGGGCTGCTGGCAAGCCAAGCACCGGATGTGCTAACGGCCTATGTTTCGCAGGGCATGGCGCCGTCCTCCCGTATCGATAATGGGGATTGGTCGATCCTGACGCTCGTTCAGGCATCATAAAGAGTGCTTGAGCGAGGTGATGTACCTTGATAATACAGTCGGACGGCGGCGCGTGAGGGGAAAACGCGCCGACGCGTCTGGGATGGGACGACGAGATGAATATGGAGACGGGTTTTAGCAGCGATCCGGCGGGCTATGTCGCGCTGGACGACGCGCGTAACCGCCGCAAGCGGATCCTGATCATCGTCGGCGTTCTCGTCATCTTCATTGTCCTCGCGGTCGCATGGAAGATCATGCATCCGGCCAAGCCGGCTGCAGCCACGGATACTGCGCCCAACGTCACCGTAATCGTACCGGGGCGCCACGAAGTCACCGCCCAGATCCCCGCCGTCGGCAATATCGGCGCGCGGCGCGATATGCCCGTCGGCGTGGCTGGCGAAGGCGGCACGGTACGATCGGTATTGGTGGAACAGGGCACCTGGGTGGCTGCCGGCCAGGTATTGGCAACAATCGACCGGTCCGTGCAGGTGCAACAGGCCGCCTCGCTTGCCGCATCGATCAATCAATCGCGTGCCGACGCCCTGCTCGCAAAGGCCAATCTGGATCGCGCGAAGGCGCTCGTTTCGCGCGGCTTCGTGTCGAAAGCGGATGTCGACACGAAGCAGGCGGCGCTGGACGGTGCCAATGCACGGGTTGCTGTGGCCCAGGCTCAGTTGCGTCAACAGCAGGCTCTGATTGGGCGGCTCGACATCCGATCGCCCACGGCCGGGCTGGTGCTGACGCGCAATGTCGAGGCCGGGCAAGTGGTCGGTGCCGGCTCGCAAGCCCTGTTCCGCGTAGCCGCTAACGGCAAGATGGAGCTGCAGGCACGACTGGCTGAAGACGATCTGGCACGCATTCGCGTCGGATCGCCAGCCACGGTCACGCCGGTCGGCACAACCCTGAAGATCCCCGGCACGGTGTGGCAGATCTCGCCGGTAATCGATCCGCAGACCCGCCAGGGAACCGTGAGAATTGAGCTGCCCTATAATGAGGCCCTGCGCCCAGGCGGCTTTGCTTCCGCGCAAATCGGTGCCGGCCGCGGGGATCTGCCGCTACTGCCCGAGTCGGCGGTGCTGAGCGATGCCAAGGGGAATTATGTCTACCTGATCGGCGGTGGCAACAAGGTCGTGCGCCGTGACGTGAAGGTCGGCGATGTCGACGAGCGTGGCGTCACCATCGTCTCGGGCCTGTCGGGCACGGAGCGGGTGGTTGCATCCGCCGGCGCCTTCCTGAACCCGGGCGACAGGGTGAAACCGGATCTGCAGCCATCCCCGCGTTGAGAAGGCACGAGCGATGAACTTTCGCAACATCTCAGCCTGGGCGATCCGCAATCCGGTACCGCCAATCGTGCTGTTCGTCGCCCTGACGCTGGCCGGCATCCTTTCGTTCATGCGAATGGATGTTAACCAAAATCCGGAAATCACCTTTCCGGGCGTGGTCGTCTACATCAGTCAGCCCGGTGCGGCGCCGACGGAGTTGGAAACGCAGGTCACGCAACGTGTCGAGGCTGCGGTGCGGAGCCTGGAAGGCGTTGAGGAAATCAACTCGACAATTCAGGAAGGTTCTTCGCAGACTTTCGTTCAGTTCACGCTCGAGACGCCGGTCGACCGCGCGACGACCGACGTTCGCGACGCGATCTCTCAGATCCGAGGCGAATTGCCGGAGGGCATTCTCGAGCCGCAGATCATCCGCGCCAAGGTGAACGGCGGCGCGATCGCCAACTGGTCGGTCGAAGCCACCGATATGACCATGGAGCAGCTCTCCTGGTATGTAAAAAACATCGTCTCCAGGCGTTTGCTGGCTATTCCCGGCATGCAGGGTGTGGAAACGCGCGGTGGCGTCGAGCGTGAAATCCGCGTGATCCTGGATCCCGCGAAAATGCAGGCGCAGGGTGTCACCGCCAGCCTCATCAATGCGCAGCTGCGGTCAATCAACATGAACGCAGCCGGCGGCCGTGCAGAGATCGCCGGTATCGAACAATCGGTACGCGTGCTCGGCAATGCGCAGGACGCCTACACGCTGGGGCAAACCCAGATTCAATTGGGACAGGGTCGCTCCGTGCGCCTCGCCGATATCGCAACTGTGCGCGATGCCTATGGAGAGCGTCGCAGCCTAGCGATCATGAACGGCAAATCGGTGGTGAGCTTTGGCATCCAACGCGCCCGCGGCGCATCTGATGTCACCATTTATGACGAGACGGTCAAAGCCCTGGCGCAGCTGGAAAAGGAAAATCCCAAGATCCACTTCGTGCTCCGCTACAACAGTACCAAGGATACGAAGGAAAATTACAAGGGAGCCCTGCATGCGATGATCGAGGGCGCCGTACTGGCGGTGATCGTCGTGTTTCTGTTCCTGCGCGATAAGCGGGCCACGCTCATTTCAGCGCTTGCAATCCCATTATCCGCGATCCCGACCTTCTGGATCCTAAGTTTGCTGGGCTTTACGCTCAATTTCATGACACTGTTGGCGCTCAGCCTTGTGGCCGGCGTCTTGGTGGACGACGCAATCGTGGAGATTGAGAATATCGTTCGCCACATGCGCATGGGGAAGACCGCCTTCCAGGCGTCGATCGATGCGGCCGACGAAATCGGGCTAGCAGTAGTCGGCACAACCTTTTCGATCGTGGCAGTCTTTCTGCCGGTTGCTTTGATGCCGGGCATCGCCGGTCAATTCTTCAAGAATTTCGGCCTGACGGTCGTGGTAGCCGTCCTGATCAGCTTGCTGGTGGCGCGCCTGATAACGCCGATGGTCTCGGCCTATTTCCTGAAAGCGCATGGAGAGGCCTCGCACGGCGAAGGTGCCTTGATGAACCGCTATATGGACGTGCTGCGCTGGACGCTGGATGACAGCAAGGCAAAGGCGGCACGGGAGCGCGGATCCCGCCTCTTCGCATGGACGCGCGATCATCGATGGTGGACGATGGGGGTCGGGTTCGTCGCCTTCATCTTTACCATCGCGCTGTTCGTAGTGATCCCCAAGACGTTTATGCCGCCGCAGGACAATGACCTCAGCCGCATTAACGTGATCATGCCCCCGGGCACGACGCTGGAGCAAACCCGCGACGTATCGGAACGGGTCGTGGCGATGGTCAAGAAGCAGCCTGATGTCGCTACCGTAGTCAATTATGTCGACGTGGGCAGCGCCTATGTCGTCGTTACTTTGCGGGACGACCGAAAGCGCAAGTCAACAGAGTTTGAGCGCGCCGTATCGCCGCTACTTCAGAAGGTGCCTGACGCTCGCGTCAATTTCGAAACTCAGGGTGGCAATGGTGGCCGCGATATTCAAATCCAACTGGCGGGTGACGATCCCGTCCAACTGACCAATGCCGCGCTTGGTGTCATCGAGCAGATGAAGAAGTTGCCGGGCATTCGCACGCCGCGGATCGAGGGCGATCTCGCGCGCCCTGAAATCACCATTAAGCCGCGCTTCGGCGTCGCGGCTGATCTCGGCGTGACAACGCAGGCGCTGAGCCAGGCCATCCGCATCGCGACGATTGGCGACATCGACCAGAACGCCGCCAAATTCTCGCTGAACGACCGCCAGGTCCCGATCCGGGTCATGCTGAATGAGGATAGCCGCCGCAATCTATCGACGATCGCCAACCTGCCGCTGCCGACAGCCAATGGCGGCAGCGTGCCACTCAGCGTCGTGGCTGATATCGGATTCGGCGCAGGCCCATCGCAGATCGAGCGCTTCAACCAGGAACGCCGCATCATCATCAGCGCGGATCTCGCACCCGGTGCGGTAAGTGGCGACGAGCGGGCCAAGATCATGGCCTTGCCTGCCATGAAGAATCTCCCGCTCGGCGTGCACTATGCCGCGGCCGGCGACGCCAAGTGGCAAGAAGAGATGATGCTCAACTTCATGATCGCGGTTGTCGCGGGCATCCTCCTCGTGTTCGCGGTGCTGGTGCTTCTCTACCGCCGGGTCGTGCCGCCTTTCGTCAACATGACGTCGCTGCTGCTGGCGCCGCTCGGCGGCCTGATTGCCCTGCTGATCGCGGGCATGCCGATGTCGCTGCCGGTGTTCATCGGGCTGCTGATGCTGTTCGGCATCGTCGCGAAGAATTCGATCCTGTTGATCGACTTTGCGATCGAGGAGATGCGGATGGGCCGCCCGCTGCTGGAAGCTGTCGTGGACGCCGGCCACAAGCGCGCACAGCCGATCGTGATGACGACCGTGGCGATGGTCGCGGGCATGATGCCAACCGCCTTGTCGCTGGGTACCGACGGATCGTTCAATCAGCCGATGGCCGTGACTGTCATCGGCGGCCTGATCCTGTCGACCCTGCTGACGCTGCTGATCGTGCCGGCAGGGTTCAGCCTGGCCGACGGCATCGAGAAGTGGATGGGTCGCAAGCTGGGTGGTGCGCTCACCAACGGGGGCGAAAATGCGATGCCCCCGGCCCTTCCGCAACCGGCGGAGTGAACCTTCCGGGCTGATGGCGATTGTCTGAGAGACATGCTGCCAGCCCGGATCATGCCATGAGCTTGCGCGAACGCGCTCTGCCCACTCACAGTGGCGTACGCAACATGCGGATCATCGCGACCGGATTGCTGGTCGCGATGGCCGCTTTGTTCTTCATCGCCGGGACCCTGCGGCCGCTCCACCCCGCGTGGGGCTATGTCCGCGCCTTTGCCGAGGCTGCGATGGTGGGCGGCCTTGCCGACTGGTTTGCGGTAACCGCGCTGTTTCGCCATCCGCTCGGCCTGCCCATTCCGCACACCGCGATCATCCCTCGCAACAAGGATCGTATCGGCGATAGCCTCGCCGCCTTCCTGCGGTCCAATTTCCTTGTTCCCCGTGTCGTCGGACGGCGCATGGCCCGACTGGACGTGGCGCGCGCGATCGGGCGCGTGCTTGCAGCCCCACCGCGCGAAGGTGCGATGCGCGCCGGCGCCGGCAAGCTGGCCGAGACGCTGCTGGAAAGCCTGGGCGACGAACGGCTGGGGCAATTGTTCAAGAGCGCAGCGACACAGCGGCTGAAAGCGCTGGAGATCGCACCTCTGGCAGGTCAGCTGATGGCGGCGGCCATGGCCGAAGATCGCCATCGCCCGATGATCAATTCGGCGATCCTGTGGGCGGGGCGGACGCTGGAAGCCAATGAGCATCTGTTCCGCCAGATGATCCATGAACGCGCCGGCTCCGTGCTGCGGTGGACAGGGTTGGACGAGACGCTTTCGACCAAAATCCTGGATGGCTTGTTCCGGTTGCTGGGCGACATGGCGGAAGATCGCGATCACCCCCTGCGGGCGAAAGCCGAGGAAGGCTTGGCCCGGCTTGCCGAACGTCTCCAGCACGACCCGGAACTGCAGGCGAAGGTTTCCGCTTTCCGCGACTCGGCGCTGGCCAACCCTGCAGTTGGGGCGTGGCTGGACGGAATGTGGCAAAATGCCCGCGCGGCGATGCTGCGCGCGGCCCGAGACCCCGATTCGGTTGCTGCCGGACGTTTCGGCGAAGCCATGCGCCAGATCGGTAAGCGCCTGCAGGAGGATGTCCGCGTGCGGTTGGCGGTCAACCGCTTCGCGCGGCGGGCGACGGTGGCGCTGGTAGCATCTTATGGCGACGGGATCGTCACCTTGGTGTCCGAAACCGTACGGGGCTGGGACGCTCGGACCGTTACCAGCCGGCTGGAAAATGCCGTTGGACGCGATCTGCAGTATATCCGCATCAACGGCACGGTGGTGGGCGGCCTTGTCGGCGTCGCCATCCATATCGTGGAAAACGTCACCTGAGCTGTGCCCTGCACGAAGCCGATTCATCACATACTGAAATAAGGAAAGCCAAGCCGGCGTAACGGCCGTTGCATCGGGCAGAAAGCACCGCTAAGCCGCCCACCGCTGGTGCCGGGGCTGTAGCTCAGATGGGAGAGCGCTGCAATCGCACTGCAGAGGTCAGGGGTTCGATTCCCCTCAGCTCCACCAGCCCGCTCGCACTTTCCTTGCGCATTGGGCGCTCTTGCCGAATAGGGGCGCCGTGAATCCCCTGCGTTATATGATGTCGCCCTGGTGGGCGTTGCAATTGGCAACCGGTGCCAAGAGTTTCCGCGATAATCCGCTGATCGGATCACACCGATTAAACGCGATGGGATTGCACGCCAAGCGCGTGGCGATTGCCTACACAATGGCTGAATGGCGGCGGCGCAAGATCGCGCACCTGATCGATGCCGCTGACCGCACTGCCTTCGCACGCGATGGGTTCGTGCAGGTTCGTGACTTCCTGCCTCCGGCGGAGTTCGCCGCGTTGCGCGATCAGGTGATGGCGCATCATGGCGCCGCCCGCGAGATGGTTCAGGGCGATACGATCACCCGCCGGATTGCGCTGGATCCGGTAGCGCTCAATGCTATGCCGGCAACTCGCGCGCTGCAGCGAGACCGCCGCTGGCAAGGCCTGATCCGCTACGTCGGCAGCTTCGACACTGAACCGATGGTCTATATTCAGTCGATCCTGACCCATCGGCATGATGCACCGCCTGATCCGCAAACCAAGCTTCATGCCGACACATTTCATCCTACCGTCAAAGCCTGGCTGTTTCTGACCAATGTCGCCCCTGACGAGGGGCCGCTGGTCTATGTCGCCGGATCTCACCGACGGGATGCGCAAAGACTGGCTTGGGAGCAACGCCGCAGTCTGGAGGCGCGGGATGGAGCCGACTTCCTCTCGGGCCGCGGGTCTTTGCGCATCGAGGAAAGCGAGCTTTCGGCCCTCGGGCTTCCTTCGCCCACGGCCTTAGCCGTTCCCGCCAATACGCTGGTCGTTGCCGACACGAGCGGCTTTCATGCCCGCGGCCCTTCGGTGCGCCCGTCCTTGCGCGTCGAGATGTGGGCCTATGGGCGGCGCAATCCGTTCCTGCCGTGGACCGGAATGGACATCACGGGCATACCGGGGTTGGCCGAACGCCGTGCGCCGCTGAACTGGAGCCTTCACGATCGCTTTCGCGGCTGGCTCGGACAGCCATGGGCGGATGTCGGTCGCAAGCACCCTATGGACGAATGAAGGCGGATCCTTCCTTTCCGCTGGAAACGGTAAGCCTGGCCACGGCGGACGGCAGTTACCGCAACCCCTTCACCGGCAGCGCCATCAGTGCCGAGGTGGCGGCGGAGATCGTTACGCATTGGCGCACCTTGGCCGATCGCAATCGCGGCATCGCGGTCGCATGCGGCATGGCTTGGTGGAAGCGGCGGCGCATTGCGCAATTCCTATGGGCGGATCGACGTCCACCACTTCGTTTTGCGGATGATGCGCCCTCGGCCATTGGGTTGGCGGGTGATGCCGCTATCGCAGTATGGCCATCGCGCGCACCACCGGGCCTATCGGAAAGCGCGGGCGATCGGCTGGTGCGGATCGAGGATGGCTTTATCCGCTCAATCGGACTGGGCGCCGATCTGCACCCGCCTTTGTCGATCGTGGTTGATCAGACCGGCATCTACTACGATCCCACAAGGCCAAGCGATCTCGAGTCGATCCTTGCCGAAGCGGAGTTCCCGCTGGAACTCTGTGCGCGGGCTGAGTCGCTGATGCGGACGATCGTGACGCGCGGCATCAGCAAATATGCCAGCGAAGCGCCGATCGCCCCCGCACGACCCCGCACCCGCAGGACTATATTGGTGCCCGGACAGGTGGAAGATGACATGTCGGTGCGATTGGGTGGCGCCGGCATCACCAGCAACTTGGACCTCCTTAGCCGCGCCCGCAGCGCCGAGCCGGACGCCCATATCCTGTTCAAGCCCCATCCCGACGTCGATGCCGGACATCGCCAAGGCCGGGTGCCCGATGCCCGGTTGTTGGCTTATGCCGACGAAATCGTGCGCGGCGAGGCGATGCCGTCGCTCTTGTCCCGTGTCGATGCGGTGCATGTACTGACCTCCTTAACCGGGTTCGAGGCACTGCTGCGCGGCGTCGAGGTTACAGTCCATGGCCAACCATTTTATGCGGGTTGGGGTCTTACACGCGATCTGGCGCCGCCGCTGGCGCGCCGCGGCCGTCCATTGACCTTGCTGCAGTTGGTGGCCGGGACACTGATCCTCTACCCGCGCTATCTCGACCCCGTCACGGAATTGCCCTGTCCCCCGGAGATTCTGCTGCAGCGTTTTGCGGAGGGCTGGCGGCCGAAAACGACATGGCTGATCCGCCTGCGACGTTGGCAGGGCCGCATCGCCAAAATGTTCGGAACGATCTCGCGTTAGCGGACGCCCATGGCTTTCATCAGGGCGCCTGCCATGTGTTCGGCGGCGAGATCGGTGCGCTCGCCGGCGACAGCATGCGAGCCCCAGATCGCGTAATCCGAGCGTCTATCGGCCGCACCTGCTGCCTTGAACGCTCCGGTGAGACTCGGCTGATGATCTCCGTAAAAGAGCAGCCAGCCAGGCGAGCCGGTTGCTGCGATGGCATCCCGCAAGATAGGAATCATCCCGTCAGTAGACTGAAGGTGCTTCAGCCAGCGACCGACAGCAGCAGCGTCGGGCAGAGCGCGCCAGGTCTCCGGCAACGCGGCGGGAGCAAGCGGATCGTGTTTTGCGTCCCACGGCCCGTGATTTTCCATCGTGATCGCAAAGACCAACACGCGTGGACCATATTTCCTCACCAGAGCCGCCATCATCTCCGCCACGGCAAGATCGCTGACATAGGGGCCATTGCGTGCCGCGTCGGCGAAACCCTCCACGCCGATGAACTGATCGAACCCCAGCAGCGGCATCACCTTGTCGCGATAATAGAAGCTCGCGTCGTAGGGATGCACGCAGATCGTACGATAGCCTGCAGCCCGCGCTTGTCGCGCGAGCGAAGGCAGCGGGACCCGCGCGAAATGTTCGTAGGGATTGTAGCGATCCAGGCCGATGTCGTCACCGCCCAAGCCGGTCAGCACAGCCAGTTCCGACCGGATCGTATTCGCGCCCCAGCAGGGCACCGTTAGCTTGCCGGCGCTCACTGCCTCACGCTGCAATTGCGCAAAATGCGGCAGATGGTGGACCAGCGAAAGATCAAGGCGGCGCGCATCCACGAAGGATTCGCCCTGCACGATCAGGATCGGCCCGTTCGTAGGCAGTTCGGGCCAGTTGTGGGCTTGCGCAGCTTGCTGCCGTTCGGGCCGCTCGGCCCGTGCGAGCGTTGCCTGAACGATACAGGCGGCCAATAAACCGAGGCGGGCAGCATCGACCGCCGGATCCCGGCTGATCGCCAGCCGATCGTAGAATTGGCGAAGGCGCCTGAGCAGTCCGGGCGCCGTCGGGATAACGAACAAGGCACGCCCAATGACGCCCGATACTACCGCCAAGATGGCAGCCTGCGGCAGGCTGACGGGCCATAGCGGCCGTTCCAGATCGATCAGCCACACAATTACAAGCAGGATGACGATCGTGGCCAGCACCATGCGCCCGGTGCCGACGAAGGCGAGATAAAGTCGGGGGTGGCGCACGACTTCGATCAGTTCGGCACGATCGGCGAAAACCACCGGTTCATCCAGCACGATGCGCTTGACCCGATCGGCCACGCCCATTCCGATGCCGAGGCACATCACCGCTAGCCCGGCCATGATTGGACGACCGGTTGGCAGCAGAAACAAGCCGAATCCGGCCAGAAACGGGAATACGTCGATGAAGAGGATCGCCGCGCGATGTGGCTCAGGCCGACCGAACAGCGGCGCGCCGACAAGCCGACGCAAGCCGAGCCACGTCGCCAGGGTAACCGCTAGCCCTACGAGAAAATGAAGCATTAGACCTGGTCTATTGCCCCGGTTCGATCCGGAAGCGAAAGCCCCGCATGATGCGATCGCCCAGCGGCGCCGGCATCAAATCGGCCGCCTGCGTCCCCATTGCTAGCAGACGCGGAACGATGATGCGCGAACGCCGGGCGTCCAGCCCCTTGCGGACGGCTGCCACCATCTTGTCGAGACTGAGCATGAACGGAGTCGGGCCCTTCCAGCGGTTCGTCATCGGAGTATCGAAAAATCCGGGAACGACAACCGTCACTGCGATGCCTTGCGGGCGCAACAAGGCGCGGAGCGCTTCGCCATAAGCGCGAATGCCCGCCTTACTCGCGCTATACCCAGGGCTATATGGCAGACCGCGCAACGCCGCCGTCGAGGAAACAACCGCCACATGGCCGGCGCCCCGCGCGATCATCCGAGGCAACAAAGGTTCGATCGTATGGATGGTGCCCAGCAGGTTGGACCTGACCTGCAGGGCAGCGAGTGCAACGCCTTCCGGACGATCCTCATCCCCGGTTCCGGCAGAGACGCCGGCGGCCGCTATCACCAGGTTGAAGGGCGTATGTTGATCCTGTTCGACCAGCCAGCTGCCGAGCGGCTCCGCTTCGCCGACATCGTACAAGCCCATTGCTACGGTTGCGCCGCGCGCGCGGCAAAGCGCTGCGGTGACCTCTAGCCGTTGCGCATTGCGACCGATGAGGGCGAGATGCACGCCCGGCGCGGCATAATTCGCCGCGAGGCCGGCGCCGAGGCCACTCGAAGCGCCGGTTATCAGTATCGAGGAAATGGCTTTATCCCCGTGCGACGAGGGGCGCGGCGACCGGCATGCGCATAGGCGCCGGCATCCTTACAACCGATGTCCGGGGCTCATCCATTTCAAGCCGGCGCATCGCGCCCGTCACCAGCATCGTCAGGCCTTCTTCGCTGAAATAGCCGCCATGGATCAGGCAGCGATCGATCAGGACGCGCCGGAACGCTTCGTAGACCGGCAATTCCGGTGCAACCGGTTCCGTCCAGAAAGAATCAAGGCCATTCTGATGCGTGATGCGCGGCATATCATAGACCGCGTCGCCGAGTACCACTGTGGGAACGCCACACCGCAAGGAAAGAGTGCCTGTCGTGCTGTTCACGGTCACGAGGCCCCGCGCGCTGCACACCAGCGAATCGATATCCACCGATTCGAGGAACAGCACCCGGTCAACAATCCCGAACTTGGCAGCGGCAGTCAGCGTGCGCTTTTCCCAATCCACCAGACCGTTGTCGAGCGGATGACCCTTCACAACCAGCAGCGTATCCGCCGGTGCCCGCCTGGCATAGGATGCGAGTACCGTCTCAATCGCGTCCTGGACGCCGACAAAATTCGAATGGACGCGAATCTGGTAATCGCAATCCAGCTGCAACGGAAACACGAAATAAGGCCGTCCGTCCTCGCGCAAGCGTTCCAGCGTCGCAGCCGAACGGCGGCGCTCCGCTCCACGCCGAAGCAGCCGAAACGCCCAGCCCGCATATTCCGTAAGAATGTGCCACGGCCGGTGCGTCCGATAACCGGGGAATAGCGGAGCAAGCGCAAGCGAAGCGATATTGTAGGCCAAATCCTCTTTCGCCCGCCGCTCGAACGAGGAGGGAACTGGCGGGAATGTGGGTTCCGGCGGCAAGGCGCGGGCAGCCTCCACATAATGATCCGGCGATCGCGACAGGCGTGAGTGGCCGTTGACGCCACCTGCCTCCAAGGTCACGAAATCAGGCCGGACATAGCCCTCTTCGAAGACATGCACCTTCACGCCGGTTTTGCTGGCGACGGCGATCGCGACACTATGCAGCGGACGGCAATCGCCGAACAGCACGATGTCCGTGATGTTGCGGCGCGCGAGTATCTTCGCAAGGAACCGCGGCCACTTGTCGAGGGTGCCTCGATAATCGATCGCGCCGGGCGCGCGCCAATACAGTTTGTCGCCCCCGTTGAAATTAACGCGATGAACGCCGTTCCCCGCTGCTGCCAGCGCTTCGCCCAACCTTGAGAAAAACGGGCCTGCCAAACCCTGAAGAAAAAGGAATTCTTTTTTCGCCACGCGCCTCACCTGACCATCGACCCTGTGGCGCGGCGCGCCCTAGCGGCACCGCTCCTTTGCACCCGAGTTGCGTTGGACACAACCAGCGCTTTGGCTCAACTAACGACGGTCTCACACGGTTCAACCGTTACGGACCGTCCACTCACAGTCGCCCATGCGCCACTCGATGCTGCATTGCAAACATATGACACAACGGCTGGCCGCGCTTTGCCTTGTTCCGCCGCGTCGCTCCGCTATAGCCTCTTCACGCGTCCCACCAAGCTAGGGTACGCCGGAGTTTCGTTTGAACAAATCGCGTTACGACTTGGACATGCCCAGCGCGGGCCCGAACGGCGCTGCGGCAGAACCGATTGCAATTGTGGGCGCGTCTTGCCGCCTGCCTGGTGCAGCCAACATCGACTCGCTTTGGGAGATGTTGCTGGACGGCCGAGATGCTGTCAGCGAAATTCCTGACGATCGCTGGAACAAGGCGCACCTGTTCCATCCCGAAAAAGGTCAGCGCGGCAAGGCTTACACCTTCGCTGCGGGCGTACTCGGCGACGTAAGCCAGTTCGATCCAGCCTTCTTCGGAATTTCGCCGCGCGAAGCCACGCAGATGGATCCGCAGCAGCGATTGCTGCTGGAGCTTGCTTACGAAGCGATTGAAGATGCGGGACTGGATACGACCCGATTGGCGGGCCAGCCGGTCGGTGTTTTCGTCGGCGGGTCTTCGTGGGATTATCTCAATCTCAACGTAGGCGATCCTTCGACGACTGATGCCTATTCGATGATCGGCGTAACCTTGTGTTCGCTGTCCAATCGCATCTCCTATGCCTTCGATCTGCGCGGGCCGAGCTTCACCGTCGATACGGCCTGCTCGTCTTCTTTGGTCGCTCTCCATCAAGCTTGTCAGGCGATCAGGGCGGGACAGATCGACATGGCGCTGGTGGGCGGTGTCAGCCTGCTGCTCGCCCCGCAATCCTATGTCGGCTTCTGCGCCGCATCGATGTTGAGCCCCAAAGGGCGCTGCCACGCGTTCGATGCACGTGCGGACGGCTATGTCCGGGCCGAGGGGGGCGGTGTCGTCATTCTCAAGCCGCTGCGCGAAGCGCTGGAAGCTGGAGACTCAATCCGGGCGGTCATTCGCAACACCGGCGTCAATTCGGACGGGCGCACCACCGGTCTTTCGCTGCCCAACCGCGAAGCGCAGGCCGCGTTGCTCGACGAAGTTTACAACCGTTTTGGATTAGATCCCGCCGATCTTGCCTATGTCGAGGCGCATGGCACGGGAACACCAGCCGGTGACCCGATCGAAGCGGGTGCGCTTGGCGAGGTCTTGGGGAGCCGTCGTCAGTCGGCACTTCCGATCGGATCGATCAAGACGAATATCGGCCATCTGGAAGCAGGCAGCGGGATCGCGGGCCTTATCAAGGCGATGCTGGTAGCGGAGCGGGGCGCGATTCCTCCGTCGCTTCATTGCGAGACGCCCAATCCGAACATTCCGTTCGAAAAGCTCAATCTTACGCTCGCATCGACCGCGCGTACGATCGATGCGTCGAAGCCCTACCTCGTTGGTGTCAATTCCTTCGGGTTCGGCGGCACCAACGCGCATGCTGTCCTGGAGGCGGCGGGGTCCCGATCCACGCCGTCGAACATCACATCCGACGAATTGCCGCCACTCCTGCTCTCCGCCCGTTCCGACGGCGCGCTGAAGGCGCTGGCTGCGCTGTGGCGCGCGCGCGTCGAAGAGGCACCGTTCGAACAGCTGCCGAGTCTGATGCGCGGCGTTGCCCTGAAGCGCACTCAGCACAAGAACCGGCTTGCCATCCCCGCCGTGTCATATCCTGAATTGATCCAGGCGCTGGATGCGTTCGTGAATGGCAAGCCGAACATGCTGGCCGCCAGCAACGTCGCTGTACCTGGCAAAATAGGGTTCATATTCTCCGGTAATGGCAGCCAATGGGCGGGCATGGCCGCCGACGCGCTAGACTCCAGTCGATCGTTCCGCGCGGCCTTGGCGGAGGTGGAACTGGCGCTAACGCCGCACCTCGGCTGGTCCGTCCTCGAGCGGCTCATCAACCCCGATGCGGATGGGCTACGCAACACGGATACGGCGCAGCCCCTGCTGTTCGCCATTCAGGTCGCGCTGGTCATCGCGCTGCGGGAGCAGGGCGTCGTGCCGGATGCCTGCATGGGACATAGCGTAGGGGAAGTCGCAGCCGCTTGGGCTAGCGGCGCGCTCGACCTCGATCAGGCGTCGCGCGTCATCGCGGTTCGCAGCCGCAGCCAACAAGCGCAGCATGGCGTGGGCGCCATGGCTGTCATCGGTCTTGACGGCGATGCCGTTGCGCAGGCGGTTGCCGGCTCGCCGGTGGAAGTCGCGGCGCGCAACAGCAGCCAGGCAACCACGGTCGCCGGAACCATTGCTGGAATCGATGCCCTCGAACTGGAAGCGCGGAACAAGGAATGGCGCTTCACGCGCCTCGATCTGGATTATGCGTTTCATTCGGCTGCGATGGATCCGATCGCGCCGCGCCTTGCGGCAGATCTCGACGGGCTCGCACCTGGAGCGGCGGCCATTCCCTTCTATTCGACGGTGACGGGCGTCGAACTGGGTGGAGAAGCCCTGAACGCCGGTTACTGGTGGCGCAACGTGCGCGAGCCTGTGCTTTTCGCCGACGCAGCGACGGCGATGGTCGCCGACGGTGTCCGTATCTTCGTGGAGATCGGGCCGCACGCGGTGGTGCAGGCCTATCTCAACGACGCCCTGCGCAAGGCCGACAAGGAAGGGCGCGTGCTGCCGAGCTTGTCCCGCCGCATCAGCAAGACCGATCCGGTCTCAGCTTTGGCGGCACGCGTCCATGCAGCCGGAGGTGACATACGCGGCAGCGACGCCTTCAGGGGCGGCGCCAACGTGCGGGGATTGCCGCGCTATCCGTTTCAGCGCGAACGCTTCTGGGTCGCGCGTACTGAGGAAGCGACCGATCGCGTAACCCTTCCGTTCGAGCATCCGCTGCTTGGCGTGCGTGTCGATGAGGAGGCGGTTGAGTGGATCCGTCATCTTAGCCTGGAAACGCTGCCCTGGCTGGCGGATCATGCAGTTGGCGGGGCAGCCGTAGTTCCCGCTGCGGCGCTGATCGAGATTGCGCTTGCGGCGGCGCGCGCGCGGCACAGCGGCGCGGCGTCGCTCGACCTGCTGGACGTGGAAATTGGCCGGGCGCTCGTGCTTGAACCTCATGTCATGCGTGAAGTTCGGTTACGGGTGGGATCGTCGGCGGGCGACTTTACCATCGCATCGCGGCCGCGCCTCTCTGAAGAGCCGTGGACGGACCATATGAACGGCCGCATTGCTGCTGCCGACCAGGACGAATCCCCGCCGCAGCAGCCGGACGGCAGTCCGATCGCGCAGGTTGTTGCCCCTGCTTTATATGCGCTCGCGGCCAAGATGGGGCTGGACTATGGCCCCAATTTCCAGGTCGTATCGAGGATTGACGTCTTCGAGCAGGACCGCGCGATCGGGCGGCTGGATCTTGCTTCCGATATCGGTCCCGGCTTTCTGTTGCCGCCTAATAGCGTCGACGGCGCGTTGCAGAGCTTACTGGCGCTTGCGGCTGATCGGTTGGGCAGTGAGAACGGCGTCCTGCCATGGCGCTTTGGCCGGGTGCGGCTACGTAATGTGGACGGCGCGCGCCCGGTAGCAGCCCTGCTGAAGGTCACCCGTGTCGGCCCGCGCTCCGTCCGCGCCGATATCGTGCTGCTCGACACCGCGGGACGTGCCGTTGCCGACTTGATGGATTGCTGGTTCGTGCGAGTCGCGCTGGGACGGCAGGCGACGGCCGATGAGCAATTCTTCCATATCGCGCAGGTCGCGAGCGCGGACCCCGCCGGCGGCGCGTCGGCGGTCGCGGACGCACGCTTCGGTATCACGCAGGACGCCTCCGATACCGCCGCTTCCGAAAGCCGGCTGCTGGCCGACGCTTTCGCGACCTCTGCTACGGTAGAAGCGCTGCGTTCGCTCGCTGCGGGTGACCGACTTGCGCCGCAAAGCCTGATCCGCAACGGCAAGATCGCAACAGCGAGCCGCCCGATCCTGGACCGGCTCCTACGCTGGCTGGCAGCCGATGGCGTCGCGACACAGGCCGATGATGGATCCTGGAGCTTCGTCGACGAGGATCTCCCTCCGTCGGATGCGATCCTGCGGACCTTGCTGTTCGACCAGCCGCGCGGCGTGGCCGAAGTGGCGATGCTGGCTCTTGCCGGCGAGATGCTCCCGCTTCTGCTCACCGAGGGCCCGACACGCGCGCCGACCATTCCGGCTGCCTTGTGGGAGCAGATCCTGTCCGCCTCCCCCGCTGGCGAGATGGCGGCGCATAAGCTGGGCGAAGCACTGGCGCATCTGACGCAAGGCCGGGATATGCCGGTCCGCGTGTTACAGGTCGGCGCACGACGCGGTGGATCGACGCGATTGCTGCTGCGCCGTCTGGGCGGCAATGCGTCGCTCGTCGCTGCGACGGACAATGACGATCTGCCCGCACTGACGCAGGCTTTGCACGATCTGCCGGCTGCGCGAGCAATCGGATGGACGCCGGGCGAGCCCCTGGATGAGCCTGCATTCGATATCATCGTCGGCGTGCATGGCTTCGCGCTCGGCGGATGGGGTAGCCGCGAATTGGAATCCCTCCGTGCTGCACTGGCGCCGGGCGGTATGCTTCTTCTGGCGGAGGCCTCGCCCAACCGGCTGTGGCAGATGGTGCGCCCCGAAGCGGCACCTTTGGTCGACAGCTCGCGCTGGCGCAGCATGTTGGAAGGCGCCAGTCTTACTGACCTGCGCTTCCAGCCGCTCGCCACCCCGCTGTGGCCGGTGGATCTGATATCGGCGCGGACCACCGCAGCGGTGCAACCCTTGACCACCGACGCCCAAATCCGCCTCGCCGCCGAACCCAGCACGTTTGCGACGGCGCTGGAGCGGGCCTTGATCTCTCATGGTGCCTTGGTTGATCATGGCGATACCCTGACCGGCCATACGGCCGTGGTCATCAATGACGATGCATCGCTCGCCTCAGCCCTGGCGCGGGTGGGTAGTCTGGCGACGTTGCCGCCGGAGCCTGCGGTCAGCATCACGTTGATCCTGCACGGCAACACAATTGCCAACGCCGCTTTGATCGGGCTGCGACGCGTCTTGGCCAATGAAGCACCGCACGTTGCCACACGTTTCGTCCGGATCGACGGCGGCCTGACGCCTGCGGAGGCGGCCGAGCATGTCGCGATCGAACTGATCCGCCCCGACAAGGAACAAGAGGTAATCTGGACCACCCACGGTCGCGAGGTCCCGCGGGTACGGCGCGGCCTTCCGCAGCAGGATGGTGCGAGCGCGAAGGATGTACGGATCGGCATTGCCCGTCCGGGCCTACTCGATTCGCTGACCTGGAATCCGCTGGAACCGGCCCAGCCAGGGCCGGGCGAAGTTGCTATCAAGATCGAAGCGGCCGGCCTTAATTTCCGCGACGTCATGTGGGCCATGGGCCTTTTGCCGGATGAGGCGTTGCTCGACGGCTTCGCGGGCCCCACGATGGGCCTCGAGTGCGCAGGCACGATCATCGAGGTGGGTGCAGGCGTGGATCGCCTCGCGCCGGGCGACCGTGTCATGGCGTTCGCGCCAGCGTCCCTGTCCACCCGCACCGTCACTGCGGCGCACGCCGTGATGCGCATGCCTGCTGGAATGAGCTTCGCGGCGGCTGCGACCGTCCCGGTCGCCTTTCTCACGACGGTCTATGCCGTAGGCCAGTTGGCGCAGTTGGAAGCGGGCGAGACGATCCTGATCCATGGCGGCGCGGGCGGCGTTGGCTTGGCTGCCATTCAATATGCCCGGCATCGCGGCGCCCGTATTTTCGCGACCGCCGGCTCGCCGGCCAAGCGGGCGCTTTTGGCGAGCCTCGGTGTAGAGGCGGTGCTCGACAGCCGTTCGCTGTCCTTTGCCGACGATGTCATGCGGCTTACCGATGGTGCGGGGGTCGATGTCGTGCTCAATTCGCTGGCTGGCGAGGCGATGCGCCGCAGCCTGGCGTTGGTGAAGCCGTTCGGCCGTTTCCTGGAACTCGGCAAACGCGATTTCTACGAGAATAGCAGCGTCGGTCTCCGCCCGTTCCGTCATAATGTGACCTATTACGGGATCGACGCGGATCAATTGCCGCTGCGGCGTCCCAAATTGGCCGCCGCTTTGTTCGACGAGATCACCAGCCTGTTCGAGAAGGGCGCCCTACGCGCGCTGCCGCACCGCACGTTCGATTTCGCCGATGCGGAGGATGCCTTCCGCTTGATGCAGAGCTCTGGGCACATCGGCAAGATCGTGCTGACCCCTGGCGAGACGCTGCCGCAGGCAAGCGCAGCAGCCAAAGCTTTCATCGCCCGCGCGGATCACAGTTATCTGGTGACGGGCGGTGTAGACGGCTTTGGATTGGAAGCAGCCCGCTGGCTGGTGCGATGCGGTGCCAAGCACCTGGCGCTGGTCAGCCGTCGCGGACCGGCCGCGCCGGGCGCCGACCAGGTGATCGCAGAGTTTGTACAGGCGGGCATCGATGCACGCGCTTACGCGGCAGATGTTGCTGACGAAGCGGCCTTGCAGAATGTGCTGGCCGCCGTCCGGACCAAACAGGCGCCGCTGGGTGGTATCGTTCACGCGGCGGTTGCGATGGACGACGCCTTGCTCACCGCGATCGACGAAGACCGGTTTGCCCGCGCGTTACGCCCCAAGCTTGGCGGCGCCGAGGCGCTGGACCGCTTGACGCGCGAGGACAAGCTGGATCTGTTCCTGCTTTTCTCCTCGGTTACGACGGCGTTCGGCAATCCGGGCCAAGGCAATTATGTCGCCGCCAATGCGGCAATCGAGGCAGTCGCCCGCAAGCGGCAGTTGGAAGGATTGCCCGCGCTTGCTGTTCAATGGGGCCCGATCGGCGATGCCGGCTATCTCGCGCGGGAGACCCAGGTCAGCGAGATGCTGTCGAAGCAATTGGGCGGTGCGCACCTGACGGCAGCCGAGGCACTGGACACGCTGCCGGTCATGATCGCGAGCGGTGCGCCCGTGATCGGCATGGCGACGCTGCGCTGGTCTGCCCTGCGCCGCCAATTGCCTCTCCTCGAAACACCGCTCTTTGCCGAAATGCTCAGCGGCACGGCGGACGAAACGGCCGAGGTCGATCTGCAGGCGATGCTCGCCGACTGCTCGCCGGAAGAAGCGCGCGATCGCGTCACCCTGCTGCTGATCGAAGAGGTCGCGCGAATCATGAAGCTGGCGACGGACCGGGTCGAGCCCCAGCGCCCGCTGGCCGAACTGGGAATGGACAGCCTTATGGCGGTCGAGCTGCGACTCGCTGTCGAACAGCGGTTCGGCATTTCCATCCCGCTGCTGGCCTTGTCCGAAGGCGCGACCCTCACGGCAATGGCCGGCCGGATCGTGCGCGGGCTGGGCGCGCCCGAGGCGCCCGAGGATGAGAGATCCCAGATGGCGCAACGGCTTGCACGATTGGAGGGCATCTCTGCCGAGGGTCCCGCGGACGGTGCGCAACAGCCGGCGGAACTCTCTTTCGCCGCCGCTGCCGCCTCTGCGCCTTGATCCTGCCTCAGGTGCGTGCCACCGCCCTTTCCGATGAGCGATAATTTTGGTCTCAGCGGCGATGCCAAGGCTAAGCTGCTTGCGCGTTTGTCCAACCGCGCACCTGCGCAAGCGGAAGAACGGGTGCGCGCCAAGCCACCTCTCGGCCGGCCAGAGGTCGTCTCGGACCTCGACATGGTCCGGCGCGCAGGAGAGGCGCTGGGCATCCGCAACCCTTATTTCCGCCCACACGAAGGCATTGCCGGCGCGCGCACGCGGATCGAAGGCGCGTCGTACGATAACTTCGTCTCCTACAATTATCTCGGCTTGAACGGCGACCCGCGCGTCAACGCAGCCGCAAAGGAAGCGATCGATCGGTACGGCACATCCGTGTCCGCCAGCCGCGTCGTATCCGGGGAGCGCCCCGTCCATCGTGAGCTGGAACGGGCGCTCGCCGACGTCTATCAAACCGAAGACGCGATCGCGCTCGTCTCCGGCCACGCGACCAATGTGACGGTAATCGGCCATCTGGTCGGGCGCGACGATGTCATCCTGCACGATTCACTGAGCCACAACAGCATCGTCCAAGGTGCGCTGGCGAGCGGCGCCCATCGCATCGCTTTCCCGCACAACGATATGGACGAGCTGGAGCGCCTTCTCGCAGCAACGCGAGGTAAGGCCGAGCGTGCCCTGATCGTGGTCGAAGGCCATTACAGCATGGATGGCGATGTCCCCGATCTGGCTCGGCTGGTCGCGATCGCGAAAACCCATGGCGCCCATCTGATGGTCGATGAGGCCCACTCGCTGGGCGTTCTGGGCGCGCGCGGTCATGGCATCGCCGAACAGGCCCGGATCAATCCGGGCGATGTCGATATCTGGATGGGCACGCTCAGCAAGACCTTGTCCGGCTGCGGTGGCTATATCGCCGCATCTAGCGAGCTCATTGAATATCTGAAGAGCAGCGCGCCGGGCTTCGTCTACTCGGTCGGGCTGCCGCCGCCCGTTGCTGCGGCCGCGCTCGTCAGCCTGCAGATCATGCATGCCGAACCCGAGCGCGTCGCCACATTACAGGCCAATGCGACGCGTTTCCTGCATGCGGCGCGCGCGCATGGTTTGGACACCGGCCCCTCCATTGGCGCGGCCATCGTTCCGATCATGACGGGGAGCTCGATCGTGGCGGCACGAGCCGCAGATCGGCTGTTTGATCTGGGCATCAACGTCCAGCCGATCATCTATCCGGCGGTTCCGGAACAGGCCGCGCGCCTACGCTTCTTTCTGTCCTCTTTGCATGAGGCCGAGCAGCTCGATCGCGTTGCCGAAGCGGTGGCGCAGGTGATGCGCGCGGTGCAGTCGGAGCGCATCGACCTTGGGGCATTGGCGAACAGACTAGCGGCCGAGTGAGCGAGATCATCCTGGATATCACGCGCTTGTTGTCGCGCGTGCTGCACCCGACCCCAACGGGGGTCGACCGGGTGGAGATGGCCTATGCGCGCGGTTTGCTCGCCGAGGTGCCGGACCGGCTGCGTTTCGCGGCCGTGCATCCGAGCGGCCTCTATGGCAGGTTACCGCGCAAAGCCGTGATCCGCTTCCTGGACGCAACGGAACAACGATGGCGGGAGCAAGGGCTTGGCCATAGCTCGCTCCGAATGTTCGCCGCCAAGGCGCTGCTCGCGCTCCGCCCCCGTCTCGCCAAGGCGAGCGCCAAAAGCATTTACCTACAGCCGTCACCGAATAACCTGATCAAGCCGGCTTTGATGCGCGCCATCCTGAAGCGGGAGAATGCGAGGCTGGTCTGCCTGGTGCACGACCTGATCCCGATGCAGTTTCCGGAATATGCCAGGCCCGGCGGCGCGGAGCTCCACCGGCGGCGCATGGAGACGGTGGCGGCTTTATCCGACGGCATCATTGCCAATTCCCAAGCGACGCTGGACGCGCTGCGCCCCATGATCGAGCAGTCAGGGCGAGCCCCGAAAACGGCTGTCGCCTATTTGGGCGCGGAATCCGTGGCGGCGGAACCTAGGTCACCGGCCGATCGACCCTATTTCATCTGCGTCGGCACAATCGAGCCGCGCAAAAACCATCTCCTTCTGCTCCATCTCTGGAGGGCCATGGCGGAGCGCCGTGGTGCGGTCGCGATTCCGAAACTGGTGCTGATCGGGCGGCGCGGCTGGGAGAATGAGCAGGTCGTCGACATGCTGGAGCGCTGTCCGGTGCTGGCAGATTGTGTCGAGGAATATGCCGGATTGCCGGATCGCGAGGTCGTGACGAGGATTGCCGGCGCACGGGCCTTGTTGATGCCCTCGTTTGCAGAGGGGTACGGCATGCCGGTTACGGAAGCGCTGGCGTTAGGCGTGCCCGTGATCTGCAGCGATCTTCCTGCCTTGCGCGAGGCAGGTGGAGATGTCCCGCTCTTCCTCGACCCGCTGGACGGGCCGGCGTGGCAACGCGCGATCGATGATCTGACCGGTCATGATTCGATTGAACGTCCGGCCCAAGCGGAACGCTTGGTCGCTTGGCACGCGCCCACATGGCCACAGCATATCGCCATTGTGCTGGACTTGCTGCATAAGCTGCAGCCATGAACGTCCTTTCTACCAGTAAGCCCGCCCGGCGCGGGTCGTTTGCGGACGCACTGCGCACACAGATGCGGGTGATCGGCGCGCTGATCCTGCGCGAGTTGCACACGCGTTACGGCCGTGAGAATGTCGGCTATCTGTGGATGTTTCTCGAACCGATGATGCTCGCGACCGTCATCGGCCTCATGCATTATGAGAGCGGCCATTCACCGGGCGGCGGCGATATCAAGCCCCTGCCCTTTGGCGTTATCGGTTACACGACGTTCATTTTGTTCCGCGGTATTGTCAGCCGGGCTGAAGGCGCACTCGAAGCAAACGCGCCGCTGCTCTACCATCGTTCAGTTACTGTCCTCGATATCGTCTTCTCGCGCGCGCTTCTGGAATTCGCGTCCGTTTTCAGCGTGTTCGCGATTTTGATGGCATTAATTGTGTTCAGTGGACTAGCTGACCCACCCGCCCGTCCGCTTTACATCATGTTAGGCTGGGGCCTGATGTGGTGGTTTTGCCTCGGGCAGTCACTGGTCATCACTGCAATTACCTATGAGCAGCGCACTATCGGTCGTCTGGTTCATCCTTACGCCTATTTCATGACGGGCCTCTCCGGCGCGTTTTATATGATCTCCTGGCTCCCTCCGGCGGTCCAGGAGTGGGCGGAATGGCTACCGACCACTACGATTTTCGAAACGGTACGCTACGGATGGTTTGAATCGGCCACTGACGAATATGCGTTCTACGGTTACTGTTCGGCCTTCTGTCTGATCCAAATGTGGGCAGGCTTGGTCGGTATCCGTATGATGCGCGAAAAGGTTCACCTCTCGTGATGAGCAATTTCGATAGCGCGATACGTCCACGTCGCCGATCGGCTAGGATCAACAAATGAATATGCATGGCTTCATGACTCCCGCCGACGATACGGAGGTTCGCGAGACGAGCCCCATCGAACGCGCCCGCGCGTGGATCATGGAAAGACGGTGGTTTCTCGGCATTGTGGTGCTGCCAACGCTGTTGGTCGCACTTTACCTCTTTACCTACGCTTCTGATCAGTATGAGTCGGAAGCCCATTTTCTGGTGCGCACATCGTCCGGTTCGGTAGCCCCCACTGCGGGCGTCAGCGCCGTCATTGGCATGGTGACGGGGACGAGCGGCGGCAACAACGAGGCAATGAGCGTCGCGGATTATCTTGTATCCCATGACGCCGTGGATCGGCTGCGGCGGGAAGATAATCTTGTCGAGCGATTTCGCCGGCCGGGTGTCGATATTTTAAGCCGGTTGATGCCAGCCAACCCGACGCCGGAGCGCCTTCTGCGTTATTACGAGAAGCAGGTTTCGGTGAAGTACCACACCGACACCGGAATCACGGTGGTCAAGGTGCACAGCTTCAACCCGGATGACAGCTACACCATTGCCCGTAAGCTGCTGCAGATTGGCGAAGAGCGCGTTAACGTGCTCAATCAACGGAGCTACAACGACGCGATCGAGAATGCTCGGCGACAGCTTGCCGATGCAGAAGCCGCATTGGCTGTGTCGAATTCGCAAATGACGGCCTTCCGCAGAACGCATGGCGATATCGATCCACAGGCTACCGGCCAGGCACAGTTGGGCTTGGTATCGGGCCTTCAGGCACAGGTTTCGCAGGCGCGTGCGCAGCTCAACGCCATGGGCGGGATGATCAGCAGCTCCAGTCCTCAGTATAAGGCCCTGGCAGCGCATGTTGAGGCTCTCCAGGCACAGCTGAATGCACAAAGCGGACGCCTGGCCGGTAGCGGAAGTGCCATTGCCAATGATATCAGTGGCTATCAGGGGCTGGAACTGCGTCGCAGCTTCCTGGCAAAGCGTTACGAAGCGGCGGCCTCAGGTCTGGAGCGGGCCTTGCAGCAGGCGCAGCAGCAGCAGCTTTACCTGGTCCGCGTAGTGGATGCGAACATGCCGGTTAAGGCCCTGTTTCCAGAGCGCTGGCGCATCTTGCTGACGGTGGTGATCTCGTTGCTACTCGTCTATTCGATCGGCTGGCTGATCGCCGCAGGTGTTCGCGAACACGCCGCGTAAAGATGAGGAGGCGCGCCCTTCGGGGCGCGCCTGTACACCATGATACCTTCGCATCAACATCAAACAGGGGCGCCTCGTCCCGCCGCCTTTCTGGATCGTGACGGCGTGATCAACGTAGATCACGGTTACACCTTCCGGCCGGACGACTTGGAGTTTACGCCGACCGCGGTGGAAGGCATTCGCCTGTTGAATGAAGCAGGATATCCCGTCCTGGTGGTCACCAACCAGTCAGGTGTTGCACGCGGTCTTTATTCGACCAAGGATGTGGAGACCTTCCACGATCATATGCAGGCGGCCCTTCGTGAACAAGGCGCCCGGATCGACGCCTTCTATTACGCGCCCTTCCATCCCGATGGAATTGTCGCCGAATTCGCGATCGAACACGAAGATCGCAAGCCTGGATCCGGTATGATCCTGCGCGCCATGCGGGATTGGAACGTTGCGCGCGAAGGCAGCTTCCTGATCGGGGATAAGCAAAGTGACGCCGACAGCGCAGCCGCAGCCGGCATAGCTGCCATGCTAATCGCCCCCAATCAGGGCGACTTGGCAGGCGTTGTCCGTACCCTTCTCGACACATGATTGCTGGAAATCAACGCCGCGCACCCTATGCGGATGCGGGACTGAGGGCCTGATGCTCAACGACTATATTAGTTGGATCAAGAACATCGCTCTGCCTGTTTGGGAGGGGCGCGGGTTCGACGCGCGGGCAGGACGCTTTCGTGAGCGTCTGGACCGTAACGGTGCGCCGCTAGCGGTGCCGCACCGATCCATGGTGCAAGCCCGCCAGATCTTCGTATTTGCGCATGCAGCCGAGTGCGGCTGGTCTCAAGCCGGGCAAGAGCTTGCCGAACGGGCCATGCAATCCCTGATCCGCGATTTTGCATCACGAGAGGACGACACGACATCTTTCGTCTTCTCGATCGATCCGACGAGCGGCAGCATCATCTCATCAACGCGCGACGCCTATGCTCATGCGTTCGTCCTTTTCTCGATCGCAGCGCTCTACCGGCTCAACCGCGATGCGCAGCTGCTTGCGCTGGCCGACGGGATCATCCGCTTCGTAGAGCGGAAGCTGCACGACCCCGTATATGGCGGCCTGTTCGATGCGCTGCCGGCGCCCGACGAAAAACGGCAGAATCCGCATATGCACCTTCTTGAAGCCTATCTGTTTCTGGAACGTGCTGCGCCGGGCCGTGGCTATCTCGAGCGCGCCGCAGCCATTGTCTCGCTGTTTGGAGAGCGCTTCTTCATTGGCGAACGCTTGCTCGAGTATTTCACCGGCGATTGGGGGGCGGCAAACCGGGCCGTTTGGGAGCCCGGGCATCATTTCGAGTGGGCATGGCTGCTGGACGAGTATGCCGCCCTGTCGGGGCACGATTCCAGCGCGTTGTGTGAAAGCCTCTATGCTTCAGCCAAAGCGGGTGGCGTGGCCGACGACGGCCTGATTGTAGATGAAATTTCTGCGCGGGATGACGTCGTCGTAAAAGGATCGCATCGTGTTTGGCCTCACACCGAAGCGATCAAGGCGGCCGCGACCTTATATACTTTAGGCGACGCCACGGCGCCCGCCTTTGCCGATCGAATGGCGGCTGGCCTGATGAGCACATTCCTCGATCGGCCGTTTCACGGTGGCTGGATTGATCATGTGTCCGCTGCACGGGAAGCATTGGTCGACTATGTGCCTGCCAGTTCCCTCTACCATATCGTGCTGGCGGGGAGCGTGGCCGCAAAGGCCTTTGCTTCCGATGCAGCGCTTACCAAGGCGGAATAATGACGACGTACCTCGACCATCTATCTGATTACCGAGTTGCCGTGATCGGCGATGTGATGCTGGACTGTTACATGTCCGGCACCGTGAGCCGTATCTCGCCTGAAGCGCCTGTGCCGGTCATGCGCGTTACGGAAGAGCGGGCGGTGCCCGGGGGCGCGGCCAACGTCGCCGCCAACCTCGCGAGTCTAGGGTTGGGTGTGAATCTCGTAGGCTTGGCTGGGCAGGATAGCGCACGGGAGGAACTGATCGCGCTGCTTGCCAGCATGGGAGACATTGACTGCAACGGCATTGCCGCGCTTGATGGTCGGCGGACAACTCGCAAATTGCGGATCATCGGCGCCCACCAGCAAATCGTCCGGGTGGATCATGAAGACGCCGTTCCCTGCTCGGAGGAAGTCGAGAAACGGTTCCTTGGGTCAGTAAGCGACGCAATAGCGGCAGCAGACGTCGTCATCCTCTCCGATTACGGAAAAGGCGTTTGCTCCGATCGCGCTATTCAAACGGTTATCGAGCAGTCCGAAGCGGCCGGCAAGAAAGTGCTAGTTGATCCAAAGCGGACGGATCTGAGCGCCTACCGTGGCGCCTTTGTGATCACCCCAAACCGAAAAGAGCTGACGGATGCGACCGGCCTCCCCTGTGAGACGGACGAGGAGGCCGCAGTTGCTGTTGCTCGTGCGCAGGAGGTGTGTGGCGCCAACATTTTGCTTACACGCTCCGAAAAAGGGATGTCCTTCTTCCCTATCGACGGAACACCGATTCATCTCCCGACCGTCGCCCAGGATGTTTTCGATGTCTCTGGTGCCGGAGACACGGTCGTAGCGGTACTCGCTGCATCGATTGCAGCTGGAATGCCGATCCATGATGGCATGCGCATGGCTAATCACGCAGCTGGCATCGTTGTTTCGAAGTTGGGCACGGCAAGTGTCTCTAGAGAGGAGCTTGCAACAGCACTTTTGGCCGAAAGCACTACTTCCGATATTAACGATGGGCGGCTGTTAGATCGCGATGCGCTCGTGGCTCTGCGGTGGGCTTGGGCGAAGGAAAACTTGTCGGTAGGATTTGCGAATGGCTGTTTCGATCTCGTGCATCCCGGCCATGTTTCTCTGATCCGTCAGGCTGTGGACGGTTGCGACCGGTTGATCATGGCGCTGAATTCGGACGCCTCAGTGAAGCGGCTCAAGGGACCGACACGCCCGATTCAGGACCAGGATGCACGTGCAGCGGTTATAGGCGCCATCAAGGGCGTCGCAGCAGTTACAATATTCGATGAGGAGACCCCGCTCGAGCTGATTGAGGCACTTCAGCCGGACGTGCTAGTAAAAGGCGCCGACTACACTATAGATCGAGTAGTAGGCGCCGATGCTGTGAAAAAGCGTGGCGGGCGCGTAGTTCTAGCAAATATTAGCCGTGGACAATCCACTAGTCGACTAGTTGCAGCCAGCAGGCGCTGACGCAAGCTTTAAATTGCACGTTGATGGCAGCTTCGGTATTCTAAAACTAGCATCTAGCGCGAACGTGAGCGCATAGCGCGAGCAGATTCTTCACCCGAAAGAACCATGGATTGTAGCAGCCAGAGCGGCGTCACGACTGATGCAAGTGGACAACTTCAATATTCACAGTAATGCTCTGCACGATTCGGCGGTGGCATGCCCAATAGCATTACGGTATGTCCGCGGTTATCGATACTCCGATCTCTTCGCCGAAAGGCGCATGCTTTGCATTTTGGCAAATGCATATTCGCGGATGCCGTAACTCCAAGAAAAATAAAAAATTGTGAGGGATTTACCGGGGCGTTTTGTGTCGACTCGGATTAGCATTCCCCGGGCTGCCGACCAACTATTGAACAGCGAGAGCCACCTGTCGACTTTCAAGCGCCCCGCCGGTAGCTTCTAAATTCGCAATAAACAACGGCGCATACAACGCGAATATTATTCGCGCGATTAGGACAAAGAAACGCCATTAAAGATCAAATCACCGTTAAATGCTCGACCTTCCACGTACACGCGGAATTCGAAAATCGAATCCGCAGAATCGTTTCGGAAACGAAGACCAATCCTGCCATCACGTAATTTCTTCGCCCCCTCACTACCCTCAAGTGAGACCGAGATTTGTTGCGTCGCGTCCTTCGCGACGTCTAGTACGATCGGATGCCTAAGCATTTGCTCACCTAGACCGATACTACTCAATTCAAATGTCACTTCGTGCATTCCCTCCGGGAGCTTAACATATGGACCAAAAACCATGCAGACGGGATCGTCGGCCAACGGAAGCGCCCAACTGGCACCGCGCTTTTCGATCGTCGCGCGTGACATGAATTGTTCTGGCGCAAGATTATGCGGCACAGACTGAAATAGATTGACGCCGAGCACCTCTCGCGCTCTCTGCAGAAGAGCAGAGTCTGCATTCTTTTTCAGCAGCTCAATCTCGGTGGCCCGCAACTGATTTTCCAGTTCTTCAATACGGCGCAGAAAAGTCCAATGCGTGTAATCATCGAACCGATATTGAAACGCAGCCATCCGCTCAGGATGCTCATTGGCCACATACCAGCGGTTCTGACCATCAAATTGGACAAATTTATAGTCAGCTCGTATTAAAAGAGGATCCCATGCGCTGTGCGTCATTGCATCTAATCGCATTGGCTCGGTCGCCTCGACGCAGAGAATCCAAGGCCGAAAGCGCGTGAAATCCATCCCGCGGATAACCTGTTCCTCGAAACCTTCCACGTCGACCTTAAGGAAGTGTATTGTGCTTGGAGCGTGCCGCTCGCAAAGTTCCGCTAGCGTTACTGCTTCAACCTCAACAGTTTGTAAGGGAATTTTTAGTTCATCCCGATGGCGGTCGGCAAATTGCTCAACCATCGTGCCCAGTCCGCCATCGGGATGATCGTACAACTTTGCGAGACCTGGCTTATCCGAAACGGCAGCATTGATATTGATGTCTCTCGGGCGCTCAGTAACCAAGCGAGCGTACCAAAACCTAGATGGTTCTACGTTCAAACCATGCCAGCCCTGATCATAAAAAAGCTTTGTTACAGAGTCTTCTATAGGATTGTTCGCCCCAACGTCGATATAGAACCCCTCGCTATGAGGAACATCCTTTAATGCGCGGGCCAGCAATATATCTTCGCGGTGAATAGACCAGCTTATCAAGCTCAAACCTTCCTGGATCACTGAATATATAGGTATGCCATCAAACTCTTATTTTTTCCAGAAACATGTATTAAATGCATTTATTTATAATTCTCTTTACAATATGTCAGTAATATTTCTTGATGATAATTATTTTTCATTTGCTTAAAGAATTTCTGTTGCAGTAACCGGCAATTATGCATTGAATTGCCATTTAACTTGCACGCCGCATATCGAGTGCCAGTGCGCGGGCCCGACGCAACCGAGCCATGTGCGCGGAGCTGCTGTAACCTCTTTGGACGAGAGGCAGGGTGCCGGCCTGCAACGCGCCACGCTTACGGAGGATCGCTCGATTGGAAGGATCGAGCAACGTCGCCGTGGCAAAAGCTTTATCGGCTAATCCGCATTCTCCGGCAGTAGCCTGTATCTCACCCAGCACTTCCCATGATACTGCATCCGCTGGTCGCCAGCTAGCGATCAAGGCTTGCGCTTCCGCCGCTAGCGCGAAGTCACCTAAATCT
The DNA here is from genome assembly GCF_048595155.1 of Sphingomonas sp. Classification (GTDB taxonomy): domain Bacteria; phylum Pseudomonadota; class Alphaproteobacteria; order Sphingomonadales; family Sphingomonadaceae; genus Sphingomonas_I. The sequence goes on from NZ_JBMDXN010000091.1 coordinate 36,608, forward strand.
AGCGACACATCCCTGATTCTTCGGACAGCCTCATAGCAACGCGCCGAGACGATTGCTCGCTGAAGTCGATCAAGCAACGCACGAAGCGTACCAACCATGCCACGATTGCCAAGGTCTTCGATCAACCCGACCAATTCGTGCTCACGAAGATGGACCGAAAGCAGTATGCACCAGAGCGACATTTGCTGCTCGTCGGCTTGTCCATTGGCCGCTGCGTCAATTAGCGCCAGGACGTCGCACGGTGTGCGGATCAAGCGCCACATGTTGGAGAAATATGGCCCCAAAGACGCAGAGGCGAGTGCCGAGACTTGGGAAAATAGCGGTGGCTCGCCGGAGGCGAAGAGCAACTCAGCGTTGGCGACAATGAATCTCCGCAGTTGCTCGAGAGCAAAAAGGGACACGCGTTCTTCATACGTGGCATCGAGATGCTCATCCAAACGGAGAGGCTCGAGATTAAATAGGGTATCGGCGATCGATCGCAGCTCCCTGGTGGTGACTTCGCGTTCCGCATGCATAATGCTGGTCAGCAACGCTTTCGCCTGACCAGCCAAAGGCTCGATCTGCGCGCGGATCGCCTCCGGCCGTTGCGGGATGCTCATCCCGCCGGAATGGGTACTTGCGGATGAATCCGGAAGTTTCCCCAACATTGGCCTTGAACGCATCAGCTGCGACAGTTGTTCGATCGCCACATCGACAACGTCTCCGGCTCGCTGCGACGTGCTGCCACGATGTGCGGTCGTAAAGCCATGGAAGGGGCGGTCCGGGTTTGCCAGCCAGGCGATGGTGGCCGGCGAAAAGCCCAGGTGAAGGGCCGCCAGTCCCGACAAGATTGAAGCAGCCTGATCCAGGCCTGATGCGCGTGCGAGGTCGGCACAGTCGATATAATCCTGCACGACCGCGCACGGGCGACTGGCAAGCAACAGCATTCGCGACAAGCGATTCTGCGCATCAGGCACAGCGGGGCCAAAGACTGTTTGGCTCATGCAACTCGTCCGCTCACTGGTCACCTTGCATTAGGCGTTGGACAGTCGTGAGTACCTCCTCCGGCTTAATTCCCGTAATGCAGATGAAATCGCGCCCACAATCGAGCGACTCAGGATAATGCTGTATCTGGCACCCGGCGCAGGGGAGCTTCCGCGTCATGATGAAGCCTTCGTTCTCATGACCCCACTCGGCCCAGTTGTTTCGGGCGTTTTGGATACCGATCACCTTGGTACCGCGCAGCGCCGCCAGATGTTTCACACCGGAATCGTCCCCGACGAAGACGGTCGCAAGTGACACAAGCGCGTCGAGCGTGTCGAAGCTCAGCCGCCGTGCCAGAAATCTGAAGCGATCCGACTGAGCCGTTTCAGCCGGGATGCGATCGAGCAGCTTGGCGTCGTTGGCTAATAAGACGATCGTGAAATCCGTGCGTGCCAGCAGCAGTTCGACGAGCGCCGGATAATGCGGCCACTGACTAAAATCCCAGCGACCGCCTGCATGCAATACGATGTAATCGGCGTCGGCCGGAATATCGAGATCGGCAAGCAGCGCGCGATCAAGCGGACGGCGCACGATATTGTCCTCGGTGCGCATCATTGCACCTAGCCATTCGACCAATGCCAAAGCCTTGTTCGTATGCGGAACCATATCATGGCCGTTCCAGGGATCATTGGAACTGCCCGTCACCTCTACGGTCAGGCCCGGCAATTCCCCGCAGCGAAATCCGACCATGACCGGCGTTCCAGCCAATGGCAGCAACAGCCGCGATTCACCGGCGGCGCAAAGATCGATCGCAAGGTCAAACTCATAGTGCGCCAACTGCTTCGCGAGCGCACGTTGGTTTTCCAACGTAACAACCCGGCGTTGCTCCCAGTGATCGAACGCCAGGTCCGTTTCCACCAGCTCGTCGAAGAAGCCGAGATTCTCGGCGAGGTCACGATTTGCCTTCGAAATCACACCAACGAAATGCGCGTCCGGAAACAAGGATCGCAGTCTCTTCAACGCGGGAACCGACACGACTAGATCGCCTAGCACATCGGGGCGCTGAACTAGGATCGTCTTCGGCATCTGCTTGAAGAGCGCACGACGGGCCGGGCGCACCATGCTTGGCCGTGCATTGATCTGGTCGTCTAGCGAGCGGGCGTCCTGCGGATCGGCACGCGGCACGTTGCTGTCGCTATCGGGAAGATTCGGAACGGCCAGCGGCGGGGCGATGACCACCCACTCCGTGCGGGATATCGTCCGATTTTCGATATCGGTCGCACGATATTCCAGTTCGTAAGGTCCTTCTAGGAACTCGGTGAAATCAATCCAGACGTTGAAAACATATTTCAAAGACCTGCCGTGCTCATCGTGCGGCAGCGGGTAACCGCCGCGGACGGGGCCGCGATATACCATCTGCCTATTCAACATCAGCGTGATGGTTTGGATCGGCTGATCCGATATGCAAAGACCTTGAATAGCTTCCACACCGCGCAGCGTCTGAAGCCGTCCCCAGAAACTGCGTTCGACCCGGCCGAGCTGCCGAATTTCTATGCTGCGGCCGTAGTTGCGTAAACCTTGCGCAACAGGGCGGGGAGCTAATTCCGCAGCCAGATGAAGAGCACGCGCCTCGGCTTCGAACGAACCTGCCGCCGTAGCATCCTCATCTCTTGGTCTCTGGGATGATACATGCGCATCATCCTCGGAAACGCTCAATCCGATAACGGCCATCTGGTCCAGTTCGCGCTGCGGCTCACCCCAGCCGGGCGAAAGGGCAAGCGCACGCTGGTAAGAGGCATGAGCCTCCTTCATACGACCGACAGTTTTGAAAAAATGCCCTAATTGTAGCGCAAGCTCCGCATCTTTTGGGAATTGCCGGCTGGCCAACTCATATTGCTGTTCTGCTGCTGCAAACTCCCCGGCCTCCTTAAACATGTGCCCCGATTGGATGAGCAGGCCAGCCCGATTGGGCGCAAGCCTGACAACTTCTGCAAAGAGATAGGCGGCCTTCAGATATTCTCCGGCGTCGCGCGCAGCGTCTGCGCGCATCTGCATGTCGTCGGCCAATTGGCGTACGGCGGCACTTGGGCCCGAGCGCCGGAATGGATTCAAGACCATGCCAGCGCTCCAGCTTCGGACTGGACATACGTCATTGCTGTATCAAACACCTCGTTAACGGCGATGTCGGTGACACAAGCGAAATCGCGCCCGCACTCCTCGGCATCATGAAGGATTGCGCAACCGGCGCAGGGCATCTTGCGGCTGATAATGGTACCGATGTTTTCCTGACCCCATTCGGTCCAATTTATACGAGCGCTGAACAAGGTCACGACGGGCGTGCCGCGCAACGCAGCAAGATGCTTTGGCCCGGAGTCATTTCCCACCACAACCGACGCGAACGACAATAAGGCATCAAAATCATCGAATGGCAGCTGCCCATCCGAGATCATCAATCTGGGGTCATGCAGCAGATTAGGATCGATCTGCTGCTTCACATGCGGGCCATCATTGATCATGATGACCTTGAGGTCGCTTCTGGCAAGGAAGGACGCGACCAATGCTCCATAATGCGGCCACTGACTGAAGCCGATACGGGCCCCCGAATGGATGACGACATAGCGCTCATCAGCTGCGATACCGAACCGTTCAATCGCGCTACGCTGGAGGTCTTTTCGGCGCAGGATCGGTGCATTGTCGGAAAGCAGTGCACCAAGCGTTTCAACGAGAGCTAGCACTTTGCTGGAATGCGGCGTCTGATCATGTCTGGTCCAGCGGTCATGCGTATAGGAAGAGAATTCCGACGATAACCAGGGCCAATCGCCCCCCCCCGTCGCATGCGTAAACTTGGCGCCCGCGAGGCGCAGGAGATCGCGCGATGCGCCGGATTGCGCAAGATCGATTGCGATGTCGAAATCATAGGGGACGAGTCGTTTCCGGAGCTGTTCTTGCTCCGCAATCGGCATGACCCGTCGTCTTTCCACCCGATCGTCAGGGAAATTTGCAACGATAATCTCGCTGAATATACCGAGCGTGCGGCCCAGCTCTGCATTAGCCGGAGTGAACAGGCCGACGAGGTTCGCCTCCGGTAGAAGCTCTCGCAAACGCATCATAGCGGGGATAGAAGCGACCACATCGCCGAGCTGATCCATCCGCATGACAAGCACGTTGCGGACGCCTTCCGGAAACAAACGCCGGCGTGCCGACCGCACCATGCTGGGGCGAGTGCGAATCTGTTCATCGAGGGAGCGAGGATCGGCAGGGTCAAGGGAGATCAGGAAATCGGAATCAGGCCAATCTGCCTCAGACTCGGGATCGGCAATGATAACGTCCTCATACCGTGACCTGATTGTGTCGGCGGCGTCGATCAAGCGGAGCTCGATACTGTGCATGCCACGCGGACACGACGCAAAGTCCAGCCAGACATTGAAGACGTACTTTTTGATCCTTTCAGGATCGCTTTCGAGCTTTAGCCGATATCCGCCTGACACCGGGCCGCGGTGAATACGGATCCCATCAAGCAGGACTTGTACCTCGACGATCGGTGTTTCCGAAATACAGAAGCCCCGCAACGCCTCAACGCCCCGCACCGTCCGTCGATTGCCCCAAAACCCGGTTTCCGAACGACCGAACCTGCGTATCTCTATTTCTTCGCCGTGCGATCGCATCAGATCCTCGTGACGACGAGGGGCAAGAGCAGGCACCAGTCGTGCCAAATCGCCAGCACTGAATCCGCCGAAACTTTCCGGACGCAATCCCAACGCACTGCCTATCTCCGCGGCCTCAACAGGCAGCGGTCGATGCGTGAGCGAATCTGTAATCGCGCTCAACTCGTCACGAGCAGCGACCATAGAGGGACTGAGCTTAGTAGCGCGCTCGTACGATGAACGAGCCTCCGCCGGCCTGCCTACAAGTTTGTAGAAATGGCCCAACTGCAACGCCAGGTCTGGATCGTCCGGCGTCAATTGCTGGGCCTGCATGTAATGCGCTTCGGCAAGCTCGAACTTGCCGGCCTCTTTAAACATATGGCCGGCCTGCTTGTGTACGCCCGCATGCTTGGGGCGGAGACGCGACGCCTCCTCGAATAAAGCCGCAGCCGCTTCATAGCGATGCTCATCCCGTGCCGCGTCAGCGCGCGAAACCAGGAAGCGAAACGTCCGCTTTTGCAAATTGATCACAGACTGATCCCGTCGACGCAAATCATGTTCATTACTGCCCGCGCACCCCGTAGAACGAACTGTGTGTCAGCCCGGACGGCCACATGTCCGGTTCCCCAACATGGACTCACCCGTGGCACCAGCAAGGTCTAACGATAGCGATCTTCACGGCCGAGATAGGATCGAACGTAGTCGGCAACGTTGTCTTCAAGCGATGCGAACGGTGCGGCATATCCCGCCTGCCGCAGATTATCGGTCGAAGCTTGAGTAAAATATTGATACTTCTCACGAATCTCTTCCGGCATGTCGATGTAGTCGATGGCTGGCTGCCGGCCAAAAGCTACGAATGTGGCCTCGGCAAGCTCACGGAAGCTACGCGCTGTGCCCGTGCCAATGTTAAAGATGCCTGTACGCGCATTTTGCAACAGGCCAAGCGAGGCCATGACAGCGTCCTTGACGTAGATGAAATCGCGCCTCTGATCGCCGTCGGCGATCCCGTCGCGATGGCTCTTGAATAAAGTGATCCGCTCACCCCGCTGGATTGGATCCGCAATCTTGGCAACGATGCTCATCATGCTGCCCTTGTGATACTCGTTCGGTCCGAACACGTTAAAGAAGCGTAGTCCCGTACAAACGGGAGGCATGGGACGGCCACGCGCGATCCGGTCGGCAACGACGAAATCGAATTGCCGTTTGCTCCATCCATAAAGGTTGAGCGGGCGCAGCTTCAGGATGTCTGCCGGTGCGATGCTGTCTTCGAAGCCCGCGCTTCCGTCGCCATATACCGCTGCGGATGACGCGTAGAGCAGCGGCACACCGGCCGATGTGCAGAAATCCAGCAACGCCAATGACAGCGAAAAGTTGGTATGCATCACCAGATCGCCGTCCAGCGCCGTGGTAGCCGAGATCGCCCCCATATGAATGACCGCTTCGATATCCGAACGCTGCTTCAGCCACACGATCAGCTCAGCTGGTTGAATGAATTGCGTGAAGGCCGTTTTGGCGAGGTTCCGCCATTTCTCGCCGCTCTCGAAGAAGTCGCAGATTGCAATATCAGTGCTGCCGTCCTCGTTAAGCGCAGACACGAAGTTGGAACCAATGAAGCCGGCTGCGCCGGTGACAACGATCATACGGGAACAAGCTCCTCCACGAGCGAGCGCCTTCGCTCCCCGGTCGGGAGCTGGGCTGTTCGCCGCGCGATGTCTTATCCGTCGGCGGATTGCAACGCCAACTCCGGATTGTGCGCGAGAAGGTCAGCAGCCGCCGCATACACCTCATCCGCGCGGATCTGCGTTATGCAGGCGAAATCCTTACCACAATCCTCGGCATTCTGAGCGATGCCGCAGCCTGCGCAAGGCACTCGCCGGCTTATGATTACGCCGGTCGCCTCCTGGCCCCACTCGTTCCAGTTTAGCCGAGCCATGTGCAGGCTCACCACCGGAACGCCGCGCAAAGAAGCCAGATGCTTCGGGCCCGAATCATTCCCGACGAAAAGTTCAGCGAGTGCAAGCAAGCCATCGAACACATCGAAGGGAAGCCGATCGGTGATGGTGATCACCCGCTCAGTCTGCGGCAAGCCAGCAAGCGCCTCATCGCCCATGACCAGAATTGATAATGAGGTTTTAGTGAGCAACAGCTCGGCCAGTTCCGCAAAGCCCGGCCAACGGCTATGAACCAGCCGCGCGCCGGTATGTAGGACAGCGTAGCGCGTCGAAGGATCGATACCATATGCTGCCAAGTCGCTTCGATCGAGGTCCTTCCGTCGCAGCGTGAATGGCAAGGGTTGGATGATTTCCCCCAGCGCGTCGATCATGGCGGTCAGCTTATGGGTGGTGGCGGCCATAGCGCCGTAATTCCCAGGGTCATGTGTGTTGAGCTCGAAGCCCGCGCTCAACCAGGGAAAATCCCGATCCTTGAAGCCATAGAGAAACTGCGCTCCTGATAGAAGCAACAGTGGGCGCGATTCCGCGGTTTCTCCGAGGTCGATTGCAATATCGAAAGCAAAGCTTGCCAGCTTCTGCTGCAGTTCCATCTGCGCATCCGCTGGCATCGACTTATGCCCGTCGGGACTCTCAGGAAAATCAATAACGATTACGTCGCTCAGCATGTCCAATGTGCGAGCAAGATCAGCATTAGCAGGTGTGACGAGCGCGACAATGCGGGCCTGCGGGAATAAGGCGCGCAAGCGTTCCAACGCGGGAATCGAGCAAACCAGATCCCCCAGTTGATCAGCACGCAGCACAAGGATGGACTGCGGAGCGTCATTCAGCAGCGTCCGACGCGCGGCACGGACCATGCTGGGCCGACTGTTGACACGGTCATCCAGAGTACCCTCGTCCTGCGAGAGTGGACCGACGACTGCATCGGATTGCGGATAATCACTTTCCGTGACGGGTTGAGCAAACTCGACGAAACTACTGTGAATCAGATCAGCAGCACCATTGCGCGACGCACGTAATTGCACCTGCGCCGGACCGAATGGCACGTCGGAAAAATCATGCCATATGTTGAAGACGTATTTCGTCTGCCCTTCATCAAGTTGAACGGTTGGCTGTAACCGCTCCTGCCGGATTGGTTTGCCTTCCACCAATATCGTGAGCACTTCCAAGGGAGCGGCGGACACAACAAACCCTTGGATCGCCTCAATGCCGCGGAGCGACCGGCGAAAACCACCGCGCCTACGAATGCGGGAAGCGCCCAGACGACGAACAAAGAAGCCCTCGCGCATCACACCCGGGCCATCGGCAACATCATGCGGCAATAATTCCGGAACCAGCGTGGCCGCGGCCGGGCCGACCTCCGAAGCGTCTAATGCAATCCCGCCGGCAATCGCCGCCGCTTCTCTCTCCGCTTCCTGCCACCCGGGCCTTAGAGCGGCTGCGCGCAGATAGGCTGCCCGTGCTTCGTCCGGCCGCTGGGCTACCTTGAAAAAATGGCCAAGCTGGATCGCGACATCCGCGTCGTTCGGCAGCATTTCGACCGCTCGCAGATAATAATGCTCAGCCGTAACATATTCTCCCGCCTCTTTGAGCATGTGGCCATATTGCACGAAAAACCGCGGATTATGTGGGACAAGCCGCAATGCTTCCTCATAAAGCGATGCCGCAGCCGGATAGTTGCGCGCTTCTCGTTCCGCATTAGCCCGCGTAACAAGCCGGCGGCCTAGCGCGGCAGCCGAGCGCGTCGGCATGTGTGATACCGCCAATCGCACCAGGCGAGCCAGCCGTGCCGTCACCAGCAAGCTCTACGGCCACAAGCTACTTTTCTGATCTCCATCATACGGTTGCACCTTGGATCGGAAGACGGAAAACGGTCGGGATACGTGCCATGTTGCTGGTGGTAGCCGATCGTCCGGGGCAACGTCGAGCATCTCGCATTGGACACATTCGCTGTGGACCAGCTCCGGCATTCACGGCTATCCGATCGACAGAAGGGGCGAGAGGATTGAACGGCGATATCAACGGAGTTAGCGGGAGGCAGACAACGAATAGCCGAGGCCCGCTTGATCGACTGCGGGATGGTGTACTGCGACCCTTCCTGACCGAAGACGTGTTCGTGACCAAGGAAGGCGGAGGATCACTTAACCAGCAGGCCTATGGAACCGTCGTTTCGATCCGCTTGCTGCAGGATATCGTCGATTATCGCGCCTCTCTGCAAGCTTGGTTCGATGCCGTAAGGATCGGCGGCCACCTCATCATCGTCGTTCCGCACGCTTTCCTGGCAGAGCGACAGCTCGCACTCCCCGTACTCCAGCGCCCGGATCAGCGCCGGCTTTATACGCCCCGCGTTCTCATGGACGAAATCGAAGAGGCACTAACACCCAATTCCTACCGCGTCCGCCTACTATGCGACGATGATCAGGAATATGACTATGGCCGATCGAACGACGAGCCTCGCGATGGTCATAGCGACATTCTTTTGGTGGTCGAAAGGATCAAGGCGCCTGACTGGCCGCTCATCCGGGAAGGCACGGGGACTGCGGACGGTCCAAATTACCTATTCGATCCGCCGCGGACCCGGGTGGAAATCGCACGGACACGGCCGCATCAAAACATTCTCATTCTGAAGTTGGATCATCTAGGCGACTTCATCATCGGCATCCCAGCGCTGCGCGGGGTACGAGCGGCGTTTCCGCGAGCGCACATCACCTTGGTCGTGGGATCGTGGAACCTCGATCTTGCTCGCGGGATTCACGTCGCAGATGAGGTCGTCGCCTTCGATGCTTTTCCCCGGAATTCCAGCGAGGAAGAGGTCGATGTGCCAGGTAAGCGCGCGTTGCTGGAGACGGTTTTGCCGAACCATTACGATCTTGCCATCGACATGCGCACGGACACAGATACCCGGACATTACTAGGCCGCGTACGCGCCGCGTTAAAGGCTGGGCTGGGTACGAAGGCGGACTTTCCGTTCCTCGATATTGCGCTGCCGCTGGACCTTGGCCGGACGGCACGTGAGGCGGCGTTCGAGACCAGGCTGGACCACCACGCTTTCCACTCGCAAGACTTCGTGAAGCGCCAACGCCATAGGGCCGTTTTTTCGTCCGGAAATTTTAGACGAGGCGATGCTATCATTTGGGGACCCTACTCACGCCTCCGCGCAGGCCGCTATATTTTCGACCCATATCTTGAAATCGAGTCTGCGGGAGAGGGGCTTCTACTGTTGGACGTCGCGATAAACTACCGGCGGGTCACCAGGCAGGTCATCACGGCCGGCGACGCCACCCGCCTCGAGTTTGATGTGGAAATGGCCGATAGCCTGTTTGAGTTTCGAATTTGGGCCCTGGAAGAGATCCCCCCGCCTGACTTCAGCTTTTTTGGCGGTCGCCTTGTGCGGGAAGGAGCACCCGGCGAAGTACATCAATCGGATTATCTTGAGTTACTGGTGGCGTTCATCGCACGCCGCATGAAGAGAGTTGGCCTGCTTGCCGAATGGAGCTCGCCATGAGCGAAATCATCATAGCGCCATTCTCTCACAACGCGCTGCGCGACTGGCCAGCCGGCCAGTTCAAGGCTCTGACCGAGCTCTTGCTTCGTCAGATTTCGCTGCACATGTCGATCGCGGTCGTTGGTACGCGCAGTCAGCGCATAGCAGCGGCAGAAATTGTGCGCCCGTTTCCTGTCCGGCGGGTAAGCAACGCCTGTGGTTTGCCGTGGGAAACCGTCTTGCATAAACTTCGCGGCGCCGCATGCGTGATCGGCAACAATTCAGGAATTACCCACGTAAGCAGCTATTTTGGCGTTCCGACCGTCTGCGTCTTCGGCGGGTCGCACCAGCGGACGGAGTGGGGTGCGTTGGGGCCAACGACCGTCATCCTTTCGCGCGTGATCGGCTGTTCGCCCTGCCAGCTGAATCATATTAGAGACTGCCCCTATAATGCAGCCTGCCTGCACGAAATCGAACCCGGAGAGGTTGCCTCAGCAGCGCTGCGTGTCATGGGCAGGTCGGATCAACATGAGAATGCGGCAGACCGGCAGAAGACAGGATCTTTGGAAAAAACGGTTGCGCAATGCTGACTTGGACTAGTGGCGCGAAGCGCTTTGCACGCCTTCAGGCACAGCTCGTAACGGCGCAGGCTGAACTCGCCGCTTTGCGGCAACGCCACGATGACCAAACAGCGCGTGCGCACACCGCTGACGAAAGATCGGCCGCGCAGGACTCCACAATCGAGAACCTCACTGCACAAGTTCATCAGCTTCGTAACGAAGTCGACAATCTGGTCGAAGCGTTGGCGCGCGAGCAACACGCGCGCACGACCGTAGAACACCGGTTGGAGCAATATGAATTACATCGCGCCGAAGAACAGCGCACGATCAAATCCGCGTTGGTCAAGCTGGAAAAGAGCCTGGAACAACAGGCCGCTGACGCAAGAACGACCGCGGCGATATTGCTAGCGCGTATTGGTCTCGTAGAGGGCCCTTCGTCCAGCTGACGATCTACGGTTGCATTACACCTCTGTCATGTTCACACGTGCCCGATGTTCGTTGCCCCATTTCACAAGGCTCATGCTCGGGAGCTTCTGAATATCGTTACGGCACTGGCAAAACCGCCCAGCCGCCAAATTCTAAATACAGCGTCTTTGCCGCGGCGCTCATCTGATGCCAGGCGCTACGATGATGCTTGGGCGATCGGTCAAGCTTTGGTAGCTACCGTTGAGCCAAGCGGCAATCCTAGCACGCGCACCCTTAGGAGTTAAAAGTTTGAAAGCGGGCTTCTTTCGTCCGGTGAGCGCGCGACGGCGCGGCAATCAGGCGCGCGATGCGGGACGTTGGGCGGAGGCCGCCGCGCATTATCGGGAGCATCTGGAGGCAACGCCGGGCGATTTCGCGATTTGGGTGCAGCTGGGGCATATGCTCACCCAGATCTCGGATTTCGAACGCGCCGATGAGAGCTATGGCCGCGCGGCCGCGCTCCAGAGCGACAATGCCGATCTCCTGCTCTGCTGGGGCCATTCCCGTAAGCTAGCGGGAGATCGCGATCGCGCGAAGCAGCTCTACGCCGACAGTCTCTCTATCGACGGCAACGCGAGCGCGCGTGAGGAACTGGCACGGCTGATCGATCTCGATTTGCCTGCCGCGGTTGAGGAGCCGATAGCGGAAGAGCCAGTGAGTCACGTCGTGGAGCACGCCCCGACTATGCCGCCGATCATGCCACCCCGCTCCTGGGAAGCCCGATACGAGACCGTCAAGCCGTTCGTCATGCCCGCGGGCGGCGAAGTTGCTCTATTCGTGACGCATTCGGCCACTGGCGCCGTCAAGCCACATGTTCTGCCTTACATCCGCGCCCTGGCGGAACAGGGCATAGCGGTACTGTTGCTGGCGGTGACCGATCGGCAGCTCAATCTGCGCCCCGAGTTACTGGAAACTGTGGCCGGCGCGATTGTGCGCGAGAATGCCGGCTATGATTTTGCGGCATGGGCGCACGCTTTGTATCTGCATCCGGAAATATACGGCGCAGCCACCGTATATCTGCTCAATGACAGCGTTGCCGGTCCCGCCAAAGGCTCCAGCCTGACCGAGTTGATCGCGCGCATCCGGGCGAGTGGCGCAGATTTGATCGGCCTGACGGAAAGCCACGAATATCGCTGGCATTTCCAATCTTATTTCCTGGCGCTCAAGCCGCGGCTTTTATCCTCCTACCGGCTCCATCGTTTCTTCGAGGAAGTCCGCATCCTGGATGACAAGGATCATGTGATCCAATCCTATGAGCTGCGCTTTACCGAAGAGATGGAGCGTAGCGGGCATCGACTGGAATTGTTGTTTCCCAGCCCACTCGCGCTCAATCCGACCCTTTATGCCTGGCGTGAACTGATCGCGGACGGCTTCCCGTTCATGAAGCTGCTGCCGCTGCGCGGTGCGTTTTCGGAGGTGAATGTCGAGGGCTGGCAGGAGGCGCTGCGCCGTGCGGGCTTTGACGTGGCCCTGATCGACGCCGCCGCGCGGGCATCGGAAGAACATACGCCCTGCGATGGCGACGCGCAGCTTTATGCGCACCCAATTCCGTTTGACACCGGTGAAGGGCGCGCCCTGAGGGTGGCCTTCTACGGTCCGTGGAATTATGACAATGGCCTTGGCGCAGCCTCGCGTGCGCTGATCGGCGCCTTACGACGCTGTGACATCCGCCTCAACTTGCACCCCATCAAGAAACCGTTCCACATCCATAAGCCATTGGCCCCGCCCGTGGACATCACGGAATTCGGCGGACCGGCTGACATTGCGATCGTCCACCTCAACCCGGATAGCTGGTTCCTGCTGACGGATGAGCAGCGGCATGCCGTCGGCCAAGCCCATAAACGCATCGGGTATTGGGTGTGGGAGATGGGCCATATTCCGCCGGCATGGCGGCACGATTTCTCTTCCGTGGACCGGATTTGGGCCCCCAGCCACTATTGTGCGGACCTGTTCGCTGCGCAGGACGAGGCGGCAGTCGACGTGATTCCACATCCTGTTCCGGTCATCCCCGCAGCCGCACCGGATCGGAGTGCGGCGCTCCGGCAGTTGGGACTTGATGATGAGGCCCGCCTCATTCTGTTCGTATTCGATGGATCGAGCTACCTCGTCCGCAAAAATCCGGCCGCGCTCATCCGCGCCTTCTCCGCGTCGGGGCTCGCTCATAAAGGCTGGGCGTTGGTCCTGAAAACGAAGCACCTGATGGACCGGCCTCAGGAAGGCGCCCAATTGGCAGAGCTGGCGGCCGCAACCCCGGGTGTGGTGCTGATTGACCGCTCGCTCCCTGCAGACGAATTGCAGCGGCTGCGCGAGAGTGCCGACATCTACGCATCACCACATTGCTCGGAAGGTTTCGGGCTGACCATCGCCGAGGCCATGGCCGCCGGTAAACCGGTCGTCGCCACCGATTTCGGCGGCAGCACCGACTATCTCGACGCGAACAGCGGCTATCCCGTCAAGGCGCGGGAATGGACGCTCAGCGAAGATTTCGGCCACTATGCCAAAGGCGGCACTTGGGCGCGCATCGACGAACCGGCCTTGGCCGCTGCGCTGACCAAAGCGGCGGCGGATCTGGATGCGGGGCATCACGATATCGCGGAGGCAGCGCGCGCGCGAATAGCGGAGCAATTGTCGTTCGATCGAGTCGGGGCGCTGATCGATGCGAGCCTTCGACAGACGATGACGGGCCCAGGCCCCTCCCCACGAATCGAACCGCTGACGCTGCATCTGGATCGCGGTACTCCCTTCGGCGAGGCCGACTTCGGCATGTTCATTCGCGCCGTGCCGCTTGACGAACATGGCGCGCTTTCCACGATGCCGGACGACCTTCCAACCGATCGAGACCATTGGATTGCGTTTGCGCCACGCGACGCGGTCGCGGCGCCAGACTTCGTCCAACGGGTCGAGGATCAGGCGCGGGATAGGCCAGACGTCGCCATCTTGTACGGCGACGATGTCGCTGCCGAGGCTGATGAGGTCATCGATCAGCTGCGGCTGAAGCCGGAATTCGATGTCACTTTGCTGGCGGCGCAGGATTATGTCGGCGCGCCGATCATCGTTCGCGGTTCCGCTCTCGCCGCACTCGGGCTGCGCCGCGACACCGGTTCGGCCGTGATGGCCGATCTTCTCTTCCGGGCGCATGCGGCCGGCATGTCGATCGGCCGCATCCCGCACGTCCTGTTGGGATATCGCAAGGGTCGTGTGCACGCGCGTGAAGCAGATTACCGCACGATGCTGGCGCAGCAACCGTCCCTGCGGGACTTCGATGTGGCGCCCGGCCCCGCTCCGCACAGTTTTACGACGCAGCGGCGTTTTGTTGAGGAACCGCCGGTCACGCTCGTTATTCCTACCCGCCGCACCCCCTTGCCGGACGGCTCCGGAAGCTATGTCGAGCGCCTGCTGGAGGGACTGACGGCCACCGATTGGCCCATGGACCGGCTGACCGTCATCGTCGGCGACGATATCGCCGATGAACCCGCTTGGGCGCTGGCCAATTGGCCGTTCGCCCTGCATCGCATCGCGACACCCCGCGGGGATGACGAGCCTTTTAACTATGCGGCGAAGATGAATCGCCTCTGGCGCGCAGCGACCACGGAACAGATCGTTTTCATGAACGACGATATCCGTCTGCTGGAGCCTGGCTGGCTACGGGCGCTACAAAGCTTCGCCGTCGATGAAGGCGTCGGCGGGGTCGGCGCACGTTTATTGTTCGAGGATGGCTCGCTTCAACATGCCGGCATGGGCCCGCATGGCGACGGTGCGGCGCACGCCTGGATCTTCCGGCGCCGACACGGCGGCACATATCAAGGCTGGGCGCAGACGCAGCGCGAGTGGTCGATGGTCACTGGTGCCATCTTCGCGACGCGCCGATCGCTACTCGAACAGGTCGAAGGATTTGAGGAGCGGTTCAGCCTTGAATTCAACGACACCGATCTGTGCCTGCGGCTGCGTGCCTTGGGCTATCGGATCGTCTACACGCCCGCGGCCGAGATGATCCATGTCGAAAAGGCATCGCGCGGCGACCGGCTGCCACCCGGTGCGGATGTCGCACTATTCCGGTCGCGCTGGAAACCGTGGCTGGACACGGACCCCTCCTGGCATCCTCGTTTGCGTCGTGACAGGCTGGACGTCACGCCGCAGCCCGAACCGGGGGCCTGGTATCTCTAAGCTTCGGGGAAGGTGCCGGCAGAAATGTCCGGCACCTCCTCGGACTATGGACGCGTGATCGCGCGTGCCGCCACGAACGGCGAGAACAGCTGGTTGATGATCGACACCATCTTGGCCGGGCGATTGGCGCCCGCATTGGCGATGTAGATCACGTCCTTGTCGCGAACCGCGAATCGCTGCGACAGGAAATAGCTCGCCGGCTGCAGCATGTTCAGCCGGTAGATGACCGGCTTTTCCTGATCGCCGGGCTTGGCCGGATCGTAGCGGAACAGGAATACGGCGGACGGATCCGCGACCGAATCGGCCGGTCCGCCGGACCGCGCCACGGCTTCGGCCAGAGACACATCACCCGTCTCGAACGGGATTTGCGAAACCTTGCCGGTCGCGCCGAGGGCGATGAAGCTGCGCGGGCGCTTGATCAGCTCGACCCGGTCGCCTGGCGTCAGCACCAGATCGTCAGCGGCGCCGGCCCGGATACGGCCCAGCCGCTCTTCCAGCCAGCGATCCGCCCGATTGAAACGCACGATCGTGTCCTCGGCGGAATTGCTGGCGCCACCGGCCATCGCGATCGCGTCCAGCAATCGCTCCCGCTGCAACGTAAGGGTGAAGCGCCCAGGCGACCGGACGTCGCCGGCGACATAGACCGTGCTAGCGATGTTCGTCTTGATGCTCACCAGCGCCTGCGGGCTCTGCGATTTGCCGCGCAGCCCATGTTCGATCATCCCCTGGATATCCGACGTGGTATGACCAGCCACTTCCAGGCGACCGACATAAGGAAGCTTGATGGCGCCATTGCGATCAACCACCACTTCCGGGAACGTCTGGGCGCGTGCGGATGGATCCATCACGCCACCGGAGCCGCCGGATGAGCCGAACAGCGACACGCCGACTTCGTAAATACCGATGCTGAGCGTATCCCCCGGCCCTACCACGTCGTTCCGGCCGGCGCGGGCAAGGCTGGACAGGGTCGGCTGGGCGGCGTCCGCCGCCGCGTCTCGTGCGCCGATTGCGTTGACGAGCGGTCCATCGATATCGACGATCCGGAAGCCAATTTCGTTCTGATCGCGCGTTCCACGTTGAATTTCCGCCGCAGTCGGGCCGCTGGACGGCAGCGAAGCACAGCCGGCGAGAAGCGACAGGCTCGATAAGGCGGCGAGTGCCCGACTGCGATGGCTGAACGAGGGGGCAGGAAGCACGGAGATGCGCAAATTGGGTCTCTTCGCAATGGATAAAGGGGCGCGCCAGGAGAGGCGGGTCGTCAGGGGAGAGTGCCTAGTCAACTGGGGATGTCCCTGCAATCTTGCGGATCATGCAGCCCGCATTTGCAGCCGATGATGCACCTCGCTGGCCTCGTCGATCGTGTCGAAGAACACGAGTGTGCCGCCATATACGACCGCGCCGCGCTTACAATATTGACGCAGCGTGCCCGGATCGTGGCTGATCATCACCAACGAGGCGTTGTCACGCCGATGCAGCAGCGCCTCTTCGCAACGGGCACGGAATCGCTCATCGCCGGCACCGGTCACCTCGTCCACCAAATAGCATTCAAAATCGATGGCAAGGCTGATGCCAAAGGCGAGACGCGCATTCATACCGGCCGAATAGGTGTGCACCGGCTGATGGAAATAGGGGCCGAGCTGCGCGAAATCCTGAACGAAGTCGAGCAATTCGGCTTCGTCCATATTATAGATACGGGCGATGAAGCGGGCATTGTCCGCACCCGTCAAACTGGACTGGAAGCAGTTGGCATAGCCGATTGGCCAAGACGTCGACATCTCCCGCACGACACGGCCGCCGCTCGGCATCTCGACACCGGCGATCAGCCGCATCAAAGTGGATTTGCCTGCGCCGTTCGCGCCGCAGATACCAATGCTCTCGCCGCGCTCGATCTGGAAGTTCAGATCGGTAAAGACATGCTTCTCGAACTTGCGGATATGATAATTTTTGCTGACATTCTGGAATTCGATCATGCGAAGCGCGATCCTTGGGGCATCGGCGTGCCGATGGCGGCCTGTCCATTGATGACGGCTGAACACCGCAATAGCGCATTGTAGCCGATGCCAATCGATCCGCAAAGTTCGGCATCTTTCGGGTATGCGCCGCAGCTGTGCATGGACGCCCGTATGCTGACGACACAGGGCGGCACCGGTGTCAGCAGCTACGCGCGCCAGTTGCGCCGCGCCCAATCGACGATCGATCGCTCCAGCGCGCTCCTGGCTGATCGTCGCGCGTTGGACGGCCTAGCCCCTGCCCCGCTCGGCCGTCCGGGCCGCTGGCTGCGCGCACTCTGGCCGGGAACACGGCACGCCCAGACGCTGACGGACCAGGAAGGCGAGACTCGCTTCTACGCGCCAGACGTCTTCCGTCTCGCCCAAATCTATTTCGACGCGCATCGGCGCGTGCTGCCGGTCCAGCTGCCGGGACCGCCGGGAATCATGCATTGGACTTACCCGGTGCCGTTGAAAGCGGTCGGTTGGCGCAACGTCTACACTGTCCATGACGTCATCCCGCTGTTGCACCCGGCGCTGACGAACATTGATGGGAACCGCTACCGCAGATTGCTCGGGCAATTGCAGGGCAGCGCCAGCCGCTTCGTCGCTGTGTCGCAAGCCGCCCGCGACGAGATTGTGGAGACGCTCGGCTGCGCCCCTTCCTTCGTGTTGGATTGCGGATTGGCCGTTGACCAGGTCGCGGCGGCAAGAGCCGATCTGCCCCCGCAGGTCGGAGCGGACCGCTATCTGCTGGTATGCGGAACGATCGAGCCGCGCAAGAATATCGGGGCGATCCTCGACGCATACCGCTTGAGCGGGGTCACGATGCCAATCGTGATCGCCGGACCAGACGGGTGGGAGGCGGATCGGTTCGCAGCCGCCATCGCCTCAACCCCAGGCGTGATACGCCTGCCCTATCTCGATCGCGCGGCGATGCTTGCTCTCATTCGCCATGCCTGGGCCCTGCTCATGCCGTCGCTGGCGGAGGGATTCGGGATGCCTGTGGCGGAAGCGATGACGATGGGAACACCCGTCATCACATCCAGCACGGGCGCCCTCGCGGAGACGGCGGGGCAAGCAGCGCTGCTCGTCGATCCGACTGATGTCACGGCCATTGCCGCCGCGGTACGACAGATCGCCACGGACGATGCATTGCACCGCGACTTGTCCGGCGCCGGGCGGGACAATGCACAGCGCTTCACCCCTCAACGTTTTGCCGAACGATTGACGCAGGCTTACGCGATCGTGATGGCGGAGCGATCATGACCAAGCAGACGATCGGCATCGATGGCTATAACCTGGCATTGCCGAACGGCACGGGAGTAGCGACCTACGGCTTCATGCTGGCCAACACGTTACGGGCGGCGGGCCACGATGTCACAGGCGTCTTCGGCGTTGACGCCGGTGCCGATCCGGACATGCACGAGATCATGTTCTATGAACGGCTCGGGCAGGTTCCCCCTACCCGCCAACTCCGCCGCAAGCGCAGCCGCCGCATCTTGCGCGCAGCGTTGCGGCCGTTCCACGTGCGCGGCACCGCCGATGTGCCGCAGGCCGGCCGCGTCGAGACCGCGTCCCTGGCCGAACGCCTACCGACATTTGACCGACTCGTTACCTCGCCCGATCTCTTCGAAGTCGCCCACCGCCATTTCCGCATATATGGTCGATTTCTGCGGCTTCGGGTGCCCAGCCCGCCCCAGTTGATGCACTGGACCTACCCGCTGCCGATCACGATCGAGGGGTCGGCCAACATCTACACTTTCCACGATTTGGTGCCGTTGCGGCTGCCTTATACGACGCTGGATGCCAAACAATCCTATCGCGCCCTGCTTGCCGGGTGCATCGCGAACGGCCAGCATATCTGCACCGTGTCGGAGGCAAGTCGTGCCGACATCATCGCCGAATTCCAGCTGCCCCCCGACCGCATCACGAACACCTATCAGGCATCGCCGCTCCAGATCGGCGCGAACAATGCCGATGAGGATGCCGCGATTGTCGAGAATGTCTTCGGGCTTCCGCACCGTGGCTACTTCCTGCACTTCGGTGCAATTGAACCTAAGAAGAATATAGGTCGCTTGCTCGAGGCGTATCTCTCGACGGGAAGCGCCGCCCCACTCGTCATGACGGGAAGCCGCGGCTGGCGCAGCGAGGAGGAGTTGAAGCTGCTTGTCCCGGAGGATGAGGCGGATACGGTGCACGGCCGACGCATGGCGGAGCGCGTCCGCCGCTTGGAGCATCTGCCGCGTGCGTTACTGACCCGCCTGATCCGCGGCGCCCGCGCGGTGTTGTTCCCTTCCATCTACGAAGGCTTTGGCCTGCCTGTCCTGGAAGCCATGCAACTCGGCACGCCTGTGCTCACCTCCAATCTTGGCGCTTTGGCCGAGATTGCGGGTGCCGCGGCACTGCTCGTTGACCCCTATGATGTCAGTGCAATCGCAGAAGGTATCAGGACACTCGATCATGATGCGGCGCTGCGCGCGCGACTAGCGGCATCTGGTGTGGAAGCTGCATCGCGATTTGCCATTCCTGCCTATCAAGCGAGATTACAGGAAATGTACGATCGCGTTAGTTCCTGATCGGCCCTATCAGCAGCGCTATCTCAGCCGCAATTGACTCTGTTGCAAGCGCGTATAAGAAGCGCCGCCCCCTGGGGCCACGGGGGCATCGGAACATCATAGTGTCTTCTAAAAATTATTACGCGTTCGCTCCCGCCGGATTGACCCGACATCTGGCCTGTGCGGCACTCGCCTTATGCGTGCCCGCAGCGGCATGGGCCGAAACCCTCGCCGATGCCGTAGCGGCAGCCTATGACCGCAACCCGCAGATGGTCCAGCAGCGCTATCTGCAGAAGGCGCGTGACGAGGGCTATGTTCAGGCGCGCGGGCAATATGGGCCGACGGTAAGCGCCACGACGACTGGCGGGTATACGCGCGATGATCGGGATACGGTCATCGGACGGCAGATTGAAAAGGGCGACAGCCAAGAGAGCAGCGTTACCATCAGCCAGCCGCTCTACACGTCAGGCAGAATTCGCGGACAGGTCGAAGCGGCCAGGGCGTCAGTCCTCGGTGGGCAGGAACAGGTAAGGCTCACCGAACAGCAGATCGTACAGGACGTCATCGTCGTTTATGCGGCCGTTTTACGCGATCAGGCACGGGTCGAGATCGGCCGCGAGAACGTCGCGGTGCTGGAAGGGCAGCTCCGCCAGAACCGCAAGCGGCAGGAGGTTGGCGACGTCACCCTGACCGACGTCGCACAATCGGACGCAAGGCTGGCCGCGGCTCAGTGGCAACTGGCTGCACTCGAGGCAGACCTGGCGGTCTCCCGCGGGCAATATGTGGAGATCGTTGGCCATAATCCAGGCGCGCTGGAACCCTTGCCGATGCTCGGGGCATTGCCGCCGACGATCGACGCAGCGTTCGATCTTGCCGAAAAGAACAATCCCTCGCTCGCCATTTCGCGGTATGTCGAGCAGCAATCCAGCGCCACGGCCGCCTCGACGCGGGGGCAAGGCGGACCGACGCTGTCGGTGAGCGCGCAAGGCGTTTATAGCAATCAGCTCCTGCGTTTCGGCAACAATGGCAGCCGCACACAGGCAACCGCCGCCTTCACGCTCAGTCAGCCGATCTTCTCGGGCGGGATCATCCGTTCCCGCATACGTCAAGCCGATGCTCGCAATCGCGCCGATCAGGCCGGAATTGATCTTGCGCGTCGTACCGCCATGCAGAGTGTCACGAGCGCTTGGGTCGACCTATCCTCGT
>NZ_JBMDXN010000092.1:0-3922 GCF_048595155.1 Sphingomonas sp.
GACCGTTTGCTAATTCCAGCAGGGGGGGGTGCTTGGCAACAGCTTGACCTCGCCAGTGCACGCTGTCTGCGGCTGGCCGCCACCGTCGGCGCCACATCGATGCGCGCTGTCATCAACACGGGGGCTACCCGCAGTGTGATACGGGATCAGCTCGCGCTCCAATTAGGTCTGCCCTACATCGGCGCTACTTTGACCGGTACCTTTACGCGCGACGTGGTCGGATCACTGTATCGGGTCGAGCGGCTCACTCTCGACGGCGTCGGCTTCAATAATATCTCGGTCGGATCGTTCGAGGTGGCGCAACTGGCAAGTCTTCCTGAAGGTGTTTCGCTGGTCATCGGGCAGGACGTATTGCAGCAGGTTGCGCTACACGTTCAATTTACCAAAGATCGTGCCCGCTTGCTTGCGCCGTCTTCGATACGGTCGATGTCGGGCTATCGCAGGCTATCGCTTGTCGGGACGGCGCGACAATTTCCGGCTCTTGAAATGCGGCTCGAGGCTCATGGCCTGGAACGCGCGGTCGTGGATCTTAGCAGCAGTGTTCCGGTCTCAATCTCGCGTGACTACGCGGCGCAGCTCGGGATCTTGGGAAACAGGCCGATTTCTACAACAATGATCCGGGATAGCGACGGCGTTTCGGTCGATCAGATCTTTGTTGCTCGCAAGATCGAGTTCGGTCCGTTCACGCTGAACGAGGTCCCGGTGTGCGTCGTGGGGCATTGGGAGTTCGCGTCTCCAATCTCACTCGGATGGCCCTTCTTTGCCGCCTTTGATGCTATTTTCTCTCTTGGGGAAAGCCGTTTGTTGTTGAGGGGCGACGCCGCGCGGATCGCAGCTCCATTTCCTCGGGACCGCTCCGGCATCGGCGGCCAGCGCGGCGCAGACAGCATCATCATCCGGCATGTGGCAGTGAACAGTCCTGCAGCGGCGGCGGGGCTGAAGCCAGGAGACATGATTGTCAGGATCGATGGGCGCCGGATTGATCATGCCTTTCCGCCGCAGGGTGAGCGGTTGGGCCAGGAACCTGGCGGGACCCGGATCCGCCTCGACCTGTCTGACGGCCGTGCGGTGATACTCGTGCTTGCTGACTATTTTTGAGGCGAGTGGAATGTGTGCCGACATGCAACAGATCCCATCCTATCTCGTCCGCCAAATCTGCTAGCGAAACCCCATGGCGCGCATTCTGATTGTTGAGGACGATCCCGTCACCGCAGAGGAAATCCGCTCGGCGCTGCAGCAAGCCGGGCATGATGTGACGCATGTCTGCGACGGCGACAAAGTGATCGATATCGCGACGCGCGAGCCCTTCGATGCAATGACGCTCGATCGGGTACTGCCCGGCACAGACGGCCTCACGCTTGTGCACTGCCTGCGCGAGCGCGGGCTGAACATGCCTGTCTTGATGATCAGTGCCATGGGCGAAGTGGACGATCGGATCAGCGGGCTCCGGGCGGGGGGCGACGACTATCTCGTCAAACCCTTTGCGCCGGGAGAAATGGCGACCCGGGTCGAGGCGCTGTTGCGTCGCCAACAAATGTATCAAACGGAACGCCCTGTCTTGCAGGCCGGCAAGATCCAGCTCGATCTGATCCGTCGCGAGGTGGAAGTGGATGGCGAACCGGTGTCGCTCCTCCAGATGGAATTCAAGCTGCTCGAATTCCTGATGCGCAATCAAGGTACAATCGTCACCCGTCGCATGCTGTTCGAGCAGGTCTGGGGTTATCGCTTCGATCCTGGCGCCAATCTTATCAATGTGCATATTGCGCGCTTGCGCAAGAAGATAGATGGGCCCGATGCGCCGTCAGCGATCCAGACCATCAAGGGCGAAGGCTACCGGCTTGATGCTGTCTGATCGGCTCCGGTTTCGCGAGATCAGCAACCTGACAACCTTTCGGCTGACTTTGTGGTTTGGATTATTGTTCGCGCTCGGCGTCCTGGCGCTGCTCGGCACTATTTATGTGCTGACAGCCCACGAGCTCAACGCACGCAGCGATCGCGTTTTGCGCTACGAAACCGCGCGACTTGAGAAATTTCCACCGGCCGACCTGGCCGCCGCAATGCGCGAGGAGATGGCCAATGGCGCCAGTCGCCTTAACTATTATGCGCTGCTCGATAAGGATGGCCGCAGGCTTGTTGGCAATATGCGGCCGCCCCCTGGCCTGAAGTTCGATGAGCCCAAGGATGTCGGCGGTCTCGGCGGCCCCAAGCCGATCCGTATGATCGCGCTGCGCGTGCCGAACGGACAAACGCTGGTGATCGGGCGCGACATCACACCACTGGTCGACTTTCGCTATCATATCCTGCTCATTCTCGGTGGCAGCGGCTTCGCTATCGCCTTGCTGGTCTTAAGCGGCGGCTTCTTCCTCAGTCTCAAACCGATGCGCCGCGTTCGCGCGCTGGAGCGCGCTGGCCGTGACATTGCGCGGGGTGATCTTTCGGTACGCATGCCGGTCACTGGCCGCGGCGATGAGCTCGATCAGCTCGCCAGCGTCGTCAATGTCATGGTTGATGAGGTCGAGACTATGTTGGTCCAGGTCCGGGAGGTTACCGATGTGATCGCGCATGATCTTCGGGCGCCAATGGGACGCGTGCGCAATCAACTCGTTCGGGCGCGGCAACTCCATCAGGGCGATGCGGCATTGGAGCCAATCTTCGGATCGGCGCTGGTCGAGATTGACAATGTGCTCGACCGGTTCACCGCGCTGCTGCGGATCGCGGAATTAAAGGCCAGCCACCGCATCGCAGGCTTCGGCCCGGTTCAGGCCGCCGAACTGGTGCGTACTGTCGGCGATCTCCATCAGCCGGTTGCGGAAGAGCGTGGCATCACGCTTGATGTCCGAATCGACGGGCGTTTCGTCCTGGAAGGCGATGAACATCTGCTGTTGGAGGCGCTCAGCAACCTTGTCGACAATGGGCTAAAATTCACCCCCGAAGGTGGGCGCGTCATCCTCTCGACGCGCCAGCCGGCCGAAGGTGCCGGCCTGATCGAAGTCAGCGATAATGGCCCCGGCATCCCGACAGGCGAGCGCGACAAGGTGCTGCGCCGTTTCTATCGCGGTAGCAACGCCACGCAGGTCGGTGGCTCGGGCATCGGCCTGAGCGTCGTCGCCACGATCCTGCATATCCACGGCTTCGCGCTGGAATTGCGCGACGCCGATCCCGGCCTGTGCGTGCGGATCCGCGGCGAAGCGACAGGGCGTTCCGGGAAGTGAAATTCATTTAATTCGCCGCGGTGCACAAAGCGCGGCATGAAGGCGGCGCCGGCGATGACCCATGGTCATACCGGGCAAAGATCCGATTCCGGCCCCGGGGCCTCTTCATCCGATATCGAAGCGGAGCCTATGCTGCACCTGGTCAAGCTTGCCCTCAGCAAGCCCTATACATTTGCCGTGCTGGCTATCCTGATCCTTCTGTCGGGAACGGTCGCGTGGATGCGCACGCCGACGGATATATTCCCGGATATCAAGATCCCCGTCATTGCCGCTGTCTGGACCTATCGGGGCCTGCCGCCGGAGGATATGGCGGGCCGCGTCGTCTATTATTACGAGCGTCAGCTCTCGACCACCGTAAGCGACATCGACCAGATCGAAAGCCAGTCGCTGAACGGCATCGGCATCGTGAAGATCTTCTTCCGGCCCGGCGTGGATATTCGCACCGCCACCGCGCAGGTAACGTCCGTTTCCCAGACTGTCCTGAAGCAGATGCCCCCCGGCATCACGCCCCCACTGATCCTGAACTACAATGCCTCGACGGTGCCGATCCTGCAGTTGGCGCTTTCGTCAGGATCGCTGTCCGAACAGAAGATTTACGACCTCGGTCAGAACTTCATTCGTCCCGGCCTTGCTGCAGTGCAGGGCGCAGCCAGCCCATCCCCTTCGGGCGGGCGCGAACGCCAGATTCAGATCGATTTGGACCCGCAGGC
>NZ_JBMDXN010000093.1:0-49084 GCF_048595155.1 Sphingomonas sp.
GTCCAGCACTTGGCCCGCATCGAAATCGATCCAGCCGGGTTTGCGGGCGGCAAGATCGCTGTTGGACGCGATCTTGATGGTGGGAACCGGAAAGCCGAGCGGCGTCCCCCGCCCGGTGGTGAACAGGATGGCGGTCGCGCCTGCGGCGGCGAGCGCGGTCGACGAAACCGCGTCGTTGCCTGGCCCTTCCAGCAAGGTCAGGCCGGTCGCGCGGACCCGCTCGCCATAGCGGCGGACATCGGTGACGATGGCGCGCCCCGCCTTCTGCACCGCGCCGAGCGATTTTTCCTCGAGCGTCGTGATGCCGCCGGCAATGTTGCCCGGCGACGGATTTTCCGAAACCGGTTCGCCATGCGCGGTGAAATAGGCTTTGAAGCCGTTCACCAGCGCGACGATGTCGGCAAACGTCCGCTCGTCTTGGGCGCGCGCCATCAGCATCTGCTCGGCCCCGAAGATTTCCGGAATTTCGGTGAGGATCACGGATCCGCCGGCGCTGGTGACGGCATCGCTCATCCGCCCGACCAGCGGATTGGCGGTGAGGCCGGAAAAGCCGTCGGAGCCGCCGCATTTCACGCCCAGCACCAATTCGGACAGCGGCACCGTCGTGCGTTGGACCGCAGCGACAGCGGGGATCATCTCCTCGACCAGCGCCACACCTTCGGCGACTTCGTCCCCGGCCAGCTGCGCGGTGAGCGTGCGGATCTTACCCCTGATGGCCGGATCGATCGTCTCGATCAGGCGATCGAGCTGGTTGGATTCGCAGCCGAGCCCGACGATCAGCACCCCGCCGGCATTGGGATGCGCGGCCAGCGCGGCGAGGATGGCGCGCGTGCCCGCCAGATCGTCGCCCAATTGCGAGCAGCCGAAGGGGTGGGCGAAGGCATGGACGCCATCGATCCGCCCGCGCGCAGCCTCACCCGCCAGACTGGCGATGCGCGTGGCGGTACGGCCGACGCAGCCGACGGTCGGCAGAACCCAGATCTCATTGCGCGTACCGATCCGACCGTCGGCGCGGCGATAGCCTTCGAACGTCGCGGAGGAGGTTCGGGTCTCGGGGTCGAAAGCGGGATGATAGGCGTAGCGGCCGCTCCCCTCCAGCGCCGTGGCGAGATTATGGCTATGCACGCGCGCACCCGGCGCGATCGCCTGCGTCGCATGGCCGATCGGGAAGCCGAACTTGCGAACCGGCTGCCCTGCCGCCACGCCGCGAAGCGCGAGCTTATGGCCGCGCGGAATCGCCTCCGCCGCGGTGACCCCCAGGATGACCTCGCCCGGCGCGATGTCGCGCAAGGCGGCGGCGACATTGTCGCGCGGATCGATCTGGATCGCGGCTTGCATCATTCACTCAACCCAAAATCGTGCATCGTCATCCTCGCGCGCGCATCCGCGCAGAGTGGATGCGGCCAGCCGGCAGCCCAGCGCGCCCATGCCGGGCTTACGCGCTTACGATCGGCCACGAAACCTGCCTATAGCGCAGGCCACGCAACAACCAGCGAGGAACGCGATGAAACTTCTGCGCTACGGACCGCGGGGCCAGGAAAAGCCGGGCCTGCTCGATAGCGAGGGGAAGATCCGCGATCTTTCCGCCCATCTGGCCGATATCGATGGCGCGGCACTCGCGCCCGATCGGCTGCGCGCTTTGGCGGCGATCGATCCCGCCTCGCTGCCGCAGGTCTCGGACGATGTTCGTTACGGCGTTCCCGTGCATGGCGTTGGCAAGTTCGTCGCGATCGGCCTGAACTTCGCCGATCATGCGGCGGAATCGAACCTGCCGGTGCCGGCCGAGCCCGTCATCTTCAACAAATGGATCACGTGCCTGCAGGGCGCGAACGATCCGGTGACTATTCCCCGCGACTCGCAGAAGACCGACTGGGAGGTGGAGCTTGGTGTCGTGATCGGCACGCGCGCAACCTATGTGAGCGAAGCGCAAGCGCTTTCCCATGTCGCCGGCTATTGCGTGGTGAATGACGTGTCCGAGCGGCATTGGCAGCTGGAACGCGGCCCGACCTGGGACAAGGGCAAGGGCTTTCCGACCTTCGGGCCGGTCGGACCCTGGCTGGTTACCGCCGATGAGGTCACCGATCCCCACAACCTCGCCATGTGGTTGTCGGTCAACGGCAAGCGAGTCCAGGACGGCAACACCCGCACGATGATCTTCTCGATCGCGCAGATCATCGCCTATTGCTCGCAGATCATGACGCTGGAGCCCGGCGACATCATCACCACCGGGACACCGCCCGGCGTCGGCATGGGCCAGAAGCCGGAGCCCTGGTATCTGAAAGCAGGTGACGTCGTGGAGCTGGGCGTCGAAGGGCTCGGCCAGCAGCGCCAGGAATTCGTCGCCTGGAGCCCGCCGGCCTGATCGGCGGCCTCACCCATGTCCGAACATCATGTCGAAGATCT
Source organism: Sphingomonas sp. (assembly GCF_048595155.1). Lineage (GTDB taxonomy): Bacteria > Pseudomonadota > Alphaproteobacteria > Sphingomonadales > Sphingomonadaceae > Sphingomonas_I. The sequence continues at coordinate 2,404 of NZ_JBMDXN010000093.1, forward strand.
TGTCGAAAGCAGCGTCCGGCTGCTGCTCGGCGCCGATCTTGCCGTCGATGCCAAGCGAGGGCTGGCGCACGATCTGTATCGCCTTCAGGCGCAATTCGACACGTCCGACACATCCGGGCGCCTCGGGCCGGAGCTTGAGGCGATCGGCTATGATCCCGACGCGCAATCCTCTGCGCGACCGCTGCTTGCCATCGCGGCAGACATGATCGCGCTGGCGGACCAGGCAGGGGATCGCCAGCTCGTGCGCGACTGGCTGGCGCTCCTGATCAACGGCATCGACGACACGACGTTGATCGACGACACGCTGCCGGAGGATTTTCACGCCTTTCAGGCCCTGCCGGAGGCCGTTGCGATCCGCACGATCGCCGGCCGGCGCCAAGAACTGGGCTGGCGCGGGCTGGACGCGGCGATCCCCCTGCCAAGCTGGACCGGCATCGCGCGCGATTATGATCGTTTCGCACCCGCCGACATGGATCGGCGCTCGATGTTGCGCTTCTTGCTCGATCATCGCGCCGATGCGGCGAAGATCGCGGCCGAATTCGACAAGGACAAGCAGCGCATCGCGCGGTCCGCCGACACGCTCGCATCCCTGCCGGCCATGGTCGCCGCGCGCGGACCGTTTCGCTGCATTGCCGACGCAACAAGCGGCTCGAAACGCAGCTTCGCCTTCGAGGCCGGTGACCCGCCCGCGGATGCCGATGCCGCGCGCTTCCACCTTATCATCGATCATGATGCGGATCTTAACGTCCTCTACCCCTGGTTCGGTGTACGATCCGGCCTGATCGAACGCTGGCAGGGAAGCACGCCCGCATTTGACGATGCCGGCATGCATTTCCGCGAAAGCATGATCGGTTTCGTGCCGGGTGATCTGCTGAAGGCGGACACCCAGCTGAGCGGTACCGGCTGGCGCTGGCGGCGCGATCAATCGGCGGCGCTGCTGGAGAAGCGGCTGGATGCGATCCTGGGCTATTGGCCGCATGCCGCCGCGCTTGAACGCTTCTATGCGAAGCCGCTGGCTGCGCGGATCGATGAGGAAGGTTTCGAGCTGATGGCAAGCAAGCGCGTCGAACGCTTCAACGCCTACGGCTTCTTCGTCAACGACGTCGACATCCTGTTCGCCTGCGCCTGCCGTGCATGGGATCGCGGCACCAGGCCGACGGCGGAGATCGCAGCGATCCGCGATTGGCTGGCGCACGTGCCACCCGACAAGCGCGCCGACCGCGTCTCCTGCCTGAAGCGGCTGGAGACGGGTCCTGCTTTCCCCCGTGAACTGAGCCGCTGGCCGATCCGTCGCCTCGACGAGCGTTTTCCGATCGAACCCTAGCGCCCGTTATTTCTGGGCGATGTAGGCGCGCCATCCGCCGAGATGGGTGATGTCTTCCGCGCCGATCGTCGCGCGCGGTTCGGCGATGAAGCCCTTGACCTGGCTGCCATCGTCCAGCGTCACAGTGCCGATCGCGAGCGGGGGCGGCACCTCTGCCACGAAACTGCCGAAGGCGGCCATATCCAGCTCATAGATTTCCAGCGCGATCGCCGCACCTTCGCCGCTATGGACCAAAGCAGGCTTGGGCGGGACACTGTCGGCGATCGAATAAAGGCGATAGGCCGGCGCAGTCTTCGCCTCGCCCACGAACGTGGCATCGCGCGAAGTGAGCTGCCAATGCAGCGGCATGTCCTTCAGATGGGCGCCCACGACCGCCAGCTTCACCGTTTCCATTCGTCCCTCCAGATCAAGCGCAGGCGGCTCCGCCGGCGCCGGGAAAAGCGTCTCCGCGGCTGCAATCAACGCGCGATCCGTGCCCGCCGGCCCCATCAGGGTCACGCCGAAGCCGACGCCGCTCGGATAGCGGCCTGCCGGCACCGCAATGGCCGCCATATCCAGCAGGTTCACGAAATTGGTGTAGGCGCCGAGACTTGCGTTCAACGCGATCGGGGCGGCCAGCATCTCTTGGACGCGATAGGATTTGGGCGCGGTCGGCAGCAGCAGCATATCGACCTGAGCCCAGATCTCCTCCGCCGCCCGTGCCAGTTCCGCCAAGCGATAGGCGCCCTCGAACGCCTCGACGGCGGAGAAGGTGAAGCCCTTCTCCACGATCTCCCGCACGACCGGATGAATCGCATCGGGATCGTCCTGCAGCAAGCCCTTGAGCGCGGCCGTCCGCTCCGCCACCCACGGACCGTCATAGAGCAGGCGTGCCGCCTCGTTGAGGGGCGCCATGTCGATCTCGATCCATTCCGCATCAAGCTTGGCCAGCGCCTGATCGTAGAGAAAGCCGGATTCGATATCACCGAACCAGGGCCGCTGGTCGGGACGGGGAATGCCGATACGGCGCGCGGCGCGCGGCGCATCTTCCAGCGCCTGGGACAGGGGATCGGCCGGATCGAAGCCCGCAACGACCGCGTCGACCTGCGCCGCCTCACCCGCCGTGCTGGTAAAGACCGTGATGCAATCGAGCGTACGGCAGGCCGGCACCAGGCCCTTGCTGCTCCAGCGGCCACGGGTGGGCTTGAAGCCGATCAGATGCTGGAAGGCCGCGGGCACGCGCCCCGAGCCCGCCGTATCGGTACCGAGCGCGAACGCCACCAGGCCGGCCGCGACCGCGACGGCCGAGCCGGAGCTGGATCCGCCGCTCACCCAGGCGCGATTATAGGCGTTGCGCGGGATGCCATAAGGGCTGCGCGTGCCATTCAGGCCGGTCGCGAACTGATCGAGATTTACCTTGCCGATGGGCACCGCGCCGGCGGCGATCAACCGTTCCACTACCGTTGCCGAGCTGTGCGGGCGATACGCAAATGCGGGGCATGCGGCGGTCGTATCCAGGCCGGCCAGATCGATATTGTCCTTCACCGCAAAGGGCACGCCGGCGAGCGGCAGCGCCTCGCCCGCGCCGATCCGCGCATCGACCGCAGCCGCCGCCGCGCGCAGATCGTCGGGATCGAAGCGCGAAATCCACACGGCGGGCTGGATCGCGTCATAGGCGACAAGGCGCGCCAGCACCTCTTCGATGATTTCGGCAGCGCTTCGACGGCCCGCTTGCACATCGGCCGCGATGCCGGTCACGGAAAGGCGATCGAGCGGGATCATGCCGGCATCAGCGCCAGAACCGGCGATCCAGGCGTGACCGTCTGGCGCTCCGCAACGTAGAGGCCGACGACGGTGCCCGCCGCAGCGCTGACGACCGGGAACTCCATCTTCATGGCTTCCAGCACCGCGATCGTCTCGCCCGCGGCAACGCTGTCGCCGGGCGCCTTCAGCAGCTTCCAGACGCTGCCGCCGAAAGGCGCCTCGACCATCTCCGCACCCTCCGGCAGGGCGATGGCGTCGGCCGGCTGTTCATCCGCCCCCTCGACCAGGCTGGCGACACGATCGAATTCGCCCCGCCGTTCCCAATCCGCCCGCTCGGCGGCGAACGCCGCGTTGCGCCGCGTTTCGAACGCGGTGATCGACTCTGCATTCCGTGCCAGGAAGGCGCGGTAGTCGGCCAGCCGGAATTCGGTTTCCTCAATCTCGATCACGCGCCGGCCGAGCGGGAAATCGCGCCGCCACTCCGTCAATTCGTCATGGCTGACCGGGAAGAAGCGGATCTGATCGAAGAAGCGCAGCAGCCACGGCTTGCCATCCGAGAAGGCGCCGGTCTGGCGATAGGTGTTCCACACCTGGATCGTCCGGCCGAACAGCTGGTATCCGCCCGGCCCCTCCATGCCATAGATGCACATATAGGCGCCGCCGATTCCGACGACGTTCGGCGGGGTCCAGGTACGGGCGGGATTATATTTGGTAGTGACGAGCCGGTGACGCGGATCGATCGGGGTCGCGACCGGGGCGCCGAGATAGACGTCCCCCAGGCCGTAAACGAGATAGCTCGCGTCGAAGATCGTCCGATAGACATCGTCGGCGCTGCCGAGGCCGTTGGCGCGACGGATGAACTCGATATTGTCCGGGCACCAGGGCGCATCGTCGCGCACCACCGCCATATAGCGCTGGATCGTCTCGTGGATTGCGGGATCGTCCCAGCTCAGCGGCAAGTGGACAATGCGCGACGGAATGGTGAAATCATCCAGCCCGCCAAGCTCTTCCTCGATCGCGATCAGCCGTTCCAGCAGCGCGGGCTCTTTCAGGCGGAAACCATCGATATGCACCTGGAAGGAGCGGATGCCGGGCACGATGTCGAGGATACCGGCAAGGCCCAATTCGGCCAGCGCCGTCGTCGCCGCATGGACGCGCAGCCGCAGCTCCAAATCGAGCGTGATCGGACCATATTCGACCAGCAGATTGCGATCGCCCTGGCGGCGATAGATGACGCGCGGACGACGGCCCTGCGGCGGCAATTCGGCGAGGATAGCGGCACTACCGGTGGCCGGCCGGTCTGCCAGCGGGCTACTCTGGCGGCCTTCGATCCACGCCTCTTCCGCGGCACTGGCGGCGTCAGCGCCGGCGAGATCGACCTCTTCGAAGCGGATGCTGTCACCAGGCGCGAGCTGCCCGATCTTCCACAGATCGGCGGCGATCACCACGAACGGGCAGACGAAGCCGCCTAGCGACGGGCCGTCCGGCCCCAGGATGATCGGCATGTCGCCGGTGAAGTCCAACGCGCCGATCGCATAGGGATTGTCGTGGATATTGGACGGGTGCAGGCCCGCCTCGCCCCCATCCTTGCGCGCCCAATGCGGCTTGGGCCCGGTCAGCCGCACGCCGGTGCGGTTGCTGTTATAATGAACCCGCCAGTCGGCCGAGAGGATCGTGTCGATATCGTCGGGCGTGAAGAATTCGGGCGCGCCGTGCGGCCCGTAAAGAACGCGGATCGTCCAGTCCGGGCCGAGCTCCGGCTGATCAACCATGCGCGGGCCGGGAATGACGGCGGGCGCATGCGGCGCGAGATGGAGCGTATCGCCGACCCGCAACCGGCGTCCGCCATGGCCGCCAAATTCACCAAGATCGAAGGTGCTGCCGCTGCCCAGATAGGTAGGCACGTCCAGCCCGCCGGCGAACAGGATATAGCCCCGCATGCCGCCGCCGCTGACGCGGCCGAGCGCGAGCACTTGGCCCTTCGCAATCGCAATCGGCTTGTTGCGCGGTACCGGCGCGCCATCGAGCGTCGCGCCGAAATCGGCGCCGGTGATGCAGATGCGGGTGGCACTGTTGAACTGCAATGTCGGCCCGGTGGCGGTAACCTCCAGCCCGGCGGCGCGGGAATCGTTGCCGAGCAGCACATTCCCCAAGCGGAAGGCACGGGCATCCATCGGCCCGGACGGCGGAACGCCGATGTCCCAGAAGCCGACGCGGCCCGGATAATCCTGCACGCTGGTGGCGGTGCCGGCCGAACGCACGACGATGCTGTCGGGATGATAGTCCACCCGCTCGAGCGAAGTGGTCGAGACATCCCCGGTGACGAAATCGCCACTGCGCGCAACCTCACGCAGCCAGCGCACATTGGTTTCGATGCCAGCCAGTTGGGTATGATCCAGCGCCGCTTGCATCGCGGCTACGGCCGCATCGCGATCGGGCGCCCGGACGATCAGCTTGGCGAGCATCGGATCGTAGAAGGAGGAGACGGCCGAGCCCCGCTCGACCCATGTCTCGACGCGCGCATCTCCGGGAAAGGTCACTTCGGTCAGGCTGCCTGACGAAGGGCGGAAATCTACGGCCGGATCCTCGGCATAGATACGCGCCTGGATCGACCAACCCTTCTGCTGCGGCGCCGGCGCGTCCAGGAAGCCGTAATCGCCGGCGGCGCCGCGCACCATCCACTCGACAAGGTCGATCCCGGTCACTTCCTCGGTCACGCCATGTTCGACCTGGAGACGCGTATTCACTTCCAGGAAGAACCAGTCCTGGCGGGCCGGATCGTACAGAAATTCGACCGTGCCGGCTGACCGATATTTGGCGGCGCTGCCCAGCCGCACCGCCGCTTCGATCAAAGCAGAACGGATGGACTCCGGCAGGTAGGGCGCCGGCGCCTCTTCAATCACCTTCTGGTTGCGGCGTTGAAGCGAACAGTCCCGCTCGCCGAGCGCGATCACGCGTCCCGTTCCGTCGCCGAAGATCTGCACCTCGACATGGCGTGCGCGCGGCACGAACCGCTCCAGGAACAGGCCCGCATCGCCGAAATTACCGGCGCCCAGCCGGGCGACCGCGGCATAGCCATCGCGAACGGCGCCGGCATCGGCGCAGACGCGCATGCCAATGCCGCCGCCGCCGGCCGTCGCCTTGAGCATGACCGGGTAGCCAATTTTCCCCGCCGCCTCGACCGCTGCTTCGGGATCGGCGAGCAGCCCGGTGCCGGGTGCCAGCGCAACCTTCTGCGCCTCCGCCAGCGCACGCGCGCTATGCTTGAGCCCGAACGCGCGCATATTTTCCGGCGTCGGGCCGATGAAAGCGATGCCGGCCGCTTCGCAGGCTTCGGCGAAGGCGGCATTTTCGGACAGGAAGCCATAACCGGGATGGATCGCATCGGCGCCGGTTTCGCGCGCCGCCGCCAGGATCCGTTCCACATCCAGATAGCTCTCGGTCGCGGGGCCGGGTCCGATGCGGACCGCGATATCCGCCTCGGCCACGTGGCGGGATGCCTCGTCCGCGTCGGAGAATACCGAGACCGATTTGATTCCCATCCGCCGCAATGTGCGGATGATCCGGCAGGCGATCGCGCCACGGTTGGCGATCAGAACCGTCCGGAAGCTCACGCCGTCACGACCATGCGAACGGGGGTCGGGTTGAAGCCGTTGCAGGGATTGTTGATCTGCGGGCAGTTGGACACGACCACGATCACATCCATCTCCGCGCGCAAATCGACGGTCAGACCGGGCGCCGAAATTCCGTCGACGATGCCCAGCGCACCGTCCGCAGTAACCGGTACGTTCATGAAGAAATTGACGTTCGACACCATGTCGCGCTTGCCGCGACCGTGGCGCAGATTGGCCACGAGGAAATTGTCGACGCAGCTATGTTGCGCCTTGGTGTGATGCCCGTAGCGCAGGCTGTTCGATTCGCACGAACAGGCACCGCCGATCGTGTCGTGATAATCGACCGATGTGGCCGTGATCGTCATCATCGGCCGGCCTTCGTTCGACAGCAGCACGCTGCCGGTGCGCAGAAAGATATTCTCCTGCGCCGCGACCGTATCCTGTGCACTGTAGCGTTCGGCGTCGTTCGCCGCCGCGTAGAGAAGGAAATCGACTGCCTGATTGCCTTCCAGATCGATGATGCGGAGCGATTGTCCGGCACGGATCGGATGCGACCAGGGGGCGCGGGCGGGCACGACTTCGTCGTGGACGATCTGGCCGTTCAGGCCATCGAGATGGGGATCATGGCTCATCAGCGGCGATACAGATCTTCGGTGTTGAGAAAGGCGCGAAGCCGCTCCGGCGTGGCCGAGCGGATCGGATCGTCTGGCGGTGTGACCGGGCCGCGCCACGCGGTGGCGCGAAGCGGAGTGACGCTCCAGTCGCGCCGATCAAGCACGTGCGGACAATTGGCGATCACGACGATCAGGTCCATCTCGGCGCGCAGCACCAGCGCGCGCTTTGGTTCGAACGGGCCGAGCTGCGCAGCGATCGCGCCATCCTCCGCGATCCGGACGCCCTTGAAGAGGTTGATGCAGGGGTGAACGTCGCGCGGCCCCAGGCCATGCTTGGCGACGCCGAGCATCAACCGATCGCGGGCATTGGGGTGAGCGCCCGAATTCTCCCCATCGCCATAGCGGCTGCGGTTGGAGCGTTCCGTGGAGGCGCCGCAAAAGGCATCATGTGTGCCGGCATCATCCTGTTCGATGCTGGCAAGAACGCGGCCCATGTCGGACAGCAGCAGGCTGCCGGTCGAAGGATACGCGTCCCACTGAACCTTGACCGTGTCAGCGATGTTGAGCCGTTCGGTCGGCATGGCGGCGTTGAACAGCAGCAGCGACGCGCAGGCATCGCCCTTCAGATCGATCAGCCGCAGCCGCGATCCGCGCGCCAGCACGCGGGAGGCATAGCCGCCGGCCGCGATCGTTTCTTCCCAGAGCAGATCGTCGACCGCGATGCCCGCCGGCAGATCGTCGGCGCGTGGCGGCAGGACTGGCATCGCTTCGACGACGGTGCCCTCCATTGCGCGGGCATGCGCCTGGGCGCTGCCGGGATCGGCGAGACGTGTACTCATGCCGCCTGATGTCCTTCCTGGCGCCATGCCTGATCCTGCTCGTGCAGCGGGGGCAACAGCGCGGTGGTGGTGAAGAGCCGCAATTGCTGCACGCCGCGCACCTTGCGCAGCGCGTCGCACAGATTGCGCAGGCGCCGAGCGGGCCCCTGCACGAGCATCACTTCCAGCGACTGATCATCCTCTAAGAAGACGTGCTGGGAGGAGATGACTTCTTTCAGATATTCGCCCTGCGTCTGGGCAAGCTGGTGCCGCACGCGGCCCATGTCGCCGCGATAGACCAGCGTGATGGTGCCAGCGAGCATGTCTTCCGGGCGGAGCGCCGCGCCATGTTCCGCCAGTTCGTCGCGGATCAGCTCCGCGATCAGCTGCGAGCGGGAGGGCAGGCCGCGTTCTTCCACCATCACATCCAGCTGGCGGGAGAGTTCGGCGGGGAGGCTCATGCTGAGCCGGGCGAGGGTGGAGGGGGACTGATCCTTCACAATGTCTGACCTGTCTCCGTTATTACTGATTCTGTCAATCGTAATAACTCCGATGGTGGTTCCAGCTTCTGTTTGCGGGTCAATGGCAGGTCGTAGACCGCCGTCGCTCCGAAGCGATGGGGCGCGTGCGGATCGATTCGGCGCTTGTCGAAAGCCAGCACGCGCGTCCCCAGGCGGAAGGCTTCGGTAATGTCGTGCGTCACCATCAGGACGGTAAGCGCATGCTCCTCCCACAAACGCAGGATCAGCCGGTGCATGTCCTGCCGGATGCCGGGATCGAGCGCGCCAAAAGGCTCGTCGAGCAGCAGCACACGAGGCCGCGCCATCAGCGCCTGGGCGATCGCCAGCCGCTGCTGCATGCCGCCGGAAAGCTGGGCGGGGTACATGTGCAGAGCATCCCCCAGCCCCACTTCCACCAGCATCGCCTCTGCCTCTTCGGCGGCTTCGCGGCGGGCGGCCCCGAACAAGCGGGCGGTGAACGGCGCGCCCACGCATTCGCGGCCGAACATCACGTTGCGCAGCGCCGTCAGATGGGGAAAGACCGAATAGCGCTGGAAAACGACGCCGCGATCCGGCCCGCATTCGGGGCGCAGCCGCTTGCCGTCGAGCAGGATGCGGCCGCGCGTGGGCGCTTCCTGACCGAGCACCAGACGCAGGAAGCTGCTCTTGCCCGCACCGGACGGACCGACGATGGACACGAAGCTGCGTTCGGCAATGCCAAGATCGACGCGCTCGAGCACGATCTTGTCGCCATATTCCAGCCAGACATTTTCGAAGGAAAGAAGATCGCTCATCGATTGGCCTGATGCGCCCAGACGAAACCGCGCTGGCTGATCTGCCGCAGCGCAAGATCCATCGCGATCGCCAACAGCGATATCCAGGCGACGTAGGGGATGATGATGTCCATCGACAGATAGCGACGGACAAGGAAGATGCGGTAACCCAGACCGCTGTCGGAGGCGATCGCCTCGGCCGAGATCAGATATACCCAGGCGGGTCCGAGTGAGAGACGCAAGCCGGAGATCAGACGCGGCAGTGCCTGCGGAACGGCGACGCGCAGCGCCAATTGCCAGCTGCTCGCGCCCAGCGTCTGGGCCTTGATCAATTGTTCTTGCGGAATCGCCGCAACGTGATCGGCCAGATCGCGGATCAGGAACGGCGCTACGCCGATGACGATCAGGGCAACCTTGGCGGTCTCCCCCAAGCCGAAGACGATGAACAGCACGGGCAGCAAGGCGATCGGTGGGATCACCGCGACGGTCGTGACGAGCCCGCCGAATGTCGCGCGTGCGGCCGGCAGCACACCCAGCACCATTCCGACCAGCAGGGCGGACAGCGTGCAGATGCCAAGCGCGATGCCGAGCCGTTCCAGGCTGGCCAGCGTATCCGCCCAGAAGATCAGCCGGCCACTGAGCGGATCGGCATCCATCAGCAGGCCATGCATGGCCGAGATCATGGCACCGGGCGTTGGCAACACCTTGTCATTGGGGTTGGCCGCATGCCGGGCGGCCGCCGCGAACAGATACGCGACCAGCGCCAACAGCAACGGCGCCGCCCCCAACAGGATCGTTGTGCGACGGCTTGGTTTGATATTCACCCAGCGCATCGCGCCCTCCTCAGAGCTTGCCGGCCGCCGCCTGCTCCATGAAGCTCGGATCAAAGCGCAGCTTCACGTTCTTGGTGTCGCCCAGCGTCTTGCCGCCGGGCAGGCCGATGCCGATCGCATCGGCGGATTTCGCACCGGCCCCGAACAGCCCCTTGGAGAAGCTGAAATCGCGCACCTTGCCCATCGTCGCGGCCAGCGCCGGCGATTTGAGCGCGCTCACCGCTTCCTGCGGGGTGCCATAGAGATGCGTCGTCTTGAGCTGCGCATCGAACGCCTGCGGCGTGGCGCCGGCCATCTTGGCCATGGCGGCGCGTGCGGCCGCGCCCGTCGCATCCTGGCGCTGCATCAGCGTGATGGTTTCGTACCAGATGCCCGCCAGCGCCTTGCCCAGATTGGGGTTGGCCTTCAGCGTTGCCGTATCGACCGCCAGCAGATCGAGGATTTCAGCCGGGATCTGATGCGAATCGAACATGATCTTCGCGTTCGGAACCTTGGCAAGCTCCGACAGCTGCGGATTCCAGGTGACGGCTGCCGTCGCCGAGGGGTTGGCGAAAGCGCCGACAATGTCGGCATCGGACGTGTTCACCGTCTTCACGTCCGACAGCTGCAATCCGACCGTCGAAAGGCCGCGCGCCAGCAGATAATGGGAGACGGACAACTCGACCAGATAGACGGTCCGCCCCTTGATATCGGCCAGGCTTTTCGCATTCTTGAGGACGATGCCATCATTGCCGTCCGAATAATCGCCAAGGATGATGGCGCTGGTATCCTTGCCGCCCGCCGCCGGGATCGTCAGGGCGTCCATGTTGGTAAGCGTGACGCCGTCAAACTTGCCGGCGTTGTACTGATTCACCGATTCGACATAGTCGTTGACCTGCACGACATTGATCTTGATGCCGTATTTATCGGCCCACTTCTTCACGATGCCGGCCTGCTGCGCATAGGGCCACGGCATCCAGCCTGCATAGATGGACCAGCCGATCGAAAATTCAGTCCGCTTTGGCGCATCTTGTTGTGCGCCGCCTCCACCACTACAAGAGGCGGTAAGGAGCAATGCCGCGGTTGCGATCGCCAGACGCGTCTTCGACATCCACCTTGCCATGCTCATCCCCGTGTCGCGTGTGTAAAAAGGCCCGGAATTCCGTCATCCGCCCAGAGGGCCGATATTACGTTTGATCAATCTAGTAATAAGTCTTATACCGAGCCGATGGCACCTGTCACCCCATTTTGTGATGCTGCAATGCGTCATTCAGGCATCGTTTCGGCGCCATTTCGGCGGCTGAAGGAACGGCGCGGGGGCGTTCGATCGATCCATAATCAGGAACGTTGCGGGATCGCATCGCGGCCCGCGGATTCGCTCACAAGACGCGCATGCCGGCCTGCCGGCAGGCCAGACTGATCGCGATCGCGAGATGATAGCGGGCACACCCTGGGCAATATGTTTGGTGGTGGTGCTGGCCGCGGCCATGACCTGCGTGCTGCTCGTGCGACGCAGCCGGAGCGCACGGCAAAATGCGGAGCAGGATTGCGCGCGCCAGACGCTGTTGCTGGAAGAGGAAGTCGAGGCGCGCAGGCGCACGGAAACGGAATTGCAGCAGGCCAAGGATGTGGCCGAAGCGGCCAATGCGGCCAAGACACGGTATCTGGTCGCGGTCAGCCACGAAATCCGTTCGCCGCTCAACGCCATCTATGGCTATGCCCAGTTGCTGGAGCGGGATGGGGCGATCCCTCCGGCCGAGGCGGCGGGCGTCATCCGCCGATCGGCGGAACATCTCACCAACCTGGTGGAAGGGCTGCTCGATATATCGCGGATCGAAAGCGGCGTGCTCAAGTTCCGGCAGGATATTGTCCGCCTGCCCGGCCTGCTCGATCATGTCGTCGACATGTTCCGCATGCAGGCCGCCGCCAAAGGACTGTCGTTGGACTATCGGGTTGAAGGCAGACTGCCTGCCTTTGTCCGGACCGACGAGAAGCGCCTGCGACAGATCCTGATCAACCTGCTGTCCAACGCGATTAAATATACCCAGCAGGGTGGCGCCACCCTGCGCGTGCGCTATCGCAGTCAGATCGCCTTCATCGAAGTGTGCGACACCGGCGTCGGGATCGCGCCGGAAGATCAGGAGCGGATCTTCGAACCGTTCGAACGGGGCAGTTCGCCCGAGACCGCATTGGAACCCGGTATCGGCCTGGGCCTTGCGATCACCCGCGTCCTGGCACGTATTCTGGGTGGCGAAGTCACTGTCCGCAGCGAGCCCGGCAAGGGCAGCCGCTTTCAGCTGCAACTCATGCTGCCGGAGCCGATGACCGTGCCGGGCGGGGCGGCGGCCGATGGCCGCATCGTCGGCTATCGCGGCGATCGCAAGACCATCCTGGTGATCGACGACAATCCTTCGCAACTGACGGTGGTGCAGCATCTGCTCCGCCCGCTCGATTTCACGATCTTCACGGCAGGCGGCGGTGCCGAGGGCCTCGCGCTGGCCGAGCAATGCAAGCCCGATCTGGTCTTGCTCGATATCCAGATGCCGGGATGCAATGGCTGGGACATCGCCGAACAATTGCGGGCGCGGCTGGGGCAGCGACTGCGCATCGTCATGGTCTCTGCGAACGCGCACGAGTTCCGCGCCGGCGGAGACGGGCGCAGCAGCCATGACGCGTTCATCTCCAAGCCGGTCGATCTCGGCGCCCTGCTCGATACGATCGGGCGTCAACTAGACCTCACCTGGATCGTCTCGACCGATCAGCCGGCGTTGGCGGGAGAGGACAATCACGCCATCGCCCTGCCGGATAGCGCCCGCCCCCATCTCGAGAGCCTCAAACATTATGTCAAAGTCGGTCATGTACGGGGGATCGAGATGGTTCTGACCGATCTGGAAGCCGAGATTCCGGAGAGCAGCGCGGCGGTGGCGACGCTGCGGCGGCATCTGAATGACTTCGATCTGCGCGCGCTGGCTCGGACACTCGATAATGTCGACTAACCCGCCCGCCAACAACGCGCGCGCGACGATCCTCGTCGTCGACGACACGCCGGAATCGCTGCGTTTCCTCAACGCCACGTTGGAACATGCCGGCATGACCGTGCTGATCGCGGTCGATGGATTGGCGGCGCTGGAGCTGCTGGAACATGTGACGCCCGACCTGGTGTTGATGGACGCGGTGATGCCGGGCCTGGACGGCTTCAAGACGACCGCGCGGATCAAGGCCGACGGACGCTTTCGCCATCTGCCGGTGATTTTCATGACCGGCCTCACCGAAACCGAACATGTCGTGCGCGGCCTTGAGGCAGGCGCGGTCGATTATGTCCACAAGCCGATCGTGGTCGACGAATTGCTGGCGCGCGTGTCAGTCCACCTTGCCAATGCGCGGATCTCGCAGGGCAGCCAGCTCGCGCTAGACACCGCCGGCAGACCATCGTTCGCGATCGAGGAAGGCGGCGCGACCAGCTGGCTGACCCCGCTTGCAACCGCCACGATCGAGCGGCTCTTTCCCGGATGGACACCGCGCGACGTGCGGTTGCCCGATACGCTGGCCGCCACGATCCGGCGCCTGCAAGGACCCGACGTTCCGGCAGGGGCCCAAGCCTCGCTTCAGATTGGCGACAGCCTCATCGAATGCACCTTCCTGCGCCAGACCAGTTCGAAGGAATGGCTCTTCCGGCTGACGGAGAAGCGCGAGGGAGATGCCGAACGCATCCTGGCGGAACGCCACGCCTTGACCTCGCGCGAGGCCGAAGTGCTGGTGTGGATCAGCCGCGGCAAACAAAATCGCGAGATCAGCGAAATCCTGCAGATCAGCCCACGGACCGTAAACAAGCATCTCGAACAGATTTTCGAGAAGATGGGCGTTGAAAATCGCGCTTCCGCGACCGCGATCGCCGTCGCCACGCTTTCGCAATAAGGAATTGTACCGCGAGGACCGCTATTCCCGGCACACGATCGGCCGCTACGTCAAACGCCCCATGGTTGGCGGGGCATGCTTTGGCCAGCTTGGCACCATGGGACGTCGGATCATCGCAGCTATTGGTATCGCGGCAGCCACGGCTGCATCCGCACCGATTGCCGCCGCGCCGGTGGCGAAGGTACGTGTCGTTAATTGCGGATCGCAGGATTGTCTGCTGGTCCGCGGACATCGCGCCTCGCCGAACGCAGCCATCCGCATCAACGATCATCCGGTCGAAGCGCAGGGTCGCCACACTTGGCAGGTGCGACTGCCGATCGACACCGTCCGCGACTGGTCGGCACCGTTCGCGCGCACGCTTTCGGTGGCGGTGATCGAGTCCCCCGCGACGGCGCGCGCCGAAGCCGTCCGCCTGCCGGTAGGGTTGCTGAGCCAGAACCTGGAGCTCGCCTCCCTGGTCGTACATCCCAATTGATTGGTAATAATCAGCAAAAGGATCAGCCGAACGAGACCGACCGCCAACACTTCATCATGACTTAAGCGATCATCGCGCAGTTGCGGATCTTGCACTCGTCTTTCAGGCGAGAGTATTATTTGTCGCGCCTGCTTGTCGCCTTCGCCTTGCAATCCTAGATTCCGGTGCATCCGCACGCACAAGCGGGCTATGGTTTTTGCAGGAGAAGGCAATGAAGATCGGTCTCGCGGCGCTTGCCGCCGTCTCGCTTGGTTCCGCCGCGTTTGCCGGCGTCAACGACAATCCCTTTGGCAAGGATCAGGCGGTTCTTTCGCTGAATGGCCTCGATCTCTCCACCGCAAACGGCCAGCGGCGCCTGGCGGTGCGGGTCGATCAGGCCGCGCGTACGGTTTGCGGCGACAGCCTCGCCACCATCCATGCCGACCTTGAAGCACGCGCCCGCGCATGCCGCGCCGACGTGGCCGAACAGGTCCGCACGCGCATCGAATCGCGCACCGCAGAAGCGGCGCGCCCGGTGCAGACGCAGCTCGCTTCGCTGCGCTAAACGGCGCTGAGTATTACGATCGTCCCGGTTGGCACGAAAACCGGCCGGGACGATCGCTTCACTTCTGATGCTTGGATTGCAGCATGCGCAATCCGCAGTACGTTATTCAGCCACCTGCAGATCGGCCGCGCCCTTCTATGATGTCGGGGCGAGGGAGACGTCGCAGCTGGCGGGACAACTAGCCTCCACGGGTTATCGCGCTCCTCCTGGCCGCTAGCCGACATCTCCCCCGCAGATATTCGATCGGGGCGGATTGGCATGCGCAAAACCCTCTTCAACCTGTTGCCTCCTGCGACGGTGGCCACGGTCATCCTTTTCTGGGCCTTTGCCCCCGCTAAAATAACCGGTAGCGCCTGGACACTGGTCATCGTCACGTCGCTGATCACCGCCTTCGTGCAGTCGCTGGAATGGCTCAACGAACGTCATTCGGGGTGGCGTCTGAACCGCAAGGAATTTGCCACCGATCTCTTCTATGTCGTGCTCGGCAGCACCGCGATCGCGTGGGCCTCGACCAAATTCGCGGAAGAGCCGCTAACCGCCGCAAAACATGCGCTCGGCATCACGACGCCCTGGGCGATGCAGATGCCTTTCCTCGCCCAGGTGGCGCTGGTCGTGTTCCTGATCGAATTCGGCCAATATTGGATGCATCGCGCGATGCACAACTCACCCTTGTGGTGGACGCACGCGCCGCATCATCACATCACGCAGCTGAATGCGATGAAGGGCTATGTCGGCAATCCGCTGGAGCTGTTCCTGATCAGCCTGAGCGTGGTCGCACTGTTCGATCTACCCATCGCAGCGGAATTCTGCGGCCTCAGCGTGTTGACTGTCATCTCCACCTTCGCGCACGCCAATGTGCGGGCGGATCCGCCGCGCTGGTACGCCTTCTTCTTCACCACCATACGGCATCACAGCCTGCATCATTCGGTCGTCTATGACGAGACGCGCTGCAATTACGGTAATTCGCTGATCCTGCTCGATCGCGTCTTCGGCACCTTCCGGGAAGGGGAATCCGAAATCGTCGGTCAGGATGCGCGTCGGCGTTTGTCGATCTGGGAACAATTCATCTTCCCCGCCCGCCCGCTGATGGAAAAAATCAAGGCCCGACAGGGCCGCTCCACCCCGGTCGCAGGATGAAATTGATGAAATGGTTGCCGCTGCTTGCCCTTGTCCTGGCTGCCGCCCCCGCGGCGTCGCTCACGCCGCCACAGGAAGAACAGACGATCGCGGTGCCGGGCTTCGCCGACTTCATGGTCGTGGACGGCGACAGCGTATGGGCCACCAATCGCGGCCGCGTGGAACGCTGGTCGCGTGCGGGCAAGCTCGCCGAAACAGCGATGACGCGCCCCTGCGGCGCCATGGCCATCGCCTCGGGCGCCCTGTGGGTCGCCGATTGCCGCGAGGGTACGCTCAACCGGATCGACCTCAAGACCGCCAAGCTGATCACCGCCGTTCCGACCGGCATCGCCAATCCCAAAGGTGAGCTTAACGTCGTCGCCGGCGCCGGCTCGATCTGGGTCGCCAGCGAAGATGCCGGCAAGATCGCGCGGGTGGATCCTGCCACGAACCAGGTGACCGCGACGATCGCGGTCGATCCCAGCACTTATTATCTCGCCTTCGGCTTGGGCGCGCTATGGGCCGTGAGTAGCGTCCATCAGTCGCTGCAGCAGATCGACCCGGCAACCAATCAGGTGGTCAAGCGGGTCAAGCTCGGCAAGCAGCCCGGCTTCCTCGCCGCCGGTGAAGGCGCGGTGTGGGTGCAAGAGCAGGGTGACGGCACGCTCGCGCGGATCGATCCGGCCGCGGGCAAAGTGTCCGGCCGCGTCAAAGTCGGCGCCGATCTGATGTATGGCGATATCGATACGGGCGGCGGCGCGGTCTGGCTGCGCACCACCGCCGATCAGACCTTCGCCATGATCGACCCTAAGTCGATGGCGATCGTCGCCCGGCTGGGGAAGGCATCCGGTAGCGGCGCGCTACGCTATGCGGGTAGCGGCGTCTGGACGACCGCGCACGACCTGCACAGCCTGACCTGGTGGAGCCTGAACGCACCGCGCACGAACTGAGCGGGTCGTCGCACACAGCAAAGTTGCACGCAGTTTCAGAGTCGCGGGCCGCGCGCGGGATCGCCCGTGCCTGACCGCGTTCGGCACCGACACGGCGTTGAAACTGCGGCATTTCGGCAACGTCTCTGCGGCGAAGCATCCGCACGCCGCCGTGCCCGATCGCGCCACAGGATACGGTTTCATCACCGCCCCGAACGGTACGTCAAACGCCCCATGGTGGCGCGCCCGCTTTAACCAAACGGTAGCTTTCGCACATGCCGGACAAGGTATGGCGCAGCGGGGATGGGATCCGAACGGCAAGGTTTTGGAGCGTTTTTTGGGGGCGACGGTGGCAGGATCGACTTTTCGCGCGGCATTGCTTGGCGCGACCTTTCTCGCAGGTGGAATGGCAACCGGGGCTTCGGCGCAAACAGCGGCCACCACGGCGGTACAACCGGCGCCGGCGGATGGCGCGGATGCCGATAGCGCCAACGAAATCGTGGTGACAGGCAACCGCCGGAGTGTGACGCTGCAGAATGCGCCGATCAACATTTCGGCGATCGGCGCGGAGCAGCTCCAGCGCCAGCATGTCGATGATATCCGCGATCTCGCCGCCTTCACCCCCGGCCTGACGATTTCCGATACCGGCCCGCGCTCGACCGGGTCGATCGTGCTGCGCGGCCTCAATGCGTCCGATGTGAGCGGAGAGGGCAGCAACTATGACAACGCTCTAGGCGTCTATCTGGGCGAAGTGCCGCTCTATTACGACTTCAAGTTCCTAGACATCGCCCGCGTCGAAACGCTGCTGGGGCCGCAGGGCACGCTCTATGGCCTTGGCACGCTTGCCGGCGCGATCCGCTACATTCCCAACCGGCCCAACGTGACCAATGTCGAGGGCGAGGTGCACGGCCGCTTCTATGGCAAGAGCCACGGCAGCAAGGCGGGCTATCAGGGCGACGGCGTGATCAATATCCCGATCGTCAGGGATCACATCGCCTTCCGCAGCGCGACCGGCTATTATTACGATCCGGGCTTCATCGATTATCCGCTGCTGGTGCAGACGCCGGGCGTCTCCCTGCCGCAGCCGGACGGCCCGACCAGCGTGTCGCAGGCGGGCTACGATGCCAATCTGAAGAAGCGCAAGGATCTCAATTTCGAGAAGACCTTCACCACCCGCAACCAGCTGCTGGTGCAGACGAGCGAGGATCTGAAGGCGATCTTCACCTACGCGTATCAGCAGACGAAGACCGAAGGCTCGCAATCCAACAGCGCGGGCGTGCTTGGTACCGGCAAATATGAAAATGCCGCGCGCTACACCGAGCCGTCCAATCGTCACGCCAATCTTTTCAGCCTGGAGATCAACGCGAACATCGCCGACATCGCCGATCTCGTATCGACGACCGCCTATACCAAGGTTCGCAACCGCTCGCGCGCCGACAATACCGACCTACTGCTCGACCTGGATTATGATTATGAGGCGTTTCCGGCCTTCACCAGCTGGAACGAAACCAACGATCGCCGCAAGCAGTTCAACCAGGAAGTCCGGCTGGTGTCGCGCCATGGCGGCCCTTTCAATTGGGTGATCGGCGGCTTCTATAACAATCAGAAGAACCACCGCGATTATGCCGAGCACGTTCCTGGATTGTCGAACTTCTACGGTGTGCCCGACAATCCCGACGATCTGGAATATGTGAGTTATACCAGGTCCAAGGTCACCGAGAAGGCGATCTTCGGCGAAGGTACCTTCCACGTCACATCCAAGTGGCAGGTGACGGGCGGCGCGCGTTATTTCAAATATACGTCGAACATTCAGGGCGCGCTCACGCTGCCGCTGCTGGGTGATCCGCTCAGCCCCTATGATCTGAGCCCGTCCGGCGGCAGGGCCAAGAAGGATGGCTGGGTATGGAAGCTCAACAGCTCCTACAATTTCACGCCGGACCTGATGGCCTACGCGACCTACAGCAAGGGTTATCGCATCGGCGGCCCGAACCGGGTCGCGCCCTGCCCGGTGCCGGTGCCGACGGATCAGCAGAACGCCTGCGCCCTGCCGAACGAAATCCAGTACGGGCCTGACAAGACCAAGAATATCGAGGTCGGCATCCGCACGCAGTTGTTCGACCGGAAACTCTCATTCAACTTCGATGTCTTCCACATCAAGTGGGATGGCATCCAGGTCGCCTCTTCCACCTTCTATGGCGCGACCGGTATCACCGTGAATGGCGGCACGGCCAAGTCGCAGGGGTTCGAAACCTCGTTCCAGTTCCGGCCGGTGCCGAAGCTGGCGATCCAGGGCAGCTATTCCTACACCGATGCCAAGCTGACGCAGGACGTGCCCGGCATCATCACGATCCGCACCACGCCCAACGATTATGATGCACGGCCCAAATTCACGCAGCTGAGCGCGCTTGACGGGGATCGTCTGCCGGGTTCGGCCAAGAATTCGGGGGCGCTGGGCGCGACCTATACGACGCCGTTCGCGGCCGGCAACATCATCGCCAACTGGATCGCGACCTATCGCGGCAATGTCGTCTCCCGCCTCGGATGGGACCGCGCCTATGGCGACAAGATTCCCAGCTATGTGACGCACCGCGCATCGCTCGCCTATGAGACGGACAAATATAGCGTCAGCCTGTTCGCGACGAACATCTTCGACAAATATGCCGTGGTGTCCGTGAGCAACGATCGCTCCCGGATCGGCGTCAACGATGGCGTCGCCGTCCGCTATTATGGTCAGGCCGTGCTGAACCCGCGCACCGTCGGCATCGAAGGTCGCATCAAGTTCTGATCGCATGTGAGACGCATAAGGGCGCTCTCCGGAGGTGGAGGGCGCCCTTTTCGTTTGGCGCCGATCCAAGCCCCGCTGGCCGTCAATCGATAGGGATGCCGTGCGCTTCCAGCCAGGCCCGCGCCGGTGCCAAGCCCGTTTCATAGGTACGCCACTTGCCCACGGCGTCGGCGTTGAGCGGTCGCCGTACCTGTGCCGCGCTGGGGGTTGCGACTGCAGCCTTGTTTTCGTGGAAGGACAAGCAAGCCTCGTCCCAACTCAGGCGGCAATGCTCCAGCAACCGGCGCGTCTGCCCTTCCTGATCCGCGACCAGCGCCTCGTAGGAGAGTTGCAACACCCGCCCCGGCCATAGCCGGTCCCACAACGCCATCAGCCGGTCGAACCGTGCGAAATAGCGCGCGATATCCATGATGTCGTAGGAGTAAGCGTAATAAGCCGATTGGCTGGCGAACAGGTTCTTATAATTGCTCCAGATCACGTCCATCGGATGGCGCCTCAGGCAGACGATCCGGGCATGGGGCAGCGCCTGCGCGATATGGCCGACATAGAGGAAATTGGCAGGCAATTTGTCGGTAAAGCGCGGCCTCTTGTTCGTGCGGTGATGTTCGGCGCGTGCCAGATAGGCATCGCCAAGCGCCGTCGGATCGATCGCGCCGCTCGCCGCGATCGTTTCCGCATCGATGACGACACGGGAGGCGGTGCCGGCAAGTTGCTTCACCGCCAGCGGCATTGCCTGCAGCTCCCCCGCCGCTTCCACGTCCGGATGCGACGACAGGATGCGATCCACCAGCGTGGTGCCCGTGCGCGGCATGCCGAGCACGAAGATCGGCGCCGGATCGTCATTGCCCGCGCCTCGCGCGCGCCTCGTCGGGTGGCCCGAGAACAGCGTCTCGATCGCGTCGAACAGCGCCGCGTCCTGCGCGAAATCATAGCCGATCCTGGCCTTATGCGCGGCATTGGCAGCGGACAGGTGGGCAAAAGCGCCACCGCCATCGCCAATATCTTCCATCTCCTTCGCCAAAGCGTAACGGATACGCAGCGCATCTTCAGGGCGCGCTGCCCTGCTCAGTGCCTGCTCTAGGCGGGGAACATGGTGCGTTTGCGCGGTCTGCCGCGACAGGATCGCCAGCGCATAATGAGCCCGCGCATGGCCGGGATTGTCGGCCAGAATGGCCTCATAATGCATGCGCGCTTGATCGACCTGGCCGACGAAGCCCAGCGCGGCGGCAAGATTATAGCGGAATTCCAGATTTCCCGGCTGCGCGGCAACCGCGCTTGTGAAGGGCGCGATCGACGCTTGGTGATCGCCCAGCCGCGCCAGCACGCATCCGATCGTATCCAGCGTCAGCGCGTCGTCCGGCGAGAGGGCCAAGGCCGCACGCGCCGCCTCACCCGCCAGACCATCACGGCGCGTCATGATCCGCAATTTGGCGAGTTGGGCCAGATGCTCGGCCTGCGGCCCCCGCGCCACGGCTTCCTCGATTAACGGGATAGCCTTGCCGATATGTCCCGCCTCGGCCGCGATCATGCCCAACAGGAAATAGCCTGTCGGCTGTTCGGGATCTGCAGCAACAACAGCCTTTGCCGCCACGATCGCGGCCGGCAAGTCGCCCCGCTGCAGCGCCGCCTTCGCCTGGCTTTCGTGCCGCAACATTATGACCAGGCGATGCGGGTCGGCCGACGGTTGCCGCCGATCGCTACAGTGTCAAACAAACGCAAAAGCCGCACGCGATCCGCCCTGTCCCTGCCGACGTCGCCCGTCGTCCGCCGCCGATGGTAGCGATGGTCGGTCGCGATCGCCAATCGCGCCGACGTAAGGCGATACGTCAGACGACGAATAGCAGGCGGTTTTGCCCCCGATTACCGAGCCGCGGGCGTCGTTCGCGCGCATTTTTTACCCGCTTGCGTCGGCGCGCACTCCGCATAGCCGACATCATCAGGATAGCTGCATGTCGCAATTGATCGTTACCAGTCGTGCCGGAGAGCAGGCCACCGTCGCAGCGCAGGAAGGCCTCAGCCTGATGGAGATCGTCCGCGAAGCGGGCTTCGACGAACCCTTCGCATTGTGCGGGGGGGCCTGTTCCTGCGCGACCTGCCATGTCTATATCGACCCAGCACTGTTGGATCAGATGCCACCGATCAGCGCGGAGGAGGATGCGCTGCTCGACAGTTCCGATCACCGCCAGCCCAATTCCCGCCTGTCCTGCCAAGTCCCCTTCCGGCCCGCAATGGACGGGCTGCAGGTGGTTGTCGCGCCGGAGGATTGACCCCCGGGGCTATGGCCGCGCGTTCCCCTGAAGGTCGCGCGGCTGCACCAAGGGCCAGCATCGCTCCATCCTTCCGCCAGTTGAGGGCATCCCTCCGCATGATGGCGATGTTGGCCTGATCGCGCGATCCCATGTCCGCTTCGCATCAACCGCGAAGAGCTTGGCTTACGCCGTTGGGCGTTGCGCCACAGGACGAGGATCGTGCCGTCATGCCAACCAGATTTTCCAAGCTGCTGCTGCTGATCGCCGCCGCAATGTCCACCGCTGCCGCGCCGGCCCCGCATGCAAGCGTTGCCACGCTGATGAGCAAGGCGTTGGCCGATTATCCCGGGCACGAAGCGACGATGATTACCGTCACCTTCCCGCCCGGCGCGGTAGATCCTATCCATCGGCATGACGCACATGCCCTGGTCTATGTGCTGGAGGGCGCGATCGTGATGGGCGTGCGCGGCGGCCGCGCCGTCACGCTGAAGCCGGGCGAAACCTTCTATGAAGGCCCGCACGACGTTCACACCATCGGCCGGAACGCCAGCAAGACGCGGCCTGCCAAGTTTCTGGTGGTGCTACTGAAGAAAAGCGGCGCGCCGATCCTCATGCCGGCCCGGTAAGGTTTGAAGGTCACGCGTTTGCGGACCAGCTTTGCCGGACCTGGGCGCACCTATACCGAAGCATAGACGGCCTGGCCGATCGGTGCGCCCGACGCCGCCCATGGTCTGGTAGCCGCGACATGGCGCGATGCGCGATCCTTGCTGGAATCGAGGTTCGGTAATGGAGGCAAGAATGAAGATCGTCGTCATCGGAGGGACCGGACTGATCGGCTCCAAACTCGTCGATCGGTTCACGCGCGCAGGGCATATCGCTCTCGCCGCCGCGCCAAGCGCCGGCATCGATGCATTCACCGGTGAAGGACTGGACGCTGCGATCGCGGGTGCGCAGGTTGTCATCGACGTCTCCAATCCACCCTCCTTCGACGACGAGGTTGCCCGTAACTTCTACGCGACGGCTGGGCACAATCTTGCCAGGGCCGAAATAGTGGCGGGGGTGCGTCACCACATCACGCTTTCGGTCGTCGGTACCGATAGGCTGCTACAGAGCGGCTATTTCCGCGCGAAGCTGGTGCAGGAACAGCTGATTCAGACGGCACAGACCCCCTATTCACTTGTACGCGCTACCCAGTTCTTCGAATTCCTGCGGCAGATCGCCGATTTTTCCACGGTAGGGGGAACGGTCCGGCTGCCGGCCGTTCGCTTCCAGCCAATGGCCGCCGACGATGTCGCGGCCGCGCTGGTCGACATCGCACTCGCGCCGCCCTCCTCGGCCATGATCGAAATCGCCGGTCCAGAGATGTTTACACTCGATACACCGGTGCGCCGCCTGCTGGCCGCCGATGGCGATACGAGGCCGGTGATTGTCGACGCGTCTGCCCCCTATGCTGGGGTGCCGGTAGACGATGCTTCGCTCGTTCCCGGGCCGGGCGCCCGACTGGGGTCGATCAGGCTGGAAGACTGGATCGCAAACGCCGCATCGCCGGCAGGTCGGTGACGGCGCCAGCACCTCGCAGCGGCACGAGGCGCGGTTTATGACCAGATATTGCCTCCCCAAGCGCCGCCGTGAAGATCAGGCCTCGGCGGCCGGGACGATCGCCGTGATCGGCGCCAGCGGCCGCATCGGCAGGAAGCTTATCGCCCAGCTGCGACGGCAGAGCCACAGGGTCGTGCCGATATCGCGCAGCCTTGGCATCGACTGCACGACCTATGACAGCCTGGCCCGCGCCTTGGAGGGCGTCGACACCGTGATCGACGTTTCCGATTCCGGCTCGACCGACGGGGCTGCCGCCATGCGCTACTTCCGGACGGCCGGATGCAACCTGCTACAGGCCGCGCGCGCCGGAGGGGTGCGTCACCATATCGCCCTCTCCGTAGTCGGCGTCGATCGCCTGACCGGACCGGATTATTTCCGGGCCAAGCGGCTCCAGGAGGATTTGGTCCGCGGCTCCACACTGCCCTTCACCATTCTGCGCGCAACCCAGTTCTTCGAACTGGTGCGCGACCTTGTGCGCGCCGGCAGCGCACGCGCGATCCCGATTGCGCCGGCCCTGGTACAGCCGGTCGCAGGAGACGACATTGCCGATTTCCTGGCCGATCAGGCGAGCGCCATGCCAACCTATGACATCGTCGAGTTGGCTGGGCCGGAACAACTCCGCCTCGACCAGATAGCGATCGAGATCGCCACCGCCCACGAAGATGATCGCCGGGTCGTGCGCGACCTTAACGCCCGCTATTGCGGGGCGCGGCTTGAGGAGCGCTCGCTACTGCCGGGTCCATGCGCTCACATTGGCAACCGACGCTTCGACGATTGGCTGCGCGACAGCCTCCAACCCTGCTTCAGCTTCCAGGCGGCCTGATCCTCTCTCGTCCCCCCGACCATCGACTTTGGTTCCATGCCGCAGCTTCCGCTCGGCCCACGCAGCCTCTCCGCCCATCGCGCTTTTCTTTGTCATGCTGTCGCAGTGATGCGGGGGCATAGAGTCGGTGCCGTCTGACCCATGCAAGTGGGACAAGATCATGAAGCGAATTGCCGGGTTTTTAGGGATGATGGGCGCTGCGATGGCAGCCCGTGCCGCCGCGCCTGCTGCCGTCACGCCACCCCAATTGTCGGTGATGACCTACAATGTCGAAGGTCTGCCCTGGCCGGTCCGGACGGACCGGACCGATGCGGAACAGGCCATCGGCCAAAAACTGCACGCATTGCGGCAGCGCGGGGTCCAACCGCACATCCTGGTGCTGCAGGAAGCCTTCACGGATTCGGCCAAGGCGATCGCGACCGAAGGCGGCTATCGCTATATCGCCAACGGCCCCGCCCGCGACGACGCCGGCGCGCCGCCAACCACCGCGGCCGATCGCCAGTTCATGTCCGGCGCCCGTATGATGGCGGGCGAAACCGTCGGCAAATGGGTCGATAGCGGGCTGCGGATTGCTTCGGATTATCCGATCCTGGCGGTGCGACGCATGGCGTATCCCTCCTACGCCTGCGCCGGGCTCGATTGCCTGGCCAACAAGGGCGCACTGGCGGTGGAGATCGCCGTGCCCGGCCTGCCGCAGCCGGTGGTCGTCGTCGCTACCCACATGAATTCTCGCGCCGCCGCCGGCGTGTCGTTCGATCGCTCCTTCTACGCCTATCGCCGTCAGGTCGATGCGCTCGGCCACTTCATCGCATCGGCCGCGCCGGCGAGCTGGCCGCTGATCGTCGCCGGGGACTTCAATGCCGGGCAGGGCGCCAACCGCCGCGCCTATCTGGTCCAGAGCGCCGCCCATTGGCGTCCGCAAGCCGGCATGTCGGTGGCGATGAACGAATGCCTGGCGCAGCAAAGCTGCACCAAATCGAACGCGCCCGATATTCAGTTCAGCTTCCGCCGCGAACGGGACTGGCAATTCTTCTCGCCCGGCACCGGGGTCGGGCTGCGTGTCGCCGGGCTGAATGCGACCTTCGGGCATGATGCCCATGGCGCGATGCTATCCGATCACGTCGGCTACATGGCCGACTATGCGGTGAGCGCCAAGCCGACCGCGGGGCTGACCCGCCTGGCGTCGCGCTGATGACCACGCGTCGCTTGCTCCTGTCGATCCACGACGTCACGCCGGCTACTGTCGGTCAGGTGGAGACGCTGCACGCGCATCTGTGCGAACATGCGCAAGCGCCATCGCTTGCCCTGCTGGTGGTGCCGCACCATTGGAACAGCACCCCGATCGCGCAGGATGCCGGCTTCAAAACCTGGCTGCGCGCGCGCCATGCGGCCGGTGACGAGATCATCCTGCACGGCTGGAGCCATCGCGACGAAATCGAGGCGCGCGGATGGCTGGCTCGGTTCAAGGGCCGCGCAATGACGGCACGCGAAGGCGAGTTCCTCTCGCTCGACGGGATCGATGCATTGCGCCGGCTTCGCGAGGGACGGGCGCTGCTGGAAGACATTATCGGGTCGGCGGTTCCGGGCTTCATCGCTCCGGCCTGGCTTTACGGCGACGGTGCCCATGCCGCTTTGGCGCAGGCCCGGTTCGCCTTTGCCGAAGATCATTTCCGCGTGTGGGTACCGCCGACCGGCAAGGTTCTTGCGCGCGGGCCGGTGATCACCTGGGCAAGCCGCACGCCGGCCCGCATGCGCAGTTCGCTCGCGGTAGCCGCGGCTGCCAGGAGCCTGCTCACCCGCGCGCCGACCGTGCGGATCGGGGTTCATCCCGATGACACGACGCAGCCGCGGATCATGGACAGTATCCGCCGTACCGCCCGTCGCTTCCGGCATTCGCATCGCCCGACCCCTTATGCCGCCCTTGCGGCTGTAGGCGCATCGGCGCGGCTCTGATCGCGCGCATTTAAAGGACAAGATTTTGGCGTCCTCTCCTTCTGCACTCACCCCGTCGCTTGGCACGCTAGCGCGTCCGGAGCCGGCCCGCCTGCCCTGGCAGCGCCTACTGGCCATTCTTCTGTCGCTGGCCCTGCTCACGTCGCTTGGCATGGTCCTGCGGGAACAGGGTCTCGCCCGTCTGCGCGGCGCGCTGCCGACCTCGATCATTTTCTGGCTTGCCTTCGGGGCTTATTATCTGGCGCTGCCGACGTCGGAATGGATCATCTACCGACGGCTCTGGCAGATCCCGGGATCGGCCTTTGCCGCCCTCCTGCGCAAACTCGTCAGCAACGAGATGCTGCTCGGCTATTCGGGCGAGCTGTCCTTCTATCTTTATGCCCGGCGCAAGGGTTTTGTGGCCGCGAGCCCGTTCGGCGCGATCAAGGACGTCAGCATCATGTCGGCCATGGCCGGCAACATCGCGACCTTGACGATGGTCGCGCTCGCCTGGCCGATCTCGCGGCATTGGCAGCCGACCGCGCTGCCGTCGGGCAGTAGCGAATCCTTCCTGCTGCTGCTTGCCGCGTGCGCCTTGCTGCTGGTGCTGCGTCGCAAGATCTTCTCGCTGCCGCCCGTCCAGCTGCGCTTCATCGGCGCCGTCCATTTGGCCCGCGTATCGTTTACCACGCTGTTGCTCGGCATCATCTGGACGGCCGCCCTGCCGACCGTTCCGGTCACGACGTGGATCGCCCTTGCCGCACTGCACCTTGTGGTCACCCGTTTGCCGCTGGTCCCCAACAAGGACATTGTCTTCGCCGGCGCGGCGATGTGGATGGTGGGTGCGGAAACGTCGATCGGCACACTGATGGCGCTGCTCGCCTCACTGCTGGTCGCGACCCATCTGATCGTCGGTCTCAGTATATTGCTGGGCGATCTGGTCGGGGCGAGCGACGCTTCATGATGCCTTTGTTGCTGCTGGCGGCCGCAGCGAGCGCGCCGCCGCTCGGCGTCGCGGCCGGCACCTGCCATGCGGATGCGGGCGAAACGCAGATCAGGGTCGACGTGCAGGGTCTGAAAGATCGGGCCGGACGCCTGCGGCTGGAACTCTATCCGCCGAACGACAGTGACTTCCTGGCTGACGACACGATCCTGATCAAGGCCGGCAAAAGCTTCGCGCGGGTCGATCTTCCGACGCCGCCGGCGGGTCCCGTCAACTTGTGCATTCGCGCGCCCGAACCGGGTCGTTACGCGATCGTGCTACTGCACGATCGCAACTCCAATCATCGTTTTGATTTTGCCGGCGATGGTATCGGCTTCGCCGGCAACCCGCGCCTGGGGTGGTCCCGGCCGCGCGCCACGGCTGCCACCGTTACCGCTGGTGCCGGTCATACCGACATCACGATCGTCCTCAACTATCTGCATGGCCTGTCCATGCGCCCCGAGAAGTGACCATGCGCATCGCTGACGTTTCCGCCTTCTACACCGCGCGCGGGGGCGGCGTGCGCACCTATGTCGAACGCAAGCTCGCTTATGCCGAACAGGCCGGCATCGAACTGACCGTCATCATTCCCAGCGAGCGCAACGGCATCGAACGGCGCGGCCGCTGCACGCGGCTGCAGCATATCGCCGCGCCGCCACTGATCCTGGATCGGCGCTATCGCTATTTCGACAGCACGGCTGCCGTCCATGCCGCGCTCGACGATTTCGCACCCGACGTGGTCGAAGCATCGTCGCCGTGGCGCACGGCATCCATCGTCGCCGAATGGCAGGGTGAAGCCCCACGCGCGCTGGTGATGCACGCCGATCCCCTGGCCGCCTACGCCTATCGATGGTTCGGCAATGTTGCGGAGCGCGATACGATCGACCGCGGTTTCGAGTGGTTCTGGGCCCATCTGCGTCGCGCCGCCCGCCGCTATGACATCGTCGTTTCCGCCAATAGCGGGTTGACTGCGCGCTTACGCCATGGCGGCCTGCCCCAGGCGGCCACCATCCCGCTTGGGGTGGATCCAGGCGTCTTCTCGCCGACGTTGCGCGACCCCGGCCTGCGCGAAGAGCTGCTCGCCTCCTGCGCGCTAGGTCCGGATGCGCTGCTCCTGCTCGGCGTCGGACGCCAGGCACCGGAAAAAAGATGGCCGACGATCATCCAGGCAGTCGGCAAGGCCGGCGTGCAGCGCGGCGTCGGTTTGGTCTTGATGGGCGAAGGGCGCGATCACGCCAAGCTGCTACGCCACATTGGCGGCAACCCGCATATCCGCATGCTGCCGCCCACCTCATCACGCGCAGAGATGGCGCGGATGCTGGCCAGCGCCGATGCGCTGATCCACGGCTGCGAGGCGGAGACCTTTGGCCTCGTCGCGGCGGAGGCGGCCGCATCGGGCCTGCCGCTGATCGTGCCGGATGAGGGCGGTGCCGCCGATCAGGCGCATCCCGATCGCGCCGAAACCTATCGGGCCGGCGATGCCGATGCGGCTGCTTCGGCGATCGTTCGGTTGGCCGATCGCGATCCGGCGGCCCTCCGCGCCGCGGCAACGTCCGCGGCCGGCTCAGCGCGCTCGCTCGACGATCATTTTGCGGACCTTCTCGCCCGCTATACGGGCTTCACCCAGCGTGACGCCCTGCGCGCGTGACGGCCGCACAGCGGCGGCGCAGCGCCGCCTAGACCGGTCTGCCGCGTTTCTGCGCCAATCGCCGGTCGAGCAGCGCGAGATAGGATGTCGCGCAATAATGTTCGTCATGCCGGCTCATCAGCGGGCTGGCGTCGGGCGGCATGTAGGGGCGATCGATCAGCTCCAGCAGCGCCTTGGCAATCGCATCGGCATCGGCCTGTACGATCTGCGTCTGCCCATCGGCCGGCACGATCTCGGCCAGGGCCGGTGAACAGGGCGTCACCAGCACCGGCGCACCCGACACCACCGCTTCGACCAGCGCGGCCGGATAACCTTCGTAACGCGACGTCATCAGGAAGCACGCGGCCCGGCGCAACCAGGGGCGGATGTCGCGTACATGTCCTGCCAGCAGAACGCGCTTCTGCAGGCCAAGATCGGCGATCAGCTGGGTCAATCGGGGGCGTTCGCTGCCTTCGCCCAGGATGATCATGCGGATGCCGGATGCGGCCGGCAGCCGCGCCATCGCGGTGATCGCCAGCTCAAAATTCTTCTGCGGTTCAAGACGGCCGGCCGCGATGACGAGACCAGGCTCGCGTTCGATCGCGTCCTTCCTCATCACGCTCGAATCGAAGATCGGCTCCCACTGCGACGCGACGCGTTCGCGCGCGAACAATGTCTCCGCCTCTTTCTGCAGGGCTGGGCTCATCGCCACGAGCGTGTCGATCCGCGCCGTCAGCAACTTCAGCGTCAGCCGGCGCAGCCACGCGGCCGGCCCCCGTCGATCCCGGCGTACCAGCGGATTGCTGATCTTGCAGAAGGTCGCCGCGGCCGATCCGTTCCGCAGCGCGAAAGCCGCCAAAGCGAGGATATGGAAGTTGCCCGGTGCCCAGATGACATCTGCCTGCACACGGGCGGCTACGCGGGCGAGGGCGAAACCCAGCCAAATGCGCGACAAGGGGCCGCGCGGCAGCGGGGGATCGGCCTGTTCGACCGTGATCGACGGATCGACCATGGCGCGCGTCGGCCCCTCTTCGCTGCCGCAGAAGATGCGGACGCCGCGCCCCGCCTTCGCCCACTGATTGGCGAGCCTGACCGCGACACGCTCGGTACCGCCGCCGGCGAAATCTTGCATTACGATCAGGATATGCTCTGCGACGGCCGATGGGGCGCACGGTGCCGGGGATCGCAGTTTCGGCATGGGAACGCCGCTTGAAGAGGGGTCAAACATCGTCCGGGAGACGCCGCCCCTGTTGCAGACCCGCATCACCCCGGGCTTGGATTCAATTGCAAGGATTTGACGTGCGGATTCGTCGACGGGGCGACGTCTGCTCTACATCATGGGCCATGCCGATCCTTCTTTGTCCAACATTGTGGCCCTGCCCACCGGCGGGTATCAATGGCGTGTGGACAGGCGCATGGAGCCGGACATGGTCGCAAGCGGTCTTAGCGCGGTGTTTCTCGCCAACCGCGGCCCGTTGCTTCGTTTTTTGCGGGCGCGCGGCGCGGGGGATGATGCCGAAGACGTGATGCAGGATTTGTGGCTCAAGATCGATCGGATGGAGGCCGAAGGGCCTATTTCCGACGCGCGTGCCTATCTCTTCCGCATGGCCGACAATTTGATGCATGATCGGGTGCGTGCCGCCATGCGCCGCGCGAACCGCGAGCATGCCTGGGGCGAGACCGGCTACGATGCCAGCGGCGCCGACGATACCCCATCGGCGGAACGCACGCTCGTGGCACGCCAGCGGCTGCGCCGGGTCGAACGCGCACTGGCGACGCTGGGCGAGCGATCGCAGGCGATCTTCCGCCGCTTCAGGATCGAGGGCGTTCCGCAAGGCCGCATCGCCCAGGAGGAAGGGATCAGCATCAGCGCGGTCGAGAAGCATCTCCAGCGCGCCTACCGCGTCGTCGCCACCCTGGTGGACGAAGAGGATGACGTGGCACCTCTGGCAGGACGCGCGCCATGATCGACGCACGTATCCGGGACGAAGCCGCCTTGTGGATGGCACGGGCGCGCGATCCGCGCTTCTCCGATTGGGATGGTCTGACCGACTGGCTGGAGTCCGACCCCGCGCACAATCTTGCCTACGAATCTGCTTATGCCGCGCATGATCTGGCAGGCGAGCTGAGCCTTCCCGCTGCACCGACGCCGATGCCGTTTTCTGCAGCGACGGCGGCGCCGAAAACGCGTCGCGTGGCGTGGTGGACCGGCGGCGGGATCGGAATTGCCGCGGCCGCTGCCGCGGTCTTCGCCCTGGTCTTGCCGAGCGCGGGCCCGGAGCTGATGGTTGCTCAGACTCGGCCGGGCGAACAACGCATGGTTGCCTTGCCCGACGGTACGCAGGTCGCGCTCAACGGAGATTCGCGGCTGGTCTTCAGCGCGAAGGACGATCGCACCGCCCGGCTGGAGCGCGGACAGGCGATGTTCAGCGTGGTGCATGACGAAAACCGGCCCTTCACCGTCGATGTGGGCGGACAGCGGCTGGTCGATCTCGGCACGCGCTTCGACGTGCTGCGTACCGCGCAGGGTAGCGAAGTCGCGGTCGCCCAGGGTGCGGTCTTGTACGATCCCCAGGGTGCTGCCGTGCGCCTTGGCGCCGGCCGGATGCTGCGCAAGAATGATCGTAGCGATCTGGTCGAGGTATCCGATGTCGATCCGGCATTGGTCGGCACCTGGCGCTCGGGCCGTCTGGTCTATCATGGTGCCAGGCTCCAGCGTGTGGCCGATGACCTCGGTCGGTTGACGGGCGAGCATGTCGCGGTCGCCCCCACGCTGGCGGAGCGCCCCTTCACCGGCGTGATCGTCGTGCCTGCCCATAATCGGGGCCAGTTCCTCAACCGGCTCGGTCAGGTGCTGGATGTGGACATCGCCAAACAGTCGCAAGGCTATTATTTGAAGGCGCGTGCGGAGCGCTGACCTTCTGGCGGTAATGATGGTGACGCTGGCGGCGGCCCCCGCAGAGGCCGCGTCGCCCGCGCGCTTTCCGGTTGATCTGCCGCCCGGCACACTCGGCAATGCGCTGATTCGATTGGCCGAACAGACCGGCGCCACGATCGGCTCGACCGATCAGACGGTGGCGCGCCTGCCGGCGCCCGCGGTGCGCGGCCGCATGGCGGTCGCGACTGCCTTACGCCACCTGCTACGGGACCAGCCCGCGCGCGCCGAGCGGATCGACGATCTGACCTGGCGAATCGTCAGCGCCGCTGCGCAACCCACAGCCGCCCCAACAATGCCGCGCGCAGCGCCACCCTTGAACGAGGGCGAAGTGGTGGTGACCGCGGCCAAGACCGGCACACGCCTGTCGCGCTATGCGGGCACCGTGTCGATCATCTCCGGCGTCGATCTGGATGTCGCCCAACAGGGGCGCGGATCAGACGCATTGATGGAGCGGGTCCCGTCGATGAGCTCGACCCACCTGGGATCGGGCCGCAACAAATTGTTCATCCGCGGCATCGCCGATTCCAGTTTCAACGGCCCCTCCCAGGCGCTGGTCGGACAATATCTGGGCGATGTGCGGCTGAACTATAATGCGCCTGATCCCGATCTTAGCCTGTACGACGTCCAATCCGTGGAGGTTATCGAGGGGCCGCAGGGCACGCTCTACGGCGCGGGATCGCTGGCGGGGGTGATGCGGATCGTGCCGCAGCCCGTCGCAATGGGCGTCAGCGAGGGAAGCCTGAGCGTCGGACGATCTTTCACCCGAAGCGGCGCCCCTGGATATGACGTGGCGGGGGTGCTGAACCTGCCGTTGGGGCAGAATATTTCGGCCCGAGTGGTGGCGTTTCGGGCGGTCGAAGGCGGCTATATCGACGATTGGGGCCGCGGTTTGAGCAACGTAAACCGCACATTGAAGGGCGGTGGACGCGCCGTCATACGGGCAGAATTGGGCGATTGGCGGGTCGAATTCGGCGCTGTCGTGCAGGATATTTCGACACGCGACGGCCAATATGCAGATATCGCGCTACCGCCATTGACCCGATCCAGCCGCGTCGCGCAGCCCTTCGACAACGATTATTTGCTGGGAAGCTTCACCATACGCCGGGATTGGGGTGGCACGTCGCTGGTTTCCGCAACCGCCGCACTCCGCCAGAATACGGGGTCGCGTTACGATTTCACGCCGGTAAACGCCGCCTCGCCCCGTATTTTTGATCAGCATAACCGGATCGGGCTCTTCTCCAACGAGACCCGGCTGTCGCACCAGGATGCCGACGGCAGAGGCTGGGTGATCGGGGGAAGCTTTCTGCAGGATGACGAAAGGTTGACCCGCGCATTCGGCCGTCCGGAAGCGCCGACCCGCATCCTGGGGGTCGACAATAGCGTCACCGAACTTTCGGCTTTTGGAGAATGGGGTATCGGGCTGACCCCGCATCTGATCGCCACCGTAGGCGGGCGGATCGAATATGATCATCTGACCGGCCATGCGCTCGGCCGTCGCGCGAAGGTTGGCGAGCCGCGCCGGAATGAGCGTACCTTCCTGCCCTCCCTGTCCCTGTCATGGCGGCCGGGCAGCGACTGGCTGCTCTATGCTCGCTATCAGGAGGGGTTTCGGCCCGGTGGCTTGTCCGTCACCCCCTCATCCGCCGGCCCGGTCATCCAGCGCTTCCATGGCGACAATCTGGCGTCATCCGAAATTGGCGCCAAGTGGCGGCCGGACGAAGGACATCATTTCGATGCCGCGATCACGTTCAGCCATGCGCAATGGGACAATATCCAGGCCGATCTGGTCAATATGGCGGGGCTGCCGTTCACCCAGAATATCGGCTCGGGGCGGATCTGGGGCGCGGAGGCGACGGTGGGCTGGCGGCCGATTCCAGCCTTCAAGCTCAGCGCCGCGTTGTTCGCCAATGACAGCCGCCTGACCCATCCCGCCGATACGGTCGGGACTGCGGAACGGAAATATGAGCTGCCCAACGTCGCCCACATCGGCGCCAGCGGCCGCGCCGCCTTCAGCCATGCCTTGCGCGGTCCCTGGCGGTTGGACGCGGACGTACGCGCCTCCTATGTCGGCCATAGCCGCCTAGGCGTCGGGCCGCAGCTGGATCTGCTGCAGGGCAATTATGTTCTCGCCGGCAGCTCCGTCCGCGTGAGCGACGGCCGCTGGGGTTTGTCGCTCGATGCGGACAATCTGCTAAACAGCCGCGGCACCATGTTCGCACTCGGCAATCCGTTCGGTGTTACCGCCGGCCGCCAGAGCATTCCGCCGCGGCCGCGCACGATCCGGATCGGCATGGATGTCCATTTCTAAGCGCCTCGTCTGATGCCGCGCCGCTGCGACATCTGGCGCGTCGGCATCGCGCTTGCACCGATCGAGGCGATCGCGGCACGCGGCAGCGTCGATCCCGCGGCGATCAGTTGGCTGCCGGAAGAGCCGTCTTTCCGCTTTCTGGCCGATCCCTTCGGCCTATGGCGCGACGGGGCGCTGCATCTGTTCGCGGAAGCCTATGATTATCGCACCCGGCACGGCGTGATCGATCATATCGCGCTGAATGCCGATCTGCGCCCGATCGCTCGGGAAACGGTGCTGCGCGCGCCCTGGCATCTGTCCTACCCTTATGTGTTCGAGCATGAAGGAGCGATCTGGATGCTGCCGGAAGCGCATAAATCGGGCCGGCTGACACTGTATCGCGCGCACGATTTCCCACGAGGATGGCAGCCCCACGTCGTCATCGAGCTCGACGTGGTTCCGATCGACGCGACCCCTGTCCGTCATGAGGGCCGCTGGTGGCTCTTCTACACGGGTGGGCCGGATCGCGCCGCGCGAATGGGAGCGTTGCATTGCGCGTGGGCGGATCGGCTGGACGGGCCGTGGCACCCCCACCCCGCCAACCCGATCCGCCGGGATATCGGCGGGGGGCGGCCGGGCGGAACGCCCTTCCTGCTCGATGGGGCGTTGGCGCTCCCCGTGCAGGATTGCCGGCGTACCTACGGCGGCGGCATTCGCATCCTGCGCTTTCCGCGGCTCGACCCAGACGGCGTGGAAAGCCTGGTTGGACCGGCCATGCCCGTCCCGCGCGGGATCGGTTATGACGAAGGCTTCCACACGCTGGCGGGCTGTGGCCCGATCAGCCTGATCGACGTCAAGCGGGTCGACCGTTCGGGGCGGGGCTGGTTGATCGACCTGCGCCGCGCGATCGCGCGGCGCGCAACGCCTTGATCCGATCGAGCGCGCGCACCCCCGACCGCCCGAACGCACCGCCGCCGAACGTCTTCAGCGCATTACAGCGCGCCGTACGGCCCATCGGTGCCAGCTGATCCGGGCGGGCGAGCAGGTCCGCCAGCGCCGAGGCGAGCGCTTGCGCGTTACCAGGTGGCACGATGCGGCCGGTCAGCCCGTCGCAGATGCTGTAAGGGAGCTCTCCTACGGCAGAAGCGACGACGGGCAGCCCGGCCTGCATTGCCTCATGCGCGGCGATGCACAGGCCTTCGGAGCGCGACGGCTGCAGATAGAGATGCTGGTTTGCGAGGAAGGAGCGCGGCTCGCAGAAACCCACGAAGCGCAGATTGTCCAACCGCTCGCGCGCGGCCATCGCGGTCAGCCGCCCATGCAGTTCGCCATCGCCGGCGATCGAGACTTCAACCCGTGCGGGCGGCACCCAGCCGGCATTGCGCAGCCGCGCCAAGGCAGCGATCAGGACGTCATAGCCCTTCACATGGTGCAGTCGACCAAGCGATCCGATGCGGATCGGTTCGCCGGCTTGCCACGGCGCGGCGTAAGGCGCGTTATCGTCAGCCTCAAACAGGGGCCAGGTCGCGATACGCTCATGCGCAACCCCAAGCCGGCGATGCGTCAGCGCCGCGACATTGTTGGAATCCGCCAGCCACAAAAGCGAACGACGCTGCCGCGCCTTGAGCAGGAGGAGATTGGCCGGCTTCAGATAGGCGGCATGCTGCCAGCTGACGACATCGATATCGTGCAATTGGCCGACGATCTGGCCGATCAGCGTGGCGCGCGTCAGCGAGGTCCAGAGCAGGTCAGGCTGCATGCGCAACATCTGGTGGTCGAGCCAGCGCAACGCAGCGGCGTGGTCGCGCCGGCCGCCGTCGCGCACAGTCACCGCAACGCCGGCATCGCGCAGCGGGGGCAGGCCGCGCAGGTCGCGCGGGGTCAACGCCAGCACCTCGACCTGGCAACCCTGGTTCTGAAGCACCCGGACCACGGCGGGGATGGGCGCCGACGCGCCGCCGCCTTCGAGCGAATTGATGACATAAGCGATCCGCATCAGGCCATCGCCTCATCAGCGCGCGGCGCGCGGGTTTGGTACAAGACGAGCAGAAGCAGCAGCACCGACGCCGCCAGCCCTTGCAGGATCGCATGCCAGCCGGCACCGGCCAGGCCATATTGCTCCATCATCAGCGGCAACAAAGGCAGCAGCCCCAGCCCGACTAGGATGTTGATCCCAACGGAGAGCGAAGGCCGGCCGAGCGCGGTGAGCGCGGCGCTCGCGGCCGGCGCCATCAGCCAGAGCGCGCGTCCGATCGCAAGCAACAGCATCAAGCCGGCGGCACCGGCGAAGGACCGGCCGCCAAGCAGGACGACGACATGCTCGCCCGCAAAAGCCAGGATCAGCACGATCGGGCTAGCCGCCGCCAGCGCCACGCCGGCACACCGCAACAGCGCCGCCCGCAATGCGGCGCCGCCACCATGATGGGCGACCAGACGCGCCAGTTCGGCATAGGCTGCCTGGCCCATCATCTGCGCCGGTTGCTGGATCAAGACGGCAGCGCGTTGCGCGACGGCGTATAGCCCCGCCGCCGCCGGCCCGAGCGTCCAGCCGACGAACAGAGGCGGGATCCGGGCCGCAAGCTCGGTCAGCGTCACGTCTGCATTGGCGGCGACCATGAAGCGCCAGATGCCGGGATTTTCCCGCAGGGTGCCTTGCATGCTGCCGAGCAAGCGCGTCTCCCGCAGCGTCTGCCGCATGGCGACGAGCCCCAGCAGCCACATGGCGGCCCATTCTGCCAGTGCGGCGATCAACCAGACCAGCAGGAAACCGGTGAGTCCCCATCCGGCCCAGGCGGCCAGCAGGGCACCCACCAGACGCACCGACGGCGCGACCAGATTGTGCAACCCGAGCCAGCCGAAGCGGCCGAGCAATTGCAGATATCCCGCCGGTGTGGCGCGGATCGTCGCGAGGACCGCGAAACTATAAGGTAGCGCGAGCGCGATCGCGGTGGATGACCAGCCGAGATGCGGTCCGAGGATCGGTGCGAGCACTGCCGCCACCACGATCGAGGCCACGCCGCCCGCGCCCTCGACCAGCGCCGCGAACCGCAGCAGGCGGACCAGCCGGGGATGATCATCCTGCGCCAACGCCTGGGCGCCGTAGCGCACGATCGCATGCCAACCCGGGAATTCGACGATACCACCGATCGTCATGGCGAAGGTGTGGACGAGGACCAGCACGCCATAATCGGTCGGGCCGAGCGTACGTGTCGCCACGACCATATAGCCGAGGCCAAGCAAGGCCGCGGCCGCCTTGCCGCCGAGGAGCCGCATCAGATTAGCGTAAATCCGACCGACCAACCCCTGCCCCGCGCGCTCAGCCCTGCGCGGCACGACGCTCTTCAGCGGCTGGAGATGCGGGGAGTTGCAGGCCCATGACGGAGGCGACGGCTTGGGCAGCCCGTACCGACGACGGAATGTCGGTCAGATCGAAGCTGGCGTCGAACAGGTTGCGCTGCGCGGCGGCATAGCGCCCGTTGGCATCGCGCCGGGCCAGCTTGAGTGCCTCATCCAACTGATGGGGCGTGTCGATCACCGGGCCAGCCCGCCAATGCATGTAATTGGGATCGTTCGCCCATTGCACGCGACGCGCATTGAGGAAGACGCAGGGCCGAGGCTCGAACAGGAATTCGTAGACCTGGCTGGATACGTCGCCCAGATAGATGTCGGCCCGCCTGGTATAGGTCATGTTGCTCGACGCGCGGCTGCCGAGATCGATATGGATATTGGGCGCGCGCAGATAGCGGGCCTCGATCCGCCCGGGGCGATCGATACGCAGCTTGTCGATCGTCAGCGCGAAGGCGCGTTCGAACAGCATCACGTGCGGCGCGAAGATCAGCTGATATTCGTCATGCTCGACAAACCAGTCGAGCACCTGGCGCCCCATGCGGAACCAGGAAGAGAGATGGGGCGAGACATGCGGGTTGTAGAGCACGACGGGACGGCCGTCGTTCAGTAGCGCATGCGTCCGCGTCTCCATCGGCAGGTCGAACTTGGGATATCCGACCACGCTGATCCGGCTTGGATCGACACCGGCATCCGCGATCAGCCGGCGCCGGATCTTGTCCCCGGACACGAGCACATGATCGAACAGGGCGCTGGCCGGATCGAAGCCGATCGCCCGATCCCCCGCGCCGTGACGGGTGTGGATAATCTTGAGCCGATCAAGGCCGTAGCGGGTTTTCAGGATCAGCGAGGTCTTTTCGGCGACGACCAGCACATCGATCGAGCGAAAGAAATCCAGATTATCGCCATAGACCAGCAGCTTGGACGCGGGCGCGAACGGCTCCGCCAACGCCGCCACACATTGCGAACGCCGCCGTTGCAGCGTCAGCGGCCGGAGCGTGATGGTGCGTCCGATGCGCGCGCCGGCCAGGCGGGTCACTTCCGCCTGAATGCGGGCATTGGTCGTCGCCAGGATAACTTCGACGTGCGGCGCCGCATCTGCCAGCGCCAGCGCGATCGGCAAGCTATGCGCGACCTGGTGAACCTGATCATGATTGAAGAGAAAACATGCTTTCACACGAGCCAGACGGCACCGGTTTAAGGTTCCCGCACCTGAAATCTCTTCAGATCTGGCCCGAGCGACCGACCCTTCGTAATCGATTGAGTCGCAGGGCTGCTCGGCGACGCTTCAGCTTGTCCGGTGCCCCACTCGAAAACCTAGCCTGCGCTGTGCGGCAGGCGGCCGATCAGATCTTCGGGAATTTCATGCCGCCGGTGGCGGGTGGCAGCCCCGGCTCGAGATCCGCGGCATCGAACCGGCGCCATCCATTGGGGCCGAGCCGTTCGATAGGCTGGAAACGGACTTTATATTGCATCCGTGCCGAGCCTTTCACCCAATAGCCGAGATAGACGAAGGGCAAGCGCGCGGCGCGGGCACGCTGGATGTGATCGAGGATGATGAAGGTACCAAGCCCCGGCCGGGATTCCAGCGCGGGATCGAAGAAACTATAGACCATCGAAAGGCCGTCGGACTGCTGATCGGTCAGGCAGGCGCCCACGAGCGTTCCGGGGCGGCCATTGGTCGACGGTTCGCGATATTCGACCATGAAGGTCGTTACCGGCGTCTGTTCGACCATGTCGGCGAAATCGAGCTCGTCCATCTCTGCCATGCCGCCACCGGGATGGCGGGCCGACAGATAGCGGCGCAGCAGGGAGAATTGCTCCTCCGTCGTCCAGGGTTCGCAGGCGTTGACGACCAGATCGGCATGCCGGCGCAATTGCTTGCGCTGGGTAGCATTAGGCTTGAACTCCCCCGCGACCACCCGCACCGACACGCAGGCCTGGCAATCGGTGCAGCTGGGGCGATACGCAACGCCCTGGCTGCGGCGAAAGCCGATCCGGCCAAGCGCTTCGTTCAGCTCGGCCGCATGGGTGCCGGCAAGCTCGGTAAAGACCTTGCGCTCCGTCCGCCCCGGCAAATAGGGACATGGCGCGGGCGAGGTTACGAAGAACCTCGGAAATTTAAATTGCGCACTCACCGCTTACACGCGCCTCGCCCTGGTGGCCCCCGGTGCGAGTATGCCGTTCCTAGGATCGGATGGAAAGCCCGATTCCCCACCGGAAATGCGCGCGAGCGGCTTGAACCCGCGAAGGCGCGGCCGTTATCAGGCCAGCTCGACCGGGCTCGCCTCATAGCCTTCATGCTCCAGCGCGCTCATCAGGCGTGCCAGATGCACCGCATCGCGGGTTTCGCATTCGATGTCCGTGATCAGGCCCTTGGCCGGCAGCGTCGAGAAAACGCGCTGATGATAGACTTCGATGATGTTGACCTGTTCCTGGTCGAAGATGCGCGCGACATGATAGAGGGCGCCCGGGCGATCCTGCAGCTTGATCCGCAGCCGGGCGAGGCGGCCGGACCGGGCCAGATCGCGCAACAAGACATTGGCGAGCAGGCGGGGATCGATGTTGCCGCCGCACAGGATGATGCCGACCGTCTTGCCGGCGAATCGGCCGGGATTGCCCAGCAATGCGGCCAAGCCGGCCGCGCCGGCCCCTTCCACCACCGTCTTTTCGATCTGGAGCAGCATCGACACCGCCCGTTCCAGGTCCCGTTCGGGCACGAGCAGAATGTCGTCCACGCGCTCCGCAATGATGCCCGCGGTGATGGATCCCGGCTCCTTGACCGCGATGCCTTCCGCCAAGGTATCGCCGTGGCAAGGCAGGCTGGCGCCCTTGATCCGGTTGTACATGGACGGATAAAGTTCGGCTTCGACGCCGATCACCTCGACGCCCTCGCGGGCCTTCGCGACCGTGGCACAGCCGGAGATCAGGCCGCCACCGCCAATCGGCACGATCAGCGTATCGATGTCGGGCGCATCCTCGAACATCTCGATCGCGACGGTGCCCTGGCCGGCGATCACCTGTTCGTCGTTGAAGGGATGGACGATGGTAAGGCCGCGTTCGGACGCCAGCTGGCGGGCATGCGCCAGTGATTCGTCGACATTCTCACCATGCAGGATCACGCTGGCGCCATGGCCTTCCGTCTGGCTGACCTTCACGTTGGGCGTCGTACGCGGCATGACGATCGTCACGGGGATACCCAGGCGCGCGCCATGATAGGCCAAACCCTGGGCGTGATTGCCAGCCGAGGCGGCGATCACGCCGCGCGCCTGTGCGCCTGCATCCAGCTGGCACAATTTATTGAGCGCCCCGCGTTCCTTGTAGGCGGCGGTGAACTGCAGATTTTCGAACTTGAGGTAGACGGTGGCCCCGGTCAGCTGGCCAAGCGTACGGCTGATCAGCGTTGGCGTCCGCACGATCGAGCCCGCGATGCGGCCATGGGCGGCGCGGACGTCATCGAGGGAGACGGGCAGCACATCGTCGGCTGCGGCGGATTTCGTGAGGGTGGCCATGATTGGCCCGCCCTAAGCCTATCCCACCGCTTTTTGAACCCCGGCGCTGGCGTGTCCCGAGACGGGGTCTTAGGACGCCCCGAGGACGGGAGACAACATGGCGAAAGTGAGCTTCATCGGGTTGGGCGTGATGGGCGGCCCGATGGCGGGGCATCTCGCCGCCGCCGGACATGACGTGACTGTCTATAATCGCAGCGGCGACAAGATGGCCGAGTGGCTGCAGCGTCACGCCGGCAAGAGCGGCGCGACCCCGGCCTTGGCCGCAGAGGGCGCGGACGCCGTCTTCACCTGCGTTGGCGCCGACGCTGATCTGGAAGAAGTTCTGTTGGGCCCAGACGGGGCCTTTGCCACCATGCGGCCGGGCGCGCTGTTCGTCGACCACACAACGGTATCCGCGCGAATTGCGCGACGGCTGGCCGCCGAAGGGCAGGAGCGCGGGCTGCTGGTGGTGGATGCGCCGGTGTCTGGCGGCCAGGCCGGTGCCGAGAACGGCACGCTGTCCATCATGTGCGGCGCGACCCATGAAGCATTTGGCCGCGCGCAGCCGCTGATGCAGGCCTATGCCGCACGTATCGTCCATGTCGGCGAGCCCGGCGCCGGCCAGACCGCCAAGATGTGCAACCAGATTGCGATTGCCGGCGTCATCCAGGGCGTGGCCGAATCACTGCGCTTCGCGCAGGCCGCCGGGTTGGACACGGACAAGGTGTTCGAGGCGATCTCCGCCGGCGCGGCCGGAAGCTGGCAGATGCAGAATCGCTGGGCGACCATGGCCCAGGATCAGTTCGATTTCGGCTTCGCGGTAAATTGGATGCGCAAGGATCTGGGCCTGGCGCTAGAGGAAGCGCGCATCAATGGTGCCACGCTGCCCGTGGCGGCGCTGGTCGATCAATTTTACGCAGAGGTTCAGCAGATGGGTGGCGGGCGTCAGGATACATCGTCGATCGTGCGGAGGCTGGGCCGATGAAGCGGCGCCTGGCCATTGCCGCGATCGCACTGCTCGCTATCGTGCCCGCAACCGCGCGCAAGCGGCTGCCCGCGCCGGAAATTCCCGTCACGCCGCAGGGGCTGGTCGATAACGTCAACGGTTATACGATCGATGCCCAGGGCAATCTGGAGCGCTTCACCGGGCTGCTGATCGGCCGCGACGGCCGGGTCGTGAAGCTGCTGCACGACGGCGACGCGCGCCCCGAACGGCCCGACTTCCGTCTCGACGGCCAGCATCGCACATTGCTCCCTGGCCTGAATGATGCCCATGGCCATATTTCCGGCCTTGGCTTCCAGGCACTTGGCCTCGATCTGACGAGCACCACCAGCCTGGCCGATGCCCAGCGCCAACTGGAACGCTATGCCGCCGAGCATGAGACGCCGGCGTGGATTCGCGGCGGCGGCTGGAATCAAGAGAAATGGCAGCTCGGCCGCTTCCCTACGGCCGCCGACCTGGATCCCTTCACCAAGAGCCGCCCGACCCTGCTGGAGCGGGTCGACGGGCACGCCATCCTGGCTAATAGCGCGGCAATGGCGGCGGCGGGCATCACCGCGCGCACGCCCGATCCCGCCGGGGGCCGGATCGAGCGCGACGCGAAGGGCAACCCGACCGGCCTGTTCGTCGACGCGGCGCGCAATCTGATCGAAAAAGCCGCGCCGGCGCCTTTGCCGCGGGAACGCGACGCCGCGATCGCCAAGGCGCAGGAGATCCTGATTGCCGACGGCATTACCGCGACCAGCGATATGGGCACGACGGTGGACGATTGGGAATCGATGCGGCGGCTGGGCGACACCGACCGGCTGCGCATGCGCATTACCAGTTATGCGATGGGCATCGATACGCTGCTGACCGTTGCAGGATCGCAGCCGACCGGCTGGCTTTACGGCGGCCGCCTGCGGATGATCGGCGTCAAACTCTATGCCGATGGCGCGCTGGGATCGCGGGGTGCATGGCTGAAGCAGCCTTACAGCGACATGCCCAGCACGCGCGGGCTGCAGTTCCTGGACGACGCGAAGATCAAGAATCTAATGAGCCGGGCGGCGATGGACGGCTTCCAGGTGGCGGTCCACGCCATAGGCGATGCCGCCAATGCGCAGGTACTGGATTCGATCGAGGAATTGTCGGCAACCTATGAGGGCGACCGCCGCTGGCGGATCGAACATGCCCAGATTATCGATCCGGCCGATATGCCGCGCTTCGCCAAATATAAGGTGGTGGCATCTATGCAGCCGAGCCATGCGACATCCGACCATTTGATGGCGGTCAAACGGCTGGGCCCGGATCGGCTGAAGGGTGCCTATGCCTGGAAGACGATGCTGGACAATCATGTGCCGCTCGCCTTCGGATCGGATTATCCGGTGGAGGACCCGAACCCCTTCCCGGGCATGGCCGATGCTGTGACGCGCGAGGATGCGGCAGGCGATCCGCCCGGCGGTTTCC
Organism: Sphingomonas sp.; assembly: GCF_048595155.1. Classification (GTDB taxonomy): domain Bacteria; phylum Pseudomonadota; class Alphaproteobacteria; order Sphingomonadales; family Sphingomonadaceae; genus Sphingomonas_I. The sequence continues at coordinate 46,085 of NZ_JBMDXN010000093.1, forward strand.
TGCCCGAACAGAAGATCAGCCTGACGCAGGCGCTGGCAGCCTTCACCACCGGTGGCGCCTATGCCGCCAAGGCGGAAGACCGGATCGGCAGCCTGGAAGCCGGCCATTTCGCCGACTTCATCCTGCTGGATCGCGACCCCTTCCAGGTCGACAGCCGTGCCTTGCGCGAGACCAAGGTGCTGGAAACGTGGATCGGCGGCGTGCGCGCCTGGGTGCGCAAGTCCGGAAGCTAAGCCGGATTGGCGTCAATAGCGTAGACATATGGCCGTCGCCCGTACAAGCGGGACGCGATCATGACTCCCCGCCAGGCTCTGCACGATACGTTCGGTTACCATGATTTCCGCGGCCGTCAGGCCGAGGTGATCGACCGGGTGATGGCCGGGCAGAATACGCTGGCGGTGATGCCGACCGGCGCGGGCAAATCGCTGACCTATCAGATCCCGAGCCTGTGCCGTGCGGGCACGGGCATCGTCATTTCGCCGCTGATCGCGCTGATGCACGATCAGGTCCGTGCGGCCGAGGCGGCGGGCATCCGCGCAGCGGCGCTGACGTCGGCCGACAGCGACCGCGACGAGACGATGCGGCGGCTGCGCGATGGCGAGCTCGACCTGCTCTATGCCGCGCCGGAACGGGCCAATACCGATGGCTTTCGGCGTCTGCTCGATCGCAGCCAGGTGGCGCTGATCGCGATCGACGAGGCGCATTGCGTCTCCGAATGGGGGCATGATTTCCGGCCCGATTACCGCCAGCTGCGCAGCCTGCTCGACGCGCATGCCGATGTGCCGCGGCTGGCGCTGACGGCGACGGCCGACAAGCATACCCGCGCCGACATCCTGGCCCAGCTCGGTATTCCGGAGGACGGGCTGATCCTGGCGGGCTTCGATCGGCCCAATATCCGTTATGCGATCAGCCCGCGCGACGGCCTGTCGCGGCAATTGGCGGCGCTTGTGGCGGAAACGCCGGGGCCGGGCATCATCTATGCGCAAAGCCGGGCGGAAACCGAAAAGCTGGCGGCGGCGCTGGCGTCCACCGGGCGGCCGACCCGCGCCTATCATGCCGGGCTGGAGGCCGCCCAACGCCAGGCCAATGCGCGCGCCTTCGTCTCGTCGGAAGACATGGTGATGGTCGCGACCATCGCCTTCGGCATGGGCATCGACAAACCCGACGTGCGCTTCGTGGCGCATGCCGGCATCCCCAAATCGATCGAGGCTTATTATCAGGAAACGGGCCGTGCCGGGCGCGACGGCGATCCCGCGATCGCCCACCTTTTCTGGGGCGCGGAGGATTTTGCCCGCGCCCGCCGCCGGATCGAGACCGAGGTGGAGGATGCCCGACGCGGCGGCGAGCGCCAGCGGCTGAACGCGCTGGCCGGGCTGGTGGAGGCAACCGGTTGCCGCCGCGCCATCCTGCTACGCCATTTCGGCGAGCACCCGCCCGAGACCTGCGGCAATTGCGACAATTGCCTCAACCCGCCGTCGGCGGTGGACGCGACCGAGATTGCGCGCAAATTCCTGTCGGCCGCCTTCCGGACCGAAATGCGCTTTGGCGTGACCCACCTGACCGACGTTCTGGCCGGCAAGGAGACCGACAAGATATTGGGCCAGGGCCATCATCGCCTGTCCGTGTTCGGGATCGCCAACGAAGACGAGGTGCGCATGATCAAGCCGGTCGCCCGCGCCCTGCTGGCGCGCGATGCCTTGCGCGCGGATGATTTTGGCGGCCTGTCGTTCGGCCCGGCCGCAAAGCCGATCCTGAAAGGGGAGGAAAAGGTAGCGATCGTGCTGCCACCCAAACGTGCCGCCGGCCGCCGCCGCGATCGGGACAGCGGACCGGCCGATCCGCTGTTCGATGCTTTGCGCAACGTGCGGCGCGAACTCGCCAAGGCGCAGGGCGTACCACCCTACGTGATCTTCCATGATGCGACGTTGCGGGAGATGGCGGAAGTGAAACCGGCCAGCCTGCGCGCCCTGGGTGAAGTGAGTGGCGTCGGCGCGCGCAAGCTGGAGACCTATGGCGCGGCCTTCCTGGCGGTGATCCGGACCTTTTAGGCGCGCGCGGGCCGTGGCGCCTAATGCTGATGCTCGGTCTTGCGCGGAATGAGGTGAACGATGCCGGCGATGACGCCGCCAACGACCAGCCCGACCACGGCCGAGCCGAACGCGCCCGTCGCCCAGGCGAGGATGCCGCCGCCGGTGGGCAATGCATGGTGCACGCGTTCCGCCGCATCATGCAGCCAATGGGCGATCGTGCCCCAGCCGAGCACCTCCAGGCCATGCACCAGGATGCCGCCGCCGACCCAGATCATCGCCGCGGTACCGATCGTCGCGAGCGCGCGGAGCAGCACCGGCATGGCGGCGACCATGGCGCGGCCGACGCTGCGCGCCGCCGCGGCCTGCCGCTTGGCAAGATGAAGCCCGACATCGTCCATCTTCACGATCAGCGCGACGACGCCATAGACCCCGACCGTGATGGCGATACCGACCAAGGCGAGCACCACCGCCTGAACCGGCAGGGACAGGTTTGGCAGCTCGGCCAGCGCGATCGCCATGATTTCTGCCGAGAGGATGAAATCGGTACGGATGGCGCCGCTGACCTGGCGATCCTCCAGCGCCTTGGGATCTGTAATCTGCGCGACCTCGTCGGCATGATGCGCGCCGGTAATGGCTTCGATCACCTTTTCGGTGCCTTCAAAACATAGGTAGGCGCCACCGATCATCAGCAAAGGCGTGATCGCCCAGGGTGCCAAAGCGCTGAGCGCAAGCGCAGCGGGAAGCAGGAACAAGAGCTTGTTGCGCAAGGAACCGAGCGCGATCTTGCCGATGATGGGCAGTTCGCGATCGGGCGACAGGCCGGTGACGTAGCGCGGCGTGACGGCAGTATCGTCGATGACGACGCCCGCCGCCTTGGTGCCGGCGCGGCCCGCCGCGCCCCCCACCACGTCGAGCGACGCGGCCCCCCGCTGTGCAACCGCGGCCCCCGCGTCCACCCAAGCTACCCAAA
>NZ_JBMDXN010000094.1:0-4014 GCF_048595155.1 Sphingomonas sp.
TCCCGGCATCGGCCGCTTTCCAGGGAGCGACCCGACTGCGGGTCTGAACACGACCTGGTTTGTGACGTCAGCGCTGAACGTTGCGGCGAGCACCTGGTTTTTCCCGCATATGTTCCAGCTGAGCTATGCGGCCTCGGGCCCGCGCGCCCTGCGCCAGAACGCAATCTGGCAGCCGCTCTACTCCTTGTCCTATTTCTTCATCATCCTGCTCGGCTTTGCGGTCATCATTGCGGGTGTCGTGCCGCCCGGGCAAGATCCCAACGGCGCGCTGTTGCAGTTCGTCGCCGCGCGCTATCCCGCGTGGCTGGTGGGCGTGTTCGTGGGCACGGCATCATTGCTCGCCCTGGTCCCCGGCGCCGTCCTCCTGATGACCGCGGGGACGATCTTCTCCCGCAACATCGTTCAACCGGTATTGGGCGATCGCGGACCGCGCGCGACTCTTCTGCTGTCGCGGCTGTCGATGATCGGCTTTGCGGCGATCGCTGTATATCTAACACTTGGCGCGAGCGGATCGATCGTGAAGGTGGGTCTGTCGGCTTATGCGTCGATCGGCATGTTGGCACCGGGCGCCGTATTGGCGCTGGTATGGCGCCGCGCACGTGCGATCGGCGTTCTGGCGGGTCTCGTCGTGGGTTATCTGTCTCTGCTTCACCCGGCGGCGCTCGCATTGTGGCATCAGATTTTGCCGTCCTGGGAGCCCGGGCTGATCGCTTTGCTTCTCAATGCAACCGTGGCCACCCTGATCAGCCTCTTGCCACCGCCCCGGAACGCCACCTCTTCGGCGAAGCTCGCGTGAGCGACGTCGACGTCCTTATCATCGGTGCCGGTCTGATCGGCAGTGCAACGGCCTGGCACGTCGCGCGCGGCGGCGTCTCGGTGATGCTGGCGGATGCCTCTTATCCCAATGCCGGGGCTTCGGGGCAGAATGCCGGATCGCTTCACTTCCAGATCGAGCGGCGCTTCCTGGAAAATGGCGATCAACTCGCCCAGGAAGCCGCGCGGATCGTAGCCTTGAACCGCCTGGCGATCGACGATTGGGGCGGCCTTGAGGAAGCCTTGAGCGCTGACCTGCATCTGCGGCGAGACGGCGGCCTGATGGTCGCGGAAACCCCTGAGGAGCTCGACCTGCTTTCGCTCAAGGTCCAGCGTGAGCAGGCGACCGGCCTTGCTACCCGCCTGCTCGAACGAGGCGACGCCTTGCAGATCGCCCCCTATTTGTCCGACCGCGTGATCGCCGCGGCCTTCTTGATCCATGAAGGGCATGCAGATCCGCGGAGCGTCACGCCCGCCTTCCTTCGGGCGGCGATGGCGGCAGGTACCGAAACCCGCTTCGGAACGCAGATCGCCGCAATCCAGGGCAACCGCCCCGGCTTCTCGGTCACGCTACGCTGCGACGGACGCGAGGAGAGGATTGCTGCCGCAAAAGTGCTCATCGCGGCCGGCGCGTGGAGCGCGCAGATTGGCGCGCTCGCCAATCTGCACCTGCCGCTATTCCCGGTGGCGCTGACGATGAATGCGACGGAACGGGTGGCGCCGCTCATACCCCATCTGATCCAACATGTCGGGCGGCGTTTGTCGATGAAACAGACCCATGCCGGCAATATCCTGATTGGCGGCGGATGGCCGGCGCGGTTGCGGCGAAATGCCCTTGGGGGCTTCGATCCTGGCCTGCGCCCGGAGCCGATCGAACAGTCTCGCACCGACAACCTTCAGGCAGCGGTCGCAACTGTACCTGCGGTAGCCAATATGAATTTGCTGCGAAGCTGGACCGGCGTAACCGCGATCACGGCGGATCAATTGCCATTGGTGGGAGAGGTGCCGCGCTTGCCCGGCCTGTTTGTCGCTGCCGGAGGGTCTGCCTTTACGTTGGGGCCGACTTTCGCCCGGCTGATCGCGCAGCAGATGCTGGGGCATAAGGACGCAAAGACGGATGCGGCGCTGGCGATCGTGTCACCCCGGCGTTTCGAACACCTCAATGGATTTATGGGATGACCCGACGGATCGAGGAAGGCGTGGCGCGCGGGATGAAACTCTCGCTGCTGGTCGATGGTCGACGGATCGAGATGTTCGCAGGAGAAACGGTTGCGACCGCCATGCTGGCGGCCGGCATCACCGCCTTCCGAACCGATACGGGCGGCCGCCCTCGGGGATTGTTCTGCAACATGGGCACCTGCAGTGAATGTTATGTCCGCCTGCAGGCGGCGGGCAAAGCCGCAAGGCGGGTACGGGCCTGCGTGACGCCGGTTGAAGACAATATGGTGATAGAAACCGGAGGGGCAGACTTTGCCGGACTATGATCTGATCGTCATTGGCGGCGGCCCTGCGGGCATGGCCGCGGCGCGTGTCGCCGCAGACGGCGGCCTGTCTGTCGCGGTGATCGACGAGCAGCCCCGGCCGGGCGGACAGATTGCGCGTCAGCCCCCCGCCGCGTTCCGGGTCGCTCGCTGGCTTCAGGGTCGCGCCTATCGAGAGGTTCGTGCCGAGCTAACTGCCTTCGAGCGGGCGACCAACATCGAATGGCTCGGGGGGCGCTCGGTGATTGGCGTGGCGCGCGAGGCTGACGGCTTTATCGCGCACGCGGCTGGCGCGACTGACCTCATGCGTTTGACGGCGCGGCGCGTACTGGTCGCCGCGGGATGCTACGATCTGCCGACGCCCCTCGTCGGCTGGACGCTTCCCGGTGTGATGGCGGCCGGTGGCGTGCAGGCCTTCGTGAAAAGCCAGCAGCTTGTTCCGGGCGATCGCTTTGTGTTCGCGGGAACCCACCCGCTTATGCTGATAATTGCAGCCCAAATTGTCGCAGGCGGGGGCGACGTCGCCTTGGTCGCGTTCGACCAGCCGCGTACTGCAATGCTGCGCGCCGTCGGCCGCCGCAGCTGGACGGCCGTGCGCCACATCAAGACCTTTGCGCTGGTTCTTGACGCGCTTCGCATCCTGCGCCGGCACCACGTGCCAATCCGGTACGATTATCCGCTCACGCGCGTGACTGGCGACATCCGGATCGAGGGCGCGATCTTCGGCGAGAACATAGTCCCCTGTGATGCGGTGGCCCTTTGCTACGGATTTGTGCCGCAGTCGGACCTGCCGCGCATGCTGGGTGCCAGCGTGGAATGGGCGGCCCCGGCGGGCGGCTGGCGCACCCGCCATGATGCGTGGATGCAAACGGATGTCGACGGGCTGTTCGTTGCCGGCGAGACCAGCGGTGTCGCAGGGGCAAACGTCGCCTTGGACGAGGGTCGGCTAGCGGGGCTTGGCATCCTCCGCTCGATCGGGCGCGACGATGGCGTCGAGCGACGGGCCTTCGCCCTCCGTCAGCGCCTAGCCCATGCGCAAAGTTTCGCCGACATCCTGTCCGCCGTGGCAGATCCAAGCGCCGCGCTCGCGCGGGTCCGTCCGCCCGAGACGCTGTTGTGCCGCTGTGAAGACGTGACCTATGGCGCGGTCCGGGCGGCCCTGGTCGACACGCAGGCGACAAATCCGGTCAAACTCCTGACGCGCGTCGGCATGGGCTTATGCCAGGGGCGCAGTTGCGAAGCCGCTTTGCTACGTGAAATCGCAGCATTTACCGGCCGAGTGATCGACGCGCCCGGCGGGTTTACCTCGCGGTTTCCGGTCCGGCCTGTGCGCATCGGCGATCTGGTCGCTCCATCCTCCGTTGCGGCTGGCGCAACGACTTTGCAACGGCCGGAGGATTGAGCGCTGCGACCCGACCGCGCAGTCTGCGAGCACTCTAGCTCAGGACGACGCAATGATGGATCCAAGCCACCAAGACAGTGAGCGGCCCCGCCTCCGTGCGGCCGATCATGTTTCCTTCACGGGGCCGGATCTGGACCGCGCGGTCGCCTTTGACGCGGACGCGTTCGGGGCCGAGGAACTGTGCCGGCTCGGACCGCTCGACGCCGCCGCCATCCCACTCATGCTCGATGGGCGTGATTGGATGGCGGCGCATCTCGGCGTGCCCGGCGCCCGGCTAACGCTCGCGATGTTGAAGCTCGCATCCAATCTCAACCTGCA
>NZ_JBMDXN010000095.1:0-5731 GCF_048595155.1 Sphingomonas sp.
CGCGCAATGGGCTGCGGGTGCGCGGAGGCGGGGCTTGGTGGGCAAGCGTTCGATCGGCGCGGGTCCGCCACCTGCTCGGGTGGTGGGAGGGCAGGCAGTCTTGGCCTGGGTTCGGATCGCTCCGGACGGCGCCGCCCGCCATGTCCTCACTGCGCGGCGCCAGCCTGTGTGGCCTGCGGACTTCGGGCCGGGTGGCAACAAGGTTTGACCCCTGAAGCCCCTCTCTCGAGCGTCCTGCCCTGTACCACGTGCTGCGGACGCCGGCGTGAGGCTGCGGCATTGGCCGGGGGTTTCCCCTCAAAGACGTCGACCGCATAGCCCCGGTACACGACGCCGGCTTACCCACGGCCGAAAGCCGCTAGGGTGTCACGGAAGTTTTGCGAAGCTTCGACTTAGCGTCCCAAGCAGCCCCGCGCCGATCGAAACCCACCGAAGCGGGCAAGCATGCCCGCAGCGGATCCAGCTGCGAACGGGCAGGTATGTACATGGTTTGTTCTATTTTGTCAAGTCGCCCTACAGCCAACCGCAATCCGGTTTGCGCAGATGGCTGGCGGTACGTGGCGCATCGCGCGCCTGCTGGAGCACCGCTTCGACCCGCTGATGGAAATCCATGCTGACCGCCGGAAAGCCCAAAGCGTTAGCGATGCGCGTCCATTGCGACTGGGTGGTGGTGCCGCGCTCATAATCCTGCGGGCGGCGATAGGGGTTGTTCGGATCGAGCGGCTTGCGCGCCAGCGACCAATAGTCGCTGTACAGCTCTGCCTTCCCGCCCTGGGCTGCGAGCAGGGCAAGCAAGGCGCGCAGCTGAATGGTCGCGTCGAGCGGATCGCGCCGCGATTGATCGGTATAATCCCGCAATGCGCAGACGCCGAGAAACAGCGCGCGCTCCCTATCGATTCGGTCCATAAGGGATAAGAACAAATCCGGAACGGATTCTCAAGCGCTTTGGGGCGGATGGAAGGCGACGATCGCGCGCCGCCCTCGCCACCCGTCTCAATTCGCGGAATCGAGGAAGCTGTGCCACGCCTTGGACCAGCGACGTTGCGTGGCGGGATCGATGGTCCTGGCGAAGCAGACCGCGATACGACCGGGATCGGCCTTTTCGCACGTCCAGGTGCCGGGCTTGAGCCGCTTGGGCTCGGCGGTGACGACGCTGACCATCCGGCCCTTGGCGAGGCCGACCATCAGATCCGGAAAGACCGCATCCGACTGCGGATCGGCATACCACTGGCACAGTTTGTCGAAGGGCAGGCGTGGCGTCGCATAGCCGCACGTCTTTGCGGGATCGATGAAGAAGGTCTTGAGGAAAGCCTGGCCGGGCCCGGTTCTCGTATCCAGATCCGCGGCCGACAGGCGGGAGAGGGCGTCCACGGCCTTGCTGTTGGTGGCGGCGGTGGCCGGTGCGGTGGCCAGAGCCATGCCCGATGCGATGGCCAGGGTGGCGATGCAGTTCCGCAGCGCGAAGGCAGAGTGGGGCATGGAAATCCTTTTTGCAGGAATGTGGCGAGATCGGCGTATCAGCATCGATCGACTTGGCAATGCGCGCGACAGGTCGGACAAGTCGCCGTGTTCAGATCTGGCCGGCCGGCGGGTGACTGACCACGGCCTGCGGTTCAATGCGGCGTGGACTGAATATGGCATACCAGCATAGCATCGCCGCCATTTCTATCAGGTAGATCATCCAAATAAAGTTCGGTGTAGGGCGTGCGAGCAATCATTCTACTATAGAACCGCACCTTATAATTGCGATATGCTCTCTCATCAAACTGAAGCCGGGCGGACTTTGTGACCTGATCTACCGTAACATGGCTGGCAAATGTCGTAACGTACATGGCATTTGCATCGCCGATCATTCCATTTATTTCCACAGAACGGACCGGAAGGCCGAACAGGGTCATGCCAAGTGGCGCCGGAATCTTGCCGCCGACACTTTCCAGATCGCCGTCGCGGCCTTCTCTTGAAAAGCCCAGGGATCTGAGCGCCGTCAGATCCTCGGCCCGCGCGGCGCGGCCCGCCGGGGTGCCATGATATCGCTTATAGGCAGCGATCGGGTTTTCATCCAAGTTGCACATGAACGCATTGATGTACTTCGGTGGAAGTCGCTTGATCTTGCGCGTGGGCGCTTTTGCCGGTTCCTTGTTTGGCGGCCGATCGGCGCCAGCCGAGCTCGCAATGTTGGCCGTAGAGTGTTTGCGGGATGGTTCATCGGTGCCGCTGCACGCGGTCAGCGCGATCAAGCCCAGGCAGAATGCCTTCATTGACGGCATTCCCTCAGCACGAGACGCGCATCACCTTCCCTCAACGGCATGTCACGACGCTGTCGGATGGGTCGGGCTGCCGATCGTCGGAGCGGATGGAGCATGTGCGGACGTGCGCCGGCAAAGGCTGCTCGAGAATGATATCCGTGCCTGCGTAGCGGCAGGCAAAATGGATGGGACGAACATGCCCTTCGAAATTGTGAATCCTGGTCTCGATCGGACCCCGCTTTGCCCCGCCGTTGGGCGCCAGCTCGGCGTTCTCGGAAACGGGGCCATCGTAGAAGCCGTAGCTGTCAAAGCGGGAGGCAGCGCCGGCCCGGTAGGCGGCCCAACCCGGTATCGCGGCGGCGGATTGGGTTGTGGCGAGATGGGTGGGACAGCGTAACGTAATCGGTCCGGGCGTTGGGGCAGCGGCCCTTCCGCGCGGCGCGGTATGGAGTGGACTTAAAGCGAGGCAAGCCGCCACGGCAAATGTGGGACGGCGCCCCTTCGCGGGCAATCGATACGGCATGAATCCATCCCCTATGTGGGATTTATCGGTAAGCGAGCGGCCGATGCAAAGCTATTGCTAGACCGTATTCAAGGGACACTATACCAATTCTCCGCATTTAACTTCGGTTAGGGCTAGCGGGCTTGGGCGCCTTGAGATGCGAGGACATGTCTATTTAGTATAGTGTCCCCAAAACTGTAGCTGGCAGAAGCGCGGACGAGGGATGACGCGCTCACTCATGGGGCTTATTCAAAAGGACGAGGAGAGACCGATGGGGCGTGTCAAAGTCGCGGGGTTTTCGGTATCGCTCGACGGGTTTGGGGCGGGGCCGGAGCAGAGCTTGCAGGATCCGCTGGGCAAGCGCGGGCCGGAGCTGTTCGGCTGGTTCTTCGGCACCCGGACGTTCAACGCCATGGTCGGCCGGGAGGGCGGATCGGATGGCGTGGACGAAGGCTTCGCGCATCGTTCGATGGACGGCTTTGGCGCCTTCATCCTCGGCCGCAACATGTTCGCCCATTCGCGCGGGGCGTGGACGGATGACGGCTGGAAGGGCTGGTGGGGGCCCAATCCGCCCTATCACGCACCGACCTTCATCCTGACGCATCATAAGCGCGACCCGATCGAGATGGAGGGCGGCACGGTCTTCCACTTCGTCACCGACGGGATCGAGGCGGCGCTGGAGCAAGCGCGGGAGGCGGCGGGCGAGCAGGACGTCAAGATCGGCGGAGGCGTCTCGACCGTGCGGCAATATCTGCAGGCCGGGCTGATCGACGAACTGCACGTCGCGCTGTCGCCGGTGTTGCTGGGGCGGGGCGAGGCGATGTTCGCGGGACTGGATTTGCCGGCGCTTGGGTATCGCGTGGTGGAAACGACCGCGGGGGAGCTGGCGACGCATATCGCCCTCAGCCGCTAGTCAATGCATCACGATGCCTGGGCAGGCCGGGCCTAGAACATAGCTCAAATCTCTTCCGTCATCGTCTCGATGGTAATCTGGAAGTGACGGATGCGGTTCCAGCGAGCGCGACTGGTGATCGCGGTCTCCTGGGAGTTCATACTGAGGGTAAAGGCGCGGCCTTGCTTATCAACGAACGAGCGCGGTGGCGCATCCCATTGACAGCAGGATCGCCGCAGCCGCGCCAGCCCGATCGCCTTGACGAGATAGGTCTCGACCGCCGCGGCATATTGACCATCGACCTTGTAGGTCGCCCGCAACGGCCTTCCTTGTGCCTCCGTCATAAGGCGACATCCTGTGAAGGTCACGTGGGGCGGTTTGCGATGCATCTGCGCGAGGATGTCTCCGCAATGGGCTATCGACGTCGCCGTCGGCGGCTCAGCCCGCCCCGGACCGTCCAGGGACGAGGATGCCAGTCCGAAGAGAAGAAGCGCGGATATGCCGATCATTTGCGCACCGTGAGTGTTCCAACGCGTTTGCCGGCCGATCCAGGCGCGCGATGAGAAATGAGATATTGGTAAACCGCCGTCCACCGTTCCAGCTGATGCACCGTCACGCAGCCATCGGAAAGGTGACCGACGTGCACATAGCGGCTGCTGTTTACGAGCTGACCGTTAAGGCCGATCGGGAACCACACATCGTTGCCGATCATGCCCGGCGTGGCATTGGCATAACCGGTGGTAGCGATCGCCGCATGTGAATAATCAGGACTAAGAATAGCGTGGCTCCCCGGTGGGATAGGGTGAAATTCACCGTTCCAGACGCTGTTCAAAGTTACGGTTGCGGTCTTGCCATCGAAAGACAGGGTGGCCCATTGTTGGAGTAGGCGGCCCTTGAAAGGTGAATTTTCCTCCGCGGGCGCGCCATTGTAAGTCGCCAGCATAACTGCCGCCCCCGAAGGCCCATCTGGCGAAAGATATTTGCCGGCGTTTGCGGAGGTTAGCGATGCCTCCTTACCGACACCGATCCAGCCATCGGATATTACAAAATAGGTGCGGCCTCCGATTTCGCGAGTGACGTCCACGGCGGTATATTCACAGAGCGAAATCAGCTCGCCGTTGCTCAAACGCACGCTAAGCCAGCCGGACGGCTCTGCGCGTCGGGTAAACAGCCGCTTCACCATGATGCGATGATCCTTAGTGAGTTCAGCATTATTTGCAGCCGGTAAGCGGTCATCAGCGGAATACCGCGCTTTCAAAACGTTCAACGCCCATACAAGGGAATCGGCTCACCGGCATTTCAAAATTATCAATCGAACGCGTACTGAATATCAACAGGACACTATGCTAAATTATTAGTGCTCAGTGGGCGATCACGCGTGGGCGGCAGCGGCAGCACGCTCCTCCGCGGTGATTTGCATCGCTTCGCTGGGGAGGGAGATGCAATCTTGTGCCATGGGACCTCGTCATTCATTCCTCGGCCCGGATTACGGGGTGGTCAATGCCACGATGCTCACAATCAGCCAGACGAGGCCGAGCAACGCCACAGGCACCGACCAATATTCCATTTTGATCCAGAACAGGGTGTGACGCCGCTGTAAGATCACGCGCTCTCCGGTAGCGCTGTCGATCAATTCGCGTCTGGGCGTATTGTTCATCCGTTTGCCGACGTACCAATTGAGCGCGGCGGCGGCTAACAGGGCAGGCGCGAGTCCGAGGGCGACCAGCTGCGGCAAGCCTATCGCCATGAAAATCACCTGGAGCAGCATGGTCACGACGGCTGTCACGATCCCCAAGATCAGGAGGGTCAGCGCACCCCAGCCACTCCAGATGATGAACATTCCGGCCCCTTCCAGACGGTGATTATTCTCCATGACTTTGCGGCCGGGCGTTGGCAAGCAAGTCAAACGGCGGAAGAGATACCATTCGCGGCCGAGGGGCTTGGCCACACATATTTCGGGGACACTACATATTTCGGGGACACTATACTAATTTCAGACGCTTGGGCGCTGCTGACGGATGGCGGGCTTGGGCACCGGTGACGTAAGTCTATTGAGTATAGTGTCCCCGAAATATGAGGGTCAGCACTCAA
>NZ_JBMDXN010000096.1:0-7313 GCF_048595155.1 Sphingomonas sp.
GAACAGGCGCCAGATGGGGAATGTGCCCCTGCTTCACCTTACCAAAGTCGCCGTCGGCTGTTCGGACGCCGATCTGTTGCGCGAACGGCTAACCGGTCGGGCCGCGGCGGGCGAGACGTTCGTCACCACCCGCTACCGGCCGACCCGCCACACCGAGCTGATCGGCGGCTCGCTCTTCTGGATCATCAAGCACCAGCTGGTCGCACGCAGTCAGATTCTTCGCTTCGAGGAAGATGAGCGCGGCCATTGCCTGATCCGGCTGGAGGAAATGCTTGTGCCGGTGCGCGCGCGGCCCAAACGGGCGCACCAGGGCTGGCGCTATCTGGTCGAGGCGGATGCGCCGGCAGACCTGCTGGGCGACGAAACCGACGATCTTGCCGCCCTGCCCTCCAACCTCGTGCGCGAACTGGCCTCGCTGTACCTCTTATAGGTGCGCCTGCTCTTTAAATCGCATGATGAAGGTAGCGCGAATCGTTCGTCGAGTAGCGATCGAGCTTGTCGAGAGCGCGTATCGAGAGATCATCGCCACCGCCTCGATACGCTCTGCCGATAGCCCTACGGAGAACCAGCCCGCACCTCAGCACCAACGGATTGAGGTAAAGGCATCACGCTCAGCCGCACTTGACCTCGCCCGGCCCACTCCTCTGGATATTACACCGCGCCCCGCCCCGAATGCGGACATCGCCGGGGCCGGACACGCGCACGTCGGCGCTGTTGGTCACCGTCGCATCGACGCCGCCCGGGCCGCTGACCGTGACATTGGCCTGGCCCAGGCGAAGCTGTTCCGCATGGATATTGCCGGGACCCGACACGGTCATCACCGCGCGTGCCGCCCGGCCGGCGATGGCGATATCGCCGGGGCCGCTCAGCGAGAGCGTGACGCCGCTCGCGTCCAGCGCACCGACCTTCACATTGCCGGGTCCGGAGACATGGGCGCCGAAATCGCGGACGCGCACCGTATCGATCGTCACATTGCCCGGCCCAGACACGCGCGCCGACACCAGCGCCGGTACGGTCACGTCGATCCGCGCGCGAACGTTGGAACCCCAGCGCCAGCCCGAGAACCAGCCGCTCGATTTCGTGCCGATCCGCAACTCGCCCCCGCGATTGTCTAACTCGAGCCGCTTGATCGCCTCGTCGCTGCCGACGACATGCACGCCGGGTGCGCGTCCCGTGTGAACAAACACGTCGAACGGCGTGCTGTTCGTGATCCGATCGAAGCCGCCCCCGGTCGGAAAGGATCGCTCAGCGGCGGCGGCGGGCACGGCTGCCAGCAGCATAAGAGGTGCGATCATCAGCAGGCGGCGCATAACATTCCCCTCTCACTGTATTAACACAATGATACACCCCTGCACGGGGAAGCGTCAAGCGGCGTTGAAGGCCGCGGCATCCGCCCATCTGCACAGGACAAAAAGAAAGCGGCGCCCCTTCCGGGACGCCGCTTCCCTTGGTTTGAAGAAGCCGCCGCTTATGCAGCCGTGGCAGCAACCTTGTTATGGATCGCCGCCGCAGCGCGAAGGATATCCAAGATCTTCACCTGCGCGGTCGGCTCATCGACCGACTCCATCGCGGCCAGCTCACGGGCGAGCCGGCTGCACGCCGCTTCGAAGATCTGCCGCTCGGAATAGCTCTGCTCCGGCTGATCCTCGGCCCGGAACAGATCGCGGACCACTTCTGCGATCGACACGAGATCGCCCGAGTTGATCTTGGCTTCATATTCCTGGGCACGGCGCGACCACATGGTGCGCTTCACCTTGGGCTTGCCCTTCAACGTGGTCAGGGCGTCCGACATCTGGGCATTGGACGACAGCTTGCGCATGCCGACGCTTTCCGCCTTGTTGGTCGGAACGCGCAGCGTCATGCGCTCCTTTTCGAAACGAAGCACATACAGCTCGAGTTTCGTACCTGCGATTTCCTGGCTTTGCAGTTCGACCACCCGGCCAACACCATGCTTGGGATAAACGACATAATCGCCGACGACGAAGCTCAGCGCCTTTGCAGCCATTTATAGAGACCTTCCTGCTCAAGCGGACCGCGCGGCTCCGACAAGTCCGCTAAGAGCGGCCCGGCGGCAGCGGGGGCGGTTCGGGAAACATGATCCTTTGTGAAAACGCCCGCGCGGCGCTCACTTCTTGAGAAGCTATGTAACAGAATTACGACCGTAATGCCAGCTTTCCGTGGAAAGCCGGCATTTTGATAGCGGTTACCGTCCAGTTTGGCCGCAGTCGATGCTGCGAAGCGGCACGAATCAGTCGCCCTGGCCGGGCTCCGGCGAGAAATGCGATTCGAACTTGTCCGGCACGCCCTTCCATTCGTCCGCGTCGGCCGGCGCGTCGCGCTTGCGCGTGATGTTCGGCCACTGCGCGGAGAAGGTCGTATTCAGCTCCAGCCACTTTTCCAGCCCGTTCTCCGTATCGGGCAGAATCGCCTCGGCCGGGCATTCCGGCTCGCACACGCCGCAATCGATACATTCGCTCGGGTTGATGACGAGCATATTGTCGCCTTCGTAGAAGCAGTCCACCGGGCACACTTCCACGCAGTCCATATATTTACAGCGGATGCAGGCGTCGGTGACGACGTAAGTCATGGAAAGCTCCTCGGAAGCATGCGCGAATATGGCGGGCTCCCGGTGGCGTCAACCGGTCGCAGGCGGTGACAGGTCCGTATAACAGCCTTGTGCCTCCGCCGCAGGGCCGCGCCGCACCGGAATTGCCTCCACTCGCAGCACCCGGACGCGATCGTTCAGCGGGAAGGTCAGCACCATGCCGGGTCGCACATCGGTATGTGCCCGCTCGATCGGCCGGCTGTCGATCCGGACGTGGCCGCCCTCCACGATGCGCTGTGCCAGCGACCGGGTCTTCACCACGCGGGTGAAGAAGAGATATTTGTCGAGCCGCACCTAAAGGCGCAGCCCCGCCAGCGCGCCGAACGCATTGCCGGGCCGCTCTTTGACCGGCTTCTTCTTGGCCGGCGCCGGTGGACGCTTTCCTTTCCAGACCCACCCCTGATCGGCCGAACGGAAGCCGAGCGCGAGCATCAGCTGCGCGAAGCTCGGCGGCATCAATCCCAGCGAGGTCGCGAGCGCGGCGTCCGGCGTGAACGCGGCGCGGCCCGATCGTGCGTCATGCGCATTGCGCGCGAGCCGTTCGACCTGATCGACCCTGAGCATCTGTGCACCCAGCGGCCGGAAACCCGCCAGAACGAAGGCATGACAGGTCGCAACCTCCGCGGGTGTCGGTGCGGAGACGGCGCCGATCACCGGCAGGCCCGGCATCACCACGCCGTCCTGCGCGGCCGCGAGCGCGACCCGCCAGCGCGCCGCCTCCGGCTTGATCAAAGCCGGCATGAACACATCCAGCGTCCCGATCCGCAGGCCCAATTTATTGAGCGGGCCGCGCATATCCCGCTCCACCGCCGTCAGCACCTCTTCCAGCGCGCGCCGCGGCATAAGGCCGCCGGCCTGCGCCAGCGGGGCCAGCAAGGCGCGGATCGCCGCGGGCTGCGCGGGGTCGCGGGCCGCCGCGCTGATATCGATCAGCGGCCGCAGGTGGCGCGCCATCTGATCGTCCAGCCACACCTGCAGCCGCCGCACCACCGCCTGGCGATCGGCCGGGGTGAGCGCGTCCAAGGCCCGATGCAGCTCGATTCGCGGGCTCAGCAGATCCTTGCCCTTGGTCAGGCGTGCGACCACGTCGCCCTGCCAGAACAAGGCGACCGGGCGGCCGGCATCGGTTGCCAGGCTGAAGCCCGAATCCTCATCCACCGCAAGCGCCCGCGCCCGCTTGCCCAATTCCTCGCCCAGCCGCCGCTCGGCCGCGGCCATCAGCCTTTTCATGTCGCCATGGCGCGCGCGCGGGTCGGCCTTGAACCGGAACCCGATCAAGATGCCGATCGATTCGCCGTCCACGGTGACGCTGCCATCGGCCTCCACCTTCATCGGCAGCAGATCGGCCCCCTTGGCGCCCAGATCGCGCATCAGCACCGATGTTCGCCGGTCGACGAAGCGCTGGGTCAGGCGCTGATGCAGCGCATCCGATAATTTCTCTTCCAGCGTGCGCGTCCGCGCCGCCCAATGTTCGGGCTCGGCCAGCCAGTCCGGCCGGTGCGCGATATAGGCCCAGGTCCGCACCGCCGCGAGCCGGTCCGCCAGCGTCTCGACATCGCCCTGCGTCGTGTCCAGCCGCGCCAGCTCGTCCGCGAACCACGGCACCGGCAGATGCAGGTCGCCTTCGCTCAGATGCTTGAACACGCGCCCGACCAGCCGGCTGTGCGGCTCGGCCCCGGTCTTGCGGAAATCGGGCAGGCCGCAGGCATCCCACAGGCGGCGCACCGCCGATGGGCTGCGCGCCCGATCGCGCACCCAGCTTTCGTCCGCCAGCCGCTTCAGCACCGCCAGGTCGATCGCCTGCGGTGCCGCACGCAGCACCTGCGACGACGGCCGCCGCTCCAGCGCCGCGATCAGGCCGTCGATCGATCCCAGGTCCGGCTTGCCGTCGCGCCAATAGAGGTGGTCGATCGGCGGAAAGCGGTGCTCTTCGATCGCCAGGACCTCTTCGTCCTCGAATTGCGCCGAGGGGCCTTCCAGGCTGAGCGTCCCGAACGTGCCGTCGCGCTGGTGTCGCCCCGCGCGCCCGGCAATCTGCGCCATTTCGGACACCGTCAGGCGGCGGCTCTTGCGGCCGTCGAACTTGCGCAACGAGGCGAAGGCGACATGCGCCACGTCCATGTTGAGGCCCATGCCGATCGCGTCGGTCGCGACCAGATAATCCACTTCGCCGGCCTGGAACATGGCGACCTGCGCGTTGCGCGTGCGCGGCGACAGGGATCCCATGACCACCGCGGCACCGCCCCGCAGCCGGCGCAGCATCTCCGCCACCGCATAGACCTCCTCGGCAGAGAAGGCGACGACGACCGAGCGCTTGGGCAGACGCGACAATTTCGCCGGCCCCGCATAGGTCAGCGTGGAGAAGCGCGGCCGCGTGATGATCTCCGCATCGGGGGTCAAGGCGCGCAGCATCGGCCGCAGCGCCTCCGAACCGAGGATCATCGTCTCCTCGCGGCCCCGCGCGCGCAGCAGGCGATCGGTAAAGATATGGCCTCGCTCCGGATCGGCGCCAAGCTGCGCCTCGTCCAGGCCGACAAAGGCGAACTCCTTGTCGAGCGGCATGCTTTCCGCCGTGGTCAGGAACCAGCGCGCCTTGTCCGGCAGGATCTTCTCCTCGCCCGTGACAAGAGCAACCGACTCCGCCCCCTTGATCGCCACCACCCGATCATAGACTTCGCGGGCGAGCAGCCGCAGCGGGAAACCCAGCAGGCCGGACGAGTGACCGCACATGCGCTCGACCGCGAGATGGGTCTTGCCGGTGTTGGTCGGGCCGAGCACCGCGACCAGCGGTTGGGCGGCGAAGCGCGTCATGTCTTGGGCAAGATGGCGTAGCGGGCGGCAAAAGCAAGCGATGAGACGAGGCTGACGGGAGAATGCCGGCCGAACGGACCGCGCGCGGATCAGGCGATGGCAACCAGCTCGCACAGGATTGCGTCACGCGCGGCAATCAGCGCTGCCGCGATCGGCGGGTCGGATCGCGAATCTTGGCCGGTGATCAGCTCGCGATCCCCGATCACGTGAGGCGCGAAATCCTGCCCGGCGGTGACCTGGGCGCCCGCGAACAGCGGGGTTACTTCGCGGCGACGCTGGTCGCGGCGCGTTCGATGAAGGCCGCGACTTCGGCTGGATGCGTCAGCATCATGGCGTGCGGGCCGCCAATCTCGACCGTCGTGCCGCCCGCGCGCTTGGCCATCATCCGCAGGGTCGTGGGCGGGATCATGCGATCTTGGGACGCGATCATGAAGAAGCTCGGCTTGCTGCGCCACGCCGGCGTGTCGATCGGCGTTTCCACCGCGGGCATGCCCCATGGCACCTGCGCGATCGCCATGAAGTGGGTCAGGCGGGGGTCCACGCCCAGCGCGAATGCGTCCGGGAATTTGGCGGGATCGACCAGCAGCTGGCCGTCGCTCGGCGGCAGCAGCGGCGGGCCGGGCTCACCAGGCACCGGTTTGGTGGCGAGCTGGAAGACGGTCTCGCCGACATCGGGGGCGAAGGCGGAAAAGTAGACGAGCCGTTCCACCTTCGGATCGTTGCCCGCCTGCGTGATGACCGCCCCGCCATAGGAGTGGGCGACGAGGATGACCGGATGCCGGGCACGGGCGATTACCCGCTTGGTCTCGTCGACGTCGCCGGTCAGCGATGCGGTCGAATTCTGGACGACCAGCACTTCGTAACCGTGGCCCGTCAGGATTTCGTAGGTCGCTTGCCAGCCCGATCCGTCGACGAAGGCGCCATGCACCAGCACGATCGAGACCGGCTTCTCGGGCGGCTGCGCATGGGCGGCGCCCACGCCTGCCAGAGTCACCGTGAACAGCGAAAAGAGCGAACCGAGAAGGTAATTCATGACCTGTCTCCCATCGACTCTGATGAGCCGCGGGCTTTTTTATCAGGCCGGCGCCTCGAGAGGGGTAAAGCGCGGTAAAAAGTCGTGCCCGGCCGCGCTCTCTGTTGGCCATGGTTCCAATCTCTGACTCGCTTCGGCGGGAAAACGACTCATCTTATCGCAGCTGTCCGCGGTAAACATTCGGATTGATTGACTTTAACCGCGCTTATCCACAGTCCTGCCGCCTTGTCGGCGTTAGACCGACCCACTCAGGGCTCAAGACGGGGAACATCATGTACCTGCGGGAGAGCGACGGCTTCGTGAGCGCAGCTGGCGCAGCGACGCTGGCACCGACGCAGCCGGCGCATCGATTCCAACGGGGCGCCCTGCGCCGCGGGATCGAGCGCGCCGCCGATCTCGACATCGTGGTCGATCTCGGCACCCGCATCGGCAGCCGCGAATGGTGGCGTGGCCTCGCGACCTGCACCGCCCTGTGCGCGCTCGCCCTTTCCTTCGCACCCACAATGACCCCCGTGACCGGCACCGGCACGCCGCCCCTCGCACCCGCGCAGGAGCAGGAGATGCGGGCCGGCGCGATCGCGCCGTCGGCTTATGGGTCCGACACCGGACGCCGGCTGATCGCGACCAATCTGGTCGAACGGCTGGCGGACACGCCGGAGCGGCCGCAGGTGCAGGTCAGCGCGACCTTGGGAACAGGTGACGGCTTCGCCCGGGTACTGCAGCGCGCCGGTGTGGGCGAGGAGGAGGCAAAGTCCGTCGCCGCGATGGTGAAGGGCGATCTGGATGCGATCAAGGCGGGCACGAAGCTCGACATGATCCTCGGCCGCCGTCCCAACAAGTCGGTGGCACGCCCCCTCGATCATC
>NZ_JBMDXN010000097.1:0-7783 GCF_048595155.1 Sphingomonas sp.
CCGTTTGCATCGTAACATCCGAACAGATTGTAATTGAAGCCGTTCAGCTCCTGCTGCCCGCCTTCGAACTGCTTCTTCTCACTGGTTTAGCGGCCGCCGACGGTGAGTACGAGCCATTCGAACGGCCGATAATCGATCTGCCCGAACGCGGCATAATTTTCGGTCTCCAGCCGGTTGGGCCCGTCTACCTGCACCTGCCCCTCGGCGAAGGTGACATAATCGTGGAGGTTACCGGCTTCCTTGAAATAATAGCCGCCCAGCACGTAGTTCAGCTTATTATCGAGCGCCTTGCCGAGCAGCTGCACTTCCTGGCTGAACTGCCATTGATGCATGGTGAAGCTGAGTTGCAGGAAGTTGAGCGGCGAGCCGTCGGCATCCAATCCGGCGCTCCAGTCGAGCTGGCGATAGGCGGTGATCGATTTCAGCGCGACCGTGTCGCTCAGATCATAATCGACGATGCCGGAAAGACCCCAATTCTTTAGGTTGGAGAAGCTGTTGCCCGTGGCGTAGCTCTTGTCCTTGTCGGCAATCAGATAGCGACTATCCCACGGCAGCCGGTCGTTCGCCGGATTCCCATCAACATTGACGCCGGCATAGCTTGGCAGCTGGAAGCGCGGATTGAATTGCGTGCCGGAGACGCCGCACAGCGCCTGCGCCCCGCGCGCCGCGATCTGTGTCTGCGTCGCGCCGATACAGAAATTGTAGAGGCCGGCGAAGTTACCCGGCACCGTTTCGGCCGTGCCGATCAGCTTGTTGGCACTCGTCCCCTTGTCCCGCGTGTAATCACCGGACAATGTGATGCTGAGCGGCCCGCCATGCGCCCATTTCAGCTTGCCGCGTAGATTCCAATTGTCGTTGCCGCCCTCACGCGAGCTGTTGCCGTAATCCGCAGCCGAAAAGGCCGTGTAGGACGGCGTGTTGACGGTGCGCTGATCCGGATCGGGTATGCGCTTGAGAAAGCCGTCTCGCGATTTGACGCCGAAACTCAGAATGGCGCCCAGTCCGTCGGTGATAGGAATGTCGACCGATCCGCGGGCGTTGAGCAGTTTATAGCTGCCGGTCGTCACGTCGCCTTGAACCCGGAAATCCTTGCCGGGATCGCGCGTGACGATGGAGATGGCGCCGCCGATCGTGTTGCGGCCGAACAAAGTTCCCTGCGGCCCTTTCAAGATCTCGACGCGGGAGACGTCCAACAGATCCTGGTTCGCGCCAACCGTTCGCGCCAGATACACGCCGTCCACATAGACACCGACGCCCGGATCAATGTTGAAAGCGAAATCGTCCGAGCCGATGCCGCGAATATAGGCAGAGAGGACGGCAGGCGATCCGGAGAAAGGCGTACCGGCATCAAGATTGACGTTGGGTGCGATGGCAGAGAGCTGGGCAACGCTGCCGACCGCGCGCTCCTTGAGCGTGTCCGCCCCGAAGGCGGAAATGGCGATCGGCACGTCCTGTACGTTTTCAGCGCGCTTCTGCGCCGTAACGACGATCTCGGCGATACCGTCGTTCGGCTTGCTATCCTGCGCGGCGGGCGCCGGCGTGGCTTGAGCCCAGACGGGTGCGACCCATGCCGTCGACGCGAGCAGGGCCGTGGCGAGACCAATGCGCATTTTCCTCTCCCGATAGCGCGCCTGTCGCGGCGCTTATCGGTGGAGGCTAATGCGGCTTGCGCAACGCGTCTTGGACGGGAGCGAACCAGGATCAGGACGATCGCGCACCGGCGCAGCGCCAATCGCGCGGCGTGGTGCCGAACCGACGGCGAAAGCAGCGACTGAAAAAGGCCGCATCGTTGAAGCCGAGCGAGAAGGCGATATCCGTCACGCTGCGACCGGGCTCGGCTACCAGCAACTCGGCCGCGCGGGCAAGGCGACGCTCGTTGACCAGCGCGGTCGGGGTCAGCCCGGTCTCCCGCAGGAACGCCTTCTGAATCGCCCGCGGGCTAAGCCCCGTGGCCGCGCAGAGGCTGGCCGTGCCGAGTTCCGGATCGGTCAGGTGACGCAGCGCATAGGCAACCGGAGTCTCGGTAGCCAGCGCCTTCGGCGCGGCAACAGGCAACTTGCGGCAGAGCAATCGCGCGGCATCGGCAAGCAGGTCACCGACACCCTCATCGATATTTCCCAGCATCTCGCGCTGGTCCCACAGACCGATCAGCATGTGGTTAAGAAAGGCGACATGGGGATCTTGTCCGGGCAACAGCCGGCCATGGAGCAGGTCGACACCGATATCGTCGCCCAGCAAGGTGGCCGGCATCTGCAGGATCAGGCATTCATTGGCGTCGGAAATGTCGATCGCATAGGGCCGGCTGTCGTCGGCGATCAGGATGTCGCCCATCCCGCCCGATATGGCGGTGTCACCATGCAGCATCGTCAGCCTGCCGCGCCGCTGAAGATGGAGCAGCAGGTTATGGCCGGTGCGATTGACCTCGCGCCGGACCTGCGCCCGCGCGCTGCGGGCGCGAGCCAACCCGACGGGACCGAGCCGCCAGCGGGCGAGATCCGCGCGAATGCCTTCCGGGGCTATTGCTGTCATGCCGGGGAAAGCTTCGGCGACGATCTCGCGCCAGAACAGGTGGCGCCGCTGCAGCGGCACCGCCTGGGTGGTGAAATGCTCGACCGCGCTCAGGCAGCCTCCTCCAGCGCCACGGCGTTGACGACGTGCGCCTGGGTATATTCGTGCAAGCCGGATTGTCCGAGTTCGCTACCCAGGCCAGACTGTTTCGATCCGCGAAACGGGATGCGCGGATCGATGGCAAGATGCTGGTTCACCCAGACGGTGCCGGAGTCGATCTTCATCGCAATATCGGTCGCCCGCGCAACGTCGCGTCCCCAGATCGTTCCAGCCAACCCATATTCCGAATCGTTCGCTCTAGCGATCACGTCGTCAATGTCGCGATATTTCAGCACCGGCAGCACCGGGCCGAACTGCTCCTCCCGTACCAGCGGCGCATCGTCATCCAGATCGCGTACGATGGTCGGCGGGATGAAATAGCCTGGGCGATCCAGTGGTTCGCCGCCGGCCAAGACGGTACCGCGCTGCTTCGCATCCTCGATCAAGGCCTTCACCTTCTCGAATTGCATCGCGTTCTGCACTGGGCCAACCTTGGCGCCCTGCTTTGCGCCGTCGTCCACCAAGGTGTCGCGGGCGAGCTGCGCGATTTCGGCGCAGAATTCCTCGTACATCGATTCCGGAACATAAGCCCGCTTGATCGCCACGCAGATCTGGCCGGCATTATACATCGCGCCCTGGAACACCTTCCTTGCCGCCAGCGCCGGCTCGACATCGTCCAGCACGATCGCAGCATCGTTGCCGCCAAGCTCAAGTGTTACCCGCTTCACGCCGTCGGCCGCGGTCGCCATCACCTTCTTGCCGGTCGCCGTGGAACCGGTGAAAGCAACCTTGGCAACGTCAGGATGGGCGGTGAGCAACGCGCCCAGATCATTCTGGTCGCAGATGATGTTGACCACGCCCGGGGGCAGCAGCTCGGCAAAGATCTCGCCGAGCAACAGAGTGGTGAGCGGGGTGGTCGGCGCCGGCTTCAGCACCATGGTGTTACCGGCGACCAGTGCGGGGCCGATCTTGTTCGCCGCCAGGATCATAGGGAAATTCCACGGCGTGATCGCCGCCACTACACCAAGCGGCGTGCGATGCTCGACGACGCGATGTCCGCCCTCGTCGCGCAACACCTTGGTTTTGGGACGCATGTCAACGAAGGCGCGGAGCGTAAACACGGTGCCCATCACCTCACCCGTCGCCTGATCGAGCGGCTTGCCCTGTTCGCTGGTGAGCAGGCTGGCAAATTCACTGGAGCGTTCCAGCAGACGGGCGGCGACCGCCTCGACCAGTGCCGCGCGGTGCTCGATCGGCGTCGCGGCCCATGCCGGAAAAGCGGCTTTGGCGGCAGCAACGGCCGCATTGAGCTGACCCACGTCTGCCTTGGGGCAGCGTGCGAACGACTTGCCGGTGGCGGGATTGATCACGTCGAATTCCGACGCGCCGGAAACGGTTTCACCGTTAATCAACAACTTGAACATGCTTTCCAAGGCAGCTCTCCCGAAACAGCCCGCGACTTGTTGGCGCGGATCTTCTATCGTCCGCCAGAATGTATCCTAGGCATACTGAATCGACAAGATGACTCAGAGTGTTCCGTCCGACGATGATCTCGATACGTTGGTCGGGTATCAGCTACAGATGGCGCGGCTGCAGCTATCGGAGGCGGCCCACACCGCCCTGGCGCCCTACGGTATCTCTCCCGCCAAGGTGACCGCATTGGCCTTGGTCCGGGCGCAGCCTGGCCTCGATCAATCGGCGCTCGGCCGAGCCTTATCGATCAACCGCGCGAGCGCGATGAAGCTGGTCAACCTTCTGGAGGAGCGGGGATTGGTCGAGCGCCGGCCGGGACGCAACCTGCGCAGCCATGCGCTGCACCTGACGATCGAGGGCGAGGCGCAGCTGCGGGACATGATTGGGCGGCTGCGCGCGTCCGAAGCGCCATTGCTGGCGACCCTCAGCAAGGCGGAGCGCGAAACGCTGCTGCGGCTCTTGCACCGGCTGCACGCCCCGCTCAGCTCCGATTGAGGTCGTAAGCGCCAAGGCCGGGCTTGTAGCTTTTCTCGTCGATGAACTGGCGAATGCCTTCCTTGCGACCTTCACTTTTGTCGTGGAAGTTGGCCGCCTCCTGCATGCGGACCAGATAATCCTCGGCCTCGTCATAGGTGAGCGTGCCGACACGGCGCACGGCATCCTTGGCGAATTTCAGCGCGACGGGATTTTTCCTGAGCAGCAGGTCGGCAATCTCCCGCACCCGCGCCTCCAGCCGTTCCAGCGGCACGCTTTCGTTGACAAGCCGGCAGACCGCCGCCTGCTTGCCATCGATCAACTCGCCGGTCAGTGTTAGCCACATCGCATCGCGCATCGACAACAAATCGACCACCACCTTGGTGACGCCACCGCCCGGCAGAATACCCCAATTGATCTCGGACAGGCCGAACTGCGCCTCGTCTGCCGCCACCGCCAGGTCGCAGGCGAACAAGGGACCAAAGCCGCCGCCGAAGCACCAACCATTCACCATCGCGATCGTCGGTTTCTGAAACCAGCGCAGTCGGCGAAACCAGCCATAGCTTTCGCGCTGCGATTTGCGGATGCCGCCCAGTCCTTGCGCTTCCGTTTCCCGGAAATATTCCTTCAGGTCCATGCCGGCCGACCAGGCGCTCCCTTCGCCCCCCAGCACCAGCACGCCCACGTCATCCCGATATTCCAGCTCGTCGAATACTTCCGCCATCCGGCGGTTCAGCGCCGGGTTCATTGCGTTACGCTTCTCCGGCCGGGCGAAATAGACCCACGCGATGCGGTCCTCGACACGATAGGAGACCCCATCCCTAGCGATCATCACTGCCTCTCCCTAATTTAGGAATGTATCATTGGCATACATTCAATATTTTGGGAAGAGGGTGCTGCAGGCATGGGGTTGATCGCGCCCGAACGTGTGCGTCAGTGCGGAGCCACGCCGAGCTCGAAGCCGGTCTTGTCGTGCGTGGCGAAACGGTCGATCAGATCGGCGCTCGCGCGGTTATATCCGATGACCTCAACCAGCGAGCCCTCGCGGCGAAGCCGGGCAACGATCTTGTCCAGCGCCCCCACACCTGAGATGTCCCAGAAATGTGCCGCAGACACGTCAATCGTGACGGGCTGCGCTTCTCCGCCACGGAATGCCTTCGTGAAACGATCAACCGAGGCGAAGAAGATTTCTCCGCTGACCTGGTAGAGGACACCACCTGCCCCCTCCGATCGCTCGACCCTGAACATCCGTTGGACCTTACCCGCGAAGAAGATGCCGGACAGGAGAACGCCGGCGAGAACGCCTCGGGCGAGGTCGTGCGTCACAACCACTACCGCCACCGTGACGACCATCACGATCGACGAGGTCGGTGGATGACGACGGACGTTCGGGATGGAGTTCCAGCTGAAGGTCCCGATCGAGACCATGATCATGACGGCGACGAGCGCCGGCATCGGAATGCGGCCGACGATCGGGCCCAACACAGCCAACAGAAAGAGGAGAAAGGCGCCTGCCACGAAGGTCGAGAGGCGCTTTCGCCCGCCTGAGCTTACGTTGATGACGGATTGCCCGATCATCGCGCAGCCTCCCATGCCGCCGACCAGGGCTGCCGCGATGTTGGCACCGCCCTGGCCCATACATTCTCGACGCTTGTCGCTCTCGCTGTCCGTCATGTCGTCAACGATCTGAGCCGTCATCATCGACTCAAGCAGGCCGACGGCCGCCATCGTCAGCGCGTAAGGCAGGATGATCTGGAGCGTTTCCAGTGTGAGCGGAACATGCGGAAATGCCAGGCTTGGAAGCCCTTCCGGCAGCTTACCCATGTCGCCAACCGTTCGAACAGGTATCCCAAGCGCGATGCTGGCGACTGCCAAGACAATGATCGCCACCAGCGGCGATGGCACCGCCTTTGTCAGACGCGGCAGGAGGTAGATGATGGCGAGGCCGCAGGCGACCATCGCATAGGCATGCCACGACACGCCCAGCAGTTGCGGCAGCTGTGCCATGAAGATCAGGATCGCCAAGGCATTGACGAAACCGGTGATCACGGAGCGCGACACGAACTGCATGAGCAAGTTCAGGCGCAGCAGGCCTGCAATGATCTGGATAATGCCCATCAAGATCGTGGCCGCGAAAAGATACTGCACGCCGTGGCGGTGGACGAGCGGTGTGACCACGACGGCCACAGCCGCTGTCGCCGCCGAGATCATGGCCGGCCTGCCGCCCAAAAGGGAGATGATGATCGCAATCGCGACGGAAGCATATAATCCGACGCGCGGATCAACACCGGAGATGATGGAGAAGCCGATCGCTTCGGGAATGAGGGCGAGCGCGACGACGATACCTGCAAGCACGTCCCGGCGCGCTTCACCGGCGTTGGCGAACCATTCGGTTCGGAACCGAGAGTCGATTTTGATCATGGGCCTTGCTTGAACACACCACATGAGCCCGAGCGCCGGACGGCGTCGGTATGTCTGATCATGTGGAGGTTGCCCGGCGGATCGGCGGCCGGGATAGCCACCCGGGATTGCACCGGGTCCTTGCGAATGACGCCGCCCTAGCGACTAACATACCACCATAGCAAGGACGACTGAAGCAGGGACGACTGACCCCCGCCCTCTCCGGCGCAGTTCACCGGAATTCTATCCGGGCGTTTTTTCCAGCAGATCGTGGCGACGCAGTGCGTGGCGCAGCTGATCATAGGTCAGTTTCAGCGCAGCGGCGGTTGCGCGCTGGTTGAAACGGCAACGCGCCAATGCCGCCTCCAGCAGCTTGCGTTCGTAGCTGTGGCAGGCAGCGCGAAGATCGTCGCAATGATCGGATAGCGTGGTCTCGACGGCGGCGGGAGGCGCGACCGCCTTTTCTTCCTGAGGCGCCAACGTCCCCTTTTCGCGGCGGTAGGGCGATGCGAAGGGATCGAATTGGATGGCGTCGACCGGCTTGTCGCTTTCATCCCACCGGTAAACGGCGCGCTCCACGACGTTGCGCAACTCGCGCACATTGCCCGGCCAATCATGCTCTTCCAGTTGGGCCATCGCGTTCGAGCCGAAGCCCGGCCACCGCGGCCAGCCGAGTTCTGCCGCCATACGGCGCGCGAAATGGTCGGCCAGCACGGCAATGTCGCCCTCGCGTACCCGGAGCGGCGGCAGGTTGATTACCTCGAAGCACAGCCGGTCGAGCAGATCGGCACGAAAGCGTCCCTTGTCCACCAAGGCGGGCAGATGTTCG